>NZ_JBCEBQ010000002.1:0-751234 GCF_049472505.1 Rhizobium sp. HT1-10 | reverse complement strand
TCACCAGCAATCTACCGTTTGACGAATGGACGGAAACCTTGGGTTCCGAGCGTTTGACGGGCGCACTGCTCGATCGCATCACCCACCACGTCAACATCCTCGAGATGAACGGCGACAGCTATCGTCTCGCCCAAAGCCGCGCCAGAAAGGCCGGCTAAACCCTCCTTGAAAATCGCCACGCACGCATGAGACCCCCGCTCGGGCTACGCCCTCCCGGAGGTCTCATGCGTGCGCCACAAGTGGCCTGGTTTTACTCCGCCGCCTGGCCTTAATTTGCTCCGGCGTTGACAGATCGGCTGGCTGAAGAATTGGCACCCGCCCCAGCCAGGCGCCCGCAGCTATTCCAACATCAGCATCGGCATGCTCGGCTACATCTCCGGCAAGGCCATGGGCTCGAACTACAGGCAGGCCGCTAAGGACGTGCTCTTCCCCGCCTTCGGCTTGAAGCATACGTGGATCGACGTTCCGAAGGACGAGATGAACCAATATGCCTTCGGTTACGACCGAAAGACCAACGCGCCGATCCGGGTGAACCCCGGCGTCCTCGCCGCGGAAGCGTACGGCGTAAAGTCAAGCGCCAGTGACATGCTCAAGGTTCTTGCTGTCGAATTGGGAGGCGGACAGGCCTCCGACGAATTGCGCAAGGCGGTCGAACGCACCCACGAAGGCCAATACAAGACCGCGTTCTTCACCCAAGACATGATCTAGGAGCAATATCCATGGCCGGTAGACCTGCAGACGATGATGTCGGGCAACGGCTACGACTTCATCATGAAACCCCAACCTGTCAGCAGGATTAGCCCGCCGCTTCTGATCCAGAAAAAAGTGATCCTCAACAAGACAGGCTCGACCAATGGGTTTGGCGGCTATATCGCCATGGTGCCTAGTGAAGGCCTTGGAGTCATCGTTCTCGCGAACAAGAACTATCCAAACGAGGCGCGCGTCGAGGCGACATACTCGCTGATCAAGGCGCTGGAGACGAAGTAGGATGTGTTCAAGCAGTGTCGGCCCAAATAAGGTCGGTCACGCGAGAGAATGCAAATCACTTTCCGCGAATGATTGCGAGTGCCCTGTTCGGCTACATCGCTGAAACCGGAATGACGTTTTCACGGTGGAGAGACCACCTGCGCATTGTTAAAGCCGTCAATCGCTTAATCCGTGGGATACCATTACCCAAGCCGCACTTGATCTTGGCTACCAAAGCGCAGCAGTTTCAGAGCGATGTTCACGCGGATCCTCGGCGTTCCGCCCGCGAAATACCTCAAGGAGACAATGGCGCATTCGGTTCCTGCACGCTGAAAATGAGCTACACACCTTTGCGACGCAGCCAGACCCCGTCAGATGCCAGAGCGGCGATCGAGTTCATTGAGGGCTAATCGAGACGTAGATGCCGCGAGATCAATGGATTAAACCCTGGTGCAATTTAAAAACGTAGGAGGTCACCAAAAGGCGACCGTCGCCATTCTAGGCATCACTATTTGCCTCCCGTGACGTCGAGAAACGCTCCGGTCGAGAACGATGCATCATTGCTTGCCAACCACAATATCGCCCGAGCTACCTCTTCAGGCTGACCGCCCCTGCCCATCGGAATGCTGTCCTTGACACGATCAACCCTTCCTGGCTCTCCACCGCTGGCGTGCATCTCGGTATAAATATGGCCCGGGCGCACGCAATTCACGCGGATGCCTTCGCGAGCAACTTCCTTGGCGAAGCCAACAGTGAACGTTTCCAGCGCGCCTTTCGAGGCAGCGTAGTCGACATACTCGCCCGGACTGCCCAGCCGCGCAGACGCCGACGAGACATTGATCACCACGCCACCCTTGCCGTTATGACGGTAGGACATGCGCTTTAAAGCCTCTCTCGAGCAAAGCATCGGTCCGATGGAATTGACTGCGAATAGCCGCTGCATGCGCTCAAAGCCGATCTCTTCCAATCGAGATTGTTTCGCGATCATTGCCGCGTTGTTGACCAACACGTCGATCCGGCCAAATTCTCCGTCGATTGCATCAAACAGATGTCGTATTTGGTCTGGATCGGCACTGTCTGCTTTTACCGCGATAGCACGCCGCCCTGTCGCCAGGACGTCCGACACCACTTCGTTGGCGGCAATTTCGTTGGAAAGAAAACTGATCGCGACGTCGTAGCCTTTTTCAGCAGCGAGCCGCGCTGTTGCAGCTCCAACACCGCGGCTGCCGCCTGTGATGAGAATGAGTGGCGCACCGGAAACGTTGTTCATTGTGAATTCCTGACTGGCTGGTTAGATCGACGTTGATTTGGTTGAATCATCAGGTTGAGGCTTTGGCGACCTTCTGCAGATGCGGCCGAAGCACGAGCATTAGCGGGATAATCAGGCCTGCCGTCGCGGCGGATGCGATGGTTGCTACTGTCTGGCTCGTGTGGTCAGCTATCAAGCCGTATACGATGGGAGCAAGACCACCCGAACCGATTACACTGGTGTAGAAGATCGCGAAGGCACGGCCTGTGTCGCCGGATGAAAGCTCCGGAACGCTGCCGTAAAGTATCGAAGACGTCCCGTTCAGGACTACGCCTAATACGGGCAGCATGGCCAGCGTGGCTGTAATCGGCGTGAATAATGTCGCTGTTATCATAGCTGCTGTTAGCGCTTCGGTTGCTATGACGCTGACAACGACCCCAAAGCGCTCAGCGAGCCAACCGCACGTCACCTTACCGAGGGCCCCACCGACAAACAGAAGCCCTAGCGCTACGCCGACTTCGGTCGACCCGCCGCCGTGTCCTCGAACAAGAAACGGCAGGAACAACAGGTAACCCATGCGCGTCGCCGTATCGAGCCCCCCGATAACAGTCAAAATGTCAAAGCCGCTGGATGCTTTCACCCGAGAGCCTTGCCGCTTGTTGCTAAGTTTGATGGGGGTTGCGGGGGCCAGCCACACCAGAGCAAACGTGACGAGAGCTCCGAGTATTACCAACAATGCCAATACCGGTCGCCACGCGAGGATTGGTAACATCACCGCGACAAGTGCCGGCAGGAGAGCCTTACCGAGATCCCCAGAGAAATTGTAGACCCCAAGCGGGCGTCGCGCAGCCTCGCCGTATGTATCAGTGACGAGCATTGAACCCTGCGGGTGTTGGACGCTCGATCCGATCCCGGCAATGACGAGGCCGACACACAGGCCGAAAAAACCGAGTGGCATGACCGCAATCAGTAAACCTGTAGAAGCCATGGCAGTTGAGAGCATCAAGGTCGTCCTCGGGGAGAACCGCTTGAGGGCCCGATCCGCAGGGATCTGTAAGCCGCCCATGGTCGCATAATAGAGTGCGCGAACGATTGCCAAAGCCGCGTAGGAAAGTCCGAACTGTGTCTGCCATACGGGCAGGAAAGCATAAAGACTATCGGTGAAACCGTCGTGGACCGCGTGCGCCAGACAGGCTGCTATCAAGCTGCGGTGTCTGATTGATGTTTCTTCTGCAACGGCGAGGTCTTCGTTGGCTTTGGAGGGCACCATACATTTGGCCATGTTTCTTTCCTTTCCCACACTAGATGTGTGATCTTTTCTCGACTAGATAGATTTTCGTCACAGGTAGTGTTCAATTTCCTCACAGGTTCAACATGCGTCGACTTCCACCCCTAAATGCCCTGCGTGTATTCGAGGTTGCAGCCAGAACGGGTAGCTATGTCGAAGCTGGAGGGGAACTCGGACTTACGCACGGGGCGGTTAGTCGGCAAATCGCCTCATTGGAAAGCTGGCTTGGACAGCGTCTGTTTGTGAAGGAAGGACGCCGGATGGTTGCGACACCGGTGGCGCGCGTCTTTGCCGCCGAAGTGGCTCTTTCATTTGATAGCCTGTCAATTGCGGCCAAAGCTTGTGGACGGCCCGGCGCGAGAAGTATCCTGCGTGTGAGCGCACCAACCAGTTTCGCAATGCGATGGCTCATCCCGAGGCTTAGCCAATATCACGCGGCACATCCTGACGTGGAGGTTGTGGTTACGACGGTTTCCTGCGTGCTCGAGGAGGTACGAGGCGGCTACGACGTCGCAATCAGGCGCGGTGTTCCACGAGTAGACCTTTGGCCACATCACACTGTCGTGCACGTTCTCGACGATGTTGACACTCTCATCATGTCGCCGGTCCTCTTCGAACGTCGACCCGTTCTCGAACCAGCCGACGTTAGAGGACATACCCTACTTGCGGCGGAGACACGCGGCGGCGACTGGGTCGACTGGCTGCAGGCTTCGGGACAACGCCACCTCGTCGGACTTCCGCGCCAAGTGTTCGATCATTTCTTTGTCGCGCGACAGGCGGTGGAGGATGGCCTCGGCATTGGGATTGGCCCTCTCCCGATGCTCGATCTCGACATCGCTAACGGCAGACTCTTGACTCCGCTGCCCCACATCAAGGTGCCTCGCACCGGGTACATCGCCATTACCCCTCGCCGATCCGACGTTGGGAGTTTGAATGCTGGGTTCGTCGACTGGCTCGTAGCAGAGGGCAGTGGATGAGCTCAAGAACTGGCTGTATATCGGGTTTCAACGGAAGCAGTCTTGAAGGGATCTGAACTTACGGACCTTTTGACGACATCGTAACATTTCCCGCAAAGCGACAATTGAAGGCAGCCCTCTGACGCGTTGCTTTCTAGACCTCGGACTGTCCATGATCCATGGGTTCGTGAACCAGTCGGGCGGCCACGTGAGAATTCATTCAGCGGTCGGGCAAGGGACGACCGTCACTGTCTTTCTCCCACGTCATGCTATCGCCGAAGCCGCTTCAGCCAATGTCGAGGTGGAAAGCGCCGATCCAGCGGCCAAAAGCAGCGCAACGGTACTTGTGATCGACGACGAGGCACTCGTTCGTATGCTCGTCGTCGAAGTGCTCGATGACCTTGGCTACCGCACGCTGGAAGCAGGCGACGGTCCTGACGGTCTGAAGGTACTCAGATCGGAGGCCAAGATCGATCTTCTGATCACGGACGTCGGCTTGCCGAACGGCATGAACGGACGGCAGGTCGCGGACGCGGCACGCGAAATTCGCCCCGACCTCAAGGTGATGTTCGTGACCGGCTACGCCGAAACGGCGGTCCTCAGCAACGGTCACCTCGATCCCGGCATGCAGATCGTCACCAAGCCGTTCGAGATGAACGCATTCGCGAAACGCGTTCAGGAGTTCGTCAAGTCCTGAACGCGCTAAGCGTCCTGAAACGATCTGCGGACGGCTGACAGCCGGATCTATTTGTTCTTGATGAATGATGCCGGTGATGCGCCTAACGCGGTTTATCTCTACCGACGTGGCCAGCGCGCTCGTTGCGGAACTTTGAGGATGAGACATCGTTTTCTTTTCTTCATCGAAGCAAGAGGAGATGTTCCATGCCGCAGGGCGACAAATCCGCATATACCGACAAGCAGAAGCGCAAGGCCGAGCATATCGAGGAAGGGTACGAGGATCGTGGCGTCTCCGAGAAGGAGGCCGAACGCCGCGCCTGGGCCACCGTCAACAAGGAAAGTGGGGGTGGCAAGAAGTCAGGGTCCGGCCGTGGCCATGCCGAAAACCACGCTTCCTCCGAAAAGGGCGGACGCAAGGGCGGTGCCGCCGCCGCGTCACGCACCACGGAAGAGCGCTCAGCATCCGCCAAGAAGGCTGCTGCCACGCGCAAGCGCAACGAGCACCACGCTCATCATTGATAGGACACGGCGTCACGACAGTGGCGCCGTTTCTTCTATGGAGGAACGTTCATGCCGAAGAAGAAATCCAAACAGAAGTGGTCGCAGGATGTCACTGACAACAGCGACGCGATGGACCTTAAAGGCGGTGTCTTCAAACAGCGCAGCGCCAAAAATATCGCCGACTCGCTCAAAGCCTCAGCCGAACATAGCGACCGCCGCAAGGCCAGCCCTTTCCAGTCCGCCATGTCGATGCTGAATTTCTACATCAATCGCGCCGGCAAGCAGCTGTCGAAGTCGCGCCTGGCGACCCTTAATCGCGCCAAGGACGAGTTGCGCAAGGATTTCGGCAAGCAGCCGAAACACTGATCGTCGGGCGGCAAAGTCAATAGTCCGCTCGCCGCCTCGCAACACAGTAACGGTCAAACTCTCGAACTACGAGATCCGCTGACGGTGTCCAGCTCAGGGTATTCTCCTGCTTGCGGCCGACCTTCGACACCAAGTCCCGCGCGACGGACACGCTACTGTTCGGGCGACGTTTTCTTTAGACGTGCAGCGAGGAAGTCCACGCAAAGGCGAACCTTCGCTGCCGCAAGCCGATTATGGGGAAAGACCGCGTGGATCGGCGCTGCGGGCAGCCGGTGCTCTGGAAGGACGATCTCCAGCCTTCCCGCGGCGACGTCCTCTTGAACGTCCCAGATGGATTTCAGAATGAGGCCCGATCCCTGCAATGCCCAGCGGTGACCCAGTTCCCCGTTGTTGGTGCTGAGTTTGCTCACAACGTTGACGGAGCGGCCGTCGGCGAATACCCAGTGTGTGTTCGCAGGGTCGCCGAACGATATGACGTCGTGCTTCAGGAGGTCATCGAGTGTGCCGGGCCGTCCGCGAAGGTCGAGGTAGGTCGGCGCCGCGCAGATGACCCGCCTGTTGGGCGCAGTTGTCGCGCGATGAGGCTGGAGTCGGCGAGCGCACCGAACCGGATCGCCAGATCGTATCCGGCGTCGACGATGTTCATGACGCCGTCGTCCGTGTCGAGACGCACATGCAGAGCGGGGTGAGCACGCTGGAACTCGCCAAGCAACGGCGCGAGCCATCGTATCCCGAAAGCGAATGTGGCGGTCACCTTCAGCGTGCCGGTTGCGGTGTCCCGGCCGCTTGTGACCTCCGTCTCCGCTTCCTCGATCTCGGTAAGGATGCGGACGCAGCGCTGGTAGAAGCGCGTGCCTTCTTCGGTCAGGGTCAACGACCTCGTCGTCCGGTTCATCAGACGGACGCCCAAACGTTCCTCGAGCCGCGACAGCTTGCGGCTAACGACGGTGAGGGAGAAGTTGAGTTCGCGTGCTGCTCCGGAAAGACTTCCGGCGTCCGCCACCCTTACGAAGACCAGCATGTCCAGAAAGTTGTCACTCATATTCTTGCTGATATCGCAAGAGACACTCACCGACAACAGCCATTCTTGCTGCTGTCACTATGCCCTATATTCCGACCAATCGAATTCAACAGGACGGTTCGCCGCCAGACAGGAGATTGAAAATGACATCCTTGACCAATCAGCGTGTCCTCGTCGTCGGCGGAAGTTCCGGCATCGGATATGCAGTCGCAGAGCAGGCTCTTGCGGCCGGCGCAAAAGTGACGATCGCCTCCCGCTCCGAACAGAAGCTGGCCGAAGCTGCAGCGGCACTGGGCGACGTTGAAACAGCCGTTCTCGACACCGGCGACGAGAGCGCCGTCGAATCCTTTTTCGTCGGGTCGGATGCTTGGGATCACGTCGTGATCTCGGCGGCACAAACGCCCAGCGGGCCGGTTCGCAAGCTTTCACTCGAAGACGCGAAGCGCGCGATGGAGAGCAAGTTCTGGGGCGCCTACCGGATTGCCAGGGTGGCCCGCTTTGCGGAAAGAGGTTCGCTGACCCTCATCTCTGGATTCCTGAGCGAACGTCCGTCCGGCTCGTCGGTTCTTCAGGGCGCGATCAATGCCGCTCTGGAGTCGCTCGGCCGCGGACTGGCGCTCGAACTTTCTCCAGTCCGGGTCAACGCAGTCTCGCCTGGGCTCATCGACACGCCGCTCTGGGCGAAGATGGAGGAAGCCAACCGAAACGCCATGTTCGAGCGCGTTGCCGCTAGCTTGCCCGCCAAGGCGATTGGTCAGCCCTCTGACATCGCCAATGCAGTGCTCTTCCTCATGACGACGCCGTTCGCGACCGGGTCGACTGTCCGGGTCGATGGTGGTGGTGTGATCGGGTGAACGCCGTGAACCTCGATCACGTGACCTTGCGGACTGCCGACTTGGAAGGCACCAGACAGTTCCTTCAGGACCTGCTTGGTCTGACTGTCGGATACCGTCCCGCGTTCGGCTTTCCGGGCTACTGGCTTTACGAAGGCGACCAGCCGATCGTGCATCTTATCCCTGGTGGTGGGGCGCCCGTTGGACGTGGCGCCGAGATCATCGATCATATCGGTTTCCGGCTGGACGGTTACAATGAATTCCGGGCTGACCTCGACAAAAGGCAAACCCCTTACTCGACAATGGATTTGCCCGATCTGGGCGAGCGACGCCTGTTCGTGAGAACGCCCGGTCAGATCTTGATCGAACTTGTGTTCCGCGAGGCGTCGAAGCAGGCCGCCGCCTAGACAGGGTGGCTGTGACGCGGCCAATTGTCAGTTTTCATACGTTTTATAATCAAACCCAACAGGAGCAAAAAATGCAGATAGACCTCACAGGCAAGACAGCCCTTGTTACCGGATCCACAGAAGGCATCGGATACGCCATCGCCCGTCAACTCGCGCGGGCGGGCGCAGACGTGGTGATCAACGGCCGATCCGACGAGAAGACCTCCAAGGCAGCCGAACGTCTGAAGGGCGAAGGCGCCAAGCGTACCGTCACTGCCGTCCCAGCTGACGTCGCCACCGCTGAAGGATGCGGCGCCCTGGTCACCAATGTTCCTCATGTGGACATCCTCATCAACAATGCGGGCATCTTCCAGCCGCTCGACTTCTTCGAGGCCGGCGACGAGGTGTGGGACCGCCACTGGCAGGTGAACGTCATGTCGGCCGTCAGGCTTTCACGGGCGTATCTTCCCGGAATGCAAAAGCGCGACTGGGGCCGCGTGATCTTCATCGCGTCAGAATCCGGATTCAACATACCGGTGGAGATGATCCACTACGGCGTCAGCAAGACTGCGGACATCGCGGTTGCCCGCGGCCTAGCCAAGCGCATGGCCGGGACCGACGTCACCGTAAACTCGGTGCTCCCGGGTCCCACACTATCCGAAGGCGTAGAGTCAATGCTCGCCGACGAGCGTGCGAAGACAGGCAAGCCCATCCAGGAGGTCGCGGCGGATTTCGTCAAAAAGCATCGCAGCAGTTCGATCATTCAGCGCGCGGCCAGCGTGGACGAAGTCGCCAATCTTGTCACATACCTCGCCTCGCCTCTGGCGTCCGCAACGACTGGCGCTTCGATGCGTGCGGACGGTGGGTTGATCGACACCCTCTGACACGCTCTATCGACTGGCCACTGCATTGATTTGTTATAGGTTGTCTCGCAGTGCCCGGTGGTGGTCGGCCCCTTAGCAACTCACCCGCGCTTCTATTATTTGCCGATGGTCGTACAATGTTGCTGCTGGCCGGCTTCGTAAGCAGAGAGCTGTTCTCCAGCCAATGTCCGCTGCTGCCAAGAATTGATCAACGGTCTTGAAGAGATAGGAACCGCCGAGCACTCGGTTTCAAAATATATTTCTAACCAATTCGGCCGGATGAAGCGTAACGGCAATTTATGGAACTTCGACTCCAGAATTCAACGACTTAGGCGGCGGATTTAAGATTTAAGAACTACGCTACAAATCGCAAACATCGCAGCATCTTCTAGAACCCGCACACCACAAGCAGGTTCTATGCGTCCAGCTGGTCGCCGGCTGGTACGAGCAGTTCGCCAACGGTGTTGGTTGCTTCTGCATGGATGGCGGTTCCATCTTCATGGCTTCGACGGAAGCCAGCACATCGCCTGCCTTGATCGTCTGACCAGGTGAAACGAAAACGCGCGAGATGACGCCAGGCATCAGCGCGCCGCCATGGGCGGCATTCCTAGCCTCAGTCTTGCGGGGAACGGCGCCACCGGCACCAGCATGGACGCGATCTGGCCCCTTGATGTGGCGCGGCTGGCCAATAAGCTCGAAGAATAACTTGACCATGCCCTTCTCGTCGGTACCGGTCATCGCCTGGTTGAGATCTGACGTTCCGCCGGAAACAAAATGAACCTGCCCGCTGGACGTGCTTGAGCGGAGGTGCGACCTGAGAGGTTTCAATATAATGCAAACGGTCTGGGACATAACCCGGATTCGCGCAACTGAACGTAAATGGGAATTTTATGACTGCTTCAATGCACTAGATGGTTGATGTGACGGGTTTTGCAGAAACTTCTCAGATTTCCGCGTGCTCGGAGATGCCGAAGAAGGGATAACCATAATGAAATGCGAGAGTTGGTCGAAAAGCTGGGCGGCAGATCGTTCCTCACGCCGTCTGGCTTCACAGATAGGCTAATCGGCTTAGCTTCCTTCTCCGTTACTACAGGTTTGACTAGGCGGTGCTCAGTTTGGCTTCAGCCTCGCTTCAGTTTGCTGCCTTAATTGGGTTTAGCAACAACGTCTATGGCAATTAAACAGCAGTACGGATCTACTATTAAACACGCGTGTGAGGTCATACGCGCGTAGTCTACGAAGCAGCAAGGGGTTTGGGTGGAGATACACATTTGAACTCATTCTTTCGTGGGATTATATGAACGCCAAACCACATGGTGCTGGGCTTTTTAGTTTCAGTGCCATTCAGATCCGGCGGATAACAATGATGAGACCGATATTGCGCCAACAACCAACTTTTCGTCCGCTCTTAGACCGAACCGTCTTGAAATGGGGCTTTGCAGCATTCGGCATGGCTTTGTGCGGCATTTTGTTTTTTTATACATTCCCTGGTTTAAATAGATGCAGCGAACGCTCTTTAGTATTTTTAATGTGGCCGCAAAATTACTATCTTTCACGCCAGCTTTTCGCCGAAAATATCAACCTCTTTGACGTGTGTATGTTTCTAAACGTTAACGCCATATCTAGTTTCATATTCTTTGTATTTTTCACTATCCGCATTTTTTTTAGAAAAAAGTTTAACAAGCAGAGGCTGTCGGTAAAGCTAACTATATACTGCTTGATATGCATCTTTGTCGCGTTGGCCGCATCCATGAGTAGTTTCACAAGAGACTTTAGTCCTTTTCAGCCAAGTCTCGCCGTTCCGATGGCAGTCAACGTTGTTAGAAGTATCGCAGAGATATTTATTGCATATCTGTGTTTGGGAGAGATCGCGTCGGCGGCGATCAGAAAATACTATCATGATTGATTATCAACTCCAATAGGTATAAGGCATGACCACGTTTACTGGCGACAAAAGAGCAGGATCGACTTTCGATCGACTACATGAGGCCGAAACCAAGGCAGTACAGGCTTTCGGGCCGGCGAAAATTACAGCCACGGTGACTATTTCTGGATTTATTGCTGCCAGTGGAGTTTTGGCCAAAAGTCTCTTTGACGGGAAAAACTTAAGTGCATACCAGCAAGTTGGCCGAGCGTCAGGTTACATCGGGACACTAGTCATAAGCACTGTCTACGGTTTAAGTCAAAAAGACCTTGGGAAGCTGGTGAAGGCTGAACTTCAAGGGGCTTCGAGCGTAGCGGGAGCTATAATAGGCTTTGAGCTAGGCGGGCCAGTTGTATCTTTTGTTATGGGAAACCTTGCGGGAGCTGCGGCAGGAGCAATCTTTGATGAAATTTCTTCAAACGCCGCGAATTATAGCTTTCCCAGCTCAAGTTTTCAATACGGGGTCGGAAATTATGGAACACCTGATGCTTTAAGTTCGCTCCTGTCGTCTCGGTCGGGATCAGGCTCACAATCCGGAGCGGGTAATTCCTGGCACTTCGACCCACTTTCTGGGACTGGTGACTTTAACCCCTATAGCATCACTGATCCTGCCTACGGGCCGATCACGTCCGGATACACAGGTCAAAATATGGGGCTGGATACCCCTTCCGAGATGGGGGCGGCCCCAGCAGCCACTCTTGCAACGCCTGTTGCGATCGCGCACATGATTCCGGCCACTGCTATTGGCAGTCTATCAGTGCCAATAGTCCAGCCCATATCGCTGACGCCCGTCATGCCAGTTATGCCGACTTACCCAGCGACTGCCTTTGATTTTTCCTACATGCCGGGCAGCAATTACAATGGATCCTCTTTAAATTCGAAAGGGGATGGCGCCGGGGGAGGCCTAGGCTACTCGGGATATCATGGGTCTACAGACAGCGACGCGAGTACAGACACCGGCTCGACAGATAACGGATCTCAAAGCGGCAGCGGTGCAAACGGCTCTTCCGGCGGCCAAAAATCTGCGTCAACAGGTACGAGTCATCATAGCGGCTCGAGTGGCGCAAAAGGCGGTGTTGTTGGAGGCATTGGCGCTAACGGAGCGAGCCCATTTGGTGGCGGCGGGTCCGGTAGCGTCACGGTAACGGGCTCTTGGGACTACACGGATCAAGATGGGAATGTAGTTGGCCATGGATACTCATATACAGACGCCAATGGAAAAGCTGCAGACCACGTGGATCTTAATAACGGCAATAGCTTTGATGCCGAGGAAAATGATCACGGACAGGTCGGAGCTCCTTCCGGATCGTTAAACGGCTCAGGATCCGACGACGATAGTCCGCCGGTTTTATTAGATCTGACAGGTAACGGAATCAATATTAATCCTATATCGACATCAACCTACTTTGTAGAGGAACAAGGTGACGGCTACCAACATCGTACTGCCTGGGCCGGCGACGGAACGGGTGTGCTTGTCATCGATGCAGATGGCAATGGGAAAATCACCAATGCGTCGGAATATGAATTCACACAGTGGGATCCTTCAGCCACATCTGACCTCCAAGCCATCAGAGACGTCTTCGACACGAACGGGAACGGCAAACTCGACGCAGGCGATGGCGCCTGGTCTCAGTTCAAGGTTTCGGTAAACGGCCAGCTTGTAACCCTGGGATCGCTGGGTATTACGTCGATCGACCTAACCCCAAAGGGAAGCGGCCAGACGTTCAGCGACGGTTCTGCAATCACCGGTACGACCACCTATACGAAAGCCGATGGCTCGACCGGGGCCGTCGGTGACGCTATTTTTACAACGGATGCAAATGGCTACATTATTTCCTGCCAGTCGGTGACGAATGCTGATAGCACCACAACCGAAACTCTCCTCGGCTACAACTCCGACGGCAGCCTTGCATTCAAGAACCTGATCAATACGAGCGCTGACGGCAAGACCATCACCACCAACTTCGACGACGATGGCAACGGCACCTTCGACCGCAGCCAGACGAACGTCATTTCAGTGGATGCTAATGGCATAAGGACGCAGACTGTCTCTGACTTCAACGCGGACAGCTCTCTCGTTAGCAAAACGACGACGGTAACCAGTGCCGACCATCAGACGATCACGACAACAATCGACCAGGATGGCAACGGTACGAACGACCAGAGCCAGGTCTTCACAACCGCTGCGGATGGATCATCGACGACCACGACAAAAGGCCTGAGTTTTAGTGGCACTCTGCTGCAACAAGTCGTGGTGCAATCGGATGCCACGGGTCTGTCCAAGACAACGCGCACCGATATCAACGGCGACGGGGTCGACGACGATGTACTGAGCGACGTCATAACGATTGCCGCAGACGGCAGCAAAACCCGCACCGTGCAGGATCGCAGCAATAATGCCACTTTACTTAGCAGCACGATCACCACGACCAGTGCTGATAGCCGAACCAAATCCATCACCTCGGATATTGACGCCAACGGCAGCATCGACTCCCGCGTTCAGGTGGTCACGAGTGTAGGCACGGCGGGTGCAATCACCGTCGATGTGACGACGAACAACGGTGACAATTCGTTGCGCGGAAGAACTACGACCGTCACGACTGCCGATGGCTTGTCAAAAACGGTTTCCACGGACATCGACGGAGACACACACTACGATGTCGTCAGCTCCGACGTCACAGTGGTGGCTGCCGACCTCAGCCGCGTCGAGACAGTGCAGAGCAAGAGCGGTAACGGGGCCTTACTGTCGAAGGTCGTTACCACCATCGATGTCAATGGCAAGACGACGTCCATATCGAAGGATACGAACGGCGACGGCGCTCTAGATAGCCTGGAGACGATCTCGGTCGACGGATCCGGCGTCACCACCGATACCGTAGCCGCAACGAGCGCGGATGGTTCCGTCATTTCACGGGTGACCTCAGTCGCTGCGGCAAACGGCCTTTCCAGGACGACCAGTTCCGATCTGAACGGTGACGGCACTTCCGATCGCATCTCCAGTGATGTTATCGTGACGAACACCGACAGTTCACGGACAGAGACCGTCACCGCCAAAAGTGCTTCCGGCGCAATCCTCTCTCAATCCGTAACGACGACATCTGCTGACAGCCTGACGCAGGCTCAGAAGCTCGACATCAATGGCGATGGTGTCTTCGACCAAACGTCGTCAGACACAATTGTCCTCAATTCCGTCGGAGGACGGACAGAGACGGTTAATGTCAAGAGCGCGGATGGGACGTTAGCATCCTCGGTAATCACGACGGTCAGTCCTGATCGCAGGACAACAACGGTCACGACTGACAGCAACGGCGATGGCCATGCCGACACGAATTTACTTCAAACGACTGCCGGAGACGCTACCCAAACGACAACCACGTCTCAAACCAGTGCCAGCGGTGTGCTGCTCAAAAAGACGAGCACAGTTGTTAGTGGCGATGGTTTGACGAAGACAGTGAACACCGATCTCGACGGCGATGGAAACCTCGATCTCACCTTTGTCGACCAGACGGTGCTGCGTGTCGACGGCAGTCGGGTTGAAACCCAAACGAATAAGAGCGCCAATTCTACGCTGCTCAACAAGTCTACGACGACAGTTACTGGGAACGGCACAACCATCACAATCGAGACTGACAGCAACGGCGACGGGATTGTCGACGCAAAAACTGTAAAGACCGTTGCATACAGCAACGCCGGCTCCACAATTACAGCGGTTTCTGACTACGCTGGTACGAGCCTCACCGACAAGGCGACGACGACCCTTAGCGCCAATGGTCTTTCGACACGGGTTGACGTCGACCAAGATGGCAATGGGACGATCGACCGTTCCACAGCGGATACAAAGACCCTGAACACCGACGGTTCGACGGGCGAGATCGTCTCGATATCGTCTAACAGCGGGGCATTGATATCAAAGACGACGAAGTCGACGAGTGCCGACGCGAAGACTTTTGTCACGAGCTGGGACATCAACGGTGACACTGTCATCGACGTGAAGGAAACGGTAGCCCTTAACGCGGCAGGTCTGACCACGGACACCGTCGAACAATACAAGGCAGCCGGTGCGCTTGGTAGCCGATCCGTTGTTGCGACGACATCAAACGGACTGTCGAGAACGTCAAGCTCTGACCTTGACGGCGACGGTGTATTCGAGCTTGTGACGACAGACGTCACCACGTTGAATACGGACGGAAGCCAAACGCGCATAATTTCCAAATTTGGCGCCAACAGCGTGTTGACCTCCCGCACCACAACAACCGTCAGTGCAAACGGTCTTTCCAAGACTGTCTCCTGGGCGGATGGGAGCGGGACCACTGTACGTTCCGAAAGCGATGTCTCGGTCGTCAATGCTGATGGCACGACAACCGAGACCCTCTCGGTGTTCAAGGCCGGCGGCACCCTCGAGAGCAAAGCAGTCTCAAGCGCAACGCCTCACAACTTGGTTGCCACAGTCACTTCTGACATCAATGGAGATGGTGTTGTCGACCAACGCTCCGTGACAACGAGAAACGCGGACGGGAGCGTTGGGCAAGTCCTCGCAGACCTTTCGGCGACGGGCGCAACGCTCGATAGCAAATCGACGACGGTCAGCGGTAACGGTCTTGTCCAGACTGTCGATTTCGACACCGACGGAAATGGTGTTGTGGACAGGCGGACGACGACGACAACCGTTTTGAACGCAAATGGCAGCACGACCTCAACGACTACGCTGCTGATCGCTGTAGCCGGAACTTTGACGGCAAAGGGGTCCACAGTGGTCGACACATCGGGGGATGGCCTGACCGTTTCCACGAAATGGGATACGACCGGCTCTGGCACGTTCGACAAGACCCAGACGGATGTGACGACACTGAATGCCGACGGTTCAAAAACTCGAACCGTCAGCAATTTCTCAGGTGGCACGTTGTCGAGCCGCTATCTGACGACCACCAGCGCCAACGGCCTGTCGATCACATCGCAGTCGGACATAACGGGTGCCGGAACCTATGGACAGAGCTCCACCGACGTTAAGGTATTGAATGCCGATGGATCGGTGACGCGGACGATTTCGGCGACAAAGGCGGACGGCACGGTCATTTCCTCTTCCGTCATTAGGACAAGCCCGAATGGACAGGTCATCTCTTCGAACGACCAAAGGACAGGCTTTGCGACAGAAATCTTGAGCGACACCACTGAGGTGCTTGCAGACGGCGCGGTCAGAGAAACCGCGACGACGACTGATGGCGCTGGTAAATTGCTAGACAAAATGGTCAGGCTGACGAGCGCGGACAGGCTGACGGTGACGGTCGACCGTGATGCCAATGGCGACGGAATTGTCGATCAGCATCAGCAGTCGGTGGTAGCGAACTCGGGTATCGTCACCTCTGTGATGACTGACCTAAAGTCCAGCGGCACCGTCCTGGATCGGTCTACGACCACCGTATCTGCCAATGGGCTTCAAACCACGATCGACTGGGATCTCGATGGCAATGGGACGACTGACCGTCGCCGTGTCGAGGCAGACAGCAACAATGCCGACGGTAGCCGAACAAGCGTCATATCCGATACTGATCTTACCACGAATAAACTAGCGTCGAAAATCACGACAACACGCTCTGCTGATGGCACGCGTCGGACGACTTCGAAGGATGTCAACGGCGACGGTGTGATCGATCAGAGCGATACGCTGACGACTGATAGCCGAGGTGCCAGCGTCGATATCGTGACGAACACGGCGACAGCACAAAGCGCGTCCTACCTCACGGCGGGCGGCGTTTACTGGAAACAGGCGATCGCAGCAAAAATTGAGACTGATAGTTCGCCTGATGGTCGGTCAAAAACCATCAAATTCGATTATAATGGTGACGGCATCTTCGAAACGATCATGCAATCGCAGCTACAGATCGATGGATTGGTTGCGACGACAGTCGCTGAGACAACCGCCGCTGGCGCCACCGTGGCCAAGGGGACGATAACCACGAGCGCCGATGGGCAGACAACCATCTTAAACAAAGATACCAACAATGACGGTATCATCGACCACATCGAAACGTCCGTCACCCATGCCGACGGCTCGGTGACGTTGACCAAGGTCGACCGCAATGCTGATAGCTCGCTGAAGCAAACAGTGGTCGATAGCGTCTCGGCGCTTGGCAGCCTGGTCATGCGCGTCACGTCAGACAGTCTGAGCCATAAGACGTCGCAAGTTCTAATCGCTTCCGACGGATCGTCGATCGTGACAACCTATGACGGGCCAAGTGGCCAGCAGCTCAGCGTCAGCAATGTCAATAAAGCCGGCCTGCTCACGAGTGGCGTTCTCTACGACCCACTGAACGCCCAGGCTTGGACACGGGTCGAGCAGTCTTTCGATGCATCGGGCAAAAAGACGCTCGAAAAGCAGTTCAACGATAATGGAACCCGGACCGAGATCTCGTTCTACACCCCGACTGGCGCACAACAGCATATCGACTACTTCAACACCTCGGGCGTCAGGACGAGTTCGATCGACTACGACCTGTTGAACACTGCATCATGGGCGAGAGTCGAAATCTCCTACGACGCAGCCGCACGCGTCACTTACCGTGCAGAATTTAACGACGATGGCACGAAAACCGCGTATACCTACGATGCTGCCAACGCTCAGAGTTATTCGAGCATCACGCAGTCCTTCAATGCTGCAGGCCAACTGATAGTCCAAACCCAATACAACGACAACAGCACGAAAAATATCGCTCTGTTCGATCCAGCGAACACCCAGGATTGGTCAAGGATTGACCAGACCTTCGATACGAGCGGTCGAATGACGTACCAGCTCAACGCAGAAGACGATGGTACTAAAGCCGCCTACACCTTCGATGCCGCGAGCAATCAGTCCTGGAGTAGGATCGACCAGAATTTTGATACGGCGGGACGGCTCGCCTACCAGGCCCAGAATAACGACGACGGCACACGCAATGTCACAACTTTCGATCCTGCAAACGTGCAGGGCTGGTCGCGCGTCGATCAAAACTTCGACACTAGCGGTCGCCTGACCTATCAAATCAATACCAATGACGATGGGACTAAGTACGCATACACCTACGATCCAGCCAACACGCAGCCCTGGAGCAGGATCGATCAAAATTTCGACACCAGTGGCAGGCTCACCTACCAATCCCAGAACAATGATGATGGATCTCGATCTGCTGTCACCTATGATCCTGCCAACAGCCAGCCATGGTCGCGCATAGAGCAGAGTTTTGACACAGCGGGACGACTGCCTACCCAAAGCGTCTTCAACGACGATGGAACGCGGAATGCCTATATTTACGACGTCACCAACGCCCAGCCTTGGTCGACCATCACTCAGGTGTTCGATACCTCTGGGCGGATGACGAGCCAGACACAAAACAATGATGATGGCGGACGCGTTCAGTATCAATATGACGTAAATAACGCGCAGCCTTGGTCGAGCGTGGCGGACGTATACACCAGCGGCGGCCAGCTTGCCACAGACTACGTCTACAGCGATGACGCCAGCAAATGGACTGCGACGTCCTACGACGTCAACAATAACCAGGGCTGGACCTCTCTGGTCCAAAACTTCATCAACTCAGGTCACATCACAACCGCCCGTTCGAACAACGATGATGGGACCTACACAAATTACCAGTACAATAGCTCCGGAGCCGTGACGGCTTGGCAACGATATCAATATCAAAGCGGGCCGCACTCAGGTAACACTTGGGTTATGATCGACCAGTATCCGGTGCCCCGCTCCGGTCACGGACCAGTTTTGTTGGATCTTGACGGCGATGGGCATATTGACCTGCGCCCGCTTGACCTCAGCGCACTTGCCACCGGTTCCAGCACGACCTTTGACTGGAATAGCGATGGCGCGAAAGACGGAACAGCATGGGTTGGACCCAACGATGGTTTTCTGGCGATTGATTTGGGGGCCGATGGACAATCAGGGCCAGATGGGTCGATCGACCAAGCCAAGGAGCTGGCATTCTCGCTCTGGGCCAGTGACGCCGACGTCGCTGCAAATGGCGGATCTGTCTCTGACCTCGACGGCTTGAGGCTCGCCTTCGATAGCAACCATGACAATATCCTGGATGCGAACGACGCGCGTTGGAGCGAGTTCCGCGTCTGGCGCGATAGCAACCAGAATGGCGTCAGTGATCCGGGCGAGCTTTTGACTATGAGCGACGCTGGGATCAAATTGATCAACCTTCTTCCGTCCAGCGATGGAGCACAGGCGTTTTCTGATGGTTCATCGATCAGCGGCACCAGCTCATATGAGATGACCAATGGTGCGAAGTACCTGGTCGGCGATGCTACATTGATGTCTCAACCGGCAGTGCCAGTGCCCGCTGCCGCATAGACAAGCTATCCGCTAGGCTGCCAATCTCATTGAGGGGTTGGCAGCAACCACCGGTTCGACATGCATCTGCCTGACCTCAAGGACATCTAAGGCGTGAATAGTTTTGCGTTGGCGGCCGGCGAGCAGCCGGACACCCTTAAGCCGGATCCCAACACTCCGGACAGTGGCCTAGCAGCATTGACCGCCGTGGCCGGCTACTACCGGATAGCATCTCGGCCGGAAACCCTATCACGCGAGCTGGCTCTGACTCGCCCAGCCTCTCGCGAAGACATTCTGCGCGCGTCAATGAAACTCGGCCTCAAGGCTAAGGTGATTACCGTTGGCGACGAAAAGCGGCTGACGACGCTGCCAGCGCCGGCCCTTGCGTCTTTGTCCGATGGAACATTCGCCGTGTTCGGCGGCGTCATGGGCGATGGAACCTATCGCGTGATCAATCCGCTGGACTTCAGCGTGCGCAACATGACGCCGCGTGAGGTGCTCGACGCTACCCATGGCAAGTTCATCCTGGTGCAGCGTAAATTTGCAGGAGCCGGGGCACCGGCCAAGACGTTTGGTTTTTCCTGGTTCCTACCGTCGATCTGGCGCTACCGGAAAGCATTTGGCAATGTGCTCCTGGCCTCGCTGTTCGTGCAGCTGTTCGCTTTGGTGACACCGCTATTTTTCCAGGTGGTCGTAGACAAGGTGCTGGCCCACCGCAGCTATTCGACGCTGATTGTTCTCGTCATCGGTCTGGTTGCGATCGGGCTCTTCGACGTCATTCTGCAGTATCTGCGGACCTACGCCCTGTCGCACACGACGAACCGCATCGATGTCGAGCTAGGCCGCCGGCTGTTCCGCCATCTTCTCAACCTACCGCTGAGCTACTTCGAGACCAGAGCTGCAGGTCAAACCGTGGCTCGTGTCCGGGAGCTCGAGACCATCCGAAACTTCCTGACCGGTCAGGGGCTGTTTTCTGGGCTGGATTTCATATTCACGATCGTCTTCATCTTCGTGCTGTTTTCGTATTCTTCGAAGCTCGCCTGGATTGTCGTCGCCTCTATTCCGTTCTACCTCGCTATTGGTTTCCTGATACGCCCTTTCCTCAAAACCAAAATTGATGAGAAATTCGACCGCGGCGCGTTTAGCCAGCAGCTTCTCGTCGAATCCGTGGTCGGTATTCAGACCCTGAAGGCATCTGCTGTCGAGCCTGTCGTCGCTGCTCAATGGGAGGAGCGGCTCGCAGCCTATGTCCAGTCATCATTTTGGACCACCATGCTGGCCGCCAAGGGTCAGAACGCCATCCAGTATATCAATAAGATCACGTCTGCGGCCCTCCTATTGTTTGGAGCGCAAGCCGTGATCAACGGGGAGCTTACGGTTGGTGCCCTTGTAGCTTTCAACATGATTGCCGGACAAGTCTCGCAGCCGATCCTTCGCCTGTCGCAGCTTTGGCAGGACTTTCAGCAGGTTCAGGTTTCTGTCGCTCGCCTGGCCGATATATTGAATGCACCGCAGGAACCTCGCCCAGCTGTGGCGGTAAGCCTGCCGACGCCAAAAGGCGCCATCACTTTCAAGTCCGTCAATTTTCGCTACGCTCCGGATGGTCAGGACGTGCTGAAGGACATCACGTTCTCCGTTAGGCCAGGTGAGGTGATCGGGATCGTCGGTCCGTCGGGCTCGGGCAAGTCAACACTGACCAAGTTGGTCCAGAGGTTCTATATTCCGAACAATGGCCAGGTCCATGTCGACGGCCATGACATCGCCCAGATCGATCCGGCGTGGCTCCGATCGAATATCGGCGTCGTGTTGCAAGAAAACATGCTGTTTAATCGCAGCATTCACGACAACATCTGTCTCGTCAATCCGGCGATGTCGCGGGCGGCTGCAATTCATATGGCCAAACTTTCCGGAGCAGACGAGTTCATTTCAAAACTCCCGCGTGGATATGACACGATCATCGAGGAGCGCGGCGCCAACCTGTCTGGTGGGCAGCGCCAGCGTCTGGCGATCGCGCGTGCCTTGGCAACCAATCCTCCTATCCTCATCCTTGATGAGGCCACGAGCGCTCTCGACTACGAGAGCGAGCGCATCATTCTTGGCAACATGCGCGAGATTGTTCGCGGTCGAACCGTGATCATCATTGCCCATAGGCTAGCGACCGTCCGTCACTGCAATCGCATCATCGGCATGAAGGACGGGCGCATCGTCGAAGAGGGAACGCATGAGAGCCTCCTCGCCCGGCCTGGAGGACTTTATGCGCATCTTTGGGACCTGCAGTCGGGATCGAACCAGCCATGAATGTAGCAATCCAAAAATTGCCGAAGCCTGAACGGCCGGTCAAGCGACAGCCTGTCGACAACGAGTTTTTGCCTGCTGCGCTTGAGATCTTGGAAACGCCGGCATCGCCAACCCGCACTGCATTCATCTGGTTCATCTGCATCCTGTGCTCGGCGACCATCCTTTGGAGTTATTTCGGCACGTTCGATATTGTCTCGACGGCGCAGGGAAAGATCCAACCCACGGGGCGGGTAAAAATCATCCAGGCCCTTGAGATGGGCAAGACGAGATCGGTGCCTGTTACCAATGGGTCCGAGGTGAAGGCGGGCGATATTCTGGTCGAGTTAGATGCCACCGAACTCCAGTCTGACGAGCTCGCTGCGTCTTCCAGCCTCGCGTCCTATCGCGGGGAGCTCGTGAGGCGCAACGCTGTGCTGGCTGTGGCAGCCAAATGGCAGACGGACGGCATTTGGAACAGCGATAGATTGATAGCCAACGATCCCCTACCCTTCGCGGATGGGACGCCCGTGACCATTCGCAACCGCGAGCAGTTGATCTACGCTGCTGACTTATCCCAACTCGACACCTCTCTTGATAACCTCGCAGCGCAGCGCCAACAGCAGCAAGCCACAATCAATCGGCTGACGGGCGCCATCGCTGCTCACCGATTGCTGATCGCAACTTTGGCGGAACGCGTTGCGATGCGCTCCAGTCTTATGACGAGTGCCGCAGGTTCTAGAGCAGGCCTGATCGATGCGATGGAAGGCCAACAGAAGGAAGAGTCTGACCTTGCCGAGCAGCTGGGCCAGCTTGAGGAGGCGCGCGCGGCCTTTGTGGTTGCCACGACCGAAGGCAATAAGACGCTTCGGGCATTTATTGCCGACAACGTCGTGAAGGAAGGGGACGCCTCCCGCCAGGTGGATCAGTTGGAGCAGCAGTTGGTAAAAGCCGAAGCGCGGCGGGAGGCTATGACAATCAAAAGCCCGATAGACGGTGTAGTTCAGACCTCGGCCATCACGACCATCGGTCAAGTCGTCTCGGCCGGTACCGAGTTGATGCGGGTGGTGCCGAAGGGTGCTGCGTTGGAGATCGAAGCGTACATACCCAACAGCGATATCGGCTTTGTCTCGGTTGGGCAGGAGGCTGTGATCAAGGTTGAAGCGTTTCCCTTCACTCGCTACGGAATCATCAGCGGCCACGTCACCGAGGTCGGAACAGATGCTATTCCCGAACCCGATGCGCAGGCCCTCGAAGGGCAACCGGCAAAAGAACTTCAAAGCCTGATCCCGATCGGTAATGTCCAGCGGGTTCAAAACCTCGTATTTCCTGTGACGATCAGGCCAGATGTCTCAACCATCAATGTTGACGGAAAGACCTTGCCGCTATCGTCGGGCATGGCCACGACGGTCGAGATCAAGACTGGCAAACGACGAATTCTGGAATATTTGTTTTCGCCGCTCGCCGAAATCACATCGGAGGCAATGCAGGAGCGGTAGGCCTGATTGATGCTATCAAAGGGGTCCCGGCCGAGTCAATTTTGCGTTGGTATGGCAAGTCTTCTTCTACGAAGCTGAATACCAATCATGAGCGGATCCCGCCCTGTGCAATACGACGATGTCATCGGGTCGCAACAGCACTCCTTTGCGCATCTCGTAAAGCAAGGCTACCTCGATAGCCCCAAACTTCGGGCGAATATCGAGCAACGACATTTTTAATGATGAGCGCAGTTTGAACCGACAGCCCGTTGGGAACAAACTTTACGTTTTCAATATCACTACCTTTAGACAGGTCCCTGTAGAGCAGCAGCGCGTACAGATAGCTACCCGCGAGTGTTGGATGATTGCCATCAACTGTCATAGCGATTTCAGGATGGTTGCTGCGCAGATCGTTCCAAACTGTACCCAACTTGATCTCGTGGGCGTTCGACTTTTGGGCAATGAGCTCATGGCCTCTGTCGATCTCGTTCTGATAGGAGCTTCGTTGCGTTTCGCTAAATGGATTTGCCGCAGTTGGTTCGTAGGACCAGTTTACGACCAAATCTGGTTTAGCCCTGCGCAGCTTAATAGCGCTGAGGAGTTTGGGCCCGTAGGTCTCAAAGCTCTCCGTAAGTCCTGGATCAGAGAAGGCCCTACTCTCCGCCTGTACGATGGCGTCGTCCCAGGTCTGTTGCAGCAACTGCTGGGTGTATGAGCTATCCCACAGCAGTTCGAGGCTGGAGCCGGCGGGGGTCTGCTGTGTAATTTGATACTTTTCGGGGCTGCCTGCGGAATCTGCAATCTCGCGCAACATCTGCGGCATATGATTGTAATAAGTCCGACTGTTGCCAAGCATTAGAATTTCGCGAGCCGGGCGGGCGTCAAAATTGTCGGTAACGCGTTGCTGTAGCTCGCCAAAGCTGCGGTGCTGGCCGAATTGGAACCAAGACAGCCCAACAATGCAGAGGACCAAGACAAAACGAAAGGCAATACGCATACAGTTCCTACGAGTGGCCATACGGATATACGCGACGGCGGTCCACCCTTGAGAGTACAGTTGTGGTCGTGACATTACCCTTGATCAAGTTCGTAAAATTTTACTTTCAACCATTAAATCGGATACCCGTTGCACAATTTGAAATGTCGTGGGCATCCCGTTGATGGTGTCCTGTTTCGATCATCACGCCGTTACATCTGGCCCACGCGTCGAATACCTAACCGACCATAGGTGACCTCCGTGCCCCGATTAGATGACCGCCGGTAAAAGCGGAAACCAAACTGGCGGCTGCCAGCGCCAGGATGCGCTCCGAAATAGAGACCGCCGCAAGTCGCTTGAGGCAAATGTGAACGCCTTGAAAGGACTCGAACCAGCGACCCCGTCTTGCAGGTGGCGTATTTTGCTCCAATTTCCTAAATCCGACAAAGGCTTGCGCTCCAAGATGGCGGGTATGGGACCGGTAGACTGGCGGCAACTCGAAGCTTCAAATGAGAATTGAACCTTAACACCAAGATAGTGGTGGAATTTTTGATTCCACCACGCTAGGCGTGGTGTTGGAGGGGCGCCGTGTCGACAGCTACAACTATTTCAGTCGCGGAGACGATCGACTTGCTCGACGGTCCGCTGGGCAGCTTTTCCGCAGGCTTCCAGGCCGGGCTTTACACCCTCTGGTTGGGATCGGGCATTTCGCGTGAACGCGTAGTCGGGCTGGACGGGGTGCTGGCCAAGCTGCTCGAGAATCTGCGCCTCCGCATCACCGGCGCAGATTGCGAACACCATCGGGCCTTCGAGAAGATCCTTGCTCTTGCCGACCTGTCTCCCCCCGAAAAAGCGCAGATCGACCTCACGCAGCCGATTGCTTCCTGGCCAATCCACGACGAACTAATAAATCGGCTCTGGAACAAATACTCGAAGGTGCTTGGCACCGAGGTTCAGGGCCAGCCGCTCGACTACCTTCTCTGGGACATCCTCGACTTCCCCACGACGTTTGCCTCACAAAAGGCCGATGCGGAGCACTTGGCAATCGCGATGCTTGTACTCGAAGGCGTGGTGTTGGATCTCGCGACAGCCAACTGGGATGGGCTGCTGGAAGCTGCAATGGTAGAGCTTGGTCGGCCGAACGAGACGTTCCGTGTCGCCGTTACCGGAGGCGATCTCCACGGACCGCCGGGGATCGGAACGTTGTACAAGTTCCATGGATGCGCAAACCGGGCAATCGAGAATGAGGCTAACTACCGACCACTGCTGGTAGCCCGGGAAGCAGCCATAACCCATTGGGCGCAGAATCAGCGCTTCACGCAGATGCGGGAACAGCTCAGGGCGCTCATTGCTCGTTCAAGAACGCTGATGATCGGATTGTCTGGGCAGGACACGAACATCCAGCAGCTCTTCGGGGCGAATGGTTGGGTGTGGAATTCCGTCCCGGTGCCCATCGTCTTTGCGGCTCAGGATCTCTCCGAGGGCCAAAAATCTATTCTCGAGGGTGCTTATCAGGGCGATTATGAAGCCAACCGCGAACAGATCCGGGCGGACGCCACCATACCTGCTTTTGCAAAACCACTGCTATTGGCGCTCCTGCTGCGCACATTGTTCGGCAAGCTTGCCGCCCTCACTGGTCTGCTTACGTCGCCAGCCGTTGGCGCCGTGGGCAAGCAAAGCCTGGCCGAGGGTCTTAAGGCGCTCGAACGTTCTGCGGCGCGAGCCGGGAACGCCAACCGCTATGATTGCGCCCGGACCATCGCCGCTTTGATTGGCAGGGTCTCCGATCAGTTCCTCGGAGGTCAGGGAAGCGCCGGCCGCCGCAGCTACATGCCGCTCAGTTTGCAGCCGGCGCATTTGATGCAGCAGGATCCGGCGGTCATGCTCTCTGGCCGGCCGGAAGCCGCTGCCGCACTGGGGTTGATCGGACAGGGTCTTGCCGCCAACAAATGGTCCGTCGCGGTCGACGACCCGGAACAACCAACGAGCGGGGCGCTACGACTGGTAGCCCCCGCGGCACAGGCCCGCGTGTTTCTGGCCGCCAATGACGAAAACATTAACCAGCTCATCGCGTCCGGGGCATTCGACGAGGAAGATGCCGACGTGGTCGTCATGTGCTCGCGCAAGGTCACTCCGCGGCAGCAACGGAGCCCTTCTGCGTCATGGAGGACAGGTAAGGCGTCGCCGCGCTATGTTAGCGTGAGCGACCTCCTGGACGCCTCCCCGTCGTTCGAAGAGATCCAGAACAGGTTCAACTCTGAGGTCGGACTATGACGACAGCGGAAACCGTCTACGACATACTGACGAAGGACGGCGGTTATCGACCGCTCGGGAAGCCGATCAAGATCGGTTCGCAGGCCTTCGATTTCACCCATGTACTGGTGGCCGGCGAACGGGCAAACGACCTTGTCATTGTAATCGAACTCACTGGTGCGTCAGACGACGCACAAGTCACGAGGTCGGTCCTCGCCTTTACGCGTGCGTTGGATGTGGTGGGTTCGAAGCGATCGGTAACCGCCGTCCTCACCTCCGGCCAAGCAGACAGCAACCTGGTGAACTCGATCAGTCGCGTCTGCCGAGTTCTGCCGGTCGGTGCGCCCAGCGGGCCGTCGGCAGAAGAAATGGTGCGTGACTGGTTGGCCGTGCTGCTGCCGCTTAAGAGCCCTCCGCCGGTCGAGCATCTGGCAGATTGGAAGGCCAGTCTCGATAAGCAGCTTGAGGACACTCAAAAAGAACCGGCTGTCGGCCGTTTCGTCCTACTGGCCGAAGAAGGCAAGGAGGCCGTAGAAACGGCGCTGGCCTTGCAGATTTCAACCCTTGCCGACCAAGTGCTGGAGGACGGAGCCGAGCAATGATGAAACCGCGCCTCAAGTCGCTCTCGATTCAGAATTTCCGTTCCTTACGTGGATCCGTGGTCATTCCACTCGACGCGCAGGTGGTACTGGTTCACGGCACCAACGGCATGGGCAAGACGAGTGTTATGTCTGCCATCGAGCTTGGGCTCACTGGCGCCATCGCCCATCTGGAAGACCAGTCGAAGTACCACGAGTTCCTTACCCACATTGACACAGCAAGCGGTTCGATTCAGCTCACCCTTGAAGGCATGAATGGCCGTTCGAGCGGTGCTGGCCAGGTCGCATTCGCTCCCGGCACATTCACCGCGACGCCGGCGCTCAATGAAGCGGATGCCAGCTTCTTTGCAGAGCGGTGTTCCCTGCCGCAGGCCGTGCTGGGCCGGTTGCTCGACATATACGATCAAAAGAAGACCTCGAACTCGCGGCTAACGGAGTTCGTGAAGGAGTTGCTGCGGCTCGACGCGCTCGATGCCCTCGTGGACGGCCTCGACCACGCGTTCAATGTCACCCGGATTCGCAAACTCGCTCCTGTCTACCGGCAACTCGAAGAAGCCAGTGATCTGCTCGACAAGCAACTCGATCGCGAGCGGTCGAATGTCGAATCCGCTGAGGAGGCGACAATGCAACGGATTGCCCGCCTCAATGACTTGCTTTCCTTGATAGACCCCACCGCGGTGCCAGTCCGTCTTGGTTTCGATGTTGGTGCGGTGCTCGCTCGTGTCGGAAACCGGGACGAAGACCAGATCGAACTCGCCAGTGTCGCCCAGCAGGGCTCAGACGTGAGCTCTTTGATGAGCCGTCTGGAGCAGACTGCGGCGGGAAGTCCGGATACCGAGATCGCGGCGCTGGAGCGCGACGCTGCCGCCATTGGGACCGAATACGAGACGTGGCGGAATGGAGTGGGAACGCAGATCGCTGAGACGCTGGACGCCCTCAGACATTTTCATTCGGAACTGTCGCCCCTCGATGGCGCAAGCGTAGACGAACAGATCCGGGATGCTTTGAGCTGGTGTGCTGTAGAGGTTGAGCGCTGCCAGCGACTGCTGGATCGACACGAAACTACCAGCCAGCAGCTGGCGACGGCGAGAACAACCATCCAGAGGGCGACGACGCGAATTGATGAGATAAATCAGGCGCTAGAGGCGGGCGCCGGGGATGCGCGTACCCTGGCCGCTGCCCTCGCGGGAATAGCGCCCCATGTTGAAGGGGACATGTGTCCGGTATGCAACCGCGACTACGCCGAGGTTGATAGTGGCTCGCTTACCGCGCACATTGCGGCCACGATAGCGAGTCTCACATCGGAGGCGGGACGCCTTCAGGCTCTCTCGACGGAACGTGCGTCAGAAAGCGAACGGTTGACAAAGGCGAGACGGGATGAGGTCTCTGCTGAGCGGCTGGTGATGCAGCCCGATGAGCTTGTCGATCTGCGCAGACGCCAGTCCGGGATTGCGTCGATCAGGTCAAGGCTTGAGCCGCTGCAGGGAGAAGCAGGTCGCGGGCAAAGCCTCCTCGTCAGCCTCGATAACGCTCGCCGAACACTTGTCACCACGAGGCGAGCAGGGTTGCAGTCGGCCTCCCTGCTTCCGGAGATCAATGCGGCGGTGGAGCGGGCAACGGGCCTGCCGACGACGAGCTTCCCAAGCCTACGCGAGGCGCTTGAGGGCGCGATTGAAGCACTAAGCGGCCGGCTCCGAGCGGTTCAGACGGCTCTTTCGTCGCGCGTCTCGGTCGAAACCGAAATTGAGCAGTATTCCCGCGAAGCCCAATTGCTTTCGGATCGCGTAGCACGGGCCAAGCAGCTCGAGGAGCGCAGTGCGACGGTGAAGGCGACCTTTGCTTCAATTGGTCAAATTCGGGACACGGCAAAAAACCTCGCGACAGCGGCGACCCAGGTCCGTTCGGGGATCGTCCGCGACGTCTTCAGCGGGTCGCTCAATAAAGTTTGGCGGGACCTATTCGTACGGCTTGCTCCAAACGAGCAGTTCGTTCCTCAATTCCGGCTTCCCGATCAGGGTAACGAAAAGGTGGAGGCCGTGCTCGAAACTTTCCATCGGTCGGGACAGTCTTCCGGTCCTCCGGGAGCTATACTTAGCCAAGGCAACCTCAATACCGCAGCTCTAACTCTGTTCCTCGCATTGAACCTGTCTGTGCCGCCGCAGTTGCCATGGCTTTTGCTTGACGACCCCGTGCAGTCGATGGACGACGTACACATCGCGCAGTTCGCAGCCCTCTTGCGGACCTTCTCAAAGGGTCTCGGCAAGCAGGTAGTTATCGCGGTGCACGAACGGGCCCTGTTCGAGTACCTGACGCTCGAACTGAGCCCGGCGTTCGCTGGCGATAGCCTAATAACTGTCGAGATCAGCCGGAACTTCGTCGGAGATGCCGTGGCGACCCCGCACTTCTATGTGTTTGAGGACGACAAGGCTGTCGCTGCCTAAGGGGGATAGCAGCATTTCTAGCTGGCGCAGAGGCAAAAATTTCGGGCGCGTTGGCTTGCAATGTCTCCTGTACCGGATAGTCCAGTCAATCAAAATCAGATCGCTCGATGTGAACGGAAACGAAAGCGTTCCAATAAAAACGGCTACCAAGATCTTGCGATTTCAGGCAGATAACAAAATCTGATTGTGATCTGTCGTTGAGCGCTGCAACGATGTATTCAACAAGTGAAATTTCGCAGTAGGAATGTCGCCCCCTCCGTGGCGGCTCCCAGTCCCATCTTCAGTCCGTTCCGCCGTCCCCTGTGCCGACCCTCTCAGCTGGACAAGGAGTTTCAAACGTTTATACAGTCCTATCTACTGGATGCACGGAAGAAATCTGTCGCATTAGGAACCGCGGTTGCCCTTAGGCAAGGGTGAAAAGTTCGGACTGCGCTCCTCAAGCGACCCCAGTAATGCCATCTCCTCGCTGTTGAGGTTGGCACGATCGCCATCGGACACTACCTGACCGTGCAGCTGTGAGCGCTGCTCGTCCCAGCGGCGGGACAGGACCGACCAATGGTGTTCGTCATAGGTGCCGCGAAAGATCACCGGACGGAATTCTATTCTTGGCAAGTCGGCGTTGTGCAGACCTATCGCAGCCCGCAGTTTGCGAGACCAATGGCTGTTCATCCGATCTACGCGGCCAATCTGCTGTTCCACCACGGCCGGGTTCCATTCCAGGTGCAGTAGGATGACAGTGCGGCAGCTTTCATGCAGGTTCAAACCTTCGCGCCCGACCAGTGACTGCGCCACCAGAACATGCGGCTCGCTTCCCGAGCGATTGAAGGCCAACTGGACCAGCCGGCGCGTGGTAACCGATGTGCTGCCATGAAGCATTCGCGCGAATGAGGCGCGCGGCGCCTTGAATTCCTGGTCGAGCATGTCATGCAGGCTCGACCAATTTTCGTCTCCGCTTTCTCCCTGCAGCGCGCGGACAACCTCAATGAAAGCATCGAGTACAACGTCGGGCCTCAAGGGCGTGTCGATCGGCAGAAATGGCTCTATGGCGCGGGCAAGCAAGACGACGGATTGCGGCCGCAGACCACTGCGTCCTATCTCGGTCAGCAAATCTGCCAACTTCAAACTTTTATCTACAGACGCTTTGTCGATGAATGCATCGAGGTGATCTCGCAGTGACTGCCGGTGTTTCTCGAAGTCGCGATATTTGCCGCTCAGATATTCGTCGATCGCCTGGCGGTTGTAGCCCATGCCAAGTTGTCCGGCGGCGACCCGCAGGGCATCCTGCTCGCCGTCGCTTGTGCTTCCATGAGGCCAAGTCTTTCCCTCGCTTACCGCCCGAAGCAAAGCACGTGCATTTAGAAGCTCCGTCAGGATACGCATGGGACGCGTGAAGCGGCCGAATACCAGAACCTTTTCGCTGGCCCCCGTATGCGCCTCAATTTCGCGGGTCGCCGCAAACAGAACGGGATGGTCGAATAGGCTTGCATCGCCATTGACGAACGGCGCCTGCAGCACGCTCTTCCAGAAATCTGCACGCTGCTTGCGTTTGCGGCTCCCATATTGCTCATCCAAGGGCTTGACGCCGTCGTCGACAAGGTCTTCGTTGAGCTGTTGAACATCGGCCTTGTTCTCTAAGGCAGAGTAGCCTCCTGTCGCCTGCTTAGTCAGCTTATCGATTATGCCCGCCACGCCGTGACCATTGCTGATCGTTAGCCTTGCCCTCGCCTCCGTCGTGCCTGCGGCCGATTGGCCAATCACCGAAAGCGCTTCGGCGGCAAACACGACTTGGCGCCACTTTTCGGACAATTCATCGGCTTCGACCGCAATGGGACGTTCTTTCCGGTAACTGGAACCGTCCTTCGCAAGTTCATTGAACATCTTGATCGTCTCGTCGAGCCGCTTGTCCCGGCGCACGACCCAGGGTGCGAGAGCTTTCTGAAAAGCCGTGGATGCCTTGACATAGACATCGCGAGCCATCTCGTCGCTGCGCCAGCGTTGCCGGACGGCTGCGGCGGCGTCGCGAAACTCATAGATCGAGGGCTTTATCCTCGCCCATTCTTTGCCGTCCATGCCGACGCGGCGGAGCGTATTTTCCCACTGCCAAACATCGAGTTCGACAGGGGTCGCCGTGAGACCCAGCATCCTGAAGGTTTTCCCGCGTCGAAGCAGTACGCTTTCAAGAAGGGCCGTCAACTTGCTCCACTCGCTGCGGGCCTTGTGTGCTTCATCAACAACGACGAGATCGAACGCGCCAAGGGCAAGGCCAAGACTGCGCTCAAGCAGCTTCAGCTCCGGGGAATGGTTCTGGAATCTGTCGGAGTCGGCGTCGTCCAGCGCGGCGCGGTCATGCAACTGGCGAAACTCATCGATGATCTTGTCAGCAGCGGCTTTCGTGTGACTGCGGATGCCGGCGCGATCGAAGATCGCGGCGGATGCGATGTCGATACCGGGATGACGCCAACCTGCCGGCTTTCGCCCCAGCCTAAGATGTGGATCGAAGTCCCGGATGATGTTCTTGAGGAGATCTGCGCGCCAACGCATCCCCCGTGCTGCTCGTACGTCGCCGAAGCGGTTGGAGAGCAGAACCGTAGGCTCGGTCATTCTTGACGAACCGTTGGCCTGGTATTCGCTCATTAGGTTGTCGAAGCTTCTCAGCATCTGTCCGACTCGAATTCCCGCGTCGGCGAACTCCTTATGCCATTGTGGCTCGACGATGGGGGGCATGACGATGGCAACGCGACCGCCGCATCGGTTGACGGCGAGTGCAAGAGCAACGGCGATGCGCGTCTTGCCCATGCCGACCTCGTCGGCAAGTACGGCGCCGTGGTCCTTCAGCGATCTTGCAAGAGCTTTGACTCCATGAATCTGGCCTTGGTCGAGATAATACGACGGAACCAACTGCTGTTCGTGCATCGCGCCTAGACAAGTCGCAACGGCATCCCAACCAGCAAACTTGCGCATCCTAGCCGGCATATGAACTCCTATCCTCAAACCCACGAAAATCTTTGACACCCCAATTGGCCTCGACTGCTTTGAGCGCAGCATCGAGAGATTCAAGCGCCTCACCGCCCGGCGTAACATAGTCCGGCAGGAACGGCGCCAGACGCAGGCAGGTGAGGGGATTTGTCTTGAGCTTCACCAACGCTTCGACGAGGAGCCCAGCCCTCGCCTTTCCTTCCTTGGCTCCGCGGCGCTTGTTTCCTGGCAGATTGCCCAATTGCGAAAGCACGCACTGGAGACGCTGCGTCCAGGACCACCAGTCCGCTTCGAGCACCATGGTCTGGCGCTCGGCGATCGACTCGATCAGCTGCATGGTCCGGCGAATGGCGTAGTGAGTATCCGAACCAGCACCGCCGGGTAGGCTTGCCCGGGTATCGCTAGCGCTCGAGGAGTCATTACCCTCGTCGTCGGCATTGCCGCCTTCCGGGGCCGCCGGGAAGCGCTCGAGAAGCTCGATCGCCCGCTCGAGCTCGATCGCTTCCAGCGGACTTGCTGCAAGCCTTCCGTAGATATCTAGCACCGGAACTTGGACAACCGATCCGCGGCCGAGCCGGTCCTCGAACCGCACGCCTACCTGTGCGGGTTGCTCGCCTGGCCAAGGGAAGCGCCCCGAGCTACCCGCTGCAACCCGCTCGCCTCCCGGACCGATCACGACGATACCCGAGCCGTCCTCGCCCTCTGGCACCAAGAGAAGCCCCGTCGCATCCGTTTCCCTCCACAAGAGGTGGGAAACCGGCGCGGCGATGAAACGCGTTTCGCGCTCGGGCGGTCCGTCGCCCGGCTCGAGTTGCGAAACATTGGTAATCTCGTGATGCCAGCTTACCGGCAGGACCTTACTGAGATGAGTGACGCCAGGTACCTTGCTCTCGTGCCAATGCAGGCCGGGAGCGGCCGCGATGATGCCGGCCTCGAGGTTGCCGCCCTGCCGCAGAGCGTCGAGAAAACCGGCACGCGTCAGGTTGCCGGAGCCAAGATAGAACCAGGCAGCGGAGCATCTGTCGCTGCTGTCCTGATAGTTGGCTGAAAAGATAAACTTGGCGTGGAGGCGTCGCGTGTCGTCGTCACCCTTCGACGGATATTTCAATGCGGGACGGAGCTTCCATTTCCTTTCCTGCATGGCGGCAAAGACCCTTTCGTCTGCTAGGGCAGCACAACTGTCCGTCTCGATGACGAGGTTGATTTCCGCACCCCGCGTCAGCAGGCCACCACCGGTCAAGGTATCGATGATCGCGCTCGGGACGATCGGCAGTCTGTCACCGGGCACGCCCTCCCAGAAGCCGGAGCCGAGAACGAGGGTATTGCGTCGCTGCGCCCCGGCGTGAACTCTGACGCGCTCGTCAAGCTGCGTGATGAGCGCCTGCTGAGCGGTATGGACGAAACGTGGCCGGACGTCATCGTCCGGCGCAATCGCATCGACCCAGCGATGCATCTCCTCAAAGGCACCACGCTGCGTGACCAACGCCTTGCCTCCAGCAGCCTTGTCTTCGAAAAGACCGCACTGATAATGCTGCCGCAACCAGCGCCAGAAGTCGCGCGCCGCAGCGATATCGGCCAAGTCGGCGAGAAACGCGTCGCTGGTCTCTCCGGCTTCCAGATCGTTGGTCGTCAGATCCAGCCGCCAGACAAGATCGATGCTGTCCTGGGTGGTCTGCCGGGTCCAGTTGCCCGTCGCCACCAGCAGGCGCAAGGCCCAGTTCCTGTCATCAGATATGTCACGAAACGCCAGGAGCGCAACCTTGGCATGCATCAAGCGGTAGGGTGGTGTTTCGTTGAGGGCAGGCAGCTGCAAGACGCCGGGCGCTTCCCCGGGCGGTATCTGCGGCTGAGAACTGTCTAGGCATAGGCAGATGAATGTACGCCCAAGATCGGCGCGAGCCCGCTTCCCGAGGCCGGTAAAGCGCTCGACAAAGGCATCCATGAAGTCAGCATCCGCAGAAAAGCCACAGACCCAGCCGGCATGGCCACGCATTCCCTCCGGGGGGGCAGCATGTTCGATCAGCGAAAGCGGATGGTGCGGATCGATCGTCATGGCTGTCTCTGTATCTGGATGTAAGTGCCAAGTCGCCCATCCACGTCGAGCGTCAGGCGGCGCAGGTGGATCATGCGCACGGATATGTACGGCGGCAACAGGTCCCGCTCGGCGCGCTTCGGCGCGCCGTCGACCGTGTCCTCGGTCTCAGCTTCGGTGACATCGCCATCGTAAACGGCCAGCGCAGCGTCGCTTCTCCAGGCAGCGGTCGGAAGGACCACGCCGCCCGTCACTCGCAGCATGTGGTTTTCGCGCTTCACCAGCATAGTGATTGCGGCAGCGTCAGATTGAAGAGCTTCTGCGCAGAATGCCTCCGCCGCGCTGGCAGCCTCCCTTGGACCATAGCTGTCCAGGGATTGAAAGCTCCTCGCCTGGGCTCGCCAAGCGCTCAGCGCATCTAGAATTTTTTCGGGCAGCGGCCGGGCAAGATTTATACGTGGCTGGAGGACGAGGTGCTGTTCGATCTGCAACAGTACATCGATCGCGGCACCGCGAGTTTGCAGCAGCGCCGCGCCGGCGCGCATGTCCTGCCAGTGATCCACGGCGATTCCGAGAGGGCGGTCATCCCAATCCGTGTGGGGATTCGAGCCAAAATCCTCGACATCTATCCGCCGCATCCATGCCATAGCATTGCGGCGACGTGCGGCGGCGTCATTCGAGCCGCTCCCGACATCTCCCATAAAGCCTATCGCTTCGCGCATCACCTTGCGCGCGCCCTCTTCGGCCTCGCTGGTGGGGTTCAATTTGCGTTTCAAAAACGGCGTGAAGTTTACGTCGCGGCCATTCACCCAGTCACGAAGAGATTTCTGAAGATTTTTCTGTCCCGGGCCACCATTGCCGAAGACCGCGTCGATGAGCAGCTGGCCCTTTGCATTGACAGAAAAGCTGTTGTACCTGGACCCATCGGCATCGACCAGGCCGAGCCCCCGCAAGGCCCCCACGCAGGCCATGCGCATGGGCTGCGTGACATAGGCGGACGTCCCTGTGAGGACCTGGAAGCTCCTGTCCTTGCCGGCCTCCTGCAGCACTCGGAGCTTGCGTGGACCGCGTAGCCGCCAGTCGCCGCGTTCCCAGCGCTCGTGTTCATAGCCGATCCAGCAGGCGAGCGCTTCTATAGCATTCGAAATTTCGATCTTGCTGCCGGCCTCCTGCGCTTCCGTTGCAACCCGAATGCCTAGCAGCGCAAGTGCGGCCTGGCGGATAAACCACAGACCGCCTAATCCGGGAGCAGCAGCCTCGTTGTAGAGCATGACGGCCCTGCCAAGGTCGAGGGTGAGCCTCCGGCGCGCCGGTTTCACGTTTTCCTTTGCAAGCAAGCCCCAATGTACAGTCATGAACGACATCCTTTTGCCTGATCACATACGAGAGAATGCACGCCATCAAAATGGCGAAACGAGAAAAATATCGAAATCTGCAACTGCTTTCACCATCCGAACCAAAAAGTTGGAAGTCGATCTACGTCATTTGGAAGTTCGGATGGCGTGATGTCCGCATTTGACGGCAGTCAAGTTAAGTAGTTGAAGCAAGGTCACGGGAGGTGAACCATCGGTCAGCTTGCTGAATATTATAAGTATCTGACTATCAATTGAATTTTTGATCAAATTCGTCCTATGGCTTATCGGGAGACAACGGCTGAAGCTAGTGACATTCGTAAGCCAGAGCCAAATTGCCCGTGGCAACCGCAATAGGCTTCTTAGGAAAAGTCAGGACAATAATTTTGTTATTTGATCAAGATCGCGGATGAAATAAGACTGCCAGTTCAATGGGGGAACGGGCTATGGAAAGTACGCTGCAAGGAAGGCTTCGGAATACGCACCTGCCAGCCAGCAAGGCGATGATCCCACTGTATGAAGCAATCGTGAACTCGATACATGCGATCGAAGAGCAGGCTGCGCTTAGTGGCCGTCCCGTGCGCGACCATACGATCGCGATCACGGTCATTCGCGAGGAAACCCTGCTATCTTCAACTGACGGACGCTCTGAAGATCGTATCGATGGGTTTTTGATCGAGGACAACGGGATCGGCTTCACCGAAGAGAACTGGTCTTCATTCAAGACTCTTGATTCTCTATACAAGGCTCAGAAAGGCAGTCGAGGCATCGGCAGGCTCATGTGGCTAAAAGCCTTCCGAGATGTGAGAATCGACAGCGTCTTTGGCATGTCTGACGCTACACTCCTTCGGAGAATTTTCACGTTCAATCCAGATCGGGATGTTGTGCCCGACGGAGACCCGCAAAAGTCAAGTGCACCACGCGGGACGAGCGTGTCTTTGAAGGGATTTGTTCGGGCCTACGCCGATCAATCTCCCAAAACTCTTCGAGCCATCGCTGGTGGGATCTTGGAGCATTGCCTTTGGTATTTTGTGCGGGCTGAGGGCGTACCAATGATGCGGGTGATCGATAACGCGGAAAGCATCTTACTCGACGATCTTTTTGACGAGCATATGCATTCCGATGCCCGTGCCGAAGAGTTACTGATCGGAGAACATCCGTTCGAAATTACCCACGTGAAGTTCCGCGCGAACTTAAACAAGTCGAACACCCTCAACTATTGTGCTGCCGGTCGTTTGGTTAAAGGTGAGAGTCTTAAGGGCCGAGTTCCCGGTCTCACAAGTACCATGTGCGACGACCAAGGGACCTTCACGTACGCGGCATATCTGACGGGCCCGTATTTAGACGAAAGGGTTGTCGAGCAGCGGATCGGTTTTCACATTGAGGATGAGGGCGTCGGCTTGTTCAGCGGTGCGGAGCTGACGTTCCAGGATATCCGCGACGCGGTCGTGCCGCGCGTGAAATCGTTCTTGGAAGCCAGCCTACGTCAAAATATTGAGGCAAGCGCTGAACGGATAGACAGCTTTATTCAAACTAAAGCGCCCAGGTATAAGGCGGTCCTTCGACATGTTGATACGGAAGAGCTCATCGTAGACCCCAATACGTCCGATCGTGACCTAGACATAGTCTTGCACCGGCAACTGTATAAACTTGAGGAGCGGATCCTCGAAGAGGGTCATGACATCATGGTCCCGCTGAAGGACGAAACTGAGGTTGATTATCAGAACCGCCTTGAAAAATATCTGAACACGGTCGCTGACCTCAACGAGTCTAGCCTAGTTGATTACGTTACCCATCGGCGCATTATTCTCGACCTTTTGGGGGCGGCGATCTATCAGGACGACGATGGGAAATTCGCGAGGGAAGACAAAATTCATGAACTCATTGTGCCGATGCGAAAGACATCTGAAGACTACGAGTTCCGGCGTGAAAACTTATGGTTGATTGACGAGCGCCTAGCTTTTCACGATTTCCTCGCGTCCGATAAGCCGCTTTCGGCTATGCCGATCACGAGCGACTCGAGCGGTAAAGAACCCGACGTTGTAGCGCTGCGCATGTATGACATGCCGGTTCTTCTGGGTGAAAAGGGGCCGCCGCCCGCGTCGCTTACCGTTATTGAAATTAAAAAACCAATGCGGAAAGGCTACATTGCTGGGAAAGACGAGAAGTCGGATCCGATACTTCAATCCTTGGACTACCTCTCGCGGCTAAGAAATGGCGCCGCCACACGTCGAGGTCGCAAAATTCCGAACGCGGAGCAAATTCCCGGCTTCATTTACGTCATTGCAGATTTGACTGACGATCTCGTCCAAAGCTGCGAACTCTTCAACCTTACGAAGACCGCTGACGGTATGGGTTATTTTGGTCACCACCCCAAACCAGCATACAACGCCTACATTCAGGTGATTTCTTTTGATGGACTTCTAAAAAGCGCGAAAGAGCGTCACCGTGCGTTCTTTGAAAAATTAGGATTTCCACCTCATTGAGGCGGGGCAGATCCCTGTGGCCGCACCGTGGGCAGACCACCTAAGAACTGCCCTACTCTACTCAAAGCGCTGAGTAGCAGCCGGCTTCAGGGCTATAGCATTCCTGCGGTATCGGATCTTTGAGCTTAAATAGTCGAGTTCAAATTTCGAACACTTTAAACTCGCAGATGAACCTTTAGGACAGGGGCAAATACTTCATGTATGGCCGAAACGACATCGGCGAGATAGAGAGATCAGTACTTTGGTGGCTCTCAGTTGCCTGAGGTGATCCAACCATTAAGAAGCACGACAACTTTGGACGCACTATCTTACTTAAAGAAGCACGACTGATCTCCGGACATTGTCGGGATAAGCAGACTCCGATCAAGAAAGAGATTCCTCATTTCGCAACTTGTTTCAGCAATTAGCAGACAACCATGGCAAGCGGCACCATGGGTCGCGCGATCACCGCTGCGGTCATCTGGCTCGTGATCCGCACACACCGGGTCATTCGAACAAATTCCAAGGCGCTCCAAGGCATTTTTGAGGATGCTTGCAAAACGAGGAGCGGTCGCGACGAGGCCTCCGAGAGTACCTTGAGCCCCCGTGCTTGCGGTGTAGATTAGGATGCCACATCGATCAATCTCTCCCGCCCCTTTCTTACTGGACAAAGCATAGACCCGCTCCTTTAGAGAGCTTGCAGGATAGCCGCAATCTAACGCTATCTCAGCCATTAGGGCATGTGAGATGCTATGGAGGAGCACGTAAGAAGTACCAGGGTACGCGGGAGCTTTTCCCGTAAACCGCTTTTGCCAATGGTTGTAGCCAACGAGGAGCTGCCGATTTCGATGCGCTGTCGCGTCAGCGTGTAACCAGTCTTTGATGGCAATTTCGTCAAAGTGAATGAATATGCCTTCTCCAAACTGCTCAATCGCCGGGAGCCAATCCGCATCACGCGAAATTGGTGCTCCACGAACGCTCAACTGGACATCCTCAATATCTCCATCAGCGCTGGTTGGCGCCGCTTCGAACCGCGTGAATCCATAGAGACAGGAAACTTCTCTCAGTCGATGCACCGCGACTAGGTTTTTGATACCTGAAATATCGATCTCGGCAGCAGGGTCGGCCCATTCCGCGCGCGCGAGCGTTTGCGCATATAGTTTGGCAGTTGGATGGTTGGTGCCGATTTCCGGGCTTCCACTTGCAAAGGTGTCAAACTCGGCAAGCTTGGGCGATCGACTTGCGTCGGACTTTGCGCCTTCGCGAATGCGTACAAGTCTCGCGAAGATTTCATCGTCGGCGAAAGGACCAAGCGAAGCTGCGACTTTTGGATTGAATCGCTTTGCTTGCCCAACATCTTCGACTGTCTGGACGCCAACCAAATCCCCGGACAAGTCTTCAACGAGTTGACTTAGCTCATCTTCCTCGGAGGGGAGCGAAATAACGGTATGGACCTGAGGAAAATAAGTATTCGTTGCTGTTCGAGTTAGAAGCTTGAGATTATCGCCACATCCTGCTGGGTCTCTGTCGAGAAGCCATGGACGCTCCCCACGACACTTTCCAAGCCGCCCTGGCTGAAACGTATCCTGAAGCGACAAATGTCGCCCGCAGCCGCAAATGACATTTGTATCGGCAGGGTCGGCGCTCGTTCCCTTCTCTTCGACCCACATCGCCTCTTGGCAAGCGACTGAACCGTGGACAACCCACCGCCAGTCGATGTCCTGAAGATGGCCATTGTCGCATGCACAAACAAACCGGATTGGCGTCACATCGCTTTTCCGCCCGTCGTCAAATTGGAAGCGTCGACGTCCTTTACTGTCGAGATCCTGCCAACGCACCAGCCGGCGCCGTCTCGTTGTACTCACTACGGAAGAATTCGTCTCGAGCTGCTCGCAGATAAACCATGTCGGGAATACCGGCGCCGCAACCCCGTTGGGAATCCCGTCTCGGGCGTTTGCCGACATAGGGGGAGTGCGCAGTGAGAGGTGGGCGGCAGAATTGAGGCGCCCTTGCTCCTTCAAAATTTGCTCGAGTCGCATCGTCAAGCGCGGCTCGGCAAGCGTGGTGAAGGCATTGCCCTTCATGTCCCACTGCTCCAAACCACCGACCACAACCGATCGGGTCGGCAAGTCGATCATTGCACCAGGACCAAAGGTCGATATAAGTTGGCTTAGCCGCTGAGCGTTCTTTGTCATGACAAGTCATCCGCGTTTGCGATGGTGTTTCCATGCGGGTCTTTGACCTTCAGAGCAACGTTCGATTCCACGTCGCGCATCGAACGCCCAGCGATAAACCGGCGATGGGGCGCCGCCAGATTTCCGATCTCTGGCTCAAGCGGCATGTGCAGAAGCCGATGCGGGCTTGTCTTCTTCGCGTAAGCGAAGGAATTTCCGCCAGCTGCCTGCTCGTCAGCGGTATCGATCCAGGCATCTAGGATGTCATCTATCAACTTCGCGAGCGCTGCTCGCCCGCCTGCGATCATCTTCTCTGGTGCCCGACTTACGATCGTGTCGCGCACAAGGCTGCGAATCCCGGTGTTATTCTTAAGCTCACTGACCGCAGCTTCTGGCGTAAGAGTTGCGTCGATATGCCGTGCGGCGGCGACCACAACAGCTGCCAAAGCACGATCGAGTGCCCGCGCCGCCCAAGGTGTTACGCTTGTCGCTTCGACGGCCCGGTAGAAAGTGCGATGGAATTGTCCAAACTGTTCAAAATGCATGCGGTCGCGTGGCTTATGCAGGTTCAGCACCGCAAGCACAATGCCGGGCCTCGTGTGGTCTCGGCCCACGCGGCTGGTCGCCTGGATATATTCCGCAGCGGTCTTTGGCTGACCTTGCACCACCATGAGACCGAGGCGCGTAATATCGAGTCCAACCGATATCATGTTGGTCGCGAGGGCAATGTCGACTGTCTCTGCCTCCCGGCCAAATACGGCCTCGAGGCGCTGCTTCGCCTTCGCGACCTCGTCGGTTGAGACGCGCGAAGTAAGCTCCATAGGTTCCTTGATCCGGCGGTCGGCGAAAGGGCTATCGGTCGGGTCAACCCTGCGGCGTTGGGCGCCATAGCGGGCCGCGCGATCACGCACTTCGTCTTCAACAATCCGGCGGGCCCCCCCTAGTTCGCGCAAAGCGTTGAAATAGCAAAGCGCCGTCATGAACGGATCGGCCGGGTTTATATGCTTGGCATCAGTGGGAAGGTTCGCATCATATGCCGCCTGAGCCGCGGCAACGAGCGTTGTCAAGGAACGCAGAAAGACTAGCTTTGGGCCGCGTCCTTGTGCGGCAATGCCAAGATAAAGCCTGGCTGCGTTGGTGGTTGAAGGAACCGTCCGTGCAAAGAAACTGTCAATCCGATCAATCCCGGGCGGCGGGAAGATGCTCGTATTGCTGCGATCGAACAACGCCGAAATTTGATCTGCTGCGCGTCTGACCGTTGCAGTCGAAGCCACGATCTTCGGGCGAATGCGCGTTTCCCCGGAACCTCGAGATGCGAGATGATCAATGGCCGCTTCATATAGACCGGCGACTGTCCCAAGCGGCCCCGCGATAAGATGCAATTCGTCTTGAATAATCAGATCGGGCGGATCGAGCGACCAGCCATTGCCTAGTGGGCTTCCAAGGCCCGGCTCAGCGGCGCCGTAAAAGCCTACGTCCTTTTGGAATCGGTCAACGTGACCGAAGAAAGCGCCGGTTTCACCGACCCAGGGCAATGCAGCGAACTTATCGACAGTTGCGATCAGAAACGCTGGCAGGCGGCGATAGATCGGCTCATCGACTGTGAGGACGGGCAGCGGCCGGCTTCGACTGAAGTCACAACTAGTGTTGACGCAGCGGATTTCGAGATTGGTCGGCGCATGCATGTTTGGGGTGCATGAGAACGATGACGGCTTAAACTCCGTCCCGCACCACGGGCAAGCCTTCAGCGGAGCCGGAGCACGTTTGTCACGTCCGCTTTGATAACGCCGCACCCGTCCGACGGCGGTGGTTTCATCACTGTTGCCTTTACCACCAAGTTTGTTCGGCGAGGCGTCGGAGCCAACCCATAAGCCGATCTCGATGGGCCAGTCACCGAGCAAGCGTCGGCCTTTGTCATCAATGTTCTTAGCGTCAGTGCGCATGAGTTCCAGCGCACAAACGACGCCGGCCGCGCGGGCAAGCTGGTCAAGTGTGAGAAGGCGAAGGGTGTAGCGCATGATTACCGCCACACCGGCTCCAAGCAAGCCTAACCCGCCGAGCCGCCGATGGGCGATGACGAGTGCCGCGAGGCCGAGGTAGGCTTCGGTTTTGCCGCCGCCAGTAGGGAAAAACAGGAGGTCCGCTGTCTCACGGTCAACGTGGCGCCGATCGACTAGGCCCGCCAGATTGAGCAGCACGAACGCGAGCTGGAATGGGCGCCATTGCGGCTCGGCAAGCGCCGCAGGATCACCTGTCGCGCCTGCAACGCGGCGGCGCGCCGCCATCGCTACGGCAAGATTCATGAAATGGAAGGCGGTCCGCGCCTTGGTATCTGTTGCGAGTAGCTCGATGCCGGTTGCGATCCGGGCCTTGGCCTTCTCCATGTCAGCGATTAGGCGTTCCGCAGTTTCCTTGCGCCGTGCGGGCAGCCCGCCGAGCTTTCCCCGCTCGGCATCGATCCAGGCGCCATATAGGCTTGGCAGATCGGCAAGGGCTGACCTGAGCCCCAAGCCATCTCCCTCTGCCAACTGTGCCAGAGCCTCCATCCCGAAAGAGACACGCGCTTTCAAATCCGCGTCTTCGTTCGGCGCGACGCGTTCGACTTCGGCCGATGGCAGGGGGTCGGTCCAGACTCGCGTCACACCGTGAGCGTTGCCCTCGGGCGCATCCCAGCCCGCGGCGGCATTTCGACCCACGGCCCATTCGTTGAGATCGCGATAGTGCAGATCGGCGATCCGCAAATCCCAATCCTGGGCACGGTAGCCAGACAGGTCACGACGCGGCCGAAAGCCGGTTTCCGATACGAGTTCGAGCCGCGCCTGAAAGGCGTAGCTGACATCGGAATAGAAGCGGTGCACCGTGGCGCGGCGATTGACGAGGAATACCGTTAACGCGCGCACGCGTTCGGTCTGGCCGTCCGGCGTCGTGTAGCTGAACAGGCGCGAATGCGTTTCAAGCACGAGGCCACCGCCGCGCCTTTGCTCGGCTGCGCTTTCCGGCACGACAACCGGGGTGCCCCGACCTTCCTGCACCTGCAAGGCAACGAAGCGCTCCTTCGGGCTGCGGACCCAATCGACCATCGGCCGCTCGATACGCCTTTTTTTTCCGTCCTCGTCGACTTCCTCGCCCTTAGGTTCGGGAAGAAGAACTTCCTCTGGCAATTGCGGCTCGGTGCGATAATCGCCCCATGACACCCGCGCCTCGATCTCGGTGACATCGGGATCCAGCAACACCGTCAAGCCGATCGAGGATGGAAGGAAGCGCCTTCGCGTGACCGGCGCCTCCGGCTCCTCGTTGTCGGCAGCCGCGCCGTTCGTGCCGTCCGCATCCGGCTCCTCGACATCAAGTTCCATTTCTTCCTGCGCCGATGGATCGGCATCGTCATTGTCGCCATCAAGACCGAGCGGGTCTTCGGCGGGCGCAATGAAACCGGCGAGATACCAGCGCGCGGGACTCTCGTTCAGGCGCTCGGTGGCGAGATCAACGTCCTGCGGGTCCGGACCGATCAGATCGCGGCGGAAGACGTTGACGATCTGGGCGCGGACTTGCTCAGATGTTTTCATGTTCAAAATCCTTCCGACATGAAGAGTTCGCCGAGCAGCCTGTCGAGCCATTTGGCGGTGTAGGCGGGCTTGAGCGCTTCCTTTGGGCGATGGCCAGCATCGGTGAGCAGGGTTTCCAGCGCGATCAGCCGGTCTTTCAGGCCGAGGCGGACGCCGAAGCGCATGCTGGCCTTGTCGGGGCCACAAAGAACCCAGGCGTCGCTACGGGTAAGCGCGTGCGCCCATAGGGATCGCTCGCCTACGTCCAGAGCGATATCTGGCGCGCGCACCGCGACGACGGCGCGCTCCGCGTCTCTGACCGGATGGATCGCCTTGAGGGACGCACGAAGTTCCGCCTCATCGATCTGCATTTCCGGGCTACGGCGCTGGAAGCCGGTTTGCGTCTCGGTGATGCAATCCTCAACGGTCTCCACAGCATAGCCACCGCTGAGCGCGCGCCACGAGCCCACCCGGTAGCTTTCCAGTATGGCGTTGGTATCGAGCAGAACCGGGCCATGATGGCGTGCCATGGTCCCTCACAATTCAAGCGGGGAAGGAACCCCATGCGTTGTGAGGAGGTCGTCGAGTTCATCGACAGTAAGATCGACCAACCCCGCCGCTCGCCGCGCCGAAACACGGCCCTGATCGACGGCGAGCGCGATCACTTCCAAGAACGGTTTCGAGAACAGCGGCGGCGGCGGCACAGGTGCGACATCGCGGCCGTTGTTGCGCAGGGTCGCGTCTGGCACGGCGCGCGCCGCAGCGGGCTTCAGCCGGTCGAGCGCCACTAACCGCCATTTTAGCGCCGAGGCCGTGACCAAAAGCGCATCCGCCGCCGCGTTCAGCCGGGCAGGAAGTTCCCGCTCAGGGATTGCCGCCCAATCACCGAAGCGATCGAGAACCGCAGCGGGCATCAACACGGCAGAGGCGAAATTGTTCGCGAGCTGCTCGACGCGGTTACCGCCGGTCTCGCGCGCTTCTTCGGAATGCTCGGGCGGCATCGCGTCCCACGTGAGAATGTGGAACAGCTCATGCGCGAGGTCAAAATGGCGACGGCCTCCGACCTCGTGGCGGTTGATCAAAACCACATCGAGCTCAGGCAGACGGCAGGCCGCGCCGGAAATGCCGTCAAACGCATTGACATGCAGAACCAAGATGCCGAGTTCGCGCTCCATTACTTCGGCGAGGCGGGCGGCGGGGACATCGCCGAGTTCGAATTCGGCGACGAAGCGCTCGCCCGCTTCCATGGCATCCTCGAAGCGCGAGCCTTTGTGCAGGCCGAGCGCGCGGCGCAGCAAGGGCGCCACCCGCCCCACCTGCGGGGCGATGGCGCGGAAGGCCGCGATCCAGCGCCCGGCGCTGCGCTCATAGGCGTTGAGGCGCTGCGGACCGACGTTGGTCTGCCGCCATGAGAACCGGCCTTCGCCGATGAGCAGGAAGGGATCGGTGAAATAATCGAGTGAAGCACCCAGCTTCTCGACCGCGATCATCAGTTCCTCCGCTGTGACGCGGCGTTCGCCGGTCTCGATCGCCGAAACCGTTTGGCGATCCTTAAAGCCGAAGAGGCGCGCAAGATCGTCCTGGCTGAGGTTTCGCTCCTCGCGCAGGGCCTTGATTCGTGGTCCGATGAAATTGGCCGCCATTTGGATACTCCAGAGATTGCCGATGTAATCTTGCAAATTCATAATTGCAAGAAAATATTGCAAACTGTTAAACGTAGACTGCCTCGCGCCCCTCCTGGTAGTCGCCCACCACCCAGATGAAGCTTTGGATGTCGATCCCGTCGCGTGGCTTCAAATCGACCAATTCCTGTGTGGCCCGGTTCGCGAGGTCGAGCAGACTCTCATAAACCGGCACGTGCAGGCGGGCTTCATAGTCCGAGGCAAAGCGATGGCCGACGCGGGTTGCAAAATCCTTGGTGGCTTCGGGCTTCAGGAACATGTGCGTCTCAGGCCGCCAGAGATAGGGAAGATAAGTGACGACCGTCCATTTGGCGTTGTCATGTGGCTTCAGTGCAAGTTCCATCGCGAGGAGATTGGGTTTGCTGCCGTCGAGCGTAAAGCGGGCTGCTGCTTGGACGAAGTCATCGGCGCGGGGTCCGCGTAGTACGTCCTGCAGGCGCGTCTTTTCGAACGGCGACAGCATATTCGTTGCGCGAAAGACCGCGAGCACCGCTTCGCCATATCCCTTTCCATCGACGGCCTTATTGAGCGGCACGGTTTCGTCGAGCTTCGCTTTCGCTGCGATCTTGTAGTCGCGCTCCTGCGATGCATAGCCATCGGAATCGAAGCCGTTGGGAAAGAACTTCTGGAAGCGGCTGCGTGCGCCATCGAAGCCGAAATAAGTTGGGTCGCTCTTACCAGCGTCATCATGCAACTGCAGCCAGACATCATCGGCATTGTCGCCTTCCGTGCATCTGACGCCATCGGCCAGGCCGAAAAACCTGCCGTTCATCTTGACGAGCCGAAGCTCCTTCTTGCCCAGTTTGCCGGTCCGGATCGTTTCGGCCTTGCTCATTCCGCATCCCCTTCTTCAATGTCCTCATCCTCCGCTTCATCCGCCACCACGAGCCCTGCGGCACGTTCTTCAGCGGCGCGGGTGGCGTTGAGGGCGAGGAGGCGGGCGAGAACTTCGTCCTTGAACTCGGTCGGCCAGTCGAGGCGGGTCTTGGGTGTTTTGCCTTCGTCGGCGTCCTGCTCGATGAATTCAGGCGCGGCGCGGTCGGCCAGATCCTTCCAGCCATAGGCACGCAGCACGGCTACGTCCATTTCGTGATGGAGCGCCCGCAGGCGAACGATGTCGGCAGCGTTCTCAGCACGCGCATGGAAGCGGTTGTAGGTCTTGGTCAGGCCCTGGTTTCGGTCGACCATCAGTTGCGCGCGGAAGGCGTGATAGACGTCGCCGGCCGCTTCGAGGGAGGGGACGGTTTCAAAATTGACGGGGAACGGGAAGGTGCGAAAGCAGTCTTCGATTGTATATGTCAGATCGTCCTTCATGGTTGTCCCAACGAATCTAGCCCAAATCTCATGGGCCGAAGTTTGAAGGCACGCAAAGGACGCGAAACCTTCAAGGGCAAAAACATTGAGGTTTTGCGAATAGACTAGGCCGTTAGACAGCAACGCAATCGCATATTGGGGCGCAGCTTTGCTGGAGTTCACGAAAACCGACAGGAGGGGAGCAGTTTTCCGGTAGAGCCCCGGCCGCTTTTCCGCGTACTGCCACCAGCGTGTTTTCAGTGCTGGACGTGTCTGCTTGTCGCGTTCGGGTTTGACCCGGCGTCGGATGATTTCGATCAAGTCCGGCCAATCTTCAGCAACTTCATTCGGGTAGTCTGCCGGAACGATCCCTTCGACGCGGCATCTCGCAATCTCACTGTCGTCCATATTCACCCAAGACCGCAAAGTTGGATCGCGCTTCAAGGGTCGATCGAAAAAGTCGATGACGTAGCGCTCGTGACGGTGCTGAGGGTCCGTGTTCACTTCCTCCCCGCCAATAAACGGAAAAATCCGTTCCTTGTTTCTCGGTTCTTTCGCGATCAGCGCCCGCATCGTCTCTAGGCTTTCAGCCTGCCCCTTCGCGGCGGCGGCATCATCAAACGTGAAGCCCATACCGAGCACGTATGAGCCCACAAACGCCTTGCTGGAGTTGGCCGCCAGCGCCAACGGCGATGTGTCGAGATCACCCTCGACCAGATAGGCCGAAATGCGGCGCACAGGCCGGGTATCGAGTACCGGCGCTTCCGCCGCACCCTTCACAATATGCACGACCGATACCACCACCGCCGCTTCTCCCGGCCATTTCAGCCTGCGTGTGGCGCGTGAGATCACGCCGCCTTCTGCGATGATTTTCGCTAGGCCCGAAGCGCGCGTATCCCCCTGACCAATGGTGTTGGTGGCGATCAGCCCGAACACACCTCCCTGGCGGAGCAAGCCAAAGGCGCGTCGGAAGAAATGCGCCACAAGATCGGCATTGCCATGCGCGCCCGCATGCAGGGTTTGCAGCCAAGGCAGAAAGTTCTTGGCGCTGCCGGCGATGATCGTATTCTTGCCCGCGAAGGGCGGGTTGCCGACAATTGCGTCGAACCCGCCATTATCGCGGGTGAAGACCTCGGGGAATTCGATCTGCCAATGGAACGGCGTGATGCCGTGCTCGCCCGCGCGCAGCGATAAGGAAAACGCTTTGGACGCTTCAATCCAACGCGTCGATCCCAAATTGCTTTGAACAGCCTTCTGAAACTGGACTAACTTTTCGATGCGTTTTTTCGCCTTATCACCGTGAAAGAAGGCAGCGACTATGCCGTCGCCGATATATCGGGCCACGTCAAGTTCAGCATCTACGGCACGCAGTTGTGGCCGAAGCTCAGCCTCTGTGGCAGAATCGTCTGCGTTGCGGATGCGGGCGCGACCCTCCTCGGCTTCACGCAGATGATCGCTGACCAACTTTCCCACAAACGTTGGCGGTCTGGATTCATCCCAATGCGTTGCCGCAATCTGGTCTTTCGTGAGCCCAACGAGACTGTCGCCGCACTTCAATGCATGATCGAGGAAGGTGAATTCATGATCGCGAGCCAGCGTGGCGAGCCAAAGCGACAGGCGCGCCAGATCGACCGCGCGCGGGTTCTTGTCGATGCCATAGAGGCAGCGCTGCGCCACTAGCCGGCGTGCATGCAGCTCCTCGTCCTCATCTGCCGGAATTTTGGGCCGCTTGTCAGGCCAGCGCGCCCAGGCCGCGGTCAGCCGCTCGCCGATTGCACGGCAGGCCTCGACCAGAAACGCGCCCGAGCCCATGGCGAGATCGCAAACCTTCAGGTCCAGCACCTGCTCCGGCGTAGCATCCTGGCCGAGGCGCGCGAAGGCTGGCTCCAGCGCATGCTTGACGATTGGCGCGGTGAGCGAGCGGGGCGTGTAATGGCTGCCGGTGCGGCGGCGCTCGTCGGTCGGCTGCAGGATCGGCGTTCCGGATGCGGCGATCCGCTTCTTCGGAGAGCCACGTTCGTCGACCATGGAGTCGAGCGCAGCAACGAGTTCCTCGACGGTTGTCGCATCCTCGACCGGCTTGGCCTGCGCCGCTGTTAGCACACGCCCGACATCCTCCTTAAGCGACTTGATCCGGTCCTTCCCTTTTTTGGTCAGCAAATCATCGAGCGCCACGAACACCGGCGTTTTGTTGTTCTTGCCCGCCTTGATGGCCAGCACGCGCGATGTCGCCGCCTGGGCCGTGAAGCCCATCACGGTTTCATAGACCGAACCGATCTGCTCGACATCGAGGGTGCGGTAGCTGAGGCGCTCGCGGTTTTGCCCGCGAAGCTTGATGGTCATCAGCCCTTCGAGAATGCGCAGGAGGCAGCCATCGGAGACATGTAGGATGCGCGGGACGTCGTCCTTCGCGGCTCGACCTTCGAGGAAGGGAAACTCATCGGGGTCGAACAGTTTGCCGCTGCGCGCCTGCACGAAGCCGGTGCTATGCCCCTTGTGGATCATGCGGAACAGCGCCAGCAGTCCGCCCCAACTGCCGCGCCGCTCGTCCATCGTGTCGGGGTTAAGCGTCGCGTCCTCAGTGAGTTTCGCGTAAAATCCGCGCACGGAATAACTGGTCTCGTAGATTTCCCGCGCCCGCGCCCCCGGTAGCGACGGCAGAAGATCGCGGTCCTCAGCATATAACACGAAAACGAGGCGCATCAGGACAGTGAGCAGCCCCTCATAGAGATGATCCGGACGAGTGATGCTGAGATCGCGCACCAGTGCCGGTTCGGCGGCGTCTAAACCGCGTAGCAGCTCATGCAGCGCACCCAGTACCTGCTCGGCTAGCGCGGTTGAAACAAGGGCTTGCGCATCACGGCTACGCTTTAACAGCGCGGGCAAGCGCCGGTCGTCGCCATCCGAGAAAAGCCGGAAGCGATCGAGCAGCGAAATGGTGCCTGTAAAAGGTCGCGGTCAGCTGCTGTTGCCGAGCGCCACCTAATCGCGCGCAGATGTGCAGCTAAAACCTCCGCTTGATCGGGCAGGCCGACCCCGACCTTATTCCAACCATCTTCATCTAGGAGAGCCGCACCAATCTCCGCATCCCAAAGTACCTCGAGCTTTTCCCCTTGGGCGTCGTCCGAGATGCATGACAAGTTGAAAGTGCGTAAGATACTTCCTTCCTCGCGGATCCCTTCAACGAGCCATGACCTTCCGCGGAGTTCCACAAATGCACCCTGATCGACAGACAACGTCTATGCTCCACTCATAATAATTTTTGCTGATTCTAAAACCGGAGACTGAGCTTAGGCTAACTAACCTCGCAATACCAACCCCGAGTTGGCCTGTTAAATGATCGCTTGGCTCCCCTTCTACGGAAGATAACTACAAGATTTCTGTTAGCCCAGGGGAACAAGGAGCTTTTCGCTTTAATCGACGTGACACATTTGCATTGCACGCAACCTTTCTCGATTGAAGTGGATGTTCATTTCAGCTCACCCCCCATGCCCGAAACCTCCCCCTCCCCGTCATTTCTCTCAAGCCCAGCTCCAAAACAATCCGCCGCGCCGCCTGCGGCGTCACATCGAGCGCCTTCGCCACCATCCCGGCCGACACCAATGGCTTTGCCATCACCAGCTCGACCAGGTCCGGCAGTTTTGACGACGTCCGCCGTCCTTCCAATTTTCGGTCCATCATCGTTTTCGCCAGTGTCAGCCGATCATGCTCTTTCATGCCGATCTCCGCGGCCGCCAAAAACCCTTGGGCGATGGCCAGCAGCCGGGTTTCGCGGTCGCGATGCCGGCGCCGATCAACCGGAATGGTTTTGAGGCCGAGGTTGATCGCCGCGAGGTGGGTACCAGTGGTGACACCAGCCTGGCGCAGGATGGAAACGGAGAGCAACCGGCCGAGCCACGGCGCGTGCTGCAAGACAGAAAGCTCGTTCCAGGCATCGACGGTGACGATCGCCTGCAGCACCGCCGGCAGGTTTTCGACTTGGCGCAGCACAGCACGCCATTCGTCAAGCCGCGCATCCTCGTCCCAGTCGAGATCGTAGATCATTGGATCTTTCTCTTGGTCGCCCCTCCGACCGGGCCGTGTTGCGTTCTCGATTGTCGCCTCCGAACGGGCGAGAACTGCATCGATGGCGGCATAATCGATGCCGGGCAGATGTCCGATATCGTCGGCGTCTTCCCCCCCGCCTTCCGGATCGATGGCCAACGCTGGCCGAACGACGCTGGCCGGCTCCACCGCCTCAGCGCCGACCGGATTGATGTCCGACGTCTGTCGTAAAGTTCGGATACCCTCTGCCGATAATGCCCAGCCGGGGAGATGAGCTGACAATCGCCGGCGAGTGCGCAGCACGTCGCGGGCGATTGTCAGCTCATGGGTGGGCGTGCGAATATCGCGGGTGTCGTCGTGAAGGACGAGGTCTTCGAGATGGACGAGTTCGCCGTCGATCCACAGCGAGGCGCAAGCATCGGCAAAATGGGTGCGCTCGATAAAGCCCCGCCCGACTGGCGAACGGGCGATGCGCTCGTCCAGACGCGTGAGCGTGACACCAGCGTCAAAAGCCGGTCGCATCAGGGCTGTGATGCTGATTTTCGCGAGATCGTAAGCCATTGAAATCATGGTAAATGATTTGCTAAACGAACTCTATATAAATATTGCAGTTCGTCACATGGCATGGTCGTGGGTGCAGGTTTAAACCATCGATAAGTATCCCTTATCGGGGGTGATATGTACGTTGTACTTGTACGTAGAGAGAAGCGATGGTATCTATGCCCTGAAGCCAATTCGGAGACCCCATGCCCCAGACAAGCTACAAGATCAGCGAAGCCCGAAAGAAGTTCGCAGAAGTCCTAGAGCGCGCCAGTCAGGGCGAGGAAATCGTCATCATGCGCGGCAACCAAGTTTATGCCCGCATCGGTCCAGCGGCCGACGGCGGCAGGCGTCCCTTTGGCCTGCTGCGTCACCGTGGCCTGCCCGACACCCTGTTCGATGCAGTCGACGCAGAGCAGGCCGCGATCGACGCTGGCGATTGGAATGACGATACCGGCGTCTGGCAAGGCAAATCCAACGATAGCGACAGCACGCAATGAAAGTCCTGCTCGACAGCCATGCCGTCTACTGGTGGACGATTGGCAGTGATCGCCTGTCCACAAGGGCACGAGCGCTGATCGAGTACAAGGCAAACGCCATCCTCGTGAGTGCGGTGACGTTCTATGAGCTGGACAACAAGATGCGTCTGAACAAGCTCGACCTCAAGCCACAGGAGCTGCGGGCAGCCGTCACAGAAAGCGGCCTGCAGACCCTGGGCATCAGCGATCTGCATGCCGAGCTTGCAGCCGCGTTCGACTGGGATCACCGCGATCCGTGGGACCGCATTCTCGCCGCCCAGGCGCGGCTCGAGCACTGCACCTTCGTCTCGACGGATCTGGCGTTCGATGCGATCTTGCATGAGCGGGTCTGGTAGGAGGTGTGACAAATGAAGATCTTCGCGGAACCTGTTGAGGCGGCCGAACGGCTTGAGGAACTCATCTCTCTTGCCGAGCGCAACGATGAGGTGATCATCTGCCGGGAAGGAGTACCGATTGCGGTGTTAGTGGCTGTGCGGGAAGATTTCGATCGGAGCAGCGGCAGGCTTTTGGAACTGATGGCTGAAGGAAGACCTGCGGCTGACGGGCAAACTTTTAACCACGATGAATTTTATGATGACAACGGGCTGCCGAAATGAGCATCTCGCTGTCACGTTCGATCGAAAAACGCACCGAGACCTTGGACACGATCGCCGCCGTCCTGCCGATTGACCGGCGCGATGAACTCGCGGAACTGCTGACCGACCAGGATGTCGAAACGCTGCGCCACCTGGTCAACGAGGGCATGGGCGCAAATACGCTGAGGGCACTGACCTCCGATCTTGCGTACCTGCAGGCATGGTCGCTGGCCGCAACCGGCGCTTCCCTCCCCTGGCCAGCGCCCGAGGCCATATTGCTGAAATTCGTTGCCCACCATCTCTGGCAGCCCGAACAGCGCGATATCGATCCTCACCACGGCATGCCAGCCGCTGTCGAGCAGAGCCTGCGCGAGCAACGCTTCCTTCGTTCGTCCGGACCGCATGCACCCGATACGGTGCGCCGGCGACTTGCCAGCTGGTCGACGCTGACGAAATGGCGCGGGCTGACCGGTTTCTTCTCCTCCCCGTCCCTGAAATCCGCGATACGCCTCGCCGTGCGGGCGACGCCGCGGCCAAGGAAACGCAAGAGCGCCAAGGCGGTCACGGGCGACATCCTAGCAAAGCTGATTGCCACGTGCAAAACGGACAGCCTGCGCGACATCCGTGACCGGGCAATTTTGATGGTGGCGTTCGCGTCCGGCGGTCGGCGTCGTAGCGAGATTGCCGGTTTGCGCAGGGAGCAGCTCACGGTCGAGCTGCCAACCGCCGTCGAGGGTGGTCCTCCCCTTCCCTCTCTCGCCATCCATTTGGGTCGTACCAAAACGTCGGGCTCCGAGCTCGAGGAGGTCGTTTATCTGACCGGTCGGCCGGTGGATGCGCTGAATGCCTGGATGACCGCTGCCAGAGTTGAGAGCGGGAGTATTTTTCGGAAGGTCGATCGTTGGGGCAACGTTTCACAGCGGGCGCTGGAGCCGAGTGCAGTCAACCAGATCGTCAAGCAGCGGGCGGCGCTTGCCGGGCTGGAACCGGGGGAGTTTTCGGCGCACGGGCTACGATCAGGCTACCTGACCGAGGCGGCCAATCGTGGCGTCCCCTTGCCGGAAGCGATGGAGCAATCCCGGCATAGATCGGTTCAGCAGGCGTCCAGCTACTACAATAACGCGACCCGGCGAACAGGACGGGCTGCACGGCTGATTCAGTAGCCCTCGCTCACTTCCCTAACATTTGCGGCAAAATCCGCGGCGCTGATGTCGAGGACGACAGCACGGTCATTCTGCGCATTTCTTGCGACAGCCACAATATCAGCTTCGAGGACTCTCGGTGGCCAGAAACAGGATCGGAGGTCTATTGCACCATTATTTCTGCAGTTGCACCAGCAAAAGGAATAGTGGTTTTTTATCAACCGTTATGACTATATCCACGCCGTATTGGTTCGGTGCTGTTTGGGCCTCACGGGTTTCCTAGTCGGTGACGCCGTGTTGCGCGTCATTGTCCCGTTGAGCAATGAATTCTAACTTTACCTTCATTCTCTCTAGGCAGTTCTTTAATGTATTGAGCTGGTTAAACAGCTCCAACTCTGGCGTATGAGCACGGCGCGAAGCCCTAGAAGGGGTCATTTTAAGTATGACAGCGTCTTGCACGATATTGCTCCTTTTCCCGATCTAAGTAGCTTCCCGTCGGCCCAAAAGTGTTGCCCAACCGTCTCACACAAGCCATCCGCGAACACCGCGGATGGTGATGGCGATTTGGCAAAAATTAGCCGCGACCTAACGTAGAATAGCGTTAAGGCCACTCGAACAGTCTCCCCTGTCCCTTCTCCTAATCTCGGACAAGCATTATCCTGACAAAGGAACCCCTCTCACGCTCCGACCTCAAAACTCTTCCCAGCTATCGTCGCTCTTGACGGCGGCGTTGCCGTTGAACGCATGGGCTAATCTGGCCGTCATCTGCCGCGCGGGGGATGCGACCGGTCTTGTTTGCTGGTTGGCAACAACCGGTGCGGACCGAGGTCTCGCAGCCATGGTTCCGGTATTGAACTGGCCGATAAGCTCGAACAACTGCGCCGCCTCCCTGGAAAGGCTGTGGGCTGCCGCACTCGTTTCCTCGACCATTGCAGCATTTTGCTGCGTCCCCTGATCGATCGTGTTGACGGCCAGGTTGATTTCCTTGAGACCAGTTGCCTGCTCCTTGGAGGCTTCAACAATGGCGCCGACATTGCTAAGACGCGTATACGCGTTTGCCGATCCGCGTGAAGGTCTCTCTTGGCTACAGCAGAATTCGGTCGATCTCCTTATGGTTGATCAAACTATGCCCTACCTGAGCGGCCTGGAGGTGATCCGGGCGGCCGTAGCTTTGCATCCCGACATACCCGTAATTATGATCACTTCGGAGGGAGACCGCGAAACGCGCCTAGAGGCCCTTGACGCCGGCGCGACTGAGTTCGTGACCAAGCCTTTCGATCCAATAGAACTTTCTACGCGAGTAAGAAACCTCCTAAACTTACGTTCAGCTCAGGTCTCCTTGGCGGACCGGGCACGCATGCTTGAGGCTGAAGTGATTAGCGCGACGAGCGTGATGCGTATCCGCGAGGAAGAGATCATCTGGAGATTAAGCCGAGCGATGGCTTATCGGGATGGAGAAACGGGGGATCACATCGACCGCGTGGCACAGATCGCTCAGTTGATCGCCGGCGGACTGGGTCTTTCTGAGGAGAAAGCCCGGTTGATCTACCTCGCAACGCCGCTGCACGACATCGGAAAAATTGCGATCAGTGACGGTATCCTGAACAAACGCGGCCCGCTGTCGCCAGAGGAAACTGCTGCCATGCGAAAACATGTCGAGGTCGGAAGAAAAATCCTCGGTGAAAGCAGCAGCGAACTGATTCAGACTGCAGAACGGATCGTCGCAGGTCATCATGAAAAATGGGATGGAAGTGGCTATCCCTCCAGCCTCGTTGGTGAGGGCATTTCATTAGAGGCAAGGATTGTGGCTGTCGCAGATGTGTTCGACGCGCTTTGCTCAAAAAGGCCCTATAAGGCGGCTTGGCCTGTAGAGAAGGCGCGTGACGAGATACTCAAAGGCAGCGGCACACATTTCGATCCCGATTGCGTTGCAGCTTTCGAAGAGAAGTGGCCACAAATTGCTGCCGTCGCGGCAATGGCTGAGGCCGGCTGAACTGAATGGTCTGAACGATTTCCAAGGTATCTATCGTGGGAAATGCGTTGCCTAAGCCATCCTATTGTGAGCCGCCCTACAGCCTTTGGATCTGCAATGGCTCCCCTGCCCATAACACGTCATTCGTCACGTCTCCGCCCAATACGGCTGTTCCCCTTGAGAACACTGCGCCATGCGAGCAAGACGGACGATATTGCGAATGTAAAATCATGCAAGTTTTTCATTTACCAGCACGAGGCTAAGGATGCATCAGCTTCGAGATGCAAGCTTCACCCTGTTCCGTCCTGCCTTTTTAGCTGCATAAAGAGCGACATCAGCCTGCCGATAAGCCTCGGCCAGCTTGTCTGAAGCGGTCAACGACGATACGCCGATGCTACAGGTTGGATGTAGGTCACGCGGGAGATTCGGCAGCTTCGTTATAGCTGCCCTAAAGGATTGAGCAAATTGAATGGCAGCGTCGCTGTCGGTATTTGACAGGAAAACCGCAAATTCTTCTCCCCCCACCCGGCCGGCAACCGCTCCCGCCGGCATCTGGTCTCGTATTAGCTTCCCGAAGCCTTGAATTACGAGATCGCCCACATGATGCCCATAACTGTCGTTAACGTTTTTAAAGTTATCGAGATCGCAGAGCATTACGGTGTGGTTGCCATATGGCTGTTCTGTCAGAAAAGCCTGGACCCTCCGGTCGAAGCCTCGCCTATTAGCAAGGCCAGATAGAGCATCAATTTCCGATTCACTTCGCTCGTGAGCCATGATTTCGAGAACAAGCGTCGCCAGCAATGTCAGCCCGACCGCCACAACCAGCACTGCCGTTAGACTCTGCGAAATCAATGCGTAGTCGGTATGGACGTAATCTGTCGCAGTGGCTCCTGATCCTACTCTGATGGCCAAGGCTGCTTTTGCGAAAAAATGGAGGCCCGTCACCAGTAGCACAATGCCGAGAAAGCGATCAATCGCCGACAGGCTATGCGATCTGAATACGATCAACGCGCCCGTCAAAACTGCTACTGCGAAGGGGGTTTGATAGGAAAATGCCTGTAAGGGCGTTCCCCGGGGCAGATCGTAAATCGCAAAACATACGAGAAGACTAAGACTGAGAAAGACTATGATGATGCGGAGATCTAGGCGTCGCTCGTATAGGATGCTGACACCAAGGGTAAGCAAAGTCATTCCTGTGAGCACTGTCGCGAAAGCAGATATTGCCCATGGTTTGGGCGTGTCGGTATAGGCGACGAGAAGCTCGCAGACAGCGGAAAGCGAAGCTACGGCAAACCCGGCACCTATCCAAAGCGCTGCGATACGTGATCGGCTTTTGCCCGCTATGACAATAAAGACGATACCAAATGACATGGCCACGATGAAATTGACCGCCAAGAAAAATGCCGCACCATTCATCGAGTTTTCGCTGATCCAAAGATATTGTCACATGCCAAATATGAAGCACTACGGTAAAATTTTTCTCAATGTCGTCCAGAACGATGGCTTGTGTCAGTAAAGATGCCCGCACCCCTTCTCCTGTGAGCCAAACTCGAATGCGACGGTGGATAGATCTCGATTGGAAGCATCATGTCGGCCATTGCCCGCTAAAATGGATTTCCCGCTCACCGAGCGACTCAAAACGTCTGGAACCGCCGACCACAGCATCAGTGGCCGACATTTACAGATTGGGTCCGAAAAGGTGAAAATCTCGATTTTCTCCTGCCTCGTGGCAAGTCCTCGATGATTCGTCAAGTTCCCGCCCTATATCGCAGACGCTAGCCGACCAAACGATTGCGACTTGATGGGCATCGGCGCGACTGGCCCCGTCAACGGCAAAGCAAACTCGGAGGCTGGAGAGTTGTCGGACGCTTCTGAGAAGCTTCTTGAGCCGTGTTTAATCCACAAATGTAGCATATTGAGACGGGCAGAATGATGAAGATCATCAAGTCGTAGGTGTCCCACGCAGCCAAGGAATTATAGCGAAGGCGACAGAAAAAAACGTAACAAGAAGAAGTATCGTCGCCAGAAGGCTCGGCCAATGATCCGGCAACAATTCCCAATGTGGGGTCACAAATTCCGCAGTCGTGAATTGCTCACCGCTAAACACACATCCTATCAAGGCTGCGCCGCTTAGTGCGGCTTCTGCATCAATTACGGAAATGAGTTCCTCTGCCTGTCCCTTCACATCGCGCATGGTACGCATGTGAAAAAGCAGAGCTTTCTGTGCCGACAGATAGGCATGCATACATTCGTTGAACGGGCTTGCCTCATCGTTGGCCGCACGCGGCGCAAGTCCCCAGAGACAATATGAGTATTCAATCGAGGCATAGTTGGCCAGCCGTCGGAATGTAAGGTCCGATTCATTGGAAAAAATGGGCAAGCTTAAAGATCAACCCACTGTACCGGGATAAAATTATGAGCTCTCCGTGGCCGATGCTGCCAAACTGCAGACCGCTCCTTTCACCGGAGGCAATCCGCTTCGAATGCGCCGCCGCCGTACCTGAGATCAGCAGGCATGCGGTCAGCAGTAAAACAACGCGCTTCATTTCAACGGACGTGAGGTCGGCGATAAGCCGGCCCCTCTTTACCCTAGCGAAACGCAAGTGCGCCTGGACGGTATTTACCGTTTTCGGCCAACAGCTTCTCAGCAAGAAAGCCGAAAGCAAGAGATAGCACTGCCCAAATGATCACCTGAAGGCCGATCGTTGCGATCCGGAAACTGTAAAGCGTCATCGCTGAGAAGTTCTCGGGCACTTCATTGATCGATGGCATCAGCGCCTGCACGATCGCGAGGAAGGCGACGTAGCATACGCCCGCGAGAATTGCGCCATCCCATGTACCCAAGCGAACACGCAGCTTCTTCGCCAACACGAACGCGGCCGCCATGCTGCCGATTGAGACGACGAGCATCACGAAAAATAGTTGGGTACGAACCCCGATTGTATCCGGACTTCCGACGGCTGGGGGATTTGGCGGATACTCAAGGTCAGGGACCACCACCATGGCTACGAACGCGGCAAGACCAATCACCGCAGAAAGGGCGCGGGGGCTGAGCTTACTGCCACGCCCATATATGAAAGCAAAAACCAGCGAGAAAATCCCTCCGATGGCGACACTGTAGGTCATAATGCCGGTGAACAAGCCAATTCCCGCCTGTGTTTGACGGCTGACCAGCTCCGGCTCGGCAGGTACGTTTGTCGCCGCTGCCATTTGCTCTTCGAAAGCGATCGCCCTATCGACCTGCGGTTCCCCGAACACGCGGGCGAAGCCAAAAGCGAGCAAACCTGCTAGGAGACCTGCGATCAGGCCTCTTGCCAAAAGTCTTCCCATCATAGGCGTGTTCCTTCAGTGGCAGGGAAATCCGAGCAGGTGGCGGCCGTCATGAACGAATTCATGCACCTCCATGCCAGGCACGATCTGCATCGCACCCTCTTCCGTGCTGATGAAATACAGAGCGATCATAGCCAACAGGCCCGCAAAAATCGCCCAAGGAACAATTTGCCCGACCGGGATCGGTTCAATAATGGTGCCTGTAGTGTAAGTAGCAGTGGTCATTCGGTCCTCCTGAATGGCGCGTTCTAATACGGACTGTCGGTTGTCGGGGTCTGGCTTTCGACCATAGTTTGTCGATTACAGTGGCGCGACCGCTCCAGAGTTTCACTGGCTTCCCGAATACTGGCCACTTTTCTATAACAGGCGTCAGGTGACGCGGCAATGTGAAGTATGTCGCAACTTGGTGCTCACGCAGGGGGTAGGATGAAGACATGTAGAGCCACTCGAGTCTCGCTGATATGCGCCGGCAGGAGTGCAGGGGTTCACACATCGACATTTGGCAATCTTGGTCTGCTCCCAGGAGAGGAGGTGCGAATCCAACATGCGTTCACCTCGATCAGCAAAACTACAACACCTATTGTATCGGCCCCGGAAGAAAATGCGCTCCAGACGGCATCCATGATCTCGGGGACCTTTGAGGTCGAAGAGGCTTTGGCGGAGCTTGACTATGGCCGCTGGAAAGGTGCGAAGCTCCAGGCGATCGCGGCGGCAGAGCCAGAAAACTTACAGGCTTGGCTCACGGATCCCAACATTGCGCCACATGGTGGCGAAACAATCGTTGCGCTGCTTGAGAGGGCACGTATCTGGCTCGGCGCCCAGATGGAGCGTGGAGGACGGCATGTGGTCATCGCGAACCAGTCCATGGTGCGCGCCCTGATCCTTGGGATCATCGAGGCCCCAGCACAATCATTCTGGCGCCTTGGAATAGAACCGTTAAGTAGAACAGAGATGAGCTCCGACGGGCGGCGCTGGACAATCCGAACTATGGGTGCGGTGGCACAAAATGGCTAATCGGACGGCCGGTCCCCGCAAGCTGATTCAGATTTGCTATGTTTCGATCATTTTCACGAGTGTCGGCGCAACGACGCGTGTGCCTTTCCAACTGAAGGGTATGGCTGAAACTCTAGGCATCACGAGCCTCGTCGAAATCGAACCGCACCAAGCTTACATGCGAGCATTGGTGGAGGCTGCTGTCGTCCGGGGGTGGGTGCTTGTAGCCGGATCGCTTTATCTGGCAGGGTTGATACCGCGTGTCATTCGAAGTTAATGGCGAACTTCGTGCTGCAGATCCCATCCCATGCTCGATGCCGTTCGATCATTTGCTTTGCCACCGCCTGATGCTGGCACTACCCGCGATACTCGGTCGTGCTCAATGATTTGCGGCGAGCGACACCGATGAAACCAGTTTCAAGTTCGAACGCTGCTCCCCTGACGAAGGTGGGGTCGGGACCTTGTGGAAGAACTCGAAAGAGGCAAAATCGAAGTGCTCGTCGCTTCCCATCACGGCGACGGTCCAGAACTCAGAGGCGGCGCCGAACACCGTCGACACCTGGACGACCTGAATTTCGTTCGGTTCGGAGGCTAGACTACCCTCATTCGGCAGGAGGCGAGCCCAGTAGAAATGGTTGGGTTGCAGTTGCTCGATGCCTATCGTGTTCATGCGCTTGCCCCTTCAGACCTTGAGGAAAGCTAGCGCAGAACCTTGGGAGTGTCTCCAGGGCTGGTTGAAACCCACAGGAAAAGGTTAGGGTCAGCAAAGAGCCGCCCGTTAGCGTCAATCGCGTAGGGAAAACGGCGAATTTAATTGCTCGCAGGACAATCTCGCCGCCAAAATCACTTCGCGACGGCCTCAAAGATGCCAAATCGCAGTTATACTCGAGGCTGTTGCCCGCCGGGGATTTATACGGAAAACGGCAAAGATATTTATGGCTTGGCTTACCCGACCGCTGAATGCGGCATTGGAAGAAGATTATCGATGGACAAATTACCGATGACCCACAACAAAAGCCGACTGGCTGTGCTGACGTCCGATATCGTATCGGCCTACGTCGGCAACCATGTCATCCCGGTGAGTGAACTCCGTTTGCTGATAGCCGATGTCCACGCGGCATTGACGTCGAGGTCGATACTTGCCGCTGATGAAGTCATCGTCGAGAAGCAGAAGCCGGCTGTTTCGGTCCGCAAGTCTCTCCAGGAAGATCAACTGACGTGCCTAGAATGCGGGAATGGCTTCAAGTCACTGAAGCGTCATCTGATGAGCCATCACGCGCTTTCTCCTGACCAATATCGTGAGAAATGGGATCTATCGACCGACTACCCCATGGTCGCGCCTGCTTACGCAGAAGCGCGTTCGCGTTTGGCAAAGGAAAGTGGCCTTGGGCAGAACCGATGGCGGAAAGAGGTGGCCTAACGAGCTTCATGGGTGCCCCTCTGCAGTAGCCCGTATCGAGATGAAGCGGCTACTCGCTGTCATCCACTCGTCCGGCCGGGACAACCGCTCCGCGGAGATCCTGACTGGACGAAGATGAGGAAGGTCGGTGCGATTTCGCCCCGTCCCTTTTGTTGTCAGCAGGCAGAGGATGATCTACCGAAGCCAAACGGACGACCAGATAGAGCACCACCATCTGGATCCCAATGGCAAAGACGGCAATCTCAGGCTGCCCTCCGTCGCATATGCCATAGCCACGTCTACGGGTTTTCACCGATGCGCAGCTGGCGAAGAAGTTATCCAAGATCGCCGCTATTCTCGAGGCCCCCTCGATCCAGAAGTTCGGCACGTGCGTGAAAACCATGCCCCCGAGCTTCGAGAACGTGACAGAGGAACGTACCCGACGTCACTGACAATCTGACACGGGATAGCCAGCGCGACGCGTCGTTGCCAATATCCGCAACACGCATCCGCCTCGTCAATGGGCATAGAGCACGCAGCATCGGTGTTAGACGATACCAGGGAAAGATGACGCTTCGCGCGACCTTCCCCGGTATGTCTAATTTGGTGTGCAGCTTGAGACCCTGCTATTTCTAAAGCCGTTTTACAAGATAGTCGTCAGATAAGCTCTGAAACCTGCCCTGGGTTTCAAAACTCTTCCCAGCTTTCCTTGATGGCAGCATTCCCGGAAAATGCCTTGGCGACCTTCCCGGCAAGGCGGCGAACAGGCGATTGCACGGGTTGATGATCTAGGTTGGCAACCATGACAGCAGAGAGACGGGCCCCCCCACCAAGCTGGAACTGTGAGATTAGCTCCCGCAGTCTGCCGCTTTCGTTGGCAAGGCTGACACCTGCTGCGCTCGTCTCCTCGACCATGGCCGCGTTCTGCTGTGTGACCTGGTCCATCTGGTTGACGGCAGTATTGACTTCCGCCAGACCGACCGACTGTTCCTTGGATGAGGTCGCGATGGATTCCATGTGCTGGTTGACCGTGACGATGTAGCCTTCGATGGTTTTCAGCGCCTCGCCCGTGTCGCTGACAAGCTTGACACCACTCTGAACGTCCATTGAGGAGTTACGGATGAGGTCCTTGATCTCCTTAGCGGCCTTTGCAGACCGCTGGGCGAGTTCGCGCACTTCCTGGGCCACGACAGCAAACCCCTTGCCCGCCTCACCCGCGCGCGCTGCTTCGACACCCGCATTCGGGCCAACAGGTTCGTCTGGAACGCAATTTCGTCGATCACTCCGATGATGTTGGAGATTTCGTTCGATGACTGCTCGATCTTCTGCATGGCATCGACGGCATCTGCGACCACCCGGCCGGACTGCGCGGCACTGTCATTGGCAAGGACGGCAACCTTGCGTGCCTCATCGGCCCGCTTGGAGGAATTTGCGACGTTGACGGTAATCTGGTCGAGGGCGGCTGCCGTTTCTTCGAGCGAGGAAGCCTGTTGTTCCGTCCGCTTGGACAGATCGTCGGCACTGGCGCTGACCTCACGGCTGCCTGTATCGATTGTGCTGGTGGCATCGGCGACTGCGCGCAGTGTTTCGGCGAGTTGGCCGACCGCTGCATTGAAGTCGGTCCGCAGGGTCTCGAAATCGGCAGCAAACGGCTCCGAAAGCCGGAAGGTGAGGTCACCACTGGCCAGATGCTTCAAGCCTTTGCCAAGTCCGCTCGTTGCCTGCGCCATTTGCTCTGCGCGCGCGCGCTCCGTTTCCGCCGTCCGTAGGCGTGTTGCTTCAACCTCGCCTCTCATGCTGTCGGACTCGGCAGCAAGCCGCACGGCTTTCAGGCCATTGTCTTTGAACACCTGGACGGCCTTTGCCATTGTACCCACTTCGTCACGCCGTGCCGCTCCGATCACTTCGACGCTCAGGTCGCCGCCAGCCAGAGTTCCCATGGTTCCGGCAAGATTACGGATTGGCGTGACAAGCCATGCCCGGATTGCGATGAACCCGATGCCAAGGACCGCGAAGAAGCCAACGATGACGCCGGCGACCGCCGAAAAGGCTGTGAAATCGGTGATGTTTGAGAGCTTGTCACTTTTGTCATTGTTGCTGGCGGCGATTTTTTGCACTTCCGCGGTAAATCTTTCCCCCACCACAGCGAAAGCGGGCTGGCATTCCAGACCAAAGACTTTCTGTGATGCAACAGCCTCATCGGTGTTAGATGCGGTGCTCCCCAAAGTTATGGCTTTGGTGCAGGTCGTATCGAAAACGGTCAGACCGTCATTTTTCAAGGGAGTTAGATCCGCGTTGGATGGCGCAAGGCTTATCGCTTTGTCCATCTGGTTCACGAACTCGGTGCGAGTGGCCTTGACCTCAGCTGCCGCTTTGGCGTTTCCCTCGTCCGTGAAGGCGATCATCAGATCGGCCATCGCCGCACGGCCAATCTGGAGCGACCGGTTGGCCTGCAGGACCGCAAGACCTGCCGCGTTGTCTTGGTCAATCAGGTCGCTATAGGCCGCATCGATCGTCTCCATCTGGCTTGCGGAGTACCCAGCGACACCCAAAGCGAAGACGCCAAAAATGGCGAACACAGTCAGGAATTTTCCCACAATGGATATATTTTGCATGATGGCTCCTGCCGCCCAGAAACATTGGCGGGTTTCGAAAGATGACAAATCCCGAAAGCAAAGTCATTATGCTGAGGGCGACGCGCACGCACTGCGCGGCTGAAAGTTCTATGCATCTAGAACGCGCATATTTCACCCGATGAGGTTTAATAATTGATGAACTATCAGTTGGCGGCGTAGCACCATCGTTGAGGATTGCGGCCCTGCCGCCACACATGACACCAGATTTCGTCCAGCAAAAGACTCGGAGCGAGAATACTGTTGCGTTGTAACAAAGTCGGTCCGATCCTGTGATCGGTTCGATAGCCCGGAGGATCTGAGATGACCCCTGCCCGCTTCCGACAGTGCCTGCAGTCAATACGCTGGACGTCGGTCGACATCGTCAACGCCCTGCAATGCGACCTAGCCTGGATTGAGGCGCTAGAAAGCGGCGAGCTCAAGATCCCCAATGACGTCGCAACCTGGCTCGAGAAGCTTGCCTGCTTTCACGCTGAAAACCAACCACCGGTAACGTGTAGGACGGCAACGGTTGCACCGAGACGAACTGCTGACTACAGTCAACCGAGCGTACTCCGCCGGCAAGGCTAGGCTTCCAATATCCAATCGGCCCGTCGCCACCTTTTCCACATCAATGCCCACCAGTCTGTTTTCATTGGCGACCAGGAGGCAGACGCATTTCCCGTGTGAATGGCTGATCGACCCGGATATCCCGCTCGGCCAGACGGGCGCCCTGGTCACCAATGGCGATCGGAACGTTGCCGCGACGGAGGCACTCCGGCGCGGCGCGGGCTAGAACACGCCCCGCCTCGTCCTTGCCTTTGTTGATCAATACGCCACCTCGACGGACGTGCAGGGAGGATAGGCGGGGCAAAATGGCTTTGCGATTTGGAGGTTGCAGGTGCGGTCAAGTTGGCTTTCAGGTTGACGGCGAGCCCAAATATGTCGGGATCTGCCATTGCACGGATTGTCGCCAGGAGAGCGGATCGGCGTTTACGTTCTTCGGTGTTTGGGATGTTTCGTACTTCGAGACGACAGGAGAGACTATCGATTGGGAAGGATGAGAGTTTTGCCCAGCTTGCGGGTCGCGGCTTTTTTCGGTCGACGACAAAGAAGTGAGATCAAACTCGGCGCACTGGACGAAGCGCCGACCACTTTGATCCCCACCTACGAACTCTGGGTCAAGCGCCGCGAGGCTTGGCTTCAACCCATTGCGGGCACCGAGCAATTTGACGAGGATCGGCCTTAGAAGGAGCATGCGGCAGGAAAGCTCGCCGGCCGATACGCTGCGCCTCATCATCGTAGCCAACGAGCCTGGAAACTGGGGATTGCCGCAACCCGTCACATCTGCTCCACGCAGGCTCATTAACTTCTTGTTAACCAGATGGGTCCAGCCTTGAGCGGATCGGATACCACTTGCGAAATATGGAGGCGGCCATGCGGCTTGTTGCGGTTCCCGACAAGATTATTCCCCAGGGCGGGCACACACTCATCATCATGGCGGATGGAGAGACCAAGCATGCAGTCTGCGTTCAATGCGAGACGAGCGAGCTGGCGAACGGCGGCCACGACATCGGTATGATCGAGCACTTGGCAAGCATGAAGACCGAGCGAGGGGAGCGGGCCTACGACGGACGCGTCTGGATTTCAGCATCTGAGCTGCGCCGACAGTAGGTCGTCGTTCCAGATAGCTAAATTCCTTTAAGAGCAATCAGCCCGCCAAAACTTTCCTTCACAGACGTTCGGCAAGGTCCATGATCGCGGCGTTGTCCTGGACCTCGCGGAGACCCTTGTAGGACGCATGCCTGAGCTTGCCATCATCCGTCCATGCCCGATACTCGATCTCGGCGATGAGTGTCGGCTGGACCCAGACGATGTCTTTGCTGCGGCCTTCGAAGGCAACCGGGGCCTTCTTCGTCTTCAAAATATCCAGGGTTTTTCGGAGGTAGGTAGCGTCGCTTTCCTTGAAGCCGGTGCCGACGTTGCCGACGTAGATAAAGTTATTTCCGCGCCTTGCTGCCAGCAGCAGGCTGCCGATGCCACCCCTTGCCGATGTCGAATGCTCATATCCGACCACGATAAAGCTGTCGCTCTGGACGCATTTGATCTTGAGCCAGTCGTCGGTCCTCCCCGAGCGATAGGGCCGGTCGCGATGCTTGGCGATAATGCCTTCGAGGCCATGCTCTCGGGCTGCTTCCATCAAAGCCTGGCCGTCGCCCGTCACGTCCTCGGACAACCTGATCGTGCCGGATGGGTCGAGAGACAGGTCTTCGAGCAAGTGCCGCCGTTCCGAAAGGTCCATGCCTGTTAGGTCATGGCCATCGAGATAGAGAAGATCGAAGGCGTAGAATATCACCTCACCCGCAGGCCGCTTGCCACTGCGGCCGCCAAGGGCTCTCTGCAACGCGCCGAAATCGGATCGCCCCTCGCCGTCCAAGACGACCGCCTCGCCGTCGAGAATGAGCGTTGCCGCCCCCAAATCCTTGGCGGCCGCGGCGATTGCAGGAAAGCGATGCGTCCAATCGTGGCCACCGCGTGTGATGATGCGGACCTTGGCGCCTTCGACGTGAACCGCCAGGCGATATCCATCCCACTTGATCTCGAACGCCCACTCCGGCCCGACGGGCGGTTTAGCTTTCAAAAGGGCCAGACAGGGCTCGATGCGCTCGGGCATTGGATCCAACGCAAGCTGCGGCTGCTGCGGGTCACGGCGTTTACGAGGTCGACCGCGGATCGGCGCGTCGGTATCGCGAAGAAGGGGTTGCGGGCGAGATGGCTTTTTCATCGCCGCATTTCGCCAGAGAATTGTTAAGATGCTGTGACGTGTCGATACCGGATGAATACTCCGCAATAGGGGAAATTTCATCCGGTATTGGCATCTTCAACTGCCGAGATGATGATCGCAATATCGGCGGTTAGGAGACGGTAATGATACCAGATGAGATGGTCGAGTGCCGGCGAATGGGATAGATCCACGTCGGCCTTGGTCTCCCCTCTTCTTTATGTTCGGCGCCTGAGCTTGCGCCTGCCATTTAACATCAGCTATGTCTCGATCGAACAGGGGTGCTCCGTATCGCCGGGGCTGAGACATGGCGGTCATAGTCATGAACCCTCAAGCTGATCTGGATAGTGCCAGCGGAGCGAGGCAAAGATGGTTTCCAATCGCAATACCGCGTCTTCCCGCCGCCTTCACCTCAACGCCGTGATTTACGGTCTCGGGAGCCATGAAGCCGCATGGCGTATGCCGGAAAGCGATCCGTATGCGTCAATGACGCTCGACTATTGGATCGATATCGCAAAGCGGGCCGAGATGAGCGGGTTCGATGCCCTTTTCCTTGGTGATGTGCTAGCTCTGCAGGACGAAGCCGACAAACATCTCTCCAGTGCGATGGACCCGTTGGTCCTCCTGTCTGCCCTTGCTGCGGTGACGACGCAAATTGGACTGATCGGCACCGCCTCGACGACCTTCGATCACCCGTTTCACCTTGCACGCCGATTTGGCTCGCTCGACCATATCAGCAAGGGCCGCGCCGGCTGGAATATCGTCACATCTTCAAACGAGCTTGAGGCCCACAATTTCGGGCTGGCTTCCATGCCTGACCATCAGGAGCGCTACGCAAGAGCAGACGATGTCGTCACCGCCGTCAAGGCACTGTGGCAAAGCTGGGAGGTCAATGCCAGGTTGGCTGACAAGATCAATGGCCGATATTTCGATAATGCAGCAGTCCATCAAGTCGACCACACCGGGCCATATGTCCGCACTCGAGGTCCGCTCAATATCCCCCGTCCCCCGCAAGGCCATCCCGTTCTTGCCCAAGCAGGATCTTCGCCTGCCGGCAAAGCATTTGCTGCGCGGCATGCCGATATCGTCTTTACCGTCCAATCTTCCCTGGACGAAGCACGGACCTTCTATGCCGAGATGAAGCGCCTTGCAGCAGAATGCGGGCGCAATCCTGGCCACCTCCTCGTTATGCCCGGGATCATACCGATTACTGCAAGCACGAAAAAGCACGCCGAGGATCGCATCAATGCGATGAATTCGTTCGCTGTGCCAGAGCATTTAATGGCGAAGCTATCGTCATTTCTCGGACGGGACCTATCCGGGCTTGCGCTGGATGCGCCATTTCCAACCGAGCTTTTGAACGCGAAGGGATCGCAGGCGAGTCGAAGTCGCGTGGACGCACTGCTTGGCATTGCACGTCGAGATCGGCTAAGCCTCAGGCAACTTCTTATGCGGCTAGCGAGCGGCCGCGGCCATTTGCTCGCAGTGGGCACAGGCTCTGACATTGCCTCGATCATGGAAGAATGGTTTGAAACCGGCGCGGCTGACGGATTTAATGTCATGTGCCCCGTTATGCCTCGCGATCTCCAGATCTTCAGTGAACTGGTTATACCAGAGTTGGAGAAGAGAGGGATACGGGGGCCTAAGTCCAGTGACATGCTGCGGGAGCGCTTGGGTTTACCTGTGATATAGGGGGAGAAGGAGGAGGTCATGGCTGAGGAGATCATAGCCATGATCCAGACGCTGATCGCCGATTTCGGCCATAAATGGCCACCAGAGCGCGTTGGGTGTTGATGATGACCGCATGCCTGTCCGAGGCGCCGTTTCGAGTCTGGCGGGGCCGAATGTCGACCATAATACACGCTTGCAACTGGTATTTTTATGACGCACTCCTTGTTTGTACAGGGCACTCGAAATGCGCGCGAGAAAACCATTGCAAAACGGGGGCGGAACAAGAACTGTTCCAAATCAGGCGTTTTACTGGACAAATCATGAACGATGAGTGTCCATATCTGTCGCAAGCTAATGACCGGACATAGTTTCAAGATTTCGAGAAATATCCCTATTTGTCATCTATCTGAATTTGCTTCCATATTTCGCTAGCGTATGATTTGGAACAGCTCTTGGTCCGAGTCCAAATATGCTAAATGCTTGGAAAAGCGCCGACGGTCGCAAGGCCGTCAACAACACTACGCTGAGGCCCGGCGATGTCCAAGAAATCCATGTCTCCAGCTGAACACCGTGCCGAAGAACTCGACACCATCGCCGCCGTGCTGCCGATCGAACGCCGCGACGAGCTCGCCTAGCTGCTCACCGACCAGGATGTCGCGACGCTGCGCCATCTCGTCAACGAGGGCATGGGTCAGAACACCTTGCGCGCGCTTGCGTCCGACCTTGCCTACCTGCAGGCTTGGTCGCTCGCCGCGATGCCACCCTGCCCTGGCCGGCGCCGGTCGCTTTGCTTCTCAAATTCGTCGCCCACCATCTGTGGGATTCGGAGAAGCGCAAGACTGAACCCGATCACGGCATGCCGGAGGCCGTTACCCAAAGCTTGCGAACCCAAGGGTTTCTGCGGTCGCTCGACCCGCACGCCCCCGATACAGTCGGCCGACGGCTTGCGACCTGGTCGACCCTGACGAAATGGCGCGGCCTCGAAGGCGAGTTCTCCTCACCTACGCTAAAGTCGGCAATCCGTCTGGCCGTCCGCGCCACGCCGCGGCCGAGAAAGCGCAAGAGTGCCAAGGCCGTCACCGGTGATGTGCGGGCAAAACTGCTGGCTACCTGCGCATCCGGTAGCCTGCGTGATGTCAGAGACCGCGCCATTCTGATGGTGGCTTTTGCCTCCGGTGGCCGGAGACGAAGTGAAATCGCCAGCCTCCGCAAGGAACAGCTCACGGTCGAGGCGCTGATCCCAATAGAAGGCGGCCCTCCCCTCCCGTCGCTCGCCATCCATCTTGGTCGGACCAAGACGTCGAGCGCCGACCAGGACGAGGTGGTATATCTGACCGGTCGGCCGGTAGAGGCACTGAGTGAGTGGCTTCGCGCGGCGCGTATCGAGAGCGGCAGCATCTTTCGCAAGATCGATCGATGGGGCAATGTTTCCCCGCGCGCTCTTGAGCTGAGCGCTGTGAATGCAATCGTCAAGCAGCGTGCGACGATGGCAGGGCTGGAGCCGGCAGACTACTCTGCGCATGGCCTGCGATCTGGATATTTGACCGAAGCTGCCAGTCACGGCATTCCGTTGCCTGAGGCGATGGAGCAGTCTCGCCATCGGTCGGTGCAACAGGCAACGAGTTATTACAACGACCTAACTCGGCGCACCGGCAGGGCGGCGCGCTTTCTGTGAAGACCATTCCGTTCGGTTGCCTTGAGCACCCCAGGACGTTGCAAATGCCTTCCTATTCCTCGTCTCGGGCGACGCGAAATATGTGACGGGCACAACGATCGTCGTCGACGGCGGACAATTGCTGCCGGAAGGCGCCGATTTCAAAATCCTGCCGAGCTAAGCGTTTCAGCAGGAGCCGGTGAACGAATAAGCAAAGTTGAAAAGGGACGCGGAGAGGCGCGCGCTCGGAACGCTGTCTTTGCAGGGTACCATTACGGTAAACCGGTCACCAAGATCGCCCATGCCGCCGCTGACGATGCGCCCTACGGTGTGCCGGCCGTCGCGGATGCGCCGTCTTCCTCTTTTTCGGAATGCCTTTCCGAGAGGAAGTCTCCTAGCCCCTTGAGGCAGTCAATATGCTCGCAGAAGGTGTTTACGGCGACCAACAGCGGCACGGCAACCAGCATGCCCACGGCCGACCACAACCATGCCCAGAACGATACCGCGATAAAAACGACGACCGTATTGAGGCGCAGGCTTCTCCCCACGAAGTAGGGCGTTATCAATTGCCCTTCGATGCTGGTAAGCGCGAGGTAGAGAACGCCGACTGCGAGCGACCATCCGGGGCCGTCGAAGGATACGAGCGCGACACCCGTAGCGACCAGGATCCCCACAAACGCACCGAGATACGGTACATAGTTGAGGAGGAATGCCAGGACGCCGAATATAATCGGGCTTGGCATGCCCACCATCCAGAGGAGCATCGCGACGGCAACCCCTAGCCCAGCGTTGATGATCGTAATCGTCAGGAGGTAGCGCGATAGCTTGCGTTCGATGTCATGGGCGATGCGCATCGCCCTTTTCTTGTCCTTGAACGTCGGCATGACATGGACCAATTTCTCGTAGAACATGTCTCCAGAGGCAAGCAGAAAGAGCAGAAGCACCAGAGTGAACAGAAACTGCGTGATGGCAGCTGGCGCAAACAGTGCGGCGCTGGAGATAAAGCTGCTGTCGCGGACCTCCACCTGCTGGACATCTTCCGAATGGCTCTTCGTGAGCTCCCCCAGGCGGGACGTTGCGTCCACTACGCCGGAGAAGGTGCTCGAAAGGCCGCTAAGTTTGCTCTGCACGTCCCTCTGGATTTGAGGGCCTCGCTCTATCCATCCGCTAACCGGCAATATCAGGGCGCTCACCAGCATCAACAGACCACCGAGCAGGACGAAAACAATCACGATCGACGTCAGCGATGAAGGAATGCCGCGTCTGTCGAAGACCCTGCGGATCGGCGCGAAGACCATGGAAAGCAGGAAGGCGAGTACGATCGGGACGAGGAAATCCTTGGCATAGTTGAGCGTGAAGACCGACGCGTAGAGGAACAGTCCGATCAGTGCCCAGCGCGGAAATCTGGAAGGCCGGTGTCCGGAGTCCTTCAAGCTGCTACTGTCTTGCGATCCTGCAATCGCACCTTCTATCGCGGCCATATGCTCCCCCATCTCGCGACACGCTACTCGTCAATTTCGCGGATAGGACGCAATTGTGGCGCCTGCTCAATATAACAATGGGAAGGCGCGGGAAATATGCGGGGGAAACGCACTCCTTCCGAGGCTGTCGTCTTCGCCGGTATGAATCGAGCCCGACCATGCCGGGCCGCTCTCAACAATTCGCCGGCGACCGATTTCAGTGGCGCTTTTACCGTAACCAGAAACTGCTTGGATCTGCCGGTACGCGACCGTGCCGCCCCACGGCAGATGCCCATCTATGCCGCCTGGATGAAGGGCTTCAAGCGGAAAGCGGGCAACTCTGCAAATACGCACCGCATGTCTCGCCATCCCAGACAACACGGGTTTCCGGTTCCGTTTTGATGAAGAAAATGATAAATCAAATCCAGCGATGATTTGCCAGAAAACGCAAATCTTTGTGGGCATCGCCGGTTCCGTAACCGTTCGACGACACTCGCGAACTAAGGCCAATGGTTTGCGTTGCGTGCCGCTCTCAACCCTAGAACCGCAGTTTTCGCGCTTCTGTTAACTAAATAAAATGTAATATCTAATTTTTCTAACGGTAGCAAAAACGAGCTATATTTCCGTTGGTGGCGGATTGTCAATTTCGCGGCCAATGCCCGCAATGGCTCAGAGAAATAAGCCGATCACCATCCAGAGCCGGAGTTAGTGGGCTGATTGACGCCAGCCAGGTAGTTGCTGGCGAGATCAAGTACCGGATCGAACGATAACCATTTTAAAAAAGCATCCATGCGATCCGACTTCTTGGGCTCACAATCTATCTCTCGCGCCGGCCTGACGCCAAGCACCAGCTATCTCGGGGAACTCCCCATGGCGAGAGGCTCTAACCAATTCCCCGCGTTACGCCTTGCTGTCGCTACGCACGAGATCGAAACAAATGGGCGAAGGCGATCTCTGCGAGGCGACAAAAATCACCTCGCCAAGAGCGCTCGGACGGTTGACAGTGATTCCGGGAAATGCGATTCTCGACCTGCTAGAATACGAGGAAGGCTTCCTGGACGGAAACGTTTGGGGGCCTTTTTTCTTTGCCGTCAATCTCCTCTTTTTATCTTTTCTGCGCCGGAGAATTCTTTGTAGAACTCCTCCAGCCTATCGGAGAGGTAGCTGCCAAACGCCGCTGCGTCCTTCGACTTCAGCGTCAATGAGAAGACCTTTCCTGCCTGCTTTGCCGTCACTGCCATGCCCTTGTCGGCGATGGACCATGACTTCTCCTGCGCCTTGCCGCTCGGCCGCTTCGCCTGCTTGAGATGGGCCATCAAGCTGTTGAAGCGCTCGTCGCTGGTCTTGGCTGCAAAATCGGGCGCCGAAACGAAATCCATGGCCTTGTCGAGACTGGATGGTTTTTCCAGCAAGATCTTGAGCTCATACCAACGATCGCGGCCGATTGCCTTAGCGGCTCCAATGCCTTGTAGAATTTCAGGCGGAATGCTGGTCACCGCCAGCATCTTCGAAAGCGTCGCACGGTCCAGCGACAGGGCCGTCATGATGATGTTGTTGTCGCTGTCGTAGCGCAGACGCGATAGGGCCCCGGCGAACACTGCACGCTCGATGAAGGAGAGATTGGCGCGGGCCGAATTCTCCTGACCTTGGGCAACCACATGCTCCTGATCCTTCATCGCCTTGATGACGGCCCTCACCGGTCGACCAAGCGCCCGGGCCGCCTTCAGACGGCGGTGGCCGAAGACCACCATGTAGCGGCCGTCGGCCTCGGGGTGCGGTCGCACGAGGATTGGGCTGTCCTGCCCCCTCTCCCGGATCGCCACAAGCAGTTCTTCGAACTCCTGCTCGTTGTCCTCTAGACGATCTTTGATAAAGGAGACGTCGACGATACCAGGGTCAAGCTCGACTATGGTCTCGCCCTCAAGCAGCTTGTCCGCGCGGCTTGCAAGTTCGTCAATGGAATTCAGAATGGAACGGGAGGCGCCCTTGATGGCATAATCGAGGACCGGACGGCTTTCATCCGATGCCCCCTCTTCCATGACATGGGCAAAAGGGTTCTTACGCGCCATGGGATTGGCCTCCCAAATCAACTAGGGCTTTGAAACTATTCGTAAATCTGCGGATTTTGACGGCAGTCAACATGACTACACCCTCCCCCAGGCCCGGTGGATCAGCCCCTGAATCTCAAAATTCACGGCATCCATGCATTCGATCGCGCGATCATAGGTGCCACGGGTGAAATTCGAGCGTTCGACTTCGTAAAGGGTCTGCTTTGTGAGGCCGGCATCGGAGATCGCGGTCGTCTTCACCATCGGGCTCTTCAGGATTTCCTCTGCCAGCATAGACTGCATAAAGCCAAGCATCTGGACTTGCGGCACGTCGGTGGGCTCATAGCGCGTGATCAGATAGCGCAGCCAATCCATGCGCACGTCCGCGCCGGCTTTTTTGATCGTCCGCGTTATGTTGCCGAGCATCAGCAGGAACTGGCTCATCGACATCAGGTCGAGCATCTGCGGATGGACGGTGATCAGCACAGACGTCGAGGCCGTCAGCGCCGTCAGCGTCAGATAGCCGAGTTGCGGTGGGCAGTCGATGACGACGACGTCGTAGCGATCCTCGACATCGAGCAGCGCTTTTCCAAGCCGGGTGAAAAAGCGCTTGCCCTCGCTGCCGGCCTGCATGGCAAGCGGCGTATCGTACTCGTATTCCTGCAGCTCGAGATTGGCCGGAATGATGTCGAGCCCGGGGAAATTCGTCTGCAGGATCACCTCTGTGATCGGCTTGCGTTCGTCATCGTAGCGGATGGTGTCGTAAAGGGATGGGTTCTTGTCCAACTCCGGCTGAAAGCCGTGCAGGGCCGACAGGGATGCCTGCGGATCGAGATCGATGGCGAGAATACGGTGGCCGGTGAGGGCCAGGTGCTGGGCCAGATGGGCGGCCGATGTGGTCTTTCCCGATCCGCCCTTGAAGTTGACGACGGCGACCACCTGCAGCTTGTCTCCCGGCTTGCGGTGCGGCACATACTTCTTGGCCTCGGCCTTGCCGGTCTTGTCGAGCAGCATGCGCAACTCGCTCATCTGCTCAGCCGTATAGAGGCGGCGTCCACCCGACGAGGTCTCGGGAATGGGACCCTTGCCTTCGAGATGCAGACGCTTCAAATTGTTGGGACTGACACCGAGATAGTGAGCCACCTCGGCCATCGAAAATTTCCGCAGGGTCTTGCGGGCGTTGGGCGGAAATTTCTCAAAACGCAGCTGATCAAGCTTGCGCGAAATTTCTGCACCCTGGGTCAAGATCTTGTCGTCGAATTCGAACGACGGCAAGGGTGTGAAAGCGTTCATAGCAGCGGACCGTTCTGGCGATATTTTTCTGTCTAGCGGTGAATTGTCGCCATTATCCCCGATTCGCTGATTCTGACAAGGATTTTAGATTTGGGGGCGTTTGTGGCATCGGGCCCAACCCGTGACGGGCTTGGCGGCAGGTTCGCGTTAGCTTGTCGGCGCTGTCAGTCGGTGGCGCCGGCAAACACGAGGCTGGCATCGCTGACGATGGCAACATGGGCATGAGCCGCGCGCCCTGCAAGAGCTGCGTCTCCCCGCAGGATGGCCGTGACAATGGTGTCGTGTTCCTCGTAGGACCGCGCCATGCGCCCCACCAGGCGAAACTGCGCGCGCCTGAACGGTGCCAGCCGAGCGCGCGTCTGGGTCACTAGCTCGTAGATATGATCGTTATGAGCGCCCCGGTACAGACGCGAATGGAATTCGGTGTTGTGGGCGGCGTAGTCTTCTTCCGATCCAACATGGACCAGCTTTGCGGAGGCCCGGTGCTCGCTCTCCAGCTCTCGCCGCTCCTCGACACTCATCCGCTCGGCAGACAGCCTGGCGCAGATGCCTTCCAGTTCCGCCATCGCCTCGAACATCGACACAAGATGCTGCTGCGTCACCTTGGTAACGACGGCGCTCCGGTTCGGCTGACGGCCAACCAGCCCGATCGCGCATAGCTGACTGAGCGCTTCGCGAACGGGGGTGCGGGAGACATCGAAGCGTGCTGCGAGCGATACCTCGTCGAGCTTTTCTCCCGGCTGCATCTCTCCGGTGATGATCAGATCGGCGATGGCGCGGACCATCTGCTCGACGGTTGTGCCAGCACGGAGGATCGTTTTTTTAGGAGGCGGCTTCACCAGATGTCTCGCACCATGAATCGGTGTGTATACACATGCAGATCTCAGAGCGTCATGTCAACGTTTCTGCAAGCTACTGAAAATAATGGATTATCCAGCTTATACCCAAGAATTGCACCGGCCCGCTGTCAAATTTTCGGTCTGCCGCTTATCTATTCATCACGTTGTCAAAACTGCATACAGTTTGTGCTGTGGCGCCATTGCTTCGTGTTTATCCACTGATATTGTTAGTCTTTTCGAGTTGGCACGGTCGTTGCATCATACCTGGCGTAAGCAATTTAACCCGGCATTGCCGCGAGGAGATTATCATGACCAAACTCCTGCCTATGAACCGCCGCACGTTTCTCCAGACCACCATTGGCGCCGGTGCCGCCCTCGGCCTCTCTCCTTCGATTTTCACCGCAGCCGCCGCCGCGCAAACGGCGCTCACTGTCGGCTTTATCTATGTCGGCCCAAAGGATGACTACGGCTACAACCAGGCCCACGCCGAAGGCGCCGCCGTGGTCAAGGCCATGCCGGGGGTGACGGTCGTCGAAGAGGAAAACGTCCCGGAAACGGTCGACGTGCAAAAGACCATGGAGTCGATGATCAACCTGGATGGCGCAAAGCTCGTCTTTCCGACCTCGTTCGGCTATTTCGACCCGCACATGCTGGCCATGGCGGCGAAATACCCCGACATCCAGTTCCGCCACTGCGGCGGACTGTGGCAGAAGGACAAGAACCCGATGAACACCGGGTCTTACTTCGGCTATATCGGGCAGGGCCAGTTCCTCAACGGCATCGCCGCCGGTTATGCCTCGAAAAGCAAGAAGATCGGCTTCGTCGCGGCAAAGCCCATCCCGCAGGTGTTGATCAATATCAACTCCTTCCTGCTCGGCGCCCGCTCGGTCGATCCGACGATCACCTGCCAGGTGATCTTCACCGGCGAGTGGTCGCTGGCCGTCAAGGAGGCAGAGGCCACCAACGCCTTGATCGATCAGGGTGCCGATGTTGTCACCTGCCATGTCGATAGTCCCAAGGTGGTGGTCGAAACGGCCGCGCGCCGTGGCGCCTTCGTTTGCGGATACCATGCAAACCAGAGCCCGCTCGCACCGGAGAAGTACCTGACCGGCGCCGAATGGGCATGGGGTAACGTCTATACGAACTTTGTTGCCGACGCCCAGGCTGGCAAGCCGCTGGGCAATTTCGTGCGCGGTGGCATCAAGGACGGCTTCGTCAAGATGAGCCCGCTCGGGCCTGGCGTCTCCGCCGAGGCCCGCACCAAGTTCGAGGCGACATTGGCATCGATGAAGGCGGGCGGCTTCTCCGTCTTCAAGGGTCCGCTGAAGGACAACAAGGGAAATGTCGTCGTTACCGCGGGCAAGGCCTTTGCCGAAGACGCCATCGAGCTTGAAAGCATGAACTATCTCGCCGAAGGCGTCGTCGGCTCGACGGCTTGATCATCCGAAGGGGAGGGCGCGCCATGGCGATCGACACCGAAACGTCAACGACATCTTCGCTGGCATCAGCAACGGCGCGCTTTATGCCGGCCCGTGAATGGCTGGCTCGGCGGGCCGAGCCGGTCATTATCTCGCTTGCCGCGATCGTCATCGGGCTGGCGCTTTTTTCGCTCTTCATCCTTTCGGTCGGCAAGTCGCCGGCCGTCCTCTTCCAGCTGATGTATGCCGGTGGCTTCGGCAGCTGGTTCTCCGTCCAGAACGCGCTGAGCCGCGCGGCGCCGCTCCTGCTGACGGCGCTCTGCGTGGCGCTGCCTGCCCGTCTCGGTCTCGTGATCATCGGGGGGGAGGGGGCTGTCGTGCTTGGCGGCGTTGCCGCAGCGGCAGTCGCGCTGCCGCTGACGGCCTCCATGCCGCCAATCCTGGTCATTCCGACGATGGCTATTGCCGGCATGTTGGCCGGCGCCCTGTGGATCGGCCTTGCCGGCTTCCTCAGACACTATCGCGGCGTCAACGAAACCATTGCCTCTCTGCTGCTCGCCTATATTGCCATCGCCCTGATGAACCATCTGATCGAGGGGCCGCTGCGCGATCCGGCCAGTCTCAACAAGCCGTCGACCGCGACCCTGCCCGCCAATTTCATGCTCGGCCATATACCCGGCATGGACGTCAACTGGGGCTTGGCGATCGGCATTGTTGCCTGTGTCCTGTGCTGGATCCTGATCGAGGCCACCAGCATCGGCTTTGCCGCCCGGATAGCCGGCGGCAATGTTCGGGCCGCGCAGATCCAGGGGCTGCCGGTCGGGCGTCTGGTCGTCGGCTTCACGGCGCTGGCCGGGAGCTTTGCCGGATTGGCTGGCATGGTGCAGGTCTCGGCCGTGCAGGGCAGCGCCAATGCGTCGCTGGCTGCCGGCTATGGCTATACCGGCATTCTGGTGGCGTTCCTGGCGCGCCACAATCCGCTGGCGATCATACCCGTCGCCATCCTGCTCGGCGGCATCGACGCTTCCGGGGGGCTGATCCAGCGCCGGATGGGCCTGCCGGATGCGACCGTGCTCGTGCTGCAGGGAACACTGTTCGTCATCATCCTGTTCTGCGAGACCTTTTACGGCCGCTTCAGGATTTTCAATCCCGACCTTTGGAAGAGGAGCGCCTGATGGACGACACTTCAATCGGCCTTTGGGGGGTCCCGCTTGCCATCTTCGCCGGCGCCATCCGCGTCTCGACGCCGTTCATCTTCGTCAGCCTCGGCGAATCGATCACCGAGCGTTCCGGGCGCATCAATCTCGGTCTCGAGGGCACGCTGGTGTTCGGCGCGATGACGGCCTATGCCGTCGCCGTAATGACAGGCTCGCCCTGGCTCGGCGTGCTGGCGGCCATGGCGACAGGCGCGGTCTTCGGCCTCGTCCATGGCTTCATCTGCAAGTTTCCCAAGGTCAACGACATCGCCATCGGCATTGCCATGATGCAGTTCGGGCTGGGGCTCGCCTTCTTCCTCGGCAAGTCCTTTATCAAACCCGTCGCGCCCCATCTGCCATCCATTCCGCTCGGCGCATGGTCGCATCTGCCGCAGATCCAGTCGGCGCTGAACATCAATGTGCTGTTCGTCCTTGGCGCTCTTCTCGCCGTCGCGTTGTGGTGGAGCTTTCGCAACACCCGGATCGGCCTCATCCTGCGGGTCGTGGGGGACAGTTCGGACGCGGCGCGCGCCATGGGCCTCAACCCCGACACCGTGCGCCTGCTGGCAACTGCGGTCGGCGGATCGCTGGCGGCCGTCGGCGGCGCCTATCTGTCGCTGTTCTACCCAGGCTCCTGGAACGAGGGAATTTCCTCGGGGCAGGGGCTGATGGCCGTCGCACTGGTGATTTTTGCCCGCTGGAACCCGATCGGTTGCTTCCTGGCCGCTCTCCTGTTCGGCGGCGCCGGGGCGCTCGGTCCCGCATTGCAGTCGGTCGGGGTGACGCAGGGCTACTACCTGTTCTACGCCGCACCCTACGTTCTGACGCTGGTCATCCTGATCGCCACATCCTCTCCGAACCGATCGCTTGCCGGGGCACCGGCGTCGCTCTCCATCACCAAGTAGAAGGACATCCCATGAACGGTCTCGGTGGACTGAACATTTCGGAAAACGGCGTCGGCATCGGCCTCGTTCAACTGCAACTGCCGGTCACGGTGACGAAGGCCGACCTCGCAAGGCAGACGCAGGTGATCGTCGATCTCGTCGGCAAGGCGCGGCGCAACCAGTCCGGCATGGATCTCGTCGTGTTTCCCGAATATGCGCTGCACGGCCTGTCGATGGACATCAACCCGGAGATCATGTGCCGGATGGACGGTCCGGAAGTTGCCGCTTTCAAGAAGGCCTGCCGCGACAACCATATCTGGGGCTGCTTCTCCATCATGGAATTCAATCCCGACGGCATGCCCTACAATTCCGGCATCGTCATCGACGACCAGGGCGAACTTAAACTCTATTACCGCAAGATGCACCCTTGGGTGCCGGTGGAGCCCTGGGAGCCCGGCGATCTCGGCATTCCCGTCATCGACGGACCCAAGGGTGCGAAGCTCGCTCTCATCATCTGCCACGACGGCATGTTCCCGGAGATGGCCCGGGAATGCGCCTACAAGGGCGCGGAGATCATGATCCGCACCGCAGGCTATACCGCGCCGATCCGCGACAGCTGGCGCTTCACCAACCAGTCCAACGCCTTCTGCAACCTCATGGTCACCGCCAGCGTCTGCATGTCCGGTTCGGATGGAAGCTTCGATTCCATGGGTGAGGGGATGATCTGCAATTTCGACGGCGCGATCATCGCCCACGGCACCTCCGGCCGCGTCAACGAAATCATCACCGCCGAAGTGCGTCCCGATCTGGTCCGCGAGGCGCGGCGCGGCTGGGGTGTCGAGAACAATATCTACCAGTTCGGACATCGCGGCTACGTGGCCGTGGCCGGCGGCGCCGGCGATGCGCCCTATAGCTACATGCACGATCTCATCGCCGGGCAATACCGGTTGCCCTGGGAGGATGAGATCAAGGTCAAGGATGGAACGACATGCGGCTTCGAGAAGCCGACACGTGTCTATGGAAATACATCGAAGCCAAGCGGCGAATAGGAGGAGGTCTCGATATGGATGGACAAACGCAAGCCACGGGGCGCTACATCAAGGCCGATCCCTATTCCTGGCCCTATAACGGTGCATTGCGACCCGACAATACCGCGCTCATCATCATCGACATGCAGACCGACTTCTGTGGTCCCGGCGGCTATGTCGACCATATGGGCTACGACCTGTCGCTGGTGCGCGCACCGATCGCGCCGATCAAGGCGGTGCTCACGACCATGCGGGAAAAGGGCTATCACATCATCCATACGCGCGAGGGTCACCGGCCGGATCTCGCCGACCTGCCGGCCAACAAGCGCTGGCGCTCGCAGCGCATCGGTGCCGGCATCGGCGATGTCGGCCCCTGTGGCCGTATCCTGGTGCGCGGCGAGCCGGGCTGGGACATCATCGAGGAACTCTACCCGATCGAGGGAGAAGCCATCATCGATAAGCCGGGTAAGGGATCCTTCTCCGCGACCGACCTGGAGCTCATCCTCCACCAGAAGCGTATCGAAAACATCGTCCTCACCGGCATCACCACCGACGTCTGCGTCCACACCACCATGCGCGAGGCCAATGACCGCGGCTTCGAATGCGTCATGCTGGAAGATTGCTGCGGGGCCACCGACTATGGCAACCATCTCGCCGCCATCAAGATGATCAAGATGCAGGGCGGCGTCTTCGGCGCCGTGTCGACGTCGCAGGCGGTCATCGAGGGGATCGGCTGATGCCCTCCCGCCGCGCCTTCGTCGCCCGTATTGCAGCTGATGGACCCAACGACACCAGCGGCGTCGAGGCCCTGTTCGATGCCGCCCTGGCACCGGGCGATCTCGTTGCAATCCTCGGCAAGACGGAGGGAAATGGCTGCGTCAACGACTTCACCCGCGCCTTCGCCACCTCAAGCTTCGAAACGCTCTTTGCAAAACACGGCATATCCGGAGCCTCGCTCGTAATGTCCGGCGGCACGGAGGGCGCATTATCGCCCCACTGGACCGTGTTCGGCAGGCAGGAGGTGGCGGAGGAAGGCACAGGCGCGCTCGCTATCGGCGTCGCCCGCACGCCGGCCTTGCCCTGGCAGCATCTCGGCCGCAGGCAACAGGTCCTGATGGTGGCAGACGCGGTGCGCGCGGCCATCGCCGATGCCGGGATCGAGACGCTGGAAGACGTCCACTTCGTCCAGATCAAATGCCCGCTTCTAACCCAAAGTCGGGTGCAGCAGGTCGAGCAAGCCGGCGGCACGACGGTGACCCGCGATGCCCTGAAATCCATGGGCTACTCCCGCGGCGCCGCGGCGCTCGGCGTGGCGGTGGCGCTTCGCGAACTCGATCCGGATGTGATCTCCGATGCCGATATCGGTAGCCGGCTAGACATCTTCTCCGCCCGAGCCTCGACCTCCGCCGGCGTAGAACTGGTGGACCACGAAATCGTCGTGCTCGGCATGAGCCCCCGCTGGTCGGGGCCGCTCGCCATCGATCATGCCGTCATGCAAGATGCCATCGACTTGGCCGCTGTGAAAGCCGCACGCGAGCGGCTGCCGATGGACGCCGCCCTCGTCGCAGTTCTCGCCAAGGCCGAGGCAGACCCTTCCGGCGCCGTGCGCGGACGCCGGCACACCATGCTTGACGACAGCGATATCTCCGCGACCCGCCATGCACGCGCCTTCGTCGGCGGCGTCCTTGCGGGCCTGTTCGGCATGACCGATCTCTACGTCTCCGGCGGTGCCGAACACCAGGGGCCGCCTGGAGGCGGACCCGTTGCCATCATTGTGGAAAGGCAGGGCTGACATGATCCAGATCCGCGACACCCCGTTACCGCCGCGCGGCAAGGCCGTGGGGATACAGACCCTCGACATGACCATGCGCTTCGGTGGCTTCACCGCGCTCGATCATGTGTCGATCGACGTGCCCGCAGGCTCTTTCCATGCTTTGCTCGGCGAAAACGGCGCCGGCAAGTCGACGCTGGTGAAATGCATCATGGGTTTCTATCACCAGACATCTGGCTCGCTGTCAGTCGAAGGCCGCGAAGTGACGATCGACTCGCCGAAGGATGCGGCAAGCTACGGGCTCGGCATGGTCTACCAGCACTTTACGCTGGTGCCGTCGCTGACCGGGGCCGAGAACCTGGTGATCAGCCGCGCGCAGGTGCCTCCTGTCATCAACTGGGCGAAAGAAAACCGAGATCTCGCCTTGTTCATGGAGCGGATGCCCTTCAGGATCCCCCTCGACCGTCCGGTGCGCGAACTCGCCGCCGGCGAGAAGCAGAAGCTCGAAATCGTCAAGCAGCTCTATCTCGGCCGCTCGTTTCTGGTGCTCGACGAGCCGACCTCGGTTTTGACACCGGCGGAGGCAGACGAGATGCTCGGCCTGGTGCGCGGCATGACCGAACGCGGCGAATTGACCGTGCTGATGATCAGCCACAAATTCCACGAAGTGACGAAATTCGCCGACGCCGTCACCGTTCTGAGGCGCGGCAAGATGGCCGGTGGCGGCAAGGTCAGCGACCTTACTACCAAGGACATGGCTGCCATGATGATCGGCGACGTCAAGCTCGCCAAGCTCGACTCGCGTCTGCCTGTCGATGACGCGGCGAGATCGGTGCTGACGGTGAGCGGTGTGCGGGCGAAGGATCGGTCGGGATTGAAGAGCATCGATATCGAAGACCTGAAGGTGCATGCCGGCGAGATCGTCGGTATCGCCGGGATTTCCGGCAACGGACAGAAGAAGCTGGCGGAAATCCTTGCCGGCCAGCGTCCGCCTGAAACCGGCAGCGTTTTCGTCATGGACAAGGCCTATGGCGCGACGCGACAGGAAACCCGCATCCACAATGTCCGCTTCATTCCCGAGGAGCCGCTCACAAACGCCTGCGCGCCCAGGATGACGGTTGCCGAGAACCTCGCCTTCCGGACCTTCGACGTCAAACCGAAGACGGGTGAGACGGCCGCCTGGCTGGACAAGGCATCAATGCGCCAGCGGGCGGCGGCGCTGATTGCCGACTTCAAGGTCAAGACCGCGTCGATGTCATCGCCGATAGCCTCGCTGTCCGGCGGCAATGTCCAACGCGCGGTGCTCGCCCGGGAACTCACCGGCGAGGTTGATCTGCTGATCGTCTCCAATCCATGCTTCGGTCTCGATTTTTCGGCCGTCGCCGAAATCCGCGCCCGCATCATGAGGGCCCGCAACGCCGGCACAGCCGTGCTGCTGCTCTCCGAGGACCTCGACGAGTTGATGGAAATGTCGGACCGGATCATGGTGATGTCCGAAGGCAAGCTGGTCTACGAGACACCGATCCGCGATGCGGATATCGGGGTTATCGGCGCCCACATGGCGGGGCACCACTGATGCGAGAGATTAAAGCCCAGCCCTTTCCATTCCCCCTGAGGCGCGAGCGGATCGCGCTCGTCGTCATCGACATGCAGCGCGACTTCGCCGAACCGGGCGGCTTCGGCGAAAGCCTCGGCAACGATGTCAGCCGCATCACCAGGATCATCCCTGACGTCGCCAGGCTGATCGAAGGATTCCGGACGGCCGGACTGCCGGTCATCCACACGATGGAGTGCCATAGGGCGGATCTGTCCGACCTGCCGCCGGCCAAACGCGACCGCGGCAATCCGAGCCTGCGGATTGGCGATCTCGGACCGATGGGAAGGGTTCTGATTGCCGGCGAGGCCGGGACCGCCATTCTCGATGCTGTGGCGCCCATCCATGGTGAAGTGGTGATCGAGAAGCCCGGCAAGGGCGCCTTCTATGCGACACCTCTCGGAGAGATCCTGAAAGCGCGCGGCATCGAACAGTTGGTATTTGCCGGCGTTACAACGGAGGTCTGCGTGCAGACGACGATGCGCGAGGCCAATGATCGTGGCTACGAGTGCCTGCTCTGCGAGGAGGCAACGGAGAGCTATTTCGAGGAATTCAAGATGGCTGCCATCGCGATGATCCGCGCCCAGGGGGCAATCGTCGGCTGGACGGCCCATCTCGACGATATTCTGGAGGCACTGACCCATGGCTGAGACGACACGCGAAAGCCTTACGTCCGGCGGCTGGAAGACGCTTGAGTTCGGTCCTTTCCGGCCGGGAGTGACGCTCCACTGGGTGCAGAATTTCGAGGACGATCAGCCGGGCGTCGCCCTTTTGAAATACGAGGCCGGTGCCTCCGTGCCTCGCCACCGCCACATGGGGCTGGAAACGATCCTGGTGCTGCAGGGTGTCCAATCCGACGAAACCGGCGACTACGGCCCGGGGAGCCTGGTGATCAACAGGACCGGAACCGAGCATTCGGTCTGGTCGGAAACGGGATGTGTCGTGCTCATTCAATGGGACCGGCCTGTGAAAATTTTGGAAGAGAATGACAATGACTGAAGGACAGGCATTCGATCTTGCCTCGCTGCACGCCGCTTATTCCAACGGCTGGACCGCCGCCGAGATGATTGAGACGGTTTTCGCGCGCATCGCCGCCGTCGATGACGCTGGTATATTTCTGCACATCGCCGACAGGCAGGACCTGCTTGCGCAGGCTGCAAAGCTCGGTGATTACGATCCGGTCGCCAAGCCGCTGTGGGGCGTTCCTTTCGCCGTCAAGGACAACATCGACGTTGCCGGCATGCCGACCACCGCAGCCTGCCCGGATTATGCCTACCAGCCGCAAACCGATGCCACGGTCGTGCGCCTGCTGAAGGAGGCAGGCGCGATTGTCATCGGCAAGACCAATCTCGATCAGTTTGCAACCGGCCTCGTCGGCGTCCGCACGCCCTTTCCGGTGCCGCGCAATGTGATCGACGCCTCGCTGGTCCCCGGCGGATCGAGCTCCGGTTCAGCCGTTGCCACCGCGCACGGCATCGTCACCTTCGCACTCGGCACCGACACGGCGGGTTCGGGGCGCATTCCTGCGGGCCTCAACAACATCGTCGGCCTGAAGCCGAGTGTCGGCGCCCTTTCGACCACCGGCGTCATTCCCGCCTGCCGCACGCTGGACTGCGTTTCCATCTTCGCGCTGACTGCCGACGATGCCTGGAAAGTGTTTTCCATCGCCGCGACCTACGATCCTGCGGACGCCTATTCGAAAGCGATACCCGTGACAGGCCATGGCGCCCTGCCGCCGGTGCTGACGATCGGCGTTCCGGCTCGTGAAGACCGGCGCTTCTTCGGCGATGCGTCCATGGAAGCTGCCTATGAAGACGCGCTGTCGCTGTTCGCAAGTCTCGGCCACCGACTGATCACGGTGCCTTTCGGCGACTTCTACAAAACCGCCGATCTGCTGTATGAGGGCGCCTGGGTGGCCGAGCGCTATGCGGCAGTCAAAGATTTCTTCGACAGCAGGGAGGAAAGCTTCCACCCCGTGACTCGCAAGATCTGCGGCGGCGCGAGGTCCCTGTCTGCCGCCGACGCCTTCAACGGTCTCTATGCACTGCAGGCGTTGAAGAAGTCAGTCGCGCCGCTGATTGCCTCCGTCGATCTCTTCTGCGTGCCGACGGCGCCCCGTCACTACACCCGGACAGAACTGGAGCAGGAACCGATCCGCGAAAACAGCCGGTTGGGGACCTACACCAATTTCGTCAATCTACTCGACATGTGCGGCATCGCCGTGCCGACGGGCAAGCGAGATGACGGATTGCCGGCAAGCGTGACATTGCTCGCCTCCGCCGGCAAGGACGGGCTGACGGCCGCCCTTGCGGCAGAAATCCAAAGAGCAAGCGGATTGACGCTCGGCGCCACCGGATGGCCGCAGCCGCCGGCGATGCCGATGGAGGAAATCGTCGAAGCCGACACAATCGACCTTGTTGTGGTGGGCGCGCACCTCTCCGGCATGCCGCTCAATATCCAGCTGCGTGAACTCGATGCCCGATTTGTGCGTGAGGCGGAGACATCAGCCGACTACCGGCTCTTCAGCCTTGCCGGTCAGACGCCGGCCAAGCCCGGCCTCACTCGCTGCCCGGAAAACACCGGCACAAGGATTGCGGTCGAGGTCTGGCGGCTCACCGCCGCCGCCTTCGGCAGGTTCGTCGCCGCCATTCCTCCGCCGCTCGGTATCGGTACCATTGTCCTCAGCGACGGCAGCCGGATAAAGGGATTCCTGGTCGAGCAGATAGGCCTTGAGGGGGCCGAGGACATCTCGGCCTATGGCGGCTGGCGTGCCTTCGTCGAAAGGGAAAGCGCGAAAGCATAGAACCCGCCATCGCCGGGTTTGCGCGCAACGCTTGCATCAGGCGCAACCCGCTCTGGCGTTTCAGACCGCCTGCGTCCGTGCGGATAACATAGATGTCATCCAATGGGAGTCCGGTGCCGTAGAAGTTCGGTGGGACGAAACGAGCCTTCGGGTTTGGTTCCCTCACAGACGGCGCCTGTCGCTCATTCTCACCTCGGATTGCGCAAACCGGAATAGCTACGATTGAGCGGGTGAACCGACTGGCGCTTGCAAGGGGTCGTAGATGGCGTAGATTTGCGACAGTCCCTTTTCATCGTTTGCTTCCCCTTTCTATTCGTCCTCTACTCAAAGGATAAACGGATGTTTCGCGACCTCAACAGTTACCAGCCACGCAGAGAGCCACAGCCGGAGAAGAAATACAGGCAGCTGACGGCCAAGCAGGAGCGACTTCTTATCATTGTTCTGGCTTTTAACCTGCTGATGGCGCTGGTCGGGCCTTTCTGCGGATCGTCGGTGCTGGAAGGCATCGTTTCCCTGTTCCGGCTGCTCTGACGACGCGACATCTTCCAAGGATCAATGCATTCGAGCTGCAGGCGTGGCTGGCGCTTGCGGCACATCGACTTGGTCCCTTTCGGCAGCCGCGGCAAATCTTCGTCCGGCAATCGAGTAGACCATCGGGATCACGAACAGCGTCAGCAAGGTTCCCAGGGTCATTCCGCCGACGATGACGAGGCCGATCTGCTGCCGGCTTTCGGCGCCGGCACCCTCGGCGATCGCCAGCGGCACGGCGCCCAGAACCATGGCGCCCGTCGTCATCAAGATCGGGCGGAGCCGCACTACGGCTGCGTCGATGATCGCAGGCAACCGTTCGTCGCCCGCCTGTTGCCGCTGGTTGGCGAATTCGACGATGAGAATGCCGTGCTTGGTGATCAGCCCGACAAGAGTGACCAGGCCGATCTGCGAGTAGACGTTCAGGGATCCCCCGGCCAGATAGAGCGCGGCCAGTGCGCCGGTCATCGATAGCGGCACGGTCACCATGATGATCAAGGGATCGCGGAAGCTCTCGAACTGGGCTGCCAGAACCAGATAGATGAAGCCGAGAGCCAGCAGGAACACCACCAGCAGGCTTTGCCCGGACGCACGAAATTCACGGCTCGGACCGGCGACATCGGTCTGGACCGTATCCGGCAGGACTTCGCTGGCGACCGTCTCCATGAAAGCCAGCGCCTCGCCGGTCGAGACGCCTGTGGCAAGATTGGCGGAAATGGTCACGGCGCGCAGCTGGTTGAATCGCTTCAGCTCCTGCGGCGCCACGGTCTCCTTGACCGCGACCAGATTGGAAAGCTGCACCATCTGGTCGGTCGGCGACTTCAGGAAGATGGTCGAAAGAGTGGAGGGCGAGGTGCGATCTTCGGCGGCAAGCTGCACATAGACGTCATACTGCTCGCCGTCGTTCTCGAAACGCGTGACCTGCCGGCCGCCGAGAAGCGTCTCCAGCGTCCTGCCGATCACGGAGATATCAATGCCGAGATCGGAAGCCTTTTCCCGGTCGATGTTGATGGTCATCTCCGGCTTGTTGAGCTTGAGATCGCTGTCGACGTTGGTCAGCCCCGGATAGTCGGATAGGCGCTCCATGAACCGCCGGGACAGCGCGTCCAGCTCCTCGTAGGTGCCGGAACTTTGCAGCACGAATTCGATCGGGCGTGCGTTGTTCGAGGTGCCGAGCGACGGCGGGTTGTTGGCGAAGGCATTGACGCCGGCAATCCGCCTGAGCGCCGGCAGCAGATCCGCCACCAGTTTCTGCTGGCGCCGGTCGCGCGCATCCCAATCGCTGAGCCGGCCAATGACCATGAAGCGATTGACCTCCGGCATGCCGTTGATCGTCTGGATGCTGCCGACCTCCGCGATCGGCTTCAGCAGCGCCTCCACCTGCTTGGAGTAGCGCGCTGTGTAAGCGAGCGTCGATCCTTCGGGTGCCGTGCCGACCACGCGGATGATGCCACGGTCCTCGACCGGCGCCAGTTCCTGCGGCAGGCTGAAATAGAAGTAGGCGCTCCCCGAGGCGATGACCACGGCAACCAGCGCGATGATCGGGCGCATCTTCAGCGATGCGGTGAGCAGCCGGCGATAGCCATTCTCGAGGCCGTTGAGACCACGCTCGATGAAGCGGGAGACGCGCCCGGGTGCTGCCTCGTGCTTCAGCAGCCTGGAACACATCATCGGCGTCAGGGTCAGCGCCACGAAGCCGGAGACGATGACCGCGCCGGCCAGCGTCAGGGAGAATTCGAGGAAAAGTTTGCCCGTCCGACCGGTGGCGAAGGCAACCGGAGCGTAGACCGCAGCCAGCGTCAACGTCATGGCGATGACGGCAAAGCCGATCTCCCGCGTTCCCTTGATGGCGGCCGGTATCGGCGCCATGCCATCCTCGATATGCCGGAAGATATTTTCCAGCACGACGATGGCGTCATCGACCACCAGGCCGATGGCAAGCACGATGGCGAGAAGCGTCAGCGTGTTGACGCTGAAGCCGAGCGCGAACATGATGGCAAAGGTGGTGATCAGCGAGATCGGAATGGTGACGATCGGAATGATCGAGGCCCGCCACGAGCGCAGGAAGATGACGATGACCAGCAGCACCAGCACGATCGCCTCGACAATCGTCGTGTAGACGGCGCTCAGCGCGCGGTCGATGAAGATCGAATTGTCGTTGCCGATCGCACCCGTCATGCCTTCGGGCAGATTGGCATTGATGTCGGGCAGGATGGCGTTTATCCCGGCGGACACATCGAGCGGATTGGCGACGGCCTGCTTGATGAAGCCGACGACGATGGCATTGTCGCCGTTGAAGCGTCCGGCCCGACGCTCGTCGGCCGCACCCAGTTCGACCCTCGCCACTTCGCTCAGGCGCACCAGCACCCCATTGCCGCGCTTGACGATGATGTTCTCGAATTCGCCGACCGTGCCGATGGCGGACTTGGAGAGCACGGTAAACTCGCGGTCGTTGCTCTCAAGCCGTCCGGCCGGGATCTCGACGTTCTGCGCGCGCAGCGAATCCTCGATTTCCTGGACTGTCAGATTGAGCGCGGCGAGCCTCTCGCGATCGATCCAGATCCGCATCGCGTAGCGGCGCTCGCCGTAGATCTGCACATCGGCGACGCCTGTGACGTTCTTGAAGCGATCGACGATGTTGCGGTCGACATAATCCGTCAGTTCGAGCGGGCTCATGCGGTCGTTGCGGAAGACCACATAGACCACCGGCTGGGCATCGGCCTCGACCTTGGAGATGACCGGCTCGGTGATCTCGTCGGGCAGGCGCTGGCGCACGCGGCTCACCCGGTCGCGAACGTCGCTGGCCGCGACGTCAGGATCGATCTCCAGCCGGAAACGGACGGTAATCCGGCTCGATTCCGAACGGCTGGTGGATTCCAGCACGTCGATGCCCTCGATGCCGGCGATGGAGCCTTCGAGGATCTGCGTCACCTGGCTTTCGATTATGCTGGCGGATGCGCCGGGGTAGCTGGTGACGACGGAGACGACCGGCTCGTCGATGTTAGGATATTCCCGCACCGCCAGCCGGTCATAGGAAACCACGCCGACGAGCAGCATCAGCAGGCTGAGAACCGTCGCAAAGACCGGTCGACGGATGCAGAGTTCGGAGAAACCCATCAGCCTCTCCTCATGTCGCCGGTTGCGGCGTCTGGTTCTCGACGATATCGACGGCGGCACCGTTGCGAAGGCGGCTATGGCCTGCAGTCACCACGGTCGCGCCGCCCGCCACGCCTTCCAGCTCGGCCATTCCGGCCTTGCGCGCGCCGAGCGTCACCTTCGTCTCCTTTGCCTTGCCATCGACAATGGTCCAGATGAAACGGTCCTGGCCACGGGCCACGATCGCGGCCTCCGGAACGCTGACGATCTGGCGCTCCTCCAGGCCTTTGACGACGACGCGCGCGAACAGCCCCGGCCGCAGGGCAAGATCGGCATTTTCAAGCTTTGCCCGGATGCTGATGGCACGGCCGTTGACGTCGAGCATCGGATCGATGGCGTAGATCTTGCCCGTAAAAGTGCGGTCCGCAATCGCATCGACCGAAATCTCGACGCTCTGGCCAATGCGCACGCGCCGCAGATTGGCCTCCGGGATCTTGAAATCGACCTTGATGACGTCGATCTTTTCAATGTTGACCAGGGTCGTGCCTGCAGCGACGTAGCTGCCGACGGAGACCCGCCGCAGACCGACGACGCCCTCGAACGGCGCGGTGATGTCGAGCTTGGCAAGCTGGGCGCGCTGCGAATTCAACAGGGCTTCGGCGGTGTTCTTTTCTGCAAGCGCCACATCGAGATCGCGGCCGGTGCCGCTTCCGCTGCCGGCCATGCGCTTGGCGCGGTCGTAATTGCTGTTGGCGAGTTCGAGACGAACCTTCATCTCCTCTTCGGACGCCTTGGCGAGCGTATCATCGAGACGGACAAGGACAGCCCCGCCCTTGACCGGCTGGCCCTCGTCGAAACGGATCTCGCTGATGCGGCCTGCGACCTCAGGCGCCAGTTGCACCGATTCATCCGACTGCAGCGAGCCGATGGCGCCGATGTCGCTGGTTGCCGTGCCCTGTTTCGCCGTTGCCACCTCGACCGCGATCGTGCGTGGCGCACTGTTCGGGCCCTGACTTGCCGTGGACTGGCTCAAGCCCCAGCCGGAGGGAAGGTCTATCCAGCGCCAATGGACGGCTGCGCCTCCAAGCGCGGCGATCCCGACGAAGAGACAGAGTCCGAAAACGAGTTTGTTCATGGCGAGCCCCACTTGCCGAAGACGATGACACCAGTTGGTTCAGTCGGTGGAATGCGTATCGCGCAAGGCGCGCTTATGGCACTCGCTGATGATACGGCTGAGTTCCGCATTGTCGACGGCCACACCGTTCGCAACTAGGTCAAATCTCAGTTTGCGCAAGACGTCCGCATCTCCCGGCTCTTCGTGATCGGCCTGGTGCAGTTCGAAGCCATATCGGGCTTTGGCCAGCTCATCGAGCCCCATCCTGGCTGCCGCCCAATGGGCGACCAGGTGATTGCGGCGGGCGCGGATACCGTCCATCCCGTCTTCGTGTGCCGTGTCAGGGAGGGCACTGTCAGGCTTCGTCATGTCGAACTCCATTGGGCATTTGCTGCGGGCCAAAACCGTCCCGCCTATTCTGGGGTTGCCTTTCGGCCGCAAGGGGAGGGCTGACACCGCAGACGTCAAAGACATCGTGTCCCCCATGCGGCGGTCAGTACGCAGTGGGCGCTGCGCTGCGCAGGCTCTGGTCCATCAGGTCCAAATGACCACGCCAGCGCGGGGCGGCACCACGCGGGCTCATCGTGTCGCGCGATATCCGTCGCGAACTACGGTTTTCGGTTGTCATGTCGGGAAAGGTCATGTCCCTCGGTCCTAGTCCGGCATCGTCTGTCGGGAGGGTCCGACATCACAGACGCGCCGGAAGCGACTGCCAGAGGGGCCCGGACCATGGGTTGACCAGCATATGAGAAGCCGGAACAACGAGTTCAAGGGGGAGCAACCCATATCAACGGCAGTTCAAACGGTGGGGTCTTGTATGGAGGCTAGCTGGCTGTGGCTCAACCTCAACCCAGGGCGTTGAAGGCGTGAAAGGATCGGGCGATCAAGCTGGGCTCGATACCATCGACGATGAAGACGATGGCGGTGCGCCGTGCGCCCGCAGGCCATGACTGCATGTGCACGGGCGGATGGACCAGATATTGGACGCCATGAATGGCCACCGGACGGTCTTCGCCCTCGATGTCGAGGATGCCCTTGACCCTCAGGATACGGTCACCGTGGCGGTTCAGCAGCATGGTCAGCCAGATGCCGAAGGCAGTCCAGTTGGTGCTGGTCTCCGCCTCCAGCATGAAGGAGCGGATCTGTCCTGTGTGAGAGGGACCCTCGGATGCAAGCGGCTCGTCGCACCGAAACATGCTTGCCTCAGCGACGTCATGACCTTCATCGAGCAGAGCTCGGAGATCAAGCCCATCATCGGTGGAGACCTGGAGAGGCGCATCGGGATTGAGCCGGCGGATGGCGGCCAGCGCGCTGTTTGCCTGGGACGGGGATGCGAGATCGGTCTTGGTGAGGACGATCCGGTCGGCGACGGAGACCTGGCGGGAGAATTCGCCGTAGTCCTTGCTCTGGCTGGCCGCATTGACGGCGTCGACCGTGGTGATGGTGTTCGAGGCCCTGAAGTGATGCCGCAGCACGGCGTCGGACTTGAGGGTCGACAGCACCGGGAAGGGGTCGGCGAGGCCGGTGCTTTCGATGACCACGCGGTCGAAGGCGGGAACCTCTCCCCGCTCGCGCCTGGCATGAAGATCGCGCAGCGCCTCGGCCAGCTCGCCGCGCACCGTGCAGCAGAGGCAGCCGGATTGCAGCAGCACCATGGTCTCGTCGATCCGCTCGAGGAGATGGTGATCGAGGCCGATTTCACCGAATTCGTTGATCAGCACCGCGGTGTTGGCCATGGCCGGATCGGTAAGGAGCCGCCGGAGGAGGGTGGTTTTTCCGGAACCCAAAAAGCCGGTCAACAGGTTGACCGGCGTGAAGGCCGGATAAGCTTCAGCCATGGGCCCCATCCAGCCTGTCGAGAAGCGCCGGTGCGAGCGGATCGAGATCCCGGCCCGCGAGCTTCTCGGCCGCCGGCCAGAGATGACCGAGATCCTCGATGATCTCTGTCTTGCCGGTGCGGGTCGACAGCAGGAAGGATGTTCCCTGCCAATCGGACAGGGAAAGGCCGAAGGCCGCCAGCACGCGATTGGCGATGCGCACGCGCGAGGCTCTTTCCCGCCGCCGATCGATGCGCTCGGTGTTTCGGGTGTAGACGCCGGGACGCGCAACGGCATCGGCCCAGTGCTCGTTGCCTCCCAGAATGCCGCAAAGCGAGCACATCGATCGAGCCGCCTTCTACTTGCGCGGAAAACGCGCCGCAAAATCGTCGGCGATCTCGTTCATGGTGACGAACTTGACGCCGGGATGCTTGCTCATATGGGCAAAGAGCCGCTCCAGCATCATCAGCACCTGCGGCCGGCCGGCGACATCGGGGTGGATGGTGATCGGGAAGACGGCATAGTCCATCTCGCGATAGACCCAATCGAACTGGTCGCGCCACATCTGCTCGATATCGCGCGGGTTGACGAAGCCGTGGCTGTTCGGCGATTTCTTGATGAACATCATCGGCGGCAGGTCGTCGAGATACCAGGACGCGGGAATTTCGATGAGGTCGGTTTCCTCCCCGCGCTTCAGCGGGACCATCCACTCCGACGGCTTCTTGGAATAGTCGATCTTCGTCCAGCTATCGCCGACCCGGACGCGATAGGGCGTGAAATCGTCGTGCATCAGCGAATGATCGTACTTGATGCCGCGTTCCAGCAGCAGTTCGTTTGTCACGTTCGAGAACTCCCACCAGGGCGCGACATAGCCGGTCGGGCGTTTGCCGGAAAGCTTGGTGACGAGATCGATGCAGTGATCGAGCACCTCGATCTCCTGCTCGCGCGTCATGGCAATCGGATTTTCGTGGGTATAGCCATGGATCCCGATCTCATGGCCGGCATCGGCAACGGCCTGCATCTGCTCGGGAAAGGTTTCGATCGAGTGGCCGGGGATGAACCAGGTCGTCTTGATGCCGAAACGGTCGAACAGCTTCAGCAGGCGAGGGCTGCCGACTTCGCCGGCAAACAGGCCGCGCGAGATATCGTCGGGCGAATCCTCGCCCCCATAGGAGCCGAGCCATCCGGCCACCGCATCCACGTCGACACCAAAGCTGCAGAAGATTTCCTTTGCCATTTCAAGACTCCATTTCGATTTTCACGATCCAAGACACAAGAGGCAGACGCTAATTGACGACTTCAATGCGACGATCCCGTGACGAGGACGATTGCTTCTATCCGCTATATCCAGAACTCATCAGATCCCACTTCCCGACCGTTGCTCGCCATCGATCCAGACGGCAGCGATATTGGCGCTGGATGCGGTGTAGACAATTTTCTGCAGGATGTTTTCAGCGTGATCGAGATCATCCCAAAGACGAACCGTTCCACCGTCAGCATCGGTATCGATGACGATGGCGTCGAACTTATAGCCCGGCGTGAATTGCCCGACAGGCAGATCAAGCGCAATCCCGCCGCCTGCGGTGGCAATATGGAACGCGTCGCGAAAATTGATCTGCGCCGGCCCGAAGGTCGATCGCGCATCGGCTTCAAGCCTTGGGTCGACGCCGGTCTGCAGCATCCGCGAGACGAGAATGGCGCCGCGACAATTCTCCAGCATCGAGGCACTGGGTCCACCGGAGATATCGGTGCCCAGTCCGACATGCAGCCCTTTCTCGAGCGCTGCCCGAAGCGGAAAGACGGCGTTGGCGAAATAGGCGTTCGATAGGGGGCAATGGGCAATCGCCGACTGACGGACGCGGATCATCTCCAAATCGTCTGCCGTCAGGAAGTTGCCATGTGCCAACACCGTGCGACGCCGCAGCAGGCCAAACCGATCGAGCATCTCGGTATCGGTCAGGCCATATCGGGCAAGCACGTAGCCATGGGCCCAATCGCTTTCGGAGCAATGGGTCTGGACGTGGCAGTCGCATTCGCCGGCGATGGCACCAAGCCCCTCGAGCGTCGCGTCCGTGCAGGACGGGATAAAGCGCGGCGTGACCACCGGCAGGACCCGGCTTTCGGCATTTTCCGGGTGGGACCGGATATAGTCGATCAGCGCCCGCGTTCCATCGAGCGCCGCGTCCGGTGAGGCGTCCCGATAATAGTCCGGACATTCGTCGACATTGTCCATCGCCACCTTGCCGACCAGAGCCCGCTGGCCCTTCTCCAGGCACAGATCGACCAGCAGGCGCGTTGCCTCCTGGTGAACGGTGGCGAAATAGAGGGCTGTGGTGGTGCCGTTCGACAGGAGGTCGTCAACGAGCAGCCCATAGGCGCGCCTTGCAAAGGCCAGATCCCGATATCTGGCCTCGAGCGGAAAGGTGTAGGTCTGCAGCCAGACCTCGAGCGGCACGTCGAGCGCATTGCCGAGTTGCGGGTATTGCGGCGCATGGACATGCAGGTCGACGAAGCCCGGCAACAGGTAGGAGCCCGCAGGCAAGGTGACCAGCCGGCCGCTGGCGTCATGCTCGCGGCAGATGACATCGTAGCCGGGATCGCCTGTGCGATGAACCGCCGCGATCCTACCATTGCCATCGATGTCGATGAGCACGTCCTCGAGGACGTCGATCGTACCACGCTCGGGGGAATGAAAGCCGCTGGCGCGGAGTGTCCTGTTGCGCAGATCCATCAGAATTCCGCCGTTACGCCGCCATCGCCGTCGTGCCGTAGGTGATCCCCTTTTCCTTCAGCCAGCGGCGATAGGCAATGGAGCTGGCATCGGCCCGCGTCGGGATCTCGGCCCGCGCTTCCATCGGTAGCAGCACAGGACGCTGGTTTTCCAGGATGATCCGATCCTGCAGGAAGATCAGCTGCTGGAAATGCACAAGCTCCGTCGTCGTCGAGACGTCGTCGATCAGGAACATGACCGGGTGGGCGCGGCAACGGCCCGGATCGAGAGGCTGGACGAAGAGGCAGATCACGTCCCAGCGGTTGGCAGCGTTCGGGCAGGTCTTGTAGAGCAGCGTCGTGAACGGTGTCATGACCCGGTAGATATAATCGGTCATGATGCCATCCGTGGCCGAAAGTGCTGCCTGCGGCTGGAAGAACTGACAATTGGTCGCCCAAACCTCATCCACGTCGCGGCGGATTTCTGCGTTGTAGTGCAGGACCTCCGTATGGGGTTCGGCGCCGAGAATGTCGGTATGAACGAAGGGGAAATGCGCCATGTCGAGAAAGTTCTCGACGATGCGCAGCCCCGAGGCCCGCACCATGACGGAGCCGCAATTAACGACGCGCCGATCGTCCTCATCGGCTTCGGGAAGGGAAAACAGACCGCCGGCCGGCTGCCCGAGGCTCGTCCAGACGAGACCGAAGCGCTTGATGACGGGAAGGGGTGACGCTTGGCCTTCCGCCGCAACCGTGATCGAGCCGTCCGCGTCTCTGGTCACCAAGAGGTCTTCGCCGAGAAGACGGTTGCCTGATGTGCCAAACGGAATTTCCGTCTCGGTGTCGAGTGCGTACCACTGGTCGAGGGCCGCCTGGTCCAAACATTTGCTCATGGAACACTCCCGTCTGTTGATCTTGGTCGGCGTTACAGTTGATGCCAAGGCGCCCTGATGGTCCAGCGCAAAATTGTCATTGCCCACTCACGCCGCTTGTGTCAGCGCACATCGCGATAATAGGGCAGCCCGATCGCAGCCGGTGCTGCCATGATCCGGCGCATACGCTGCCAGGCGAGCACGGGCACGATGATGAAGGCCATGGTTCCGAGGTAGGGCAGCATCGACAGGAAGGCCGGTGCCACCGGCCAGCCGCGCGCCTGCCCGACAAAGCCCAGCGCGGTGATGAAGCCGAACAGCAGACCGGACAGAACGGCCGGGATCGGCCTGTAGCCGGCGAAGATGACGAGGGCAACCGCGATCCATCCACGCCCGGCAACCACGCCGTCCGACCAGGAGGGCACGAACGTCAACGTCAGATAGGCGCCCGATCCGGCCGCCAGCGCCGACCCTGCCGTGACATAGATGAAGCGGATCAGATTGACCGAAATGCCGGCTGCATCGGCTGCGGCCGGATTTTCACCGACGGCACGGAGATTGAGCCCGTGGCGCGTGCGAAACATGAGATAGCTGAGGCCGACGGGGAGGATGATATAGATGAGATAAACAAGGATGTTCTGGGAGAAGAACGCCTTGCCGAGGATCGGCAGGCTGCTCAGAAACGGCACTTCTATTCCTGCAAACACGGCGCGGGCCGGCATGCCGGAATAGGCCCGGCCGATGGTTGAGGCAAGGCCGTTGCCCATCAGCGTCAGGGCAAGACCACACAGCACCTGGTTTGCCCGCAGGATGACGGTGGCGAAGGCGAACAGCATGCCGAACAGCGCACCGACCCCAAGTGCCGCCAGAAAACCTAAGGTCGGTGAGGGGAAGGCGGCAACGGTTGCAATGGCGGTGAGCGCACCCATGGCCATGAGCCCCTCGACGCCGAGATTGACGACGCCGACGCGCTCGGCCAGTACCTCGCCAAGCGCCGCCAGGGCAAGCACGCCGCCTGCGAGAAATGCCGTGGTGAAAAGGCCGGTCAGAAGGTCCATAATCCGTCTCCTCAAGCCTTGTCGCGGGCGATGCGATAATGGGCGAGCTCGTCGCCGATCGCGGTCAGAAACAGGATCAATCCGGTGATCGCCAACACGGCGGAGGTGGTCAGGCCCTGCGTCTGCAGGATGATGCCGGAGTTGAGGATGAAGGCCATCAGCGCCGCCGAGAAGATGACGCCGATGGCGGAGTTCCGGGCCAGCACCGCAACCATGATGCCGAGGTAGCCGTAATTGTTGGAAATGCCGCCTTGAAGGCGGTGGACGGTGCCTGCGATCTCCAGCATGCCGGCAAGACCGGCGATGGCGCCGGACAACAGCATCACGGTGATCAGATGCCGGCGTACCGGCATGCCGGCATAGTGGGCCGCCGCCGGGTTCGAGCCGACCATCCTGACCTCGTAGCCCCAGCGCGAGAAGGAGAGGAGGGCGGCAATAAGGAGAGCGACGACAATGGCAACCGGCAGGCCCCAGTGCACGGAGCCCCAGAATTCCGGTATCTCGGCGGAAAGCCGCCGCGTCGCCGAATTCGCCGTCCGGTCGCGCCAGGCATTGGTCGAGACATAATAGACCAGCAATATGGCGACGAAGTTCATCAGCAGCGTCGTGATCAACTCGCTGACGCCGGCATAGGCGCGGGCGAGCGTCGGCACGAGGATCCAGACAGCCCCTCCGAAAAGACCAGCCACGAACATCATCGGCAGGATGAGCATGGGAAGCCCGGGCACGAACAGCCCGACGGCCGCAGCCGCGAAGGCGCCAGCATAGAACTGTCCTTCGGCACCGATATTCCAGGCGCCAATCTGCTGGGCAACGGCAACGGAGAGGCCGGTGAGAATGAGCGGGATGAACAGCAGGCCGAGGTCCTCAAACCCGAAGCTCGATCCGAAGCTGGCGCTCAGCACCTGCTGACCGAGTTTGAGTGGGCTTGCCCCCGTCAACGACAGGACGCCGCCGGCAATCACGAGTGCTAGGAGAATGGCGGCTGCACGCGCCGAAAATGCGATCACCGGCGAGGCCGATGGAAGACGCTGGAAACGCCAGGCTGCACTCATGTCAGGCAGCCTCGCGCGACAAGGTGCGGCCGCCCATGAGCAGACCGATTTCATCGAGATCGACCTGATCGTTTTCGACAATGCCCATGATCTTGCCCTCGTAGAGGACGGCGATCCGATCCGAGACGTTCAGCAGTTCCTCCAGTTCCTCAGAGATCAGAATGATGCCGGCGCCGGCATCGCGCAGTTCGACGATGTAGCGCAGCATCGTGTTGATCGCCCCCACATCGAGACCGCGGCTGGGATAGGCGGCGATCAGAACCTTGCTGGCGATCCGCATCTCGCGGCGGGCCACGAGCCGCTGCTGGTTGCCGCCGGAAAGGTTGCGCACAGGCATGCCGAAATCGGGAATGGCTACTTCGGCAGCAGCGGCGATGTCCTTTGCGAGGGCCGTCGCGGCATTGGGCCGGTAGATGCCCCCGGCCGAGAGCGCGCTCGTCTTGTATTCGCGCATGACGGCGTTGGCGGTAATGCTGAGCGCAGGGGCAAGGCCGCTGTGCAAGCGATCCTCGGGAATGTGCCCGATGCCGCTATCCGCAAAGGCAGCGGCATTCGCCTTGTCGACGGGGCGGCCGTCGATCAGGATCCGACCGGAGGTGACCGGTCGCATGCCGGTGAGCACCTGGCTGAGTTCTCGCTGTCCGTTACCGGCAACCCCGGCAATCCCGAGAATTTCGCCGGCTCGGACGTCGAGCGATATCCCATGCAGGGCCTCGCTGCCATTGTCGCCGGCGGCAGAAATCTGTTCCAGACTGAGAACCGGATTGGGCGAAAGGGGTGCCGCATTCGGGGAACGCTGGCGCATGTCGGCAAGAACGATGTCACGCCCCACCATCAGCCTCGCCAGCATGCGCGGATTGCAATCCGCGGCATTTTCAGTGGCCACCTTGCGGCCGCCGCGCAGGATGGTGATGCGGTCGGAGATCTCGAGCACTTCGTCGAGCTTATGGCTGATGAAGATGACGGAATTGCCGCCGGCCACGAAGTCGCGCAGCGCCCGGAACAGTTCCCTGGCTTCTGCCGGCGTGAGTACCGCCGTCGGCTCATCGAGGATCAGGATGCGGGCCTGACGGGCGAGCACCCGCAGGATCTCGACCCGCTGCTGCTCACCGGTCGACAGATCGCTCACCCTGGCGCCGGGTCGGGTCTGGAGATTGAAGCGTGCGGCAAGGGCTGCGGTGCGTGCCTCAAGCACAGGGGCAGAAGCACGACGCGGCGTTTCCGACCAGCCGAGATGAATGTTTTCGGCAACGGTGAATGCCTGCACGAGCTTGAAATGCTGGTGCACCATGCCGATGCCGGCAGCGATCGCCTGCAGCGGCGTCGCGAACTGTTTGGCATAGCCATCGATGATGACTTCGCCGGCATCCGGCTGGTATATCCCGGTCAGGATATTCATCAGCGTCGATTTACCGGCGCCGTTTTCGCCCAGAAGCGCGTGAATTTCGCCCGGCATCACATCGAGATCGACGGCCTCATTGGCAATGACACCCGGAAAATACTTCGAGATGCCGCGCAGTTGCACCAGCGGCGGAGCGCCGGATGGCGCCTTGAAGCGTGGGGGATGTTCCGTCATTGCAATGCACCGGTAGCGGAGGGCTGCGATCCCGGCCTGGGAAGGCCGGGATCTGGTTCAGGAATGGGCGCGGCGATCAGGCCGAAAGGCCGGAGACGCCTTCGACCGACCAGTCCCAATTGTAGAGCTCAAGCTCGGTCATCTTCTGGCCGGCCGCGACGCGCACCTTACCGGTGGCGTCTTTCAACTCGCCGGCGAATGGCGACCACCCACCCAGGATCTTCTCGCGGACGGCATCGGCAGCAGCGGCGACATCGGCCGGAACCTTCTCGCCCCACTTGTCGCGATCGACCCCGGCGCCCATGGCAAACAGCTGCTCGCTGGGTGCCCAGGTGCCGGCCAGACGCTTGCCGACCTGATCGACGTAGAACTTGGTGAAATCGATCATCACCGAAGAGACGTAGGAATTCGGGCCATAGCGGCGGATATCGGTGTTCCACATCGCCGCCCAGACGCCGCGCTTCTCGGCCACCTGCAGGTAGCCGGCCTCGTCCATGATACCGAACAGGAAATCACAGCCGTTGTCGATCAGCGCCGTGCCGGCCTGCGTTGCCGCCTGCGGATCGAACCAGGAATTGATGACGATGGTCTGCAGAACGGCATTCGGATTGACGCTGCGCGCGCCCATCAGGAAGGCGTTGGTGGAAGCAAAGACGGAGGCGACAGGGAAGGAGGCGACATAACCAAGCTTGCCGGTCTTCGAAAGATGGCCGGCGGCGACGCCGATGACATAGGTCGGATACCAGTGCGCCAGATAGTACCAGCCGAGATTATCCATGGTAACGCGGCCGTCGCATTCCATGAAGGCAACATCCGTTGCGCGCTTGACCACCTCGTGCAGGAAGTCGCCGTTGGAGGATGTATCGAAGATGATGTTGGCGCCTTCACTGACAAACTGGCGATAGGTGCGCGTCGCATCCGCAGAATAGGGGATGTTCTCGACTTCGAGAACCTTCTTCAGCTTCGGATAGGCCTGCTTGACGGCAAGAAGGCCCTGATGGTGCGACCAGGTCCAGCCCTCATCGGAAATTGGTCCGACATGTCCGAAGCCGACGACGGCGTCCTCTTCCTTGATGGCGGGAAGCGGCGAGGCGGCAAGCGCCTTCTGGCCCAGGGCCGCCGGCAGCATCACCGAGGCAGCGCCTGCGGCAGTCATGTTCAAAAAGCCGCGGCGTGAAAGCGTACGCAAGTCTAGCATGGACATCCCCTTCATATGGCCGGCATGCGCGCAGCCTCGGTGCAGTGACGCAACAACCATGCCAGATCGGTCTCATCGCACCTGGCACGGCGATCGCATTCGGAATTGGAACGCAGGGCGTTCGGCGCGGCAGAGATCGACGTCGCCAAAATGCGGGATAACCGTCATCCGACGTTTCTGACGTTCTCGTTCTCTGACGAGAAAGCAGACTGTCAGACCGCATATGTTCGGAATAGAGACAATTTCTTGCGGCGAGAGACGCGTAAAAGGCAACATCTCGACCTGCGAAACCGCTTGAATTCCACGTCACGGAATGACTAAGATGCACAAACAAAAGGCGTGATTAAATTATATGCAAAACGGGTGTTTTTGATGCAGTCGAACAGGGTCAAGGTGCTGGGCAAATGGGCGGCGCATCCTGCGAAGAAAGCATGATCGAGGCTGCGACCTTCACCTTTCGCGGCCAGATGATCTGTGAGAGCTTCACGGAATTTGCGCTGCACAGGGCACACCGGCTCGACCTCGAGATCGATCTTGGAGCCTGCGATGGCGCGGCTGCCGTCCTCTCCGTGCGAGGGCAGGGCGATCTCGTCGATGCCTTCGAGATGGCCTGCAGCCTTGGGCCCTATGATTGCATTATTCTGGATATCGAGCGGAAGACAGCCGCGTGAAGAGGAGCAGGATATGAAATTGGAAGCAGGGTGGGTGCCGGTCGCACTGTCGTCCTCGATCGAGGCCGCAACGTCCGCCGGCGCGGTTGTCGAGGGCAGCGAGATCGTCGTTTGGCGCGACAACAGCGGCGTTGTTCACGTCTGGGAGGATCGCTGCCCACATCGCGGCATGCGCATGAGTTTCGGCTTCGTGCGTGGCGACCATATCGCCTGCCTCTACCACGGCTGGCAATATGATGCCGGCGGCCAGTGTCGCTACATCCCGGCCCATCCGACGCTCGACGTGCCCTCGACGATCAAGGTTCCGACCTATGTCTCGCAGGAAAAATACGGGATCGTCTGGGCGACCGCTTCGCCGGATGCCGCCATGCCGGATATCGGGCCAGCGGTCGGGTCGACGCCGGTTCGAAGCCTGTATGTCGATTGCTCCGCAGCCGATGCCATCGAGGCCCTGGATGCGGAGGGACTGGAGCACATCAGCACTGACACCGGGCTGCTGGCCTGCGACGGTGACAAGCTCTTTATCGCCGTACAGGCCATCACGGCGACAAAAGCCGCAGTGCACGTTGTCCTGGTTGGTCCGCCCTCCGCCGACAATGCCAAAAGGCAGGCCCATCATGCGCGCCGCCTTGAAAAGATGCGTTACGCCCTCGAGCAAGCGGCGGAGTTTGCCTGATGCCAAACATCACCCTCTACGGCTATGAACTGGATGAAAACAGCTATCGCGCCCGGCTGCTCCTTTCCATGCTCGGACTGGAATGGCAGACGGTTGCCGTCGACATGTTTCCCGGGCAGGAGCATCGCAAGCCGGCCATGCTGGCGCTCAACCCGCTGGGCACGCTGCCGGTTCTGCGGCAGGACGATGTTACCGTTTACGGCACCACCGCCGTCCTGCTCTCCCTCGCCAGATCCCATGACCAGGAGCAGCGCTGGCTGCCGGCCGATGCAACGGCTTTCGCCGAGGTGGTGACGTGGCTTGGTTTCTGCGAGACGGCCCTTGGTCCCGCCGTCGAGGCGCGGCTGCAGGCCCTTTTCGACACCCCCGGCGATGAAGCCGCGCTCCGCACAGCCGCCCGCAAGGCCTTCCGGATCATGGACGACCATATGACGCTGCGGCACTTCGAAGGCGTCGAATGGTTCGCGGGCGACGGCCCGACGCTTGCAGATCTGGCACTTTTCCCGTCCTTCGCGCTCAGCCGCGATTTTGGCATCGACCATGGCGAATACCCGGCCCTGCGGCGCTGGATTCGGCATTTTCGCTCGCTGCCGGGCTTCCTGACCATGCCCGGCATTCCCGACTATCACTGAGGTTTGCTATGACCATTGGCTGCATCGAGTTCGAAGCCGCGGTCTTGGGCTTCAACGACCTTTCCGCCCTGGCCACGCGCTGGGGCATCCCGTCATGATGGACCCCTTCCGCCTGGGATTGGTGGCCACACGGCTGCATTATTTCCAACTGGTCGCGCGGCTCGGCTCTATCCGCCAGGCCGCCCAGGCGCTGAACGTCGCGCCGTCGTCGATCAGCCGGATTTTGCGTCAGTTGGAGGAAGAGCTCGGCACGCCGCTGTTTGATCGCGTCCGCCAGCGCCTGAAGCTGACAAGCGCCGGCGAACTGATGCTTTACCATGCCCGGCTCAGCTTGTCGGAGCTGAAACGGGCGTGCACCGAGATCAACGAGTTGAACGGGCTGCATCGCGGCACGGTCTCCATCGCCATCATCGAAAGCGTCTCGCGCGGCCTGATGCCTGAGGCGCTTCAGGAGTTCTGGAAGCGGCACCCGGAAATATCGGTGGATGTCCGCGTCATGGGATCGCAACAGGCGGCAGATGCGGTGGCTGCCGGCGAATGCGACCTCGCCGTTGTCTTCGACGTGCGCGTCGCGCGCAACATCCGCCGCATCGCGACCATCGCGCTGCCGCTTGGGGTTCTCGCGCTGCCGGACAGCCGACACGCGAAGAAGAAGGAGCTGAAGCTTTTCGATCTCTCGGGGGAACGGGTCATTCTCTCCGATGCCAGCCTGACGCTCGGTGCCTGGGTCGAGGAGGCGTTCAGCCGGTCGTTCGTCGATCTGGCACCGCGGGCGCGTACCAACTCGATCGGCCTGATGATCGATCTCGCCAAGCGCGATCTCGGAACGGTGCTGCAGACCCGTGTCGGCATCGAACAGGAGATCGCCGACGGCTCGCTCAAGTTCATCCCGCTGCAGGACGCCAAGATCAATCCACGCAAACTGATGCTGCTCTCCAGATCCGAAAAGGAGATGTCCGACGCAGCGTCGGCGATGGGCCGCCTGCTTGCGCAGTTGCTCGACCGATCCGACGAGGAGGCGGCATGAGGTGTTGCCTTTTTCGCACCGATAGGAGTGAGATTATAGGTCTATTCGGGACATCTCCGGTTTGCCACCATTGGCCGGAAGAGAGGATGCATCCATGAAAAAATCCGCTGTTGATGCTGTGATACGCGGCCTGAAAAAGGCCGGGGTCAGTGTCGTCTGCTACCTTCCCGATTCACTGTTCAAGGAGCTCTATCCCGCGCTCGATGCCGATCCGGACATCCGTACCATTCGGGTGACGAACGAGGGCGAGGGGGCTGCCATCTGCGGCGGCGTTTTTCTATCGGGCAAGCGCGCAGCACTTGTCATGGAGAATTCGGGGCTTAGGGCGTCTGTCGAGCCGCTGGCGCGCATGGGGCTCGGTGCCGGCATTCCCGTCGTCATGCTGATGAGCTATCGCGGTGAGCTCGGCGAAAACAACTGGTGGGCGATCCCCCATGGCATCACCATGGAACCGGTCCTCGATGCCTTGCGCATCCCCTACCGCGTCGTCCGGGAAGAAGATGCCATCGAGCGGGCGATCACGGACGCCTACAAGTGGTCCTATGCCGCCTATTATCACTCTGCAATCGCACTTGGCGGGGAGATCGTCCGATGAAACGCTTCGATTGCATGAAGGCCCTCGCGGCACGCCTCAAGGATGAGCTGGTCATCCTTTCGCTCGGCGGCAGTGTCGACGAGTGGTACAACGCAGCACCGCACATGCGTGAAGCGAGCCTCTTCCAGCAACAACTCGGTTGCGTCACGCCACAGGCCTTCGGCCTTGCTGCGGGTCTGCCGCACCGGCGGATCGTTTCGCTCGATACCGATGGCGGCATGATGTTCAATCTCGGCATCCTCGCCACGCTCGGCAACGAGCAGCCGAAGAACCTGTTCGTGGTCGTCTGGGACAACGAATGCTACCAGTCGATCGGTGGCCCACCGACCCACACGGCATTCGGGCGCGTCGACATCGCCGCAATTGCGCGCGGCTGCGGCGTCGAAAACGCTTTTACGGCACACACGGTGGATGAGTTCGATGCCCATTGCGCCGCCGGGCTTGCCGCGGAGGTTCCCTATGTCGTCGTCGCCAAGGTCGCCGGCAGTGTCCAGCCGGACATCAAGCGCAAGCACAGCGACGGGCGCGAGGACAAGTACATTTTCGTGCGCCACGTCGAAGCCAGTGAGGGCATCGTCATCATGGGCCCGAGCGAGCACAATTGAGGAAGGGATCGCCCGCGATGTCCGCCGCCATTCCGCAGAGGCCGCTTGCCAGAGCTTACGACTATATCGTCGTCGGATCGGGATCGGGTGGCTGTGCGGTGGCACGGCGGCTGATCGACGGCAGCGATGCAAGCGTCCTCCTCATTGAGGCCGGGCCGTCCAGCCTTGGCGTGGCAGAGATCGACGATCCGGCCGCCTGGGTTCCGCTGGGTAGGAGCGCCTATGACTGGGGCTATGATTACGCGCCGACGCCACAGGTGAATGGACGGGTTATCGGCATTCCGCGTGGCAAGGTGCTTGGCGGCTCGAGCAGCATCAACGCAATGATGTGGTATCGCGGCCATCCCATGGACTATGACGCATGGGAAGAAGCCGGCGCTGAAGGGTGGTCGTTCAAGGACGTGCTGCCTTTCTTCAAGCGCTCGGAAGACTGGGAGGACGGAGAGACGGCGTTGCGCGGCTCCGGCGGGCCGCTGCGCATCGAGCGCTGTGCGTCCCTCCATGCGATCGCGGAAGCAATGCTTGATGGGTCTGCAGAGCTTGGCATTCCGGTCATCGACGATCCGAACGGCGAAAGCAACGAAGGTGCTGCGGCGGCAAACTTCAATGTTTCGAACGGCAAGCGTTGGAGCTCGGCAAAGGGCTATCTGGAGCCGGTTCTCGAAAACGACCGGCTGACGATCGTGACGAACTCGCTCGCGATCCGCCTCGGCCTCGCCAGGGGTCGTTGTGTGTCCGTCACGCATATGGTCGACGGTCGCGCAACGGTGACGGAAGCAACGACCGGGGTGATCCTCGCCCTCGGTGCGATCGACACGCCGCGCCTGCTGATGATGTCGGGCATAGGCGACCCGGTCGAGCTGGCGCGGCTGGGCGTAGAAACCCGCGTTGCGCTCGCCGGTGTCGGCCGCAATCTCCAGGATCATCCGCTGGTGCAGGCCTGCGTCTTCCGCGCCAAGCAGCCATTGGGTCCGACCGTCGGGAACGGCGGCGGCACGATGATGAACTGGAAATCGAGCGCCGGCCTGCCGCAAGCCGACCTGCACGCCTTTCCGGTCCAGGGCAACAGCGCCGAGCCGCGCATCCGTGAACTCTACGACCTGTCGGGAGACCTGTTCTCCATCGGCTGCGGCCTGATGCGCTCGAAGAGTATTGGTTACATGAAGCTGCTCAGCGCCGAACCGGGCGGTGCGCTCGAGATACAGCCCAACTACCTCGCGGAACCGAGCGACCTCGACGCGCTGGTAACCTCGGTCGAGACGATCATGGCGCTCGCCGCCACGCCCGCCTATGCCGACTGGTTCGGCGGCTACGCCGCGCCTGCGGCGGCACTCCGGCGGCCAGATATTGTCTCCTATATCCGAAACGCCTGCTCGACCTTTTTCCATGTCTGCGGGACATGCGCGATGGGCCGCGACGACATGGCGGTTGTCGATAGCAGACTGCGGGTCCGGGGCATCGAGGGCCTGACCATCGCCGATGCATCCGTCATCCCGATCATCCCCACCTGCAACACCCACGCGCCGGCGACGATGATCGGTGAGCGGGCATCTGATTTTCTGCTGGCCGCCGCATGATGCAGGCAGCGCGAAACCAACGAACTGGAAGCAATCATGGCAACTGAAAAGCAGATCGTCGCCGGCGACTACCTCCTGACGATGGATGCCGCAAACCGCGTGGTGACGAACGGCGCAGTTCTGATCGAGGCGGGCCGGATAGAGGCGGTGGCGCCACTGGCGACCTTGGTCGAGGCGCATCCGAGTGTGCCGGTCAAGAAGATAGCCAACGCAGTTCTGATGCCGGGTCTTATCAATGCCCATGCGCATTCCGGCTTCCTGCGCGGCACGGCGGAACATCTGCCGGTCTGGGACTGGCTGACACTCCACATCAATCCCATGCACCGCATGTTGCAGCCGCATGAGGCAGAAGCGGCGTCGTGGCTGTGTTATGCGGAATCGGTGCTGGGTGGAACGACCACGATCGTCGACATGTGGCGGTTCATGGAAGGTAGCGCAAAGGCCGCTTCCGCCATCGGCAACCGCCTGGTCGCCGTTCCCTATGTCGGCGAGCACGAGGAGTATAATTACTTCGATACGCTCGACATGAATGAAGCGATGATCGAGACCTTGCATCGCAAGGCGAATGGCCGCATCAATGTCTGGGTCGGGCTCGAACACCTCTTTTACGCCGACGAGCCCGGGCAGCAGCGGGCCATTGCGCTGGCCAAGAAACATGGCACGGGCTTCCATACCCATTGCAGCGAGGCCGAGATCGAGCTCGCGGAATTCGACCGGCGTTACGGCAAGCGGCCGATGTTCGCGCTGGAGGAACTCGGCTTCTTCGAGGCGCCGCGGACGATGATCGCCCACGGCGTTTGGCTCGATTCCGGCGAAGTCGAACTGATCTCCAAATATAACGTCTCCATCGCCCACAACCCCGTAAGCAACATGAAGCTTGCCAGCGGCATCGCGCTGGTTGGCGAGATGCTGGCGGCCGGGGTACCCGTCGGTATCGGCACGGATGGTGAAAAGGAGAACAACAATTTCGACATGTTCGAGGAGATGAAGGTCGCCTCATTGCTCGGCAAGCTGAAGGACCTCGATGCTGCGGCCATGGACAGTTGGGACGTGTTGCGGATGGCGACGATAATCGGCGCCAAGGCCATTGGTCTCGATCATGAAGTTGGCTCGCTCGAAGTCGGCAAGCGTGCCGACCTGATTGCGGTTCGCACCGATACCCCGCGCATGACGCCTGTCTTCGGCGAAGGGCCTTATTTCAACCTGCAGCACAATCTCGTCCACGCCGTTCGCGGCGGCGATGTCACGATGACGATGGTAGACGGCAAGATCCTCGTCGAGGACGGGGTGCTGAAGACTGGAGACATGAAGGAGATCATCGCGGAGATACACCGGATCGCGCCACCGCATTTCGCGCGCCGCGCCGCGTGGCTCGCGGAGAATGCTGGCGGCACCGCCCAATGGACCAAGACGAACTGAGGATTGGCCATGGCAAAGACATCCGACAGGGCAGCACTGGACGAATGGTACGCCGTGGAGACTGCGGCTGACCTTGGCCAGGCGACGGTGCGAACGAAGTTGCTCGGTCAGGACATCGAACTGTCAAGAGGTCCGGCTGGCGATGCCGTCATCCGTGAGATCAACTCCGGCATTGCCTCTGGCGCCCCATTGCCGGCGCGGGAGAAATATGGCTGCGTCTGGACGACGCTCGGCCATCCCAACAAGGACATATTCGAGATATCGGAAGCGGATGAAGCGGATCGACGCTTTGTGCCCTGCGGATGGGTGACCATGCGGGCCTCCGGCCTGCGCGTTGTCGAAAACTTCCTCGACATGGCGCACTTTCCCTTCATTCACACCGACATTCTCGGCTCCGAACCCCATACGGAAGTGCCGGGCTACCTCAGCGAAATCCGGCGCGACGTCGATGAGGTCTGGGCGACGAACTGTACCTTCTTCCAGCCGCGCATCGCTGCAACGGAAAGCGAAGGCGCCTTCGTGCATCTGACCTACAGGGTGCCGACGCCTTTCTCCGTCATGCTGTACCGGGTATGCCCGACGGCGCCCGATAGGCTCGATGCCATCGCGCTGTTCATACAGCCGATGGAGGAGGGGCTCTGCCGGGCCCAGCCCGTCATGTATCTGGTCGACAACGCGTCCAGCCACACGGCCCTCCTGCATTTCGAGCAGATCATCTTTCTTCAGGACCGGATCGTCGTCGAAAACCAGCGTCCGCTGCTTCTGCCGCTGGAGCCGCGCCAGGAAATACCGACCCGCGCCGACAGCTCCTCCGTCGCCTACCGCCGCTGGCTGAAGGAAAAGGGCGTCCGCTACGGCACCACCATGGGAGCAGGTTGACGATGAAGACCAGCGCCTTCTCCGTGGTTCACCCATCGTCGGTGGAGGATGCTCTGCGGGTGAGGCGGGATCATGAGGAGGCGCGTCTGGTTGCCGGTGGCACAGCGCTGCAGCTGGAGTGGGCAAGGGGCGTTTCCAAACCGAAGACGCTGGTCAATCTGGGGCGGATTGCCGGAATGGCAGCGATATCCCATGGGGCAAGCAGCGTGCGCATCGGTGCGCTCGTGCCACTGGCGGAGCTGTGCAGGAACCCCGTCGTTGCCGAGCGGCTGCCGCTTCTCGCCGCGTCTGCAACGACAGTGGCGGGCCCTGCTGTGCGCAATATCGGCACGATCGGCGGCAATATAGCCGGTCGCAACGGCTGCCTGCTGCCGGCATTGCTGGCTCTCGACGCGGAACTGGAAGTTGTCCGCCCGGACGGGACCACTTTGGAAAGCCTGGGCAATTGGCTATCGCGGACAGCCGACCAGCATGAGATCATCACCGCGATCATCTTGCCCGACACCGGTCCATACTTTCGCTGGACCGCCCGGAAGATCGGGCTGCGCGCAGCCTTTACGCCGAGTGTCATCGGCGTTGCGGGTGTCGTGGCTTTGGAAGACGGAATTATCCGACACCTTCGTCTGACCGTTGGCGGTGGTGCCGTGCCGCCGGCCCGCCTCACTTTGAGCGAAGCCAGCCTGATGGGGGCAAGCTGGGCGGACGTCGATTGGGCCTCGTTGCACGCGCAGTTGCTCGCCGAAATCGCCGCTCCCGATGATGCCTTTCGCTCCGGCCGTTATCGCCGGATGGCCGCCGCCAATGCCCTGGTTCACGGCCTTGGCCCTGCAGGCAAGGCTACAAGGCGGCGTGCCGTGGTGTGGTCAAAGACCCCGCCTCTCCAAGCGGAGATTCGCTTGGGTCGACAGGACCAGGCCAAGCGCTGGCATATCCGTCCGGATATGGAGCCCAAGATCTCCGGCCAGTTGGCCTATCTGACCGACCGACGCGCACCGGGGATGCTGGTAGGACGCATATTGAGAGCCGGGATAGGGCATGCCCGGATAGTATCGATCGACACGCGCGAGGCGGAGGCTTTGCCGGGTGTCGCGGCCGTCGTCACGCATCGCGACATCCATGGCATCAATGCTTTCGGCATCGTCGTGCAGGACCAGCCGGCGCTGTGCTTCGACAAGGTGCGTTATCGCGGCGATGCGGTTGCAGCGGTGGCCGCCGTCGACGAGGAAACAGCGGAGGCAGCTCTTCGGCTGATCAAGGTAGACTATGCGCCGCTTCCTTTCGTGACCGACCCGACGGCGGCCCTGGAGGAGAACGCCGCTGCCGTGCATACCGGCGGCAATCTGCAGCGTGTCCTGCATTTTTCGCGCGGCGATGTCGTTCGAGGATTTACAGAGGCGGCCCATGTGGTCCAGCGCACCTACACCACACCCCGCCAGATGCACGGCTTCATGGAAACCGAGGGTGGTTATGCCGAGGTCGAGCCGGATGGGATACTTTCTGTCTTCGCGGGTGGACAGCACGGCGCCCGTGACCGGGAACAACTGTCGCGCATTCTCGGCCGTCCCGAGGCATCGATCCGGGTGGTCACCAGTCCGACAGGTGGCGCCTTCGGCGGCAAGGACGAGCTGACGGTACAGCCGGCGCTCGCCCTGCTGGCGCTCAAATCGGGCCGGCCGGTCCGCATCCAGCTGTCGCGTGCCGAGTCCGTCCAGGCGGGTATCAAGCGCAACCCCATGACCATCCGGATGCGCACCGGCTGTGACGCCGACGGCCGGTTGCTCGCCCAGGAGGTCGACGTGATCGCCGATGCCGGCGCCTATGCATCGCTCGGCCCCGGCGTCCTGGAAACCGCGCTCGAACATGCCGCCGGCCCCTACGCCGTCGACAACGTCGAGACGCGCGGTTGCCTCGCTTACACCAACAACGGCGTCTGCGGCGCCTTCCGCGGTTTCGGCGCCAACCAGATGACCTACGCCATCGAGTGCCAGATGGACCTCCTGGCGGACCTGTGCGGCCTGACGCCGGTCGACATCCGGCGCCGTAATCTGCGCAGTGTCGGTTCGCCCGGCTATCTCGGCCAGACGGTATCCTCATCGGAAAGGCTTTCCGAGATGCTCGATGCCGCTGCCGCGAGCCCCCTCTGGGAGGGTGCGGTTGATACCGACCCTGCGGAAGTCATCGGCGTCGGGATGGCGCTGAACTATCAGGGCAATGGTCTCGGGTCGCTGGTGCCGGACCCGGCGGGTGGCAGGCTTTCTCTCTCCAGCGATGGCTTCATCGAGGCGGCCTATGGGCTCGACGAGATGGGGCAGGGGCTGTGGACTTCCATCAAGGCTGCCGTTGCCGACCGGCTTGGCTGTTCGCGCGACGACGTTCGGCCGGTGACCAGCGATACCGGACGAACGCCCGATTCCGGCTCAACCACGGCATCGCGTGGCGGCTATGTCGTCTGGCAGGTGGCGAAGTCCGCAGGCGCGTTGCTCACGCCGAAGCTGCTGGATGCCGCCGCACGCCAGACCGGACGGCCCGCCGGCAGCCTGAAACTGGCGCCAGGGGGCTTTGCCGAAGCCGGCAGCAACAGCGGCGATCTTCTTTTGAGCTTCCGCGATCTGGCCCATGGGCTGGCGCCGGACGCGTTGCCCTCCGCGACCGTCAACTTCGACTTCCCGAAAACGGATTATACAGCTGGCAACGCGCGCTACATTTTTGCCTACGGCGCATGCCTTGCCCGTGTGGCCGTCAACAGGATCACCGGCGCGGTCAGGGTGCTGGAGATAAGCCAGCACACCGCGGCAGGCCCCGTGATCGATGTCGCCGCCTATCTCGGCCAGATGGAGGGGGGCGCCATCCAAGGGCTTGGCTTCACTCTGACCGAGGATGCGATCATGCACGACGGCGCCTATGTCACCGGCAATTTCGACACCTATATGCTTCCGGGGATCAGGGACAGCGCCGAGACCATCTCTGTCTATGCTCTCGAGGGCCTCGATGCCGGAGATGAGCTCGGACCACGCGGAGCAGGCGAACTCGGCATCGGCGCCATTACGCCGGCGATCGCCAACGCCGTCGCCGACGCGATTGGCCATCGACCCTTGAGCCTTCCATTCTCGCCGGAAGATATTCTCGATGCGATCGGGAGGATGGCATGAACAGGGCGGACACCATGCTATTGCGTTTCCGGCTCAACGGCGAAGCTAGAGATCTTGATGTGTCGGCGGAAACGAGGCTTTCCGATCTCTTGCGCGACGGGCTCGGCCTGACAGCCACCAAGATCGCCTGCGGCATCGGCCGCTGCGGCGCCTGCACGGTGCTGATGAACGGTCGTGCGGTCAATAGTTGCCTCATCATGGCCTGGCAGTTGCAGGACGCCGAGGTGATCACCCCGGAAGGGGTCGATGCGATCGCCATTGCCGAGTTCGTCAAGGTCGGTCTCGCCGAGGAAAACGCCTTCCAATGCGGCTATTGCGCGCCCGGTTTCGTGATGGCCCTGACGGCGTTGTTCATCGAGCAGCCGGCGGCCACAGAGACGGACATCATTGCTGCCCTCGAAGGCAATCTCTGCCGGTGTACCGGCTATCATTCTATCATTCGGGGTGCGCTCAATGCATCCGAGCGGCTTCGGGCCGCCGATTTGGCCGCAGGGCCGGGAGATCCTCATCCATGACCATCGCCATTCGATCCTCAGAGCCCACAAAAGAAGCCACTCTTCGCTTCCTCGCAAAGACCGCGAAGAAGCTGCTGATTGACGGGCAATGGGTCGACGCCGCATCGGGCGCCACATTCACCACCTGCGACCCGGCCACGGGAAAGGTGCTGGCCGAGCTTTCCTCGGCCGATGCGGCGGATGTGGATGTGGCCGTCTCAGCAGCCAGGAAAGCCTTCGAGAGCGATGCATGGCGCGGCATGACGCCCTCGGCGCGCGGCAAATTGCTCTGGCGCATCGCTGACCTGATCGAGGCCAATGTCGATGAACTGGCCGAACTCGAAACACTCGATCAAGGCAAGTCGCTAAAGACCGGGCGCTTTGGCGAAATACCCGCTTCCGCAGAGCAGTTCCGCTATTACGCGGGCTTTGCCACAAAGATCCTCGGCACGACCATTCCCACATCGATCGGCTATCAGCCGGCCGGGAAAAAGATCTTCGTTTATACCACGCGCGAGCCGATCGGCGTGGTTGCCGCTATCACGCCGTGGAATTCGCCGATGCTGATGGCCGCGATGAAGCTCGCCCCGGCGCTTGCGGCCGGCTGCACCATCGTCTTGAAACCTGCCGAGGAGACATCGCTGACGACATTGCGGCTGGGCGAACTGATGATGGAGGCGGGTCTGCCTGCGGGCGTCGTCAACATTCTGACCGGATTTGGCGAAACCGTCGGCGCGGCGCTGACCGCCCATCCCGGCGTCGACAAGGTCGCCTTCACCGGCTCGACCGAGGTGGGCAAGATGATTGTCGGCGCAGCGCGCGGAAACCTCAAGAAGCTGACGCTCGAGCTCGGCGGCAAGTCGCCGGCCATCGTCATGCCGGATGCCGACTTTGCACTCGCCATCCCTGGCATTGCGCGCGGCATCTTTGCCAATGGCGGCCAGGTCTGTGTCGCCGGTTCGCGCGTCTATGCGCATCACTCTGTCTACGCCCGGCTGGTCGAGGGTTTGGCCGCTGAGGCCGCCAAGCTCAAGCTCGGCCACGGGCTCGATCCCGAGACCGACCTCGGACCGTTGGTCAACCGCAAGCAGGCCGACCGCGTCGCCAGCTATGTCAGCGAGGGCAGAGGCAACGGCGCGCAGGTCGTCACCGGCGGCGGCCAGATGGGCGATCTGCAGACATTCTATCAGCCAACCGTCGTCATCGACGTTCGGCAGGACATGCGGATGATGCGCGAGGAGATCTTCGGACCGGTGGTGGCGGTCACGCCGTTTCATGACGTGGAGGAGGCGCTTTCCTTCGCCAATGACTCTCCCTATGGCCTTGCCGCAAGCCTCTGGACCTCGGATCTGAGCAGCGCCCACCGAATTTCCACGCAAATCCGCTCCGGTACCGTCTGGATCAATTGCCACTCCTACTTTTCGCCAGAGCTGCCGAAGGGAGGGCACAAGGAGTCCGGCTGGGGTTATGAAAATGGTGCGCAGGGCCTCGAGAACTATCTCGAAACCAAGACCGTCTGCGCGCTCGTCTAAGCTGGCGCCGGTTAACCGCTGGCTATCGCCGCACAGCATGCACCATTCGTATCAGTCTTTGGATCGTCTCTTCAGAAGAGGCGCTTGCAAGCGTTCGGCCACGCGACGAGCGCCTGCGGCTGTCTAACCGGAAGAGGGCACCATCTACGAACGCCCCGATAAAGAGAAAAATATTTGCATCTGCTCATTTCCTTTGCAGTTTGCGACGCATATCTGATGGGCTCTTTCTGCGATGTTCCAACCCCGAACACCAACACCGGATTGTTACCCCCATGACACTGCTCAAAACCATCGCCGCCATTGCGCTCGTCCAAGCGGCGCTGCTGCTTCCCGCCCATGCTGGCGAAAACCTTTCGTCCATCAAGTCGTCCGGCGTCTTCAAGGTCGGGACGGAAGGCACCTATGCGCCTTTCACATTCCATGACGGAAGCGGCAAGCTGGTGGGTTTCGATGTGGAGATCGCCGAGGCGATTGCCGCCAAGCTCGGGGTCAAGGCTGAGTTCGTCGAAGGCAAGTGGGACGGTCTGATCGCCGGCCTCGATGCCAAGCGCTACGACAGCGTCATCAACGAAGTCGGCATTACCGACGCCCGCAAGCAGAAATACGACTTCTCCGATCCCTACATCGCCTCGAAGGCCGTGCTGATCGTGCGTGACAACGATGACAGCATCAAGAGCTTCGCCGACCTCAAGGGAAAGAAGGCGGCACAGTCGCTGACGAGCAATTACGGCAAGCTTGCTGAGCAGGCGGGCGCCGAGCTTGTCGGCACGGATGGCTTCGACCAGTCGATCCAGCTGGTGCTGACGCGCCGCGCCGATGCCACGATCAACGACAACCTTTCCTTCCTCGACTTCAAGAAGCACAAGCCGGACGCCCCCGTGAAGGTCGTCGCCCATGAAGACGACGCCAGCTATTCGGGCGTCATCGTCCGCAAGCAGGAGCCTGAGCTGCTGGCCGCCATCAACAAGGCGCTGGCCGATATCAAGGCGGACGGGACCTACAAGACGATCTCCGACAAATATTTCGGCCAGGACGTCTCCAAGTAACGGACGCTCGCGCCGTTCACAGGACATTGAAACTGCTATATTGACCGGACGGGCGCTCAACGATCTTTCGTTGAGCGCATCGTCTGTTTTGAGGAGACGTCCTTGCCGCACTGGTTACAACTGATGGCGGACTCACTGGCGCCGCTTCTATGGGCCGGGCTGGTCTTCACCATACCGCTGACCCTGATGTCCTTTGCGCTCGGGCTGGTGCTCGGGCTTATCACGGCGATTGCCCGGCTGTTCGGTCCGGCGCCTGTGGCATCGATCGCCCGCTTCTACGTATGGATCATTCGCGGTACGCCGCTTCTCGTCCAGCTCTTCGTGATTTTCTACGGGCTGCCGAGCGTCGGCATCCTGCTCGATGCCTTTCCGGCAGCCTTGATCGGCTTTACGCTCAACATCGGCGCCTATACCTCCGAAATCATTCGCGCCGTCATCTCCTCTGTGCCGAAGGGCCAGTGGGAGGCGGCCTATTCGATCGGCATGAGCTGGCGCCAGGCGATGATCCGGACGATCCTGCCGCAGGCCGCCCGCGTCGCCGTGCCGCCTTTGTCGAACACCTTCATCTCGCTGGTCAAGGACACCTCCCTGGCTGCGGCGATCACCGTGCCGGAACTGTTCCAGGCGGCGCAGCGGGTCGTTGCCACCACTTACGAGCCGCTGATCCTCTATATCGAGGCCGCGTTGATCTATCTCGCCCTCAGCTCGGTTCTGTCGACGCTGCAGGTTCGTCTGGAGCGGCGCTTCGCGCGCTATGGCGGTATGATGGAGGCCAATGCATGATCGAGCTCACCAATATCGAAAAGCGGTTCGGCGATGCCCTGGTGCTCAAGAACATCAACATCCGCATTCCGGAAGGCAGCGTCACCGCGCTTGTCGGCCCGTCCGGCGGCGGCAAGAGCACGCTGCTGCGGTGCATCAACCTCCTGGAAATTCCGACATCGGGCGCCATCCGGCTGGGCACCGAAAGCCTGACCTTCGTGCCGCAGCAGAAGACCAGCTGGCAGTCGATCCAGAAAATCCGGCGTCAGACGGGCATGGTCTTCCAGAACTTCCAGCTCTTCCCGCACCAGACCGCGATCGAAAACGTCATGGAGGGTCTGGTGACGGTGCTGAAATGGCCGACGGATCGCGCCCGCGCCAAGGCCATGGAGCTGTTGAAGAAGGTCGGCATGGAAGCCAAGGCCGATGCCTGGCCGGCAACCCTTTCCGGCGGTCAGCAGCAGCGTATCGCCATTGCCCGCGCGCTCGCGCCATCGCCGCGCGTGCTTCTCTGCGACGAGCCGACCTCGGCGCTCGACCCAGAGCTTGCGGCCGAGGTCGTCGACGTGCTGAGCGCACTTGCCAGCGAAGGCACGACCATGGTGATGGCCACACACGATCTGAGGCTCGCCTCGAAGATCGCCAACAATGTCGTCTTCCTGGAAGCCGGAAGCGTCGTCGAAACCGGCGATGCCCGGCTTCTGTTCACCGCGCCGAGCCAGGAGCGCACCCGCCAGTTCATATCGACGATCAACGCCGCCAATACCTACGATATCTGAGGGGCAGGCGGAAAACGGCTGGCCAGAGGGCCGGCCGAGCTGCCGATCACCAGAGCACGTTCTCGACCGGACGGATGGGCGTGGTCACCGCCTGCTTCCCAACCAGCTGCTCCAAGTCTATCTGGATCGTGCGGCAAAGGGACGTCAAAGGCACATCGTGTACGCGGTTCTCGAAGGGATCCTGCAGGTCGGAACCGATGCGATCCATGGCCAGCAGCATGAAGCCGACGATGGTGGAGGCAAGCGGCGTATAGATCGTCAAGCTGTCGACCAGCCCGATCGGCAGGAGAATGCAGAAGATGTGGACGAACAACGTCGGATAGTAGGCGTATTCGCGTGGCAGCGGCGTGTTCTTGATCCGCTCCATGCCACCCTGGGCGTTGCTCATGTCGACCAGCACCTTTTCGATCTGGACGCTGCGGATGGAGTCGATCCAGCCTTTGCGGCGGGCCATCGCCAACAGGGCTGCGGTCTCATTGAGGATCGCGTTGGGCGCGTTGGTGGCAGTGCTCAATTCATCGAGCTCATCCTCCGAAAGAAACGGCCGGATCTCCTCCCGGTTCGGCTGCCGGCGCAGATGGCATCTCAGCGCATTCACATAGGCAATCTGTCGCCGCACCAGGTCGTGGCGCAGATCGGTGCTTTCGGGGAGCGTGTCGATCAGGTGAAAAACCTCGCGCCCGTAGGAACGGGACGCATTCACCATGGCGCCCCATAGCGTGCGGGCTTCCCACCAGCGATTATAGGCATTGTTGTTGCGAAACCCGAGAAACAGAGCGAGCGCCGAACCGAGCAGGCTCATCGGTAGCGAGGGCAGGTCGAGCCCCGGATGTGGCAGGTAGACATAGGCCAGGGTGACGACGATATCCCAGATGAACAACAGGGCGAGCGGCCACCCGATATAGCCGAGCATTCGGTGCAGACGCGCTGATTGGGGCAGGACCATGGGCGTTCCTTCAGCAGGACATTCAATTACATAGATGATGGTGCACTGCAGCAAATAGACCGCAAAGGTGGCGCCTTTCTGTTCGTGGCTGACAAAGTGGGCCGACGACCCCGGGCCGATGGCCTTTGCATTGGCACAACCCTTACCTATCTAAGAACGATCAATAGGGAGACCCTGCGAATGTTTGATGCCAAAAAGCTTCTCGATCAGTTCCTCACCTCGCAAGTGCCGGGGCTTGGCGGTACGGTGCGCGACCGGGCCGGAGAGGCCGTCGGCAAGGCCCGCGACAATCCCCTTGCAGCGACCGCCATCGTCGGCGCCCTGCTGGGGACGAAAACCGGCCGCAGCATCGCCGGAAAAGGTCTGGCCGTCGGCGGGCTCGCAGCCATCGCCGGGCTCGGCTACCAGGCCTACAAGAACTACCAGGCCGGCTCCGCACCTTCAGACATATCCTCGCAAGCGCCCCAGCCGGCGCTCCCCCCACCGGAAAATTCGCCCTTCTCGCCCTCGTCAGGCGCCAATAGCAATGAATTCGTCCTCGTGCTCATCCGCGCCATGATCGCGGCAGCCAAGGCCGACGGCCATATCGACGAGACCGAACGCAAACTGATCATGGACAAGATCGCGGCAGCCGATGTGACGGGCGAAGCGGCGACCTTTATCAACGGCGAGCTGACCGCGCCGACCGACCTCGACGCAATCATTGCGGCGGCCGTAACGGAAGAGCAGAAGGTCGAACTCTACACCGCGTCGCGGCTGACGATCGAGCCTGATTCGCGGGCCGAGCGCGGTTATCTCGACCTTCTGGCGGGCCGCCTGGGACTTGCCGATGATCTCGTCGACCACATCGAAGCCATGGTTGCGCAGAGCAAGACCGGCACGCAGGTCTGATCGCGGGAGAAAGTTGGCGTTGACGTGCGGTCGAAGTGCGTCGACGCACTGTGCCGACGGCCGTTCGAACAGAGCGGCCTCTGCGAACCGGCAAGCCCAATACCGCTCGCGCATTGTTGATGTGTAACAACGCTGCGTAGGGAATATGCAGGTCTGAAAGAGCCTCTGCGCGTGGAGTTGTTGCCAAAAGAGCAAAATTGTTCCACCAACGCTGAACCGCGGCGCCCGACACAGAAATTGGATCAAAGCTGAATGCGTAGACTTTATGGTTTTCTTGGCGTTTTTCTGGCCATTGCAACTTCAGCTCATGCCTTGGAAACGGGACCGCTGCCCGTCCTGGCGCCGCTGCCCCAGCAGGGACAAGCCGCACATCTGAGTTCGCAGTTTCTTAGCCGATTCGGCTACAAGCCGGTCCCGCTTGATGACGCCCTGTCGGTCAAGATCATGGACCGCTTCATCAAGTCGCTCGATCCGGACCGGATGCTGTTTCTGCAAGCGGATATCGACAAGTTCAACGCCGACAACACCAAGATCGACGATGCGATCAGCCGGGAAGATCTGCGCCTGCCTTTCTCGATGTTCAATCTCTATGAGCAGCGCGTTGTCGACCGCATGACCTATGCGCGCGAACTTCTGAAGAAGGGCTTCGATTTCAACACCGAGGAAAGCTATTCCTTCCTGCGCGACAAGGCGCCCTGGCCGCAAACCGAGGCCGAGATCGACGACCTCTGGCGCAAGCGCGTCAAGGCCGATTGGTTGCGCCTGAAGCTGGCCGGCAAGGCGGATGACGCCATTCGCGACACGCTCGACAAGCGCTACCAGAACTCGCTGGATCGCGCCTATAAATACAAGAGCGAGGACGTGTTCCAGTCGTTCATGGACGCCTACACGACCTCGATCGACCCCCACACCGACTATTTCGGCGCGACGGCTTCGGCCGAGTTCGACATTTCGATGAAGCTCTCGCTCGTCGGCATCGGCGCGGTGCTGCAGGAGCGCGACGACTACACGACGATCCGCGAACTGGTTCCGGGCGGACCGGCGCAATTGTCCGGCAAGCTTGCGGTCGGCGATCGCATTGTCGGTGTCGGGCAGGGCGCTGACGGTCCCATCAAGGAAGTGGTCGGCACGCGGCTCGACGAGATCGTCCAGATGATTCGCGGCGCAAAGGATTCGATCGTCCGGCTGGACATTCTGCCGGCGGAGGTCGGTGCCGATGGTGGCCATCATGTCATCAGCCTTACCCGCGACAAGATCAGCCTGGAAAAGCAGGCTGCCAGGAAAACGCTGCTTTCCGTCAAGGATGGCGAGACGACCCGCAAGGTCGGCGTGATCACCCTGCCGGCATTCTACGAGGACTTCGAGGCGCGTCGGAAGGGCGACAAGGACTACCGGAGCGCCAGCCGCGACGTCGCCAAGCTTATCACCGAGCTGAAGCAGGACAATGCGGACGGCATCCTGATCGACTTGCGCAACAATGGCGGCGGCTCGCTGGCTGAGGCCATCGACCTCACGGGCCTGTTCATCGGCAAGGGTCCGGTCGTCCAGCAACGCGACGCCGGTGGCAAGGTTGCCGTCGAGAGCGACGATCTTCCGGCACCGGCCTGGACCGGTCCTGTGGGCGTGCTGATCAATCGCGGCTCTGCCTCGGCCTCCGAAATCTTTGCCGCGGCGATCCAGGATTACGGACGCGGCGTGATCATCGGCGAACCCAGTTTCGGCAAGGGCACCGTACAGACGGTGATCAATCTCGACCAGGTTGCCCATAATGCCAAGCCGAAGTTCGGCGAACTGAAACTGACGATCGCCCAGTTCTTCCGCGTCAACGGCGGAACGACGCAGCTGCGCGGCGTGACGCCGGATGTGGCCTTGCCAACCCTGTCGGACCCGAAGACCTTTGGCGAGGCAAGCTATGACAATGCGCTCCCCTGGACGCAGATCAAGCCGGCCAACTACAAGACGGAAGGCGATATCGCGGCGGTGCTGCCGGAGCTGCAGAAGCGCCATGAGGCGCGCACAAAGGACGATCGCGACTTCCAGCGCCTGCTCGAGGATATCAACGAGCTGAAGGCGCAACGCGAGAAGGGGACTTTGTCGCTGAACGAAAGCGAGCGCCGCAAGGAGCTCGAGGCGCAGGTCAAACGCTCCAAGTCGCGCGAGCAGATCAATGACGGCGTCGACCCCGGCCAGGACGATGGCCTGCAGGCCAACGAGCGTAGCCTCAGCGCTGATCTTGCGATTGAAAATGCCCGCAAGAACGCCAAGGACGTTCTTCTGAATGAAGCGTCCGCCGTGGTCGCCGATCAGGCCGCACTGCAGCCGCCCATGCAGAAATAGACCGCCATCGCCCGGCCGAGGTTGCCGTGCGGTAGGTGTCATGAGTGAGAATATAAGCCGGGCCATCAGCGCCCGGCTTAACGCTATCTGCACACCGCTTGACTCTCTAACAATATACATTATATATAACTGTATATTGCAAAGATGAGGCGAGCCCGTGTCGATAACGAAGATCAGCAACAGACTGTCGGTGATGGCGCAGCCGAAAGCCGTCGATTTTCAAGCGTTGGCCGATCTTGGCTTCACAACCGTGATCAACGCCAGACCAGACGGCGAAGAGCCATCGCAGCCTGGAACAAATGCCGAGGCGGCGGCAGCCGGGCAGGCGAAGCTCGGCTACGCCTTTATCCCCGTGACCGTTGCGACCCTGACCGAGGCGGATGTCCGGGCTTTCCAGCGATCCATCGAACAATCCGACGGCCCCGTTATCGCCCACTGCAAATCGGGAATGCGGGCACTGCTTCTCCATGCGATTGGCGAGGTTCTGGATGGCCGCATGGAACCCGGCGAGGTGATTGCATTTGGCTTGCGGCACGGCATCGACCTTGCCGCAGCGTCCCGCTGGCTTGCGACCCACTTTTCGCGTCGCGCGGTCGTGAAGGGCTTTTTCGACGCCCGCACCTCCAGCATCCAGTACGTGGTATCGGACCCCGAGACCGGCCAATGCGCCATCATCGATCCGGTTTTCGATTTCGACGAGCGGGCAGGGGCAACGGCATCGCTAAACGCCGATATGCTGCTCGACTACATCCGGGACAACAGGCTGACCGTCGCCTGGATCCTCGACACCCATCCGCATGCCGATCATTTCTCCGCTGCGCACTATTTGAAACAGAAAACAGGTGCACCGACAGCCATTGGCGAAAAAGTGGTCAAGGTCCAGCGCCTGTGGAAAGAGATCTACAACTGGCCGGAGCTTGCGACTGACGGCTCGCAATGGGACAGGCTCTTCTCAGCCAACGAGACCTTCAAGATCGGTTCTCTCGAAGCGAAGGTCATGCTCGCGCCGGGCCATACGCTTGCGTCCGTCACTTACCTCATCGGCGACGCGGCCTTCATTCACGACACGCTTTTCATGCCGGACAGCGGCACCGCGCGAACGGATTTCCCTGGCGGCGATCCCCATCTCCTTTGGCGATCGATCAGGGATATTCTGGCGCTTCCAGACGAGACGCGGCTGTTCACCGGCCACGATTACCAGGCCGGCGGGCGCACACCCCGTTGGGAGAGCACTGTCGCCGAACAGAAGGCGAGCAACATCCACATCGCTGGCGTGACCGAAGAGGAGTTCGTCGCGCTGCGCACCGCCCGCGACAAAATGCTCCCCATGCCCAAGCTGATCCTGCACGCCTTGCAGGTCAATGTGCAGGGTGGGCGTCTGCCCGAGCCTGAGAGCGATGGGAAGCGTTATCTCAAATACCCGCTCAATGCCCTCGGCGGAGGTTCGTGGACATGAGCGCGGATGAGACGAAGTCGGAGACAACGACGATGACGCCGCGCGACATGGCGGCTCGCGCGACGGAGGTGGCAAGCCTTCTCAAGACGCTCGCCCATCCCGCGCGGCTGATGATCGTCTGCACACTGGTGGAGGGGGAGCATTCGGTGGGTCAGTTGGAAGAGAAGGTGGACCTGCACCAGCCGCACCTCTCGCAGCAACTGACGGTGTTGCGCGACGCCATGATCGTCGCCACCCGCAGGGACGGCAAGCAGATCTTCTACCGGCTGGCCGAGGACAAGGTCGAACAACTCATAGGCGCCCTCTACACCATCTTCTGCAAGAGCGAGGACGCTCGATGATTCAATATCTCCCGGCACTTCTCGGCGGAATGCTGATCGGCCTTGCGGCTGTGATGCTGCTGCTTTTGAACGGTCGTATTGCTGGCGTCAGCGGGATCGTCGGGGGTCTTCTCGGCGGCATCGGCCTGGCGACAAACCTTGCCTTCGTGCTCGGGCTGACGCTCGGACCTGTCATTTACCTGATTTTGTTTGGCGGCTGGCCCCTGATCGAAGTAACGGTCGGGTGGCCGCTCCTGATCGTTGCCGGGCTTCTCGTCGGTTTCGGTTCGCGCATGGGGTCCGGTTGTACGAGCGGGCATGGCATCCTCGGTCTTGCCCGGCTGTCGCCGCGCTCCATGGTCGCTGTCGCGACATTTATGACCTCCGCTGTGCTCGCCGTCGTGATCCTGAAGGCAATCGGGCAATGAGCCGGGTTCCTTGGCGGATCGCCACAGCCTTGGCGTCCGGTGCCGTCTTCGGTTTCGGGCTCTCGCTGTCAGGTATGCTGAACCCGGCGCGGGTTCATGCATTTCTGGATATCTTCGGCGCCTGGGATCCAAGCCTTGCCTTCGTCCTTGGTGGAGCTGTCATCGTCGCACTGCTTGGCGTGCGGATCATGCACCGCCTGCCGCACCCCGTGTTGGATGATCGCTTCCACCTGCCGACAAACCGCAGGATCGATGTGCCTCTTGTCCTCGGCTCAGCCCTCTTCGGCATCGGCTGGGGGCTCGGCGGTTTCTGCCCCGGTCCCGCCCTCGCCTCCCTGTCCATGGGGATGACGAGCCCCTTGATTTTCGTTGGCGCAATGCTGGTCGGCATGCTGGCTTACGACCGTCTATTGGGTAAGTAAAATGGGTGAGACGGTGATTTGTTTCGCCCTTGTCGACCGCCTACTAATTGGCGGCCGGAAAGAAGGTCTGCGTCTTGCCGGTAAGCCTGTAGGTGGCAAGACCCAGCCACTCGTGGACGGCGTTGTCGCTGATATCCAGGCCTTCGGCGATGGTACTCAAGGGAAGGAGAAGGTCTGCGGTTTTGGTTCGGTAGTCGACGGGATAGGGGATCACCGGAAAGCCGACCGATCTGAACGATGCCACCGCCCGCGGCATATTATAGGCTGACGTGACGAGCAGCCAGGTGTCGGAAGGCTGCGGCTTGGCCAGGGCCACGCTCTGGGCCGCATTCTCGAAAGTGGTCTGGGAACGGCGTTCCATTTCGATGCGCTCCGCAGCTATGCCGAGATCGACCAGAATGCTCTGGGCAATCTCTGCCTCGGTCCGATATTGTCCAGCGACGACGTGGCCACCGCCGCCGGACAGAAGAATGCGAGCGTTGGGATAGCGACGTGCCAGCACGGCAGTCTCGAAGACCCGCTCGGCATTGTTGTTGAGGGTCGGGACGTGTCTGTCTGCCGTGATATGCGCTTCTTCGGCGCCCCCGAGCATGACGATGCCGGTCACGGCTCCGGGAAACTGCGGGACGGGGAACCGGTTCTCCAGTTTCATGAGAAGGGCCGGACCAAGGGGCGACCAGCCGGCGACGCAAAGCAACACCACCCCCGTGACGAGCAACCAGGAAGCAGCCCTTCTCCACCGCAGAATTAAAGCCGCAACGCCCAGCAAACCAAGAAGCGCAACGAAATTCGAGGGCAAAAGCAGGGCTGCAGCCAATTCATAGGCTATGGACAACATTCACCAGCTACCTTCACGGGACAGCGTTGATCGGACGGGCACGCAAGATAGAAGCGGCGTACGACGACGACGCTATCACCCCCCTGATAGCATCGGCCTCATCCGATTAGTACTGCGGAATCGCAGTTTACGACCGGTTCCGTCGGCCAGCCTGCTAGGCGCTATTCGCGGGTGATCGTACGGGACACGGCGTCGCGCCAGCCGGCGATCTTGGCCTGGCGCAGGCTTTCGCTTATCCCCGACACGAAGCGTCGGTCGCAGCGCCACTCTGCGGCAAATGCCTGCTGCCCAGGCCAGACACCCGCCTTGCTACCGGCAAGCCAGGCTGCTCCAAGCGCCGTCGTCTCCAGGACGGCGGAGCGATCGACCGATGTTGCGAGAATATCGGCCAGCCGCTGCATCGTCCAGTCTGACGCCGCCATTCCGCCATCGACCCGCAGCACCGTCTCTATTTCGTGGTCGCCCCAATCTCGCTTCATGGCAAAGAGCAGATCGAGCGTCTGGTAGGCAACGGCCTCAAGCACGGCGCGGGCGATTTCTGCAGGCCCGCTGTTGCGCGTCAAGCCAAAGATCGCGCCCCGCGCTTCGGCATCCCAATAGGGAGCGCCCAGACCCGTAAACGCCGGCACGATGTAAACCTGCTGATCTTCGGCAGCCGCCTCGGCCAGTCGACCCGCCTCGGATGCCTGCTCGATCACGCCCAGCCCGTCGCGCAGCCATTGGACGGCAGCGCCGGCGATGAAGATGGAGCCTTCCAGCGCATAGGTCGTCACGCCGTCAAGGCGGTAGGCGATCGTCGTCAGCATCCGGTGGGTGGAGACGACCTTTTCTGTGCCGGTGTTCAGAAGCGCGAAGCAACCGGTCCCATAGGTCGATTTCATCATGCCCGGAGCAAAGCAGGCATTACCGATCGTCGCCGCCTGCTGATCGCCGGCGACACCGAGGATCGGGATTTCGGCGCCAAACAGATCGGCCGTCGTGCAGCCGAAGTCATCCGCGCAATCCTTGACCTCGGGCAGCATGGCGCGCGGGATACTGAGGATGCCAAGCAGTTCCTCGTCCCAGCCATTGTCGGTGATATTGTAGAGAAGGGTGCGGCAGGCATTGGTTGCGTCGGTCAGGTGTCGTGCGCCGCCGGTGAGCTTGTAGATCAGCCAGCTGTCGATCGTGCCGAAGCAGACCTCGCCTGTCTCCGCCCGTGCACGCAGCCCATCGACACTCTCGAGCAGCCAGCGCAGCTTGGTTCCGGAAAAGTAGGGATCGAGAAGCAGGCCGGTCTTTGCGGTAAACAGTTTCTCGTAGCCGTCCGCCTTCAGGCTTTCGCAGATCTCGGCGGTGCGCCTGTCCTGCCAGACGATGGCGCGGTGGAGAGGTTCGCCGCTGGCGCGATCCCAGACGACGGTCGTTTCGCGCTGATTGGTGATGCCGATGGCGGCGATCTGGCTGGCCTCGAGCTTGGCCATCTCAAGCGCGGCGCGCGAAACGTCCAGAACCGACTGCCAGATTTCCTGCGCATCATGTTCCACCCAACGGGGCTGGGGGAAATGCTGGGTAATCTCGCGCTGCGAGACGGCGACCATCTGCATCGCCGCATCGAAGACGATCGCGCGCGACGACGTCGTTCCCTGGTCGATTGCGAGGATATATCCGCTCATGGACGGCTCCGATAAGGCAAAAAATATCCGTCCCGCCACAAGGCAGGGTGAGGATGTCGTGTTTGGGGAAATGCCGCCGGCATGAGTGCCGGCGGCGGTCGGCCGGGCTGCGATGCCCGGCCTAGTCGGTAGTGATTACTTCGACTGCCAGCTCTTGACCAGTTCGTCGTAGTTCACGGTCTGCGGCTTTTCCTTTTCCTGGGCGATCTTCAGCTGCGGTGCGAGGTTGCCCTTGGACACAGCATCCTTGTTCCAGAAAGCCAAGTCATGCTCTTCGGCGAGCTTCGGACCGATGTCGCCCTGGACCTTGGAGCGCTCGATACGCTCCATGACCTTTTCCTGGGCTTCGCAGAGCGAGTCCATCGCCGCCTGCGCGGTCTTGGCACCCGATGCCGCATCGCCGATCGCCTGCCACCAGAGCTGTGCGAGCTTCGGATAATCCGGAACGTTGGTGCCTGTCGGCGACCACTGGACGCGGGCCGGCGAGCGATAGAACTCGATCAGGCCGCCAAGCTTCGGAGCACGCTCGGTGAAGCTCTTGTCGTGGATGGTCGAGTCGCGAATGAAGGTGAGCCCGACATGGCTCTTCTTGACGTCGACCGTCTTCGAGGTGACGAACTGCGCATAGAGCCAGGCGGCCTTGGCGCGGTCTGTCGGGGTAGACTTCATCAGCGTCCAGGAACCGACGTCCTGATAGCCGAGCTTCATGCCGTCTTTCCAGTAGACGCCGTGCGGGCTCGGTGCCATGCGCCATTTCGGCGTGCCGTCGTCGTTCATGACCGGCAGGCCGGGCTTGACCATGTCGGCGGTGAACGCCGTGTACCAGAAGATCTGCTGGGCGATATTCCCCTGCGCCGGCACGGGGCCGGATTCGGAGAAGGTCATGCCTTGAGATTCCTGGGGCGCATAGGCCTTGATCCAGTCGAGATATTTCTGGATCGAGTAGACGGCGGCAGGACCGTTGGTATCGCCGCCACGCGCAACGCAGGAGCCGACTGGCTGGGACTTCTCGTTGACCTTGATGCCCCATTCGTCGACGGGAAGGCCGTTCGGAAGGCCCTTGTCGCCGTTGCCAGCCATCGACAGCCAGGCGTCGGTGAAGCGCCAGCCGAGCGACGGGTCCTTCTTGCCGTAGTCCATGTGGCCGAACACCTTCTTGCCGCCGACATCGCGGCCGGTGAAGAATTCAGCGATGTCTTCGTATGCCGACCAGTTGACCGGCACGCCGAGCTCATAGCCATACTTGGCCTTGAAGTCGGCCTTGTTCTTCGGATCGTTGAACCAATCGTACCGGAACCAGTAGAGGTTGGCGAACTGCTGGTCGGGAAGCTGGTAGAGCTTCTTGTCCGGAGCCGTGGTGAAGGATGTGCCGATGAAATCCTTCAGGTCGAGACCGGGATTGGTCACGTCCTTGCCTTCGCCTTCCATCCAGTCGGTCAGGTTGCGGACCTGCTGGTAGCGCCAATGGGTGCCGATCAGGTCGGAATCGTTGACCCAGCCGTCGTAGAGGTTCTGGCCGGTTTGCATCTGCGTCTGGATCTTCTCGACGACGTCGCCCTCCTGGATGACGTCATGGGTGACCTTAATGCCGGTGATGGCGGTAAAGGCTGGTGCCAGGACCTGCGATTCATACTGGTGGGTGGTCAGCGATTCCGAGACGACCTTGATTTCCATGCCCTTGAAGGGCTTGGCGGCGTCCACGAACCACTGCATTTCCTTTTCCTGTTCGGCCTTCGACAAGGTCGACATGTCGCCGATTTCCTTGCCGAGAAAGGTCTTAGCCTCCTCCATCCCGGCATAGGCAGTGCCCGTCACGGCCAGCAGCAGGGCTGCCGTCGTCGTCAATAGATGCGTTCGCATAGAATCCTCCCCATTTGCGATTGCAGTTGCGTCAGTCTCGGATCGCCGAAGGTTCGGCGACCCGCATCGACTTGCCTCACACGAAGCGGAATACGCCGATGGCGTAGACCACGGAGAGAGCAAGAGCCCACCAAAGGTTGGGTCCGACAAGACCCAGCCATGCGAGATGAATGAAAGCGGAACCCAGTAGCGTGACAAAAAGCCTGTCGCCGCGGGTCGTTTCGAAATGCAGGATGCCGACGCGCGGATTGCCGCCCGGCGAAAGATATTCCCAAAAACCCATGCCGAGAAGCAGGGCGAAGATGACCACGAAGAAGATGATCGTCGGCGGCGTCCATGCCATCCAGCTGAAATCGAGGTTCATGATCATACCCTCCCGAGGGCAAAGCCCTTGGCAATGTAGTTTCTGACGAAATAGATGACGAGCGCGCCGGGGATCAGCGTCAGCACGCCGGCCGCCGCCAGCAGGCCCCAATCCATCCCGGATGCCGAAACGGTTCGCGTCATCGTGGCTGCGATCGGCTTGGCATCCGTCGTCGTCAGGGTCCGGGCGAGCAGCAGCTCGACCCAGGAGAACATGAAGCAGAAGAAAGCCGCCACCCCGATGCCGCTCGCAATCAGCGGAACGAAGATCTTCACGAAGAAGCGCGGGAAGGAATAGCCGTCGATGTAGGACATCTCGTCGATCTCCTTCGGCACGCCCGACATGAAGCCCTCGAGAATCCAGACCGCCAGCGGCACATTGAACAGGCAGTGGGCAAGGGCGACCGCGATATGCGTGTCGATCAACCCGAAGGCGGAATAGAGCTGGAAGAAGGGCAGGGCGAAGACGGCGGGCGGCGCCATCCGGTTGGTGAGCAGCCAGAAGAACAGGTGCTTGTCGCCGAGGAACCGGTAGCGCGAGAAGGCATAGGCTGCGGGCAGCGCGGCGCAGACCGAGATCACCATGTTCATGACGACGTAGATGATCGAGTTGATGTAGCCGGAATACCAGGAGCTGTCCGTAAAGATGACGATGTAGTTGTGCAGCGTCGGCGTATGGGGATAGAGCGTCATCGAGGTGACGATTTCCTCGTTGGTCTTGAAGCTCATGTTGATGAGCCAGTAGATCGGCAGCAACAGGCACAGGATATAGATCGTCGGGATCAGGAATCCGAAGCGCGATCCTTCTGCCTTCAGGGCCGGATTGGCGGATGGGGCGAGAGCGACAGCCATATCAGGTCTCCGCGTCGTAGCTGGTCATCACGGTGTAGAACACCCATGAGAGCAGCAGGATGATGAGGAAGTAGATGATCGACATGGCAGCCGCCGGGCCGAGGTCGAATTGCCCGAGCGCCGTCTTCACGAGGTCGATCGACAGGAAGGTCGTGGAGTTGCCTGGTCCGCCGCCGGTGACGACGAAGGGCTCCGTGTAGATCATGAAGCTGTCCATAAACCGCAACAGAATGGCGATGGTGAGCACGCGCTTCATCTTCGGCAACTGGATGTAGCGGAACACCGCCATGCGCGATGCGCCATCGATCTTCGCCGCCTGGTAAAAGGCATCCGGGATCGAGACCAGGCCCGCATAGCACAGCAGTACCACGAGGCTCGTCCAATGCCAGACGTCCATGACGATAACCGTGAGCCAGGCATCCAGCGGATTACGAACGTAGTTGTAGTCGATGCCGATGGCATTCAGCGTGTGGCCGAGAAGGCCGATATCGCTGCGCCCGAAGACCTGCCAGATGGTGCCGACGACATTCCACGGAATGAGCAGCGGCAGCGCCATGAGCACCAGGCAGACCGGGACGCCGGGACCGGTTTTCGGCATGTTCAACGCGATGAAGATGCCGAGCGGGATTTCCAGCGCGAGAATGATGAACGAGAAGGCGAGATTACGCTCCAGCGCCGACCAGAACCGGTCCGAGCGCAAAGTCTGGACGAACCAGTCGGTGCCGGCCCAGAAGAACTGGTTGTTGCCGAACGTATCCTGCACCGAGTAATTGACAACCGTCATCAGCGGGATGACCGCCGAAAAGGCGACGAGGATCAGCACCGGCATGACGAGGAACCAGGCTTTGTTGTTCCATGGCTTGTTCATGATCAGGCCTCCCTGCCGACACGCCAGGAATCGGCGTAGATGCTGATGGCGGCGGGATCGAAGGTGATCCGCGGTTCGGATGGAATCTCGCCGTCCTCAGGCACGATGATGGCGATCGGCTGGCCGGAAAATTGGGCTCTGACGATCTTCTGCCGGCCAATATCCTCGACCTTGCTGATCGCCACCGGCATGCCTTCGCGGCCGATGCGGATGAACTCTGGGCGGATGCCGAGTTCCGTTTTCACAGCGCTGCCGGTGTCAGGTGAGTAGCCGAGATCAAGCCTCTGGTCGCCCACCTGCACAGAGCTGCCGTCGACCTTGGCCGGCATGACGTTCATACCTGGCGAGCCGATGAAGTAGCCGACGAAAGTATGGCTTGGCCGCTCGAACAGTTCGGCCGGCGTGCCGATCTGGACGATCTGACCGTCATACATCACCACCACCTTGTCGGCGAAGGTCAGCGCCTCCGTCTGGTCATGGGTGACGTAGACCATGGTATAGCCGAACTGCTTGTGCAGGAGCTTCAGCTGCGAGCGCAGCTGCCATTTCATATGGGGGTCGATGACCGTCAGCGGCTCGTCGAACAGGATGGCGCTGACGTCGTTGCGCACGAGGCCGCGTCCGAGCGAGATTTTCTGCTTCTGGTCGGCGGTGAGGCCGCTCGCCTTGCGGTTCGCCCAGCTCGCAAGATCGATCATCTCGAGCGTCTCACGCACCCTACGGTCGACATCGGCTTCGGCGACGCCGCGGTTGCGCAGTGGAAAGGCGAGGTTGTCGTAGACGGTCATCGTGTCGTAGACGACCGGAAACTGGAACACCTGGGCGATGTTGCGCTCCTGCGTCGGCAGGTCGGTGACATCGCGACCGTCGAAGAGGATGCGGCCGTGCGACGGGCGCAGCAGGCCCGAAATGATGTTGAGCAAGGTCGTCTTGCCGCAGCCGGAAGGCCCCAGCAGCGCATAGGCGCCGCCGTCGCGCCACTCGTGGTGGACTTCTCGGAGTGCATAATCCTTGTCCGCCGTCGGGTTCGGGGCGTAGGCATGGCGGATGTGATCGAGCGTGATGCGTGCCATATCCGGTCTCCTATCCGTTCACAGCGTGGGCAATCGACTGCCCCGCAGTATCGAAGGCCATCAAGTGGCGTGTATCGACAAAGAGATCGACCATCGTGTCGGGGTCGATGTCGTGGATGCCATGTTCCAGCATAACCCAGCGCGAGCCCACGGCCTCGACATGGATGAAGCTCTCGGAGCCGGCAATTTCGGAAATGATCACCCGCGCCTTCAGGGCTGACGACGTGTCGTGCCGCCTGGCGACCGACAAGTGGTGCGGCTGGAAGGCGATCACGCAGTGACCTTCCGGCACGCGCGCCAGATGATCCGGCAGTTGCAGGATCGTCTCGCCATTGCGCTGCAGCGTGTTTCCGGAGCGCACGAGGTCGATGGTGTTCAGCGGCGGATCGGCGAAGGTCCGGGCGGTGACGATGTCAGTGGGATTGCGGTAGACGTCGATGGTCGGACCGAACTGGCTGATGCGCCCTTCGCTGAGCGATGCCGTGTTGCCACCGAGCAGCAGAGCTTCCGAGGGTTCGGTTGTCGCGTAGACGAAGATCGAGCCGGAGGCTGCAAACAGCCTCGGCAATTCTTCGCGCAGTTCCTCGCGCAGCTTGTAGTCGAGGTTGGCGAGCGGCTCGTCGAGCAGGACGAGACGGGCGTCCTTGACGATCGCCCGGGCGATTGCCGTGCGCTGCTGCTGGCCACCGGAGAGGTTGAGCGGCAGCCGATCGAGATAAGGCGTCAGCTTCATCAGCTCGGCGGCCTTGCGGACCTCGCGATCGATCGTCGCAGCGTCCTTACCTGCGATGCGCATCGGCGACGCGATGTTCTCGTAGACGCTCATCGCGGGATAGTTGATGAACTGCTGATAGACCATGGCGACCGAGCGTTTCTGCACGGGCAGGCCGGTGACATCGACGCCATCGAAATGAACGGTCCCGGACGTCGGCTTGTCGAGCCCGGCCATCAGGCGCATCAGCGATGTCTTGCCCGACAGGGTCGGGCCGAGCAGAACGTTCAGCGTTCCTGCCTGAAGGACAAGGTTGGTCGGGTGAATGTGATATTCACTGCCCGCCATCTTGGCCACATTGCGCAATTCCAGCATTAAATCCCCGTGCCTCCCCCAAACCAGCGGTGATGTATGTCCTGAGCGGGCTAACGCTCCTCGTGCTTGGTCACCCCGGCGATAAATCTCTCAAGTTCGACGGCCTGATCCTTGGAAAGATACAGGCCTTTCTTCGTCCGGCGCCAAAGCACATCCTCCGCGTGCCTTGCCCATTCGTTTTCGATCAGCCAGCGCACCTCGCATTCGAAGAGGTCGTCGCCGAAATTCCGGCCGAGTTCGGCAGTGCTCGCCGTCTTGCCAAGCAAGGTCGCAGCCGAGGTGCCGTAGAGCCGGACAAGACGGCGCGCATGCCGGTCGGCCAGAAACGGATAGGCACGCTTCAGCTTGGCGACTTCGTCGTCATAGCCGGTGGCAGGAAATTCCCCGCCGGGCAAATGGCTGCCCGCCGTCCAGGGCTTGCCCCTGGGGCCGATCGCCTCGCCGATCTTTTCCAGCGCATGCTCGGCCAGCCGCCTGTAGGTGGTGAGCTTGCCGCCGAAGATATTGAGCAGCAGCCCGCCACCGGGCAGTTCGTCGCGCTTCAACACGTAGTCGCGCGTGGCTTCCTGGGCCTTGGAAGCGCCGTCGTCGAACAGTGGCCGCACCCCGGAATAGGACCAGACGATATCGGCAGGCGTCACCGGCTCCGCGAAATACTCGCTGGCGGCGTTGCAGAGATAGTCGACCTCGCGCTGCGTGATGCGAATGTCCTTCGGATCGCCATCGAAGTCCTGATCTGTCGTGCCGATCAGGGTGAAATCCTGCTCGTATGGAATGGCAAAGATGATCCGGTTGTCCGGGTTCTGAAAGAAGTAGGCGCGCGGATCGTCGAACTTCTTCTTGACGACGATATGGCTGCCTTGCACGAGGCGGACATTGTGGACCTGGTTCTTGCCAAAGGCGCTCGAAAGCACCTGATCCACCCAAGGGCCCGCCGCATTGACCAGCATGCGTGCCTGGAACTCGTCAGTCTTGCCCGACGCCATATCCTGCGTCTCGATGGTCCAGGCCCCGTTTTCCCAGCGCGCCGCACGGACGCGGGTCCGCGGCATGATGCGGGCGCCGCGATTGGCTGCGTCTCTCGCGTTGAGCACCACCAGACGGGCATCGTCGACCCATCCGTCGGAATACTCGAAAGCCTTTGAGAACAGCGCCTTCAGCGGCCGACCGGCCGGATCGCGGCGCATGTCGAGAACGGATGTCGGTGGCAGCAGCTTTCTGCCGCCGAGGTGATCGTAGAGAAACAGCCCGAGGCGGATGAGCCAGGCCGGGCGGATGCCGCCCTTCTGGTATGGCAGCACGAAGCGCATCGGCCAGATGATGTGCGGCGCCATCGCCCAGAGGACTTCGCGCTCCATCAGGGATTCGCGAACGAGGCGGAACTCGTAATGTTCGAGATAGCGCAGCCCGCCATGGATAAGCTTCGTCGAGCCGGAGGACGTGCCAGAGGCGAAATCGTTCATTTCGGCGAGCGCTACCGAGTAACCCCGGCCGGCAGCATCACGCGCAATGCCGCATCCGTTGATGCCGCCACCAATGACAAAAAGATCGAACACGCCGTCCCCCACTGTCTCTCTCCCAAGAGCCAGACTTTCGCAATGCACAAATTTATTGCGCTTGCATCATGAGGTGCATCAAAAGCGAAAACAGAACGAATGTCAAACGAAAGTTATGTTCTACTCAGCTGATATTGGATGTTTCGATAAGCGCGACATTGTTGTCGTTGCAGATCAGCCGGATGGCATCGACGGAACAGCGGTCGGTGATCAGCGTCTGGACCTGCGAGAGCTGGCCGATCCTGACGGGTGCCGTTCGCTCGAACTTGGTGGAATCAGCCACAAGAATGACGTGCCGGGCATTGGCGATGATGGCCTGCGCCACCTTCACCTCGCGAAAATCATAGTCCAACAGCGCGCCATCGGCGTCTATGGCCGAGGCCCCGATGACGGCGTAATCGACCTTGAACTGCCGGATGAAATCCACGGCAGCCTCCCCGACGATGCCGCCGTCGGACGCCCGCACAACGCCCCCGGCCACGACGACTTCGATGGCGGAATACAGTCGCAGACGGTTGGCAACATTGATGTTATTGGTGATGACCATAAGCTCGTGATGGGCGATCAGCGCCTCGCTCACCGCCTCGGTGGTCGTGCCGATATTAATGAACAGCGACGCATTGTTGGGAATGAGTTGAGCTGCCGCCGCGCCGATCGCCTGCTTTTCCGCCGAGGCTATCTGCCGTCTCTGCTCGTAGCGGACATTGGCGGTGCCGCTCGGCAGGCTCGCGCCGCCATGCATGCGCGTCAGGATCTGGCCATCGCAGAGATCGTTCAGATCCTTGCGAATGGTCTGCGGCGTGACGTTGAACCGCGTCGCCAGATCGTCGACAAGGACGCGCCCGGCGGATTTGGCAAGCGCAACGATTTCGGTCTGTCGATCCGTGAGAAACATCGGTTGATCCTTCATTTGGGTTCACCTTGCGCGAAAACGAAGGCGATCGCAATGAACGAGAAAGATCGGATAGTTTGTCGGGAAGCTTCATCGCCACCGCAACCATGATGTCACACCGTCGCGGTCAGCGCTCGAGTCACGCTGCTGCGTCGACCTTATGCCTGTTTCCTGTCCCAGTACCACGCGGCATACATCATCTTCCGATCATGGCCGCGCTGCTTCAGAAGCGCCTTGATGGAGCGCAGCTCCTCCTTTTCGCATGCCACCCACACGAACGTTTGCTCGTCCATCGAAGCGATCGCCGCCTTAACGACGTTGCCAAACGTATCGCTGGAGCCGTTCCCATTCTGATAGGCCTCCCGATGCAGCCAGCGCACCTCCAACTCGGCCGGCGACGACAAGACCTGCTCCTCGGCGGCGTTGTTGACCTCGATGATGGCCTGTATCCTGCTGTGCGGGGCGGCTTCACTGAGCATGCGGCCAATGGCGGGCAGGGCGGTTTCATCGCCGGCGACGAGAACCTTCGCCACAGGCGGAAATCCGCCTCCAACCGGCCCGACAAGCGCCAGCCTCTGGCCGGGCTGGGCATCGCGGGCAAAATCGGCGCCGGGGGTCGCGACGCTCGACGGATGCTGGAAGAAATCGATCCACAGCTCCCGGCGCTCAAGGTCGACGGCGCGGATGGTGTAGATGCGGGCGACGAGTTCGTCTTCTCCCTCCGGCCAGCCGGTCCTGCCGTCCGGCAGAAGCTTCGGCCAGACTGGCGGCCGGTCTTTTGGCGGAATGAGGAGGCGAACATGCATCCCGTCGACAGCAAACGGGCTGAGATCGTCGCATGCCATCTTCACCCGCCGCATGCAGGGCGTGACATCCTCTGCCGAAACAACGGTGACCTCGTGAAGATCGGGCAGGATCCTCGGTTTCTGGGGCATCGACCAGCTGATTTCGAAGGGATCTTCCCCGGCGAAATAGGCCAGGTGCTCGGCGATGCTGTTGCAGGTCATCTGCATGGCCTGTTCTGACGGGCAATTGAGTTCGATCAGCAGGCGGTTGTCCTGCAGGCGAAGCGCGGCCACGCCGGTATCGCCCTTGAGCAGCGCCAGGTTGCCGTCGCGCTCGACCACGGAGTGCTCGATGAAATGCTCGCACATCTCGTCCAGCATGCCTTTGGCGTCGTGCGGTATGGCGACGCCGGATAGCTTGAACTCCTGCATCATACTCATAGGCCGTCCTTCTCTATTGCCGTGACCAGGTGATGGAGTGATGTTTCAGCCGGCCGCGCCGCTTTGGTGGCGTGGGGATGGCCGGACGTGACGGCGTGCCGACTGCGCGGAACGACCATCGGACTGCCGGTGACAGGATCGGCAATGATCATGCAGGCAAGGCCGAAGACGCTTTCGACCAACTGCTCCGACATGATCTCTGCGGGCGAGCCTTCGGCAACGATGGCGCCGTCGCGCATGATGATGAGGTGCGTGGCATAGCGGCAGGCCTGGTTGAGATCGTGCAGCACGGCAACGACGGTCCGCCCCTCCGCATGGATATCATTGAGCAGATCGAGCAGATCGATCTGGTGGGCGATGTCGAGAAAGGTCGTCGGCTCATCCAGCAGCAGGATAGGTGTCTGCTGGGCGAGCACCATTGCCAGCCACACCCGCTGGCGCTGTCCGCCCGACAACTCATCGACCAGCCGCGGGGCAAGGTCCGAGATTCCGGTCGCAACCAGCGCCGAGGCGACGGCGGCTTGATCGGCCGCAGACCACTGGCGCAACAGCGACTGGTGCGGATAACGCCCGCGCGCGACAAGATCCTCGACGGTGATGCCATCAGGCGCATCCGAACTTTGCGGCAGAAGGCCGATCCGGCGGGCGACCTCCTTGGCGGGCAGGCTGGCGATGCTGGCGCCATCGAGGATGACGTGCCCCTCCGCTGGCCGCAGCAGCCGGGAGAGGGCGCGCAAAAGGGTCGACTTGCCGCAGGCATTGGGGCCGATGATGATGGTGAGCGAACCATCCGGGATCGTCACCGACAGGTCGCGGGCAACGGTCGATTGCCGGTAGCGCAGGGTGACCGCGTCCGCATGAAGTCTTGCCGTCGTCATTTCCGCCCCTCGCTGGCGAGCAACCATACGAAATAAAGGCCGCCAATGTTGAAAGTCATGATGCCGACAGGCAATTGCAGGCCGAGCGCGTGCTGGGCCGCCCAGTCGGAGATGAGCAGCAGCAGTCCTCCCATCAGCGCGGCGGGCATCAGTGCGATGCCCGCCGAGCGCGTCACCCGCCGGGAAAGCTGGGGAGCGGCCAGGGCAATGAAGGCAATGGGACCTGCCGCTGCCGTGACGACGGCGACGAGGGCAACGCCGATCACCGCCAGCAGCAGCCGGGTGCGATCGGGCATCATCCCGGACGCCATGGCAGCATCGTCGCCCATGTCGAGCTGACGCAGCGGTCGGGCAAGGATGAGCGCCGACGGAATGAGAAACGTGAGGACCAGCGCCACGGGTAGAAGTCGGTCGAAACCGAGGCCGTTCAGCGAGCCCGCCGCCCACATCGCAGCCGACATCGCCACCTGCAGATCCGCCTTGCGGATCATCCAGAGATTGGCGGCCGAAAGCATCGCCGCGATACCAACGCCGACGACAATCAGCCGGAATCCCTCGACCCCCTGACGATAGGTCAGCAGAAAGACCGCAGCAGCCGTGGTCAGACCGCCGATCAGCGCCCCGCAAGCTGTCTGCAGGAAACTGCCGGACAGAAGCAGCATCGTCACCAGCGCACCGGTGTGCGCCCCGGCCGAGAAGCCGATGATATCGGGCGAACCCAGCGGATTGCGCGTCAGCGACTGAAAGATAGCGCCGCTGAGCCCGAGGGCTGCCCCCAGCAGCAGCGCCAGCAACGCGCGCGGCAGACGCCACTCGAGGACGATCATTGCCGTGGTTTCGTCGCCACGACCAATGAGCGTCCGCGCCACATCCGGCAGCGAGACGGCGTAGTCGCCAAAGCAGAGCGATAACAGGACGACCGCCAGGCACAGCAGGAGCATGATGACGGCGACCACAAGCGTCCGGCGATGCAGGCGCAGGGAAAGAACGCCGCCAAACGGGCGGACGACGATGATGCCGGTCGTTTCTGCCATGGCCCCGCTCACAGCCGGTTTACTCTTTGCCGCTGCACCAGAAGGATCAGGATAGGTGCGCCGAGAAAAGCGGTGACGACGCCGGCTTCGAGCTCTCCGGGGATCAGGAAGCGTCCCAGAATGTCGGCTGAAAGCAAGAGGATGGGGCCGACGATCATCGTGCCACCGATAATCAGCCGTTGATCCGGCCCGAACAGTGCCCGGACCGCATGCGGCGTCATCAGCCCGATGAAGCCGATCGGGCCGACAGCCGCCGTTCCAGCGCCGGCCAACAGCGTGACGGCAACGGCCGCCATCACCCGGGTGCGGATGACATGCGTCCCCAGCGCCTGGGCATTGTCGCTACCGAGAGCCATGGCGTTGAGGGCAGGGGCTATGAAGGCTGCAATCGCCAGTCCAAGAAGAATGAAGGGCGTGACGGCCGAGACAATGCCCATGTCGCGGCCGCTAAGGGCACCGATGGACCAGACACGCATGCTTTCGAAACCAACGGGATTGAGAAGCACGATCGCCGACCCGAGGCCGCCGAGGACCGAGCCGACCGCAACCCCGGCAAGAAGCAGCCGCAGCGGCGTCGATCCCGCGCGCCCGAGGGAGCCGAGCGCATAGACCAGCACGGTTACGACGATGGCGCCGAGCAGCGCGAACCAGAGAGTGTCGCCGATCGCCTGAATACCGAGAACGCCGGCGGCAATGGTGACGAAGAAGGCAGCCCCTGCATTGACGCCGAGAAGACCGGGATCGGCGAGCGCATTGCGTGTGACGGCCTGCATGATCGCCCCGGAGACACCGAAGGCTGCCCCGCAGGCAAGCCCGAGCAGGGTGCGGGGAACCCGATAGGCCCGCACCGCCACATGCTCCATCGACTGGCCGTCATAGGCGAGAAAGGCATCGAGCACCGTCGAAGGGGCAATCGGTCGGGCGCCGAGGCTGAGGCTGAGCAGGCAGAGCAGGACCAAAATCAGGATGCCCAGAGCGGCCATCGCCCACCGTCGGCTTGAGGCAGGCCATCTCGGCGCCAGCTGAGCAGCGGCCGGCATCACGGTGCGATCCCCGCCCGCACGGCGCCTGGCACCGGGGTCTTCGGGTCGCCATCCAGCGCAGCCGCGATATCCGCCTCGAGCGAGGTTACCGCGAAGGGCAATGACAAAACGCTGCCAAAAGAGATCGCCGCAGCAACAGTTGCGCCCGCAAAGACTTCGCGTCCCTCCGTGTGGGACTTCAACAGCAGCCGCATGGGGAGCTTGCGCAGATCGCCGGCATCCTCGGACGCCGATACCCAAAGAAGCAGATCCGCTTCGAGGACGGCAAGGTCCTCGGGCGAGAGCTTCTGATAGAACCCGCCTGGGCCGATAAGACCCATCGCTGCGGGGGGCAGCTGGAATCCCAGTTCCGCCAGAAAATGGCCGCGGGTGTCGGAAGGCGCGAACAGGCCGGTCTCGCCGCCCTCGTGGTAGGCGGCGGTGGCCGTACGTCCGGCCCAATCGGGATGTCGCTGGCGGACAGTGGCAATCGTCTGGCGCGTCCTGGCGATCAGTTCGGCGGCAAGCCGATCCTTGCCGACGGCGCGCCCGATCAGCAATGTCATTTCATCCCAGGGCAGGCCATAGGTGGAAACGCCCTTCGGCTGCATCAGCACCGGCGCAATGCGCGACAGTCCGGCATATTCCGCTTCCGTAATCCCGGAACTGATGGCGACGATGAGGTCCGGCTTGAGGGTGGCGATGAGCTCGAGGCTGACAGCGCCTTTGATGAGCCGCGGATGGGCGTCTTTCAGATAGGGTTGCGCCCACGGCCAGACGCCCGACGGCTGATCGCCGTACCAATCGCGAATGGCAAGGGGAACGACCTCGAGGGCGAGCAATGTATCCTGCGTGGTGTAGCCGAGCGAGACGACGCGCTGCGCAGGTTTCGGCAGGACGGCCACGCCATAGTCACACTCAAACCGCAGGGGCTCATCCGCAGCGATGGCGGGCATTTTCAGGGCCGCAAGGGCCGCGGTTGCGGTCATACCGCAGAGAATGTCGCGTCGGCTGAAAAATGAAAAAGGCAAAGTCTGCATTCCCGTCTTGTTGTCGCAGCCGCAAGAAGCTTAGCCGGCGTGGCCTATCGCGTTGCGCGCGGAAAGACGTCCGACCGGCGGCTTAAGTTCGTGAAGGTGGCAGCGATCAGGCAAAAGCGTGTGGCGTGATGATGCATGGAAGCGCCCTCGAATATCATCCAACGATCGGGACAAATAAGTGGAGTATTTCACTCCTGTATTTTGTATGCCGCTTGGAAGTCAACCGCCCGAAGTGATTTTAGCGATCTTTCGCACGCGGCTTTCAACGGCTATGCAGCCAAAGCCGCATTCCTCACCGAGCGACTTGACAGGCAACCTGAAATACGTTTGTAACGTTATAACATTTTATATCGATGATACGGAAAGACGGATTCACCCTTTATGCAAACTTGCGCACCTCCTTTGGAAAGGCACCGCTGCACCGCCGTGAGCGCATGCAACCCTAGTTTCAGCGGCGCGTCCGCAACGCACGGCCTTGACCCGGATCGCAGGGCTGTCATAGATGACAATGACGGTTCCCTTAGGATGACTCCAAGGGGATTAATAGGGAACACGGTGCGGGCAACCCAAAAGGGACCAAGACCGTGACTGCCCCCGCAACTGTAAGCGGATTGCCGCTCATCCTCGGGCTCAAGGGCCATGCCACTGCGAAGGTTTCGCGGGAAGGCAGATGGGAAGCAGACATCCGCAAGTCAGGAGACCTGCCGTCAAGCACCATCCAATCACCCGGGCGGGGATGCCCGGAAAGGAACAGATATGACCCATCTTACCCTTCGCCATGCCTTGGCACGCATCCGTCTCGATTGGATTTTCCGTCGTTAGTCCCGGCGTGACCTAGTTTCCACGTCGCCACCAGCGGCGCGGTGACGCTCGCCATTCCCCCAAATCGAGACATGATCATGCGCCATTTTCTGACCAGCATCACGCTTGCCTGCGGCTTCCTTGTCGCCGCCGCTCCCGGCCATGCCGCAACGGCCTATCCGTTGTCTATCAACAATTGTGGCCAGCAGGTCACCTTCACCAAGGCTCCGTCGCGGATCGTGTCGATCGGCCAGGGCATGACGGAAATCCTCCTCTCGCTCGGTCTTGCCGACAAGATTGCCGGCACGGCGGTCTGGGTCGGCCCGGTGCTGCCGCAATATGCGGAGGCAAACAGCCATATCAAACGCCTCGCCGACAACGATCCGAGCTTCGAGTCGGTTGTCGGTCAACAGCCCGATCTCGTCGCGGCGGAATTTGAATGGCATGTCGGCCCGCAGGGATCCGTCGGCCGGCGGGAGCAGTTCTCCGATCTCGGCATCAACAGCTACATCTCGCCGGCCGATTGCGTCGCCAAGGTCAATGCCGGTGGCGGAGACGGCGTTCGCAGGGAGATGTTCACGATGGACCTGATCTACCAGGAAATCAGCCAACTCTCTGACATTTTCGATATCAAAGAGCGCGGCGATGCCTTGATCGCCGACCTTCGCAAGCGTGAAGCGACCGCCGTCGCTTCCATAGAAGGTCCATCGGCCCGGAACCTGCCCGTCGTCTTCTGGTACTCCAGCAAGGACGTTCGCGGCGACGCCTTCATCGCCGGCAAGAACAGCGCGCCGGCCTACATCATGAAGACGCTGGATGCCCGAAACGTCGTCACGACGGAAGAAGAATGGCCGCTTGTCGGTTGGGAGACGATCGCTGAGGCCAATCCGGCCGTTATCGTCATCGCGACAATGGACCGCCGCCGCTATGCCGCCGACGATCCGAAGGTAAAGCTCGACTTCCTTGAGAGCGACCCGGTCACAAGCCAGATGGATGCCGTCAAGAACAAGCGCTTCGTCCTGATGGACGCCCAGTCGATGAACCCGACGATCCGGACGATCGACGGCATCGAGGTCCTCGCCAAGGGGATCAAGTCCTTCGGCCCAACCCAGTGAACGCGGCGGCAGGCGAGAGATATGGTCGGTGGTGGGCCCTCTCCGTGCTCGCCACAACCGCGATCCTGCTGCTCGGCCTGGCGATCAGCCTGGCGGTGTCGATCGGCGAAATATCGATCCCGCTGCTGACGACGGCGGAGGCGGTGTCGAACCGCCTCTTCGGCACGGCCTTCGACATCAGCCGCATCCACCAGGGCATCGTCTGGGACTATCGTCTCAGCCGGGCGCTGGTGGCGGCCAGCGCCGGCGCGTCCCTGGCGCTCTGCGGCACGATCCTGCAAGCGCTTTTGCGCAATCCGCTGGCCGAACCCTATGTGCTCGGCATCTCGGCCGGCGCCTCGACGGGCGCGGTCTGCATCACGATCCTCGGCGTCGGCTACGGCGTGCTCGGCCTTTCCAGCGGCGCCTTCATCGGGGCGGTCGTCGCTTTCGGGCTGGTCGGCATTCTTGCAGTCAGTGCCGGCGGCTCAGGCGACCGCATCATTCTCTGTGGCGTTGCCGCATCGCAGCTATTCAATGCCCTGACTTCCTACATCGTCACCACATCGGCCAATGCCGAACAGGCCCGGGGCGTGCTCTTCTGGCTGCTCGGTTCGTTCAGCGGCGTGCGCTGGCCGGACGTCTATCTCTCGGTACCGGTGACGCTGGCGGGCTTCGTCATCTGTCTTTGTCACGTCCGGGCGCTGGACGCCTTCGTGTTCGGTGTCGACGCGGCGACTTCGCTCGGCATTGCCGTCCGGCGCGTGCAGATCGTCCTGCTCGGCACCACCGCCTTGATGACCGCAAGCGTGGTCAGCATGGTCGGCTCCATCGGCTTCGTCGGGCTTGTCATTCCCCATGCTGCCCGCTTTCTCGTCGGGCCGTCGCACGGGCGCCTGCTGCCGGCAACGGCGCTGGGAGGCGCGATCTTCATGGTCGCGGCCGACATCGTCTCGCGCATCATCATTCCGCAACAGATCTTGCCGATCGGCGTGGTCACAGCGCTTTTCGGCGCCCCGGCCTTTGCGATCATCCTCTATCGCGTTCGGAGGAACTCATGAGCATTGCGGTCGATCAGGTATCGTTTTCCGCCGGCAATACACTGATCATTGACGGCATCAGCCTTGACGTGTCGCGCGGAAAGGTTCTGGGACTGCTTGGGCCGAACGGATCGGGGAAATCGAGCCTGCTGCGGCTGATCTGCCGGTTGCGCAAGGCGAGCAGCGGCATCATACGGTTGGGCGACCAGGACGTCGCCGCGCTGTCGAGGGCCGAGCTTGCCCGCCGCGTCGGGTTCGTCGAGCAGCAATCGACGACCGAAACCCAGTTGACCGTGGCCGACGTCGTCCGGCTCGGGCGCACACCGCATCGCGGCCTCCTGTCCCCGTGGAGCAGCGAGGACGACGCAGCCGTGGCGCTGGCGCTTACCCGCGTCGACATGCAAAAGAGAGCGAGCCAGCTTTGGCAGACCTTATCCGGCGGTGAGCGGCAGCGGGTGCACATTGCCCGAGCGCTGGCGCAGTCGCCGAGCGAGCTGCTTCTCGACGAGCCGACCAACCACCTGGACATCCAGCATCAACTGGAAATCCTCTCGCTCGTGGCAAAACTGGACATGACCTGCATCATTGCCCTGCACGATCTCAACCTCGCGGCGATGTTCTGTGACAGCCTGGTCGTGCTGCAGGCGGGCAGGGTGGTTGCCGCAGGCGCGCCGGAGGAGGTGCTGACCGAAGACCTGATTGCCGCGGTGTTCGGCGTCCGCGCCCATATCGCCAAGTCAGACATTCACGGCCGATGCAACATCCAGTACCTGATGGCTTAAAAATGCCGCCCCGTCTGGCCCCGTTTTCCCGGCACATCAATATCGACCGCGAGACCGCCCGGCGCCCAGTTCCGACCGACATGGCCTCCCAGTTGCTTTTCGATCAAGGCGTCCACCATGATCGTGCCGAACCCCTTGAAGCGCTCGACAGGTTGCAACTCGGCGCCCTGTTCCTCCCAGGTCAGGTGGAAGCCGCCGGTTTCGGGGGCGGCCCCCCAGTGGATCGACAGCGCGCCGTTATTGGCCTTGGAGAGCGAACCGTGGGCAACGGCATTGTCCAGCAGTTCGCTGATCACCAGCGAAAATGGCTGCACCACATCGGCAGCCACGGCAACGGATGGGCCGCCGAGCGTGATGTTTGCGTGGAGATAGGGCTTCGCCTGCGTATCGATGACTTCCCGCAATTCGACAGGCCGCCATGCATGGTGGGCGAGGAGCCCATGCGCCTGGGCGAGGGCCCGGACGCGCTGCTGGACCGAGGCCGCGTAGACGGCCGGATCATCGGCCCTGCTCAGCCGGACGATACTATCGACGATCGCCAGGACATTCTTGGCCCGGTGGTCGACCTCCATTAGAAGGCGATGCTCCGACGCTTCCAGCCCTTGGACTCTCCGATACTCCGTCACGTCGATCTGCGAGGCGAAATAATAGGCGACCTGCCCGTCATCGTCCTCGATCGGGCTGATGTGCAACTGGTTCCAGAAAGGCGAACCATCCTTGCGATAGTTCAAGATTTCGACATTTGCGTCGAGACCGGCGGCCACCGCATGCCGGAGCTCCGCCACGGCAGTCTGCGAAGTCCCCGGGCCTTGCAGGAAGCGGCAGTTCCTGCCGATGACCTCGTCGGCAGGGTAGCCGGTCAGCTGGAAGAAGGCCTGGTTGGCGAGAACGATTGGATTGTCGGGCTGGCGGGCATCGGAAATCACCATCGGCATTCTCGTGCGCTCGAAGGCTGCCGCGCTAAGCTCCTTGTGATCCTTGAGCCCGGCCGGCGAAGCTGCCGTTGGCTTGTCTCCATGCATTGATGATTGCGTCAAAATTTTTGTCCCTCGCTTCCCGTGCCAGTCAACGTGGACGTGATCGAAAGGTTGCCATTTCTCTAGCCGAAGGTGCGGTGACGCCGTCAGATGCCAAGAGATGAGATGCCGATCGGCAAAGCATCAACGCAGGCCAAGCCGCCGATTGAGGCCGGAGGCACTGAACCAGCGTCAAAAAAGGGCCTGGAACAGTTGACCGCGAAGCTGGTTTGATACCCAAGCGGAGGGTTGCCGATGCCGGTATTCTATTTCAACGTCATAAATACCGCCGGAAAGATCTGTGATCCAGAAGGCAGCGAGCTTGCGAATATCGAAATCGCCGAAGCTGAAGCGATACTGGATGCCAGGAGATTGATGAGCGACGCTATCCTTGAGGGACGGGACATCTCAGGCCGCTCGATCGAAATCTGTGACGCCACCGGGGACATTCTGCGAACCGGGCTCTTCAAATCGGCATTAAACCGCGCAGATTGAGCATTGTCAGGCCTGTCGCGTGCAGAGCTATCTGCCTGAGCCCGCGATCACGCCATTTGGGCGCCTGCTTCGTCGAAGCTTTGATAGCATTTTCATCCCAGCCGATCGCTGCCGGCTACAATCTCCCGAAGACATTGAAGTTGGGTTGCCGGCCTACTCAAGGCGGACGAAGTCCGGGAACAAATGATTCTGGTACAAGTTGAGGATGCGAAGGAGAAAAAATATGAAGAAAATCTTACTTTCCACCGCATTCGCACTGATATCGACCGTTGCCTTTGCACAGACGGCGGCCGAGTCCACGGGTGTCAACTCGCTGATGGGCAACGCGCCCAAGACCGAGGATTTCGTCACCGAAGCGGCATCGAGCGATATGTTTGAAATTGCCTCCAGCAAGCTCGCCGCCGAACGCGGCGATGCGGCGACCAAGGCATTCGCGCAGCAGATGATTGCCGACCACACGAAGACGACCGCCGAATTGAAGCAGATGGTCACTTCCGGCAAGGTGAAGGCGATGATCCCGACGGCGATGACCTCGTCGCAGCAGAGCATGATCGACAAGCTCAACGGCCTCAAGGGCGATGACTTCAACGATCAGTATCACAGCGACCAGGTCTCGGCCCACAAGGACGCCGTCGATCTTTTCAAGCGCTACGGCGATGGTGGGGAAAACGCCGAGCTGAAGAGCTGGGCCGCAACCACACGTCCGGCCCTCGAGCACCATCTCATGATGGCGCAGGACCTCGATAAGTAACCTTCGTCTCGATCGCATGACCATGGCCTGCCGCTATCACGGCAGGCCATTTCCATAACTTTACCACCACGATGGCTGCGCAACCACCCGCAAGGCTCATCGCCAACCAGCACGGCTCACGGATCGCCCGGCAGAGTGTTCCCACCGTGTACGCGACGTTTCAGCAGGGCATAGGACCGGTCCGCAGCGGCTGTGCAATCGGTGGATTGCCGTATTCGCCTGGTGCCCGACATCTCAACATTCTCCCGAATCCCAAAGAATTACCAGGGCATAGCCTTGAAAGGCTTTATCCCGGTATGGGCTTCACGCACCCGTGAATTTTAAGTTGACTCATTTTATCCTGTTTTGATAGGTCCGTAGCGCGGTTCACCTGGAATCGTGTTGGGGCTCAATCGTAGACAGGGGAAAAGACAGATGATTCGACAGGCAAGAGTGCGTCCGTTCGGAAGATATTTGGTGACGAGCAGCGCCCTGATGACGATATCATTTGGCATGGCCGCAAATGGCTGGGCGCAGGACGCCTCTGACAACGCTGCGACCCAGCTGAAGAACATCGTCGTCAGCGGCAAGTCCGATCGTGCTGTCGGGCCGGACAAGAACTTCGTCGCCGAGGATACGGCGACGGGGACGAAGACCGATGCGGCCATCATCGACATCCCTGCCTCCGTTTCGGTTGTGACGCAGAAAGAGCTGGAAACGCGGCATGTGCAGAACCTGCAGCAGGCCATCTCCTACACCTCGGGCGTCTTCAGCGACGAGTTCGGCAGCGACGACCGCTACGACTATATCCGCATCCGCGGCTTCGACCAGACAACGCTCGGCACCTATCGCGACGGCCTGGCGGCGCGCGTCCCTGCCTTCTTTACCGCAGGCCGGCTTGAGCCCTATGGCCTGCAGCGCGTCGAGGTCCTGAAGGGCTCGACATCGACGCTGTTCGGACTGAACGGCCCGGGAGGGCTGGTCAATGCGATCACCAAGCGTCCGCAGGACGAGAAATTCGGCGAGGTCTATACATCGTATGGCGACGGGACGAAGGAAGTCGGCGCCGACTTCGGCGGCCCTCTCGACCCGGACGGTATATGGACATACCGGCTTACGACCCTTGCCAAGGACGGCGATCTCGGCTGGGATTATTCCAACGACAACCGCTTCTATATCGCCCCGGCTCTGACCATTAAACCGGAGGAGGGCACCTCGCTGACGATCCTCACGGATTACAACAAGCGGGACAATACCGGCGCACGCGGTTTTCCGGCCGGCGCCGATATCGATATCAGCCGCTTCCTCGGGGAGCCGGATTTCAACCGCTTCGACACCAAGCAGACGGATCTCGGCTACCAGTTCCAGCATGAATTCGACAACGGCCTGACATTTCGCTCGAACGCCCGCTATTCGCATGTGAGCCTCGACTATGCCGAGGTCTACGGGGCATCGCTCGATCCGACCGCCGACCGCACCGCATTTTCGGTCGACGGCGGGTCCAACCGCTACGCCATCGACAACCAGCTCCAATATGATGCGAGCTGGGGCGGCGTCGAAAGCAAGTCGCTCGTCGGTACCGATTACGCCGATGACAACACGCGGGAGAATATCCTGATGGGCACGGCCGGTCCGCTGGATATCGACAACCCGTCCTACTGCGGCCTCTCCTGCATCAACCTCGGCCCCTACATCGATTGGCGCGTCAGGCAGAAGGCGCTCGGCGTCTACGCGCAGGAGCAGTTGACCATCGACGACAAATGGATCGTGACCTTCGGCGGGCGCTGGGATCATGTGCACACTACGGCCGATTATCTGGATACGGGAGCAAGAGACGACGACACCGCCTCGGCTTTCACCAAGCGCATCGGGCTGACCTACAAGTTTTCGCCCAATCTGGCGGCCTATGCCAACTATTCCGACAGCTTCCAGCCGCTGGTGACGCCCAGCGCCAATGCCTATGAGGTTTCGGGTTCGCTGAAACCGCAGAAGGGCGAGCAATATGAGATCGGCCTCAAATACCGGCCCGACGGGTTCGATGGCCTGTTCACGGTTGCGCTGTTCGACCTCACGCAGACGAACGTCCCGACCTACATCAACCCCTTGATACAAAAGCAGATCGGAAAAGTCGGCGTGCGGGGGATCGAACTGGAAGGCAAGGCAGCCATCGTCGACAATCTGAACCTCACGCTCGCCTATTCCTATTGGGATGGCGAAATCCGGGAGGATGGCAATGGCGGCAATATCGGCAACAGGCCCTCGCGCGTGCCCCGCAACATGGCCTCCGCCTGGCTCGACTACACCATTCCAGGCGAGGGAAAGCGCGGCGACCTGACCATCGGCGGCGGCGTGCGTTACATCGGCCAAACCTACGGCGACGATGCCAATACGGTGTCGGTCGGCGGCTATGCGACGATCGATGCCGCCGTCAAGTACAAGGTCACCAAGGACGTCAGTCTGGCCATCAACGCCACCAATCTCTTCGACCGAAAATATGTCGCCACCGCCTATTACGGTACGGAATATTACGGCGATCGACGCACCGTCATCGGCACGTTAAAATATACCTGGTAGGTGAAAACGCCGGCGTCCGAGCCTCGATCAGGTCACGCTCGGATTTCTGGTCACAGTGGCGAATGCCGCAGACCCAGTGAAATGCGGCATGATCATGCTGTCGAAGGTCTTCAGCGCCGCCCCGATGGTGGCGTCAGGCATTCCAAACAGCGCGCGTCTGCGTTTGTTCTGCCGATGATCGGACCGGCGACTGTCCCTCCGCGATCCAGCCGCCGCCATCCGTCACGGCGTTGCTACGCCTTTAGCGAGGTCGCTCACCAGGCTTCTCAGCCAGCGATGGGCCGGATCGTGACGATACCGGACGTGCCAGGCCATCTCGACAGGGAAGGTACCAAGGTCGACGGGTGCCGGAATGACCTTCAGGCGCGGGTCGCGCTCCAGGCTGCGGCAGATCAGGCGCGGCAGCGTTGCGCAATAGTCGGTGACGGCGATCATCTCGGGGACGGCTAGGAAATGGGTCACCGACACGGCGACCTCGCGCTTCAGATTCTGTTGCCCCAGAGCCTGGAAGACGCCGGCCCGAATTCGCCCGGGCGGCAGCACGTTGACATGTTTCAGGCCCTCATAGAGATCGCGGCTCAGGCTATCGCCGACGTCGGGATGGTCGCGGCGCACGACGCAGGCAAGCCCATCGTCCATCAGATGCTGGACGACCAGATTGTCGGGCGGATCGATGATCCTGCCAAGCACCATGGCCGTCGTGCCCGAACTGACCCCGGTATCGGCGAGATCGTTTCCGAACGGGGTCAGCCGCAGTTTTATGCCAGGAGCCAGCTCCCGCAACCGCGCCACCAGCGGCGGCATCAGCACCAGTTCGACGTAGCTGTTCGGCGCGATCAGGAACAACCGCTCGGCGCTTGCCGGCTCGAAGTCCTGCTGATGGACGATCAGCTCGTCGAGCTGCGCCAATGCCGCCTCGATCGTCGGCGCGATCTCTTCCGCCAGCTGGGTCGGCCTGATGCCATATCGCTCGCGGATGAACAGCGGATCCTTGAGCATATCGCGCAGCCGATTGAGCGAATTTGAAAGGGCGGGCTGGGTGATGCCGAGACGATTGGCAGCCCGGGTGACGCTTCGCTCCTCCATCAGAGCCAAGAAGACCGGCAGGAGGTTCAGGTCATATTTCATCCAGTTATAGTGTCAGATGCATATCTAAAATCCAACAAGTAAATTTCTTAAATATCTCCCTCAGTGCGATGATGTCTTCATCGAAAGGCGCACGGCCTGATCGAGACAGCAGGCCCATCGGCCGACAAGCAAAGGACAAGACGATGAAAGTTCTCATGGTACTGACTTCGCACGACACTCTCGGAGACACCGGCCGCAAGACCGGCTTCTGGCTCGAGGAACTGGCGGCCCCCTATTACGTCCTCAAGGACGCCGGCGCCGAAATCACCTTGGCTTCGCCCAAGGGCGGCCAACCGCCGCTCGATCCGAAGAGCGATGAACCAACGTTCCAGACCGAACTGACCCATCGCTTCAAGGCCGACGCAGAAGCCAATGCACAGCTCGCCCGGACGGTGCGCCTCGACAGCGTCGACCAGAAGGACTTCGACACGGTCTTCTATCCCGGCGGTCATGGCCCGATGTGGGATCTGGCCGAGGACGAGAATTCCATCCGGCTGATCGAATCCTTCATCGCCGCCGGCAAGACGATTGCGCTGGTCTGCCATGCCCCGGGCGTCCTGCGTCATGTCAAGAATGCCGATGGCTCGCCCTTCGTCCAGGGACGCTATGTGACCGGCTTCACCAACAAGGAAGAGGAGGGCGTCGGTCTCACCAATGTCGTTCCTTTCCTGGTCGAGGATGAACTCATCAGCCAGGGCGCGATCTTCTCGAGGGTGAAGGACTGGGGCGTCCATACCGTCGTCGACGGCCAGCTGATCACCGGCCAGAACCCTGGCTCCTCCGGCGAGGCGGCCGAAACGCTCCTCACGGCCTTGAACCATCCCAGGGTGAAGACGGCCTAAGCAAGAACAGGGTGAACAGCCGCCGGATCGGCGGCTGTTCCCTGCAAGATCGGGGCCTTGCCTCGTCCAGCGTCTTGAACAGCGAGACCGGGGAGCCGAGAATCTCGCCTGTTTGCAGGTGACGAAAGCCCGCAAAGCTCCTTCAGGCGAACTGCTCTCGATGCAGAATTGCCGGCATGGGCTGGCGAGTGCCGAGCAGCCGCGACCCGTCCCATCAGGCTTCGCCCCTCTCATCCCGCCAGTTCCGACCTCCCGGCATTTGCCCGGGCCAGCGACATCAGCATCGGGCCGATGGCGAACTCGCCGCGTTCGGCACGCCTGGTGAGATCGCGAAGATAGCCGCCGGCCGAGTTGATAGTGTTGGCCCGCTCAAGCAGGCAGGCGATGACGGTTGCCGCATTCTCCGGTCCCATGATGCCGCACGCCTCCTCGTAGGCGCTTGGACTGACGCCCAACATCGAGCGCACCACGACGGCCGCCGTCATCAGCTCGCGCCAGTTGGCAATCCCGCCGTCCGGTCCGTAGGCGGCGATCTCCGGGCAAGCCTGAAGCACCAGGCCGAGCGGAAAGGATTTCAGTCCGGACGCTGGCGCCGCGGATGGCCGCCGCGCAGATTTCGTTTCGCCCGCCATGGCAGCGGATGGCCCGCCCGCCGCCAATGTCAGCCTGGCCGGATCGACCGGACTTACCTCGGCCGCCGACGGAGACAGATCGGATTGCTTTTGCTGCGCATCGTTTTCTTCCGGCATCCCGCCAAGCCGATTGGGTAATGCCGGAGTTTCGCTCCGCTTCTTTATCGAAGTCGGTTCAAGATCAGATGTAGATTCGGTATTTGAATTCTGTATGTGGCGCTCAAGATGAGACTCATTGCCGTGCATTTTTGTTGAATTTAGACGTGTTTCCAGCAGGTTGATTACTTCCTGGCGCAACATTTCCATTTCCTCAACGATTGGCTCGATGTCGTGGATTGAAGGTGAGCGCGGAATGGCCGATACCAGCGCGCGAAAATGTCCGTGGACCATCATCCAGTCGCCCGAAACGCCCTCTTCCAGCGCGGTCTCGATCAGCTTGGCAATGTCGCGCCGGCAGAGAGATAGGCGCTCCCGCGTTGCCCGAAACAATTCGCGATCGGCTGCCACCTGGGCTGCGAGCAGCTGGATCTCGCCGGCGCGGGCAATCAGCGGCGCGATATTGAAGCCGTAGGCCTGGTCGACCTCGCCCTCACCGTCGCGACGTGCAAAACGCTTGCCGTTCGGGCTGTCCTTGCGCAGCAGCAGCCCCGCTTCCACCAAGGCCGCAAGATGACGGCGAAGCGTCGCGGGGGCTATCCCATGGGCGCGGATCGACAGCTGCACATTGGAGGGAAAGACCACCAATCCGCGCTCCGCACTCATTTCGTTGCCGGGATAGAAGCTGAGCAGCGCGTTAAGCACTGCCAGCGCCCGGTCGGATAGCCCGAGCAACGGCTTAGCCTCGCAGAGCGCGCGAAAGATCTTCCATTTGTCGACCGCTTGGTCCGGAGCGATAGCCTGGGCCTGCTGCTGGCTTGCCAGCATGCCGAGCGTCATTGACCGCCGCCCAAAGGGCGTCGTCACACTTCCTGTTTGCATCTTCTCATCACCTTCAATAAGGCAATAGAAATCCGCTCACCAAACGGCGCCAAAACTCTTGACAGTGATTCCGGGAAGTGCGATTCTCGATCTGCTAGAATACGAGGAAGGCTTCCTGGACGGAAACGTTTGGGGGGCCTTTTTCTTTTGCGGTATAGTCCTCTCTTAGTTCGTTTAAAGCTATCGCTCGATCCGCAGGCTTAGTCGGCCTGCTCGGCGAGATAGGATTGATGCAGCTCGGCAAGGCGGGCGGCGATATAGTCGGCGAAGGCAGGTGCTGCCTTCTCATTGAAAATCATGCTGACCTTGCCACCGCTACGCTCGACCGTGGCAATCTTGACGCCGTCGTCGCGTTTCAGCGCCTCGGCTTTCTTGGCCACCTTCTGCACGGACAAGGCTCTCATCACAAGCGCAAAACGGCCATTGCTGTCGGCCTCCTGGAAGGCACGGCTGCTCAGCAGATCATCCAGCAGGATGCCCTTTTTCTTCTCACCGAGCCGCTCCGCAAGCAACGCCCACCGCGGCCGTCCTGCCTTGGGGGCCGCGCCGATTGCCTGTATCAGAGATCGTGGCAGGGAATGGACGACTGTCAGCAGTTTGGAAAGCTGGGTCTTCTCCATGCCGAGCGACGACATCATGACCCGCCTGTCGAAGCCGTGCTTCTCCAGCGCCAAGGCGAACAGGCCGCGCTCGATATAGCTGAGGTCGGCACGGGCGGAATTCTCCTGCCCCTGGATGATAACGAGTTCTTCGTCGCTGAGGTTCTGCACCACCGCTTTGACGGGAAGACCGAGCGCGGCCAAGACGCGGACGCGCCGATGTCCGAAGACGATCTGGTAGCCCTCCGGATCATCCGGATGCGGCCGCACCAGGATCGGGCTTTTCTGTCCGGATTCCCTGATCGCCGAGGTCAGGCGGGCAAAATCCTCGCCATCATGGTCAAGACGGTCTGAAATGAACGAGGCCTCGATCTTGTCCGTGGGTATTTCCACGACCGCCGCGCCTGCCGCGATCAACGCTCTGGCCTGGTCGGCGGCGCTAGCGATGTTGCCGAGCGTACGGCCCATGGCGCCGACGGCGCCGGATCGAATGTGATGAAGCTTCTTTTCGGCGCCCGTCTCCAGGATCGAGGTCATATCCTGGGCAGGGGAGTTGTCATTTGGCAACTCCTGCTCGCGGCGGGACAGCATGGCCTTTAGCGTGTCTTTCCTGCTCATGCCGCTCTCCCCCAGGCCTGTCGGATCAGACCTTCGATTTCACCATTGACGGAATCGAGCGACTCGATTGCCCGGTCGTAAGTGCTCTTGGAGAAGTTTTCGCGGCCAATTTCGTAGAGCGTCTGTTTCGACAGCCCAGCATCCGAGACTGCCGTCGACTTCACCATGACGTTTGTCAGAACGCGTTCGCGGAAAAGCGAGCGCATGAAGCCGACCATCTGCGCCTGCGGCGCGTCCGATGGCTCGTAGCGCGTCACCACATAGCGAATGAAATCATAATCAAGATCTCCGCCGGATTCCTGGACCACGCCGAGAAGATCGGAAGCCATCAGCAGGAACTGGCACATGGACATGATATCGAGCATCTGGGGATGCGCGGTGATCAGCAGGCCGGTCGACGCGCAGAGGGCGCCGAGCGTCAGAAAGCCCAACTGCGGCGGGCAGTCGAGAACCATGATGTCGTAATCCTCGGCAACGGTGCCGAGCGCAGAGGCCACGCGTCCAAAAAACGGTTCGGCCGAGCGCTCCGCGAGCGCCCTCGGCGTATCGTGCTCGAATTCCATCAGTTCCAGATTGCCCGGAACCAGATCGAGGCCGGGAATATAGCTTTTGCGTATGATGTCGCGCAGCGGCCGGCGATCGCCGTCGTAGCGCACCGCGCCGTACATCGTCTCGTTCGGGCCGATGTCATACTCCGGCTGATAGCCGTGCAGCGCCGTCAACGATGCCTGCGGATCGAGATCGACAGCCAGAACGCGGTATCCCTTCAGCGCCAGATACTGCGCGAGATGGGCGGCCGTCGTCGTCTTGCCGCTGCCGCCCTTGAAGTTAACCGCCGCCATCACCTGGCAATGCTCTTCGCCACGCCGCCGGGGCGCATAGCGCTTGCCCTTGGAATTTTCGTCAAGCACCGCGCGGATCATGTTGATCTGGTCGAGCGTGTAGGAGCGACGGCCCCCGCTGCCGATCGCAGGCTGCGGCCCCTTGCCATTCAGCGACAGCTGGCGAAGATAAGCGTCGGCGATGCCGATCAGCTTGGCCGACTCGACGGAAGAGAAGGAGCGTAAGGTCTTCTGCGAAACCGGCGGAAACAGCGCCTGCCGCATGGCCAGCAACTCCTGCGACAAGGCAGCGCCGTCGGCTGCGATGACTTCCGTCATCGGGCGCCTTCGAGCAACGGCCTCCAGGGGCTGGCTACGGGCCTTCGTCATAACTACGCATTTTCTCCACAGTCCATGCATATCCCGTAGGCGAGGATGCCGCGAGTCGCAAGGCTTGGCAAGAAAATAAGGGTTAACGAAAGCCTAGCCTCAACCGTGGGTTAATGCGGTGGGCAGAGGAAGAGCGCGCCGTCATTCCAGTTGCCAGTTGGCAACTTAAGTATTTCGGCAAGACAAGCCTGCCCTAGCTCAGCGGAGCAGGCGAACCTTCAAGAGGCCCGGTAGACTTCGTCCGTCAACAACAAGAGGAATTGCTCGCCGTTGAGCTTGTTCGCCACCTGGCCGTCTTCGGTCATATAGTCGAAAATGGGCTCTACCGGCGTGTCGGCCTTGGAAAAGCGCGGCCACTTCCGGTGCTCGACAATGACGATATGTTTCCCGGCATCGTCGCGGCAGTTTATTCTTCTCGTCTCCTCGAAACGCGTCATTTGTGCTACCCCATACCACCTGACTTGAGTTTAGATCGTCGCTTCATCCTGTCAATGCAGATCGCCATATTTCAGCCATCGGCGTTAATTTCAGGTTGTCCTTCACACTCCGGCCCTGTGCCCTTGCCCCCTCAACCCGCCACAACCAAGAGACAACCTTCCCGTTGGCGATCACAAAATTGCCTTGGTGGCCAACTCTGTGTCCGCACGGGAGGGCGGCGCGATTGAAAGAGGGTAGCGATGGATCAGGAACCGACGGAAGCATACGAACATACCGAGCACGCCCAGCATGCCGCCCATAGCGGCAACAGCTTTCTATCGAAAGTGGCGGTCAGCATCGCGGCCCTCGCCGTATTGGCAGCGGGCGCCGGCAGCCTTGAAACTATCGAAAGCGGCGCTGCAACGGCGGCGCGGTCGCAGGCCGTGCTTTTCCAGAACAAGGCGACGGACAACTGGAACTTCTTCCAGGCGAAAAGCCTCAAGAAGACCATGGAAGAGATCGCCGCGACGCAGGGCGGGACGGCTGCGGCCGATTGGCAGGCGCGCGCCAAGGGCAACGAGGCGGAGGGACAGGAGATCGCCAAGGCCGCGAAGGACTTCGAAACAAGGTCCGATCAATCCATCGAACAGGCCGAGATCCATGAAGAGCGGCATCATTTTTTGACCATAGCCGCGACCTTGCTGCATATCGCGATCGCGATCGCAACCATCGCCATCATCACTGGCGGCCAGCGTTGGCCGTGGTATGCATCGCTGGCGCTGGGCTTGCTCGGCACAACTGTCGCAGCGGCGGCCTATGTCGGCTGATAGCCGCGTCCGTGCTTGCACTCAAACCGTCTGCGCCCTTAAACATTTGATGAGCCGCTCTGAATATTGTCTTCCACAGACGATCCACAGCAATATAGCAGGAACGACCGGGATCGATCGCGAGACCCGCCTATGCAGGAACTGAAAATGACGAAAACCAAAAGCCGGACTGAAGTTGCCCAGCCCGTTATCCTGTCGATCGACGTGGGCGGCTCCCACGTCAAGGTGATGACCAGCGATGGCGGCACCGAGCAAAAGATAGAATCCGGGCCGTCAATGAGCGCCGGAGCCATGCTTGACGCGATCGCGCCATTGCTGGCCGATCTCAACTATGATGTGGTGTCGATCGGCTATCCCGGCCCGGTACGCAACAATCGCGCCTTTGCAGAACCCGTTAATCTCGGCAGCGGATGGGCCGGTTTCGATTTCGAACACAGCCTCGGCAAGCCGGTGAAAGTGGTCAATGATGCCCTGATGCAGGCGATCGGCAGCTATGACGGCGGGCGAATGCTGTTCCTAGGTCTTGGAACGGGGCTCGGCTCGGCGATGGTGCTCGACAATGTCGCGCAGCCCCTGGAGCTTGCCCATCTGCCGCACAAGAAGGGCCGGACCTTCGAGGACTCCGTCGGGGAGGCTAGCCTGAAAAAGCGCGGCAAGAAGAAGTGGCGCGGCCATGTCTTTGATGTCGTGGAGCAGATCAAGGCCGCCCTGCAGCCCGACTATATCGTCATCGGTGGTGGGAATGTCGACAAGCTGGATGAACTTCCCGCCGCCTGCCAGCGCGGCGACAACACCCGCGCCTTCGAGGGCGGCTTCCGTCTCTGGCGCGACACATCGCTGATCGTGTAACGCCAGGCGCCTCTGGCGCCGCTTTCGAACACCGCACCAAAACAAACGGCCCCGGACAATGCCGGGGCCGTTTTCAGACTTGTCGAATTCAGCCGAAGCTTAGAACTGCTTGCGCAGACCGAAGGTGACAGCATTGCTGCGGAAGTCGGTGCTGGACGACGAGTTGTCGATCGCCTTGAAGTCGAAGTTGTCGGCGGCCGTGTAGCGATAGCCGATATCGAGCGTCGTCTTTTCGAACAGCGAAGAGCCGGAGAACATCGGAATGCTCTGCAGGTTGATGCCGACGCCGGCGTCGAGGTGATATGCGAATGCCGTGTTGTTGTCGTCCATCAGCGTGCCGACGCCGCCAACGCCCTGCTTGCGCAGCTTCAGGTTCATGGCGCCGACGCCGCCGCCGACATAGGGCGTAAAGACCGACAGCATGCCGGTGTCGCCAGCAGGCGCGAGCGGGATGTCGAGGTAGCCGTTGACGAAGCCCTGGATGGTGTTTGCATCGCCGTAGGAATTGATCGAGGCGAAGGTGCCGATGCCACCTACGCGGTGCTCGTCGACCGATGCCGTGCCGTAGCCGACTTCGAGTTCGACGCGCGGCGTAACGAAGCCCATCGAGCCAAAGTTATAACCGCCGCGGATCGCGCTGTAGAAGCCCGTGTCGTACTTGGTGTCGATGTTGAGGCCAGCGATGTCGAAGTCGGTGTGCTTTAGGAAGGAAACCGAGCTCAGCGAACCGATGTAAAAGCCAACGCCGTTGTCGACGACCGACGGCGGCTGCATTGGCGGGGTCAGATCGGCAGCGCCGGCTACAGACACAAGCGAGGTCGAGACCAGGGCCGCGAGGAGGAGCTTCTTCATTTGATTTCCTTAGACATTGCACCGGGCATAGGACCGGGCGTGTTCAATACATGACTGATATAGGCGGGTTGAGCTGATTTGCCTGCTCGAAACGACAGTTTTAAACAATTCACTAGGCAGCTAATCACATACCGTTGCGATCTTGCCACACCAATTGTGAGAGCGCCTTCGTAGTTTCGCGTCATGCGCGAGCGGAGGAAAGTGAGCTCTTGCATAGATCAAGATAGCGGGGGGAATCGGATAGCGCTCATTCGTGACTGTCCGGCCTGTCCGCCAGCAGCCGCGCCACTTCTTCCAGCAGCTCGTGCTGGTCCATGAAGCGAAGATTGTCCTCAATCCCCATCGGCGCATCCGCCGCGTTCGGCTTGACCGCTCTCGCCTTGCCGGCAAGTCTCGTCTTCAGAAGGTCCTGGTAGCGCTGCGCGATATCAGACATCTTCAACCCGCCATCGACCCAGGTTTCCAACCAGCCGTGTAGGATTGGATCGCTGTCGATGGGAATGCCGGCTGTCCGGAATTTTTCGATGGTCTGCTGTAATACGGCTGCACGTGTCTGCGGGGTATTCGTCAATGCCAGTCATGCCTGTCTAAAATCGATAGTTGAGAGAGTGGTGATCGGAAGTTAGGAAGCGCGCGCCTGTCGCCGCTTTTGCAGGTTGGAGAGAGCCATCACCAGGGCTCCCTCGATTTTCCCCAGGCTCTGGGGCTTGGGAACGACACAGACCTTGCCGGCGAAGCTCGCCACCATTTCGGGGTTTCCGGTCATGAAGATAACCTCGATCCCGTATTGGTCAATCAACGTCCGGGCGATCGCCGGCCCGGTTGGACCATCCGCAAGCTGAACGTCGACGAGAGCAATGTCGGCTTTGGGCGCCAGCGCCAAGGCTTCTGCCTGGGTGCGCGCCAGGCCGGCAATTTCGAATCCGTTGTCGAGCACGAGGTTTTCAAGATCGAACGCAATGATGGGTTCGTCCTCAACGACTAAAACTTTCATGTCTACTCCACGGACTAACTTCGCTGCCGAAATGGGCATCCGTGAGACGAGTTCAAGAGTTGATAACCTATTGTTTATATGCAGCCAGCAGCCCTCGATTCGGGCTTGGCCGCCGATCGCCCGCAAACCAGCGGCTTGGTGCAAGACAATGCCCGCGCCCCGGTTCCAGACCGCTGCCGCAAGTCAAATCCGCCGGTTCAATCTTTGTTGCGGGCCGCCGTGTAGCGATTGATCGGCATGGAAAGCCCGAGGTTTTCGCGCAAAGTCGTGCCCTCGTATTCCTCGCGGAATAGGCCGCGCCGCCGCAATTCCGGCAGCACCAATTCCGTAAAGTCGACAAGGCTCGCTGGCAGGGTCGGAAACATCAGGATGAACCCATCCGCTGCCCGCGTCTCGAACCATTCCTCCATGAAGTCGGCAATCTGCGCAGGTGTGCCGGTGATGCCATTGCCGGTGTGCTTTTCAGCGTAGTGGCGCACCAGTTCACCCACGGTATGGCCCTTGTTGACAAAGTCGACCAACTCGTCGAACAGCGCCTTCGACCCGCGCGGCGTCTCCGGCAGCTTGTCCATGGGGAAGGGCTTGTCCATGGGCACGCCGGTGAGATCGGCCTCGAGAAACTCCGAGAGCATCAGCCGCCCGACATCGGGGTGCAGCCTGTCGAGCATGAAGTCCACCTTGGCCTGCGCCTCTTCGGCCGTGGCGCCGACGTTGAGGACCACGCCGGGCATGATCTTCAGATCGTCTTCGTTGCGGCCATAGGCGGCCATGCGCCCCTTGACGTTCTTGTAGAAGGCACGGCTGCGCTCGATGTTGGAGGCAAGGCTGAACACCACCTCGGCGGTGCGGGCGGCAAGCTCCATGCCGGGCTCCGACCCGCCGGCCTGGGCGATCACCGGGCGGCCCTGCGGCGAACTGGCGATGTTGAGGGGCCCGCGAACCTGGAAGTGCTTGCCCTTGTGGTCGAGCGTGTGCAGCTTGTCCTTGTCGTAGTAGAGGCCGCTGTCGCGGTCGAGAAGCAGGGCATCCCGCTCGAAACTGTCCCAGAGGCCGAAGACGACATCGACGAACTCCCGGCCGCGCTCATAGCGAACCTCATGCGGATCGAGACCTTCGCGGTTGAAGTTGTAGCCGGTCTCGTTGTGGTCGGAGGTGACGACGTTCCAGCACACCCGCCCCTTCGACAGGTGATCGATCGAGGCAAAGATGCGGGCGACATTGTAGGGCTCGTAATAGCTGGTCGAGACGGTTCCGACCAAGCCAAGCCTTGTGGTGCTGACCGCCAGCGCCGACAGCAGCGAGGTGGGTTCGAAGCGGTTCATCTTGGTCGGCTGACGGGCGAGCGCATCGGCATCGCCGACGGCAGCGGCGGCGGAATCGGCCAGGAACATGAAATCCAGCTTCGCCGCTTCCGACAGCTTGGTGACATTCAACAGATGGCTGAAGTCATTGGCGCCGTTGACGTCGCTGTCGGGATGCAGCCAGGCTGCCGGGTGGAACCCGAATGTGTAGACGAATGTGCCGAGCTTCAACTTGTCCTGGCGTGCCATCGCGGTTCTCTCGCAAGTGTAGGTCTTCTGTCTCGATGGACATCGGACCAGTGGTAATTGCGCGCGCGGCAATGAACAAGCCGGGGAGCGGGTTTACGAGAGACTTTCCGAAGGCGAGGGACGGGCCGATACCCGGCTGGCGGAGAATTCGCGCTGGACGACCGGATTCCGGAGGTCAGTCTGTAGCGAGCGGCGATGGTGACAAGATGGCTTGGCGCCGAGAATTCGCCTCCCTTGCCGACTGGAAGAATGAAAGCTGCCATGGCACTATCACCACGCCCGGCCCGACGGAGAACGCACACAAGCGATTGCTCCTGATCTGCGCAAAACACCAATCGCATGGGTTGAGGCGACGACCCCAGCTTCCCTCATTCCTGTGCTCGTCACAGGAATCCAGGCACGGCGCGTCTGCGCCGTGAGAAGACTCCACGTCAAAGGAAGGGTTTCTCGCCCAAGGACTTGGGCGGCTGGATTCCTGTGACGAGCACAGGAATGAGGTGAGGCAGGGACYGTGCGCKCCGCCAAACGATGCGTCGCTTGCGGCACACCTGGGGATAAACCATCAGGATTTCCCAATGGAATCAATGAAAAWNACATWATTTCATCCCCRCWTTTCCGGSCYSRCCTATACTTCTSCCCGTTCCACCCTCGGATACACCGGTCTGCGTTGCCGGCGAGGTGGGGCCGGTGCTTGTCGGGGTTGCTGTCTACGCAGGCGGTTTCGACAGGAGTCCGCAGAAAATGGATCCCTTCGGGCGGCGGCATCAAGCAGCCCGGCATGCCTGTGTGGCGTAACTCCGGCAGCTTTTTCCCGAAAGGGGACCTGGGTCGGAAACAGAGGATCTGGAGTTGCGGATAAAAAAGCCGAACGGGGCACATCGTGTGTCACCTAAACTAAAAACTTACCAGGCACCCGATGTGCCCCGGCCGATCCGGCCTGCCCAAGGCGGCGAAAGCCTGCCCAAACGGCGAAAAGGATACTGAAATGCCCCATGACACGGACGGAGACCCGCCGCGTGACCGAAGCGGCTTGGCTCCGGGCAACCAGGTCCCATGGAAGAAGCGGGAGGTGCCACCGAACTGCGGTTGAGTGACGCGGTCCGCCTGCGGACCGGCTCCGGCACGCAAAGCGCGGCCCTCCGCCCTTGACTTCCGACACCGATCGTCCGACTTCACAGGAACAGGACAAGGAGCCAGACGATGACCGAAGCGGCTGAGAACACCAAGGCCAAGACCACCATCGACCAGAGCGAGGTCGACCGCTTTTCGGCAATGGCGGCGGAATGGTGGAGCCCGACCGGCAAGTTCAAGCCGCTGCACAAGTTCAACCCGGTGCGGCTCGCCTATATCCGCGATCGCGCCGCCGAGAATTTCGGCCGTGACCCGCGCGCTGCCCGCCCGCTGGAGGGACTGCGCGTCCTCGACATCGGCTGCGGCGGCGGGCTGCTCTCGGAGCCGATGGCACGGATGGGAGCCGAGGTGGTCGGCGCCGACCCGTCGGAAAAGAACATCGGCATCGCCTCCACCCATGCCCGCCAGTCCGGCGTTACGGTCGACTACCGACCCGTCACCGCCGAACAGCTGGCGGCTTCAGGCGAGACCTTCGACATCATCCTCAATATGGAAGTCGTCGAACACGTCTCCGACGTGCCCTTCTTCCTCTCGACCTGCGCCCAGATGGTGCGCCCCGGCGGCATGATGTTCGTTGCCACGATCAACCGGACCATGAAGGCCGCCGCGCTGGCGATTTTCGCGGCCGAAAACGTGCTCCGCTGGCTGCCGCGCGGCACCCATCAATATGAAAAGCTGGTTCGCCCGGAAGAGGTCGAAAAGCCGCTGCTGGAAAACGGCCTCGTCTTCACCGCCCGCACCGGCGTGTTCTTCTCGCCGCTGCAGAACCAGTGGAACCTGTCGAAGGACATGGACGTCAACTACATGATGGTCGCCAAGCGCCCAAAATGACGCGGCCGCAGGCAACGGCCGCTGCTGCGCGCGACGCAGGGTTCTTTGACAGGGTTGATCTTCTATCGCGTCACGGCAACGGCAGTCGAAATCCTGCATCGCGCACGGAATATGGAGCGGAGACGGTTTCGAGGCGGCCGAGCTCGGTCAGTGGATGTCGTCGGGCAGGGTCGGCAACGGCGCGATCTCGATGCCTTCCTCGATCAGCGCGCGGGCTTCGGCCGGCGTTGCCTGGCCGATAATGCCGCGTGCGTCGGCCTCGCCGTAATGGATCTTGCGCGCCTCTTCGGGAAACTGGCCGCCGACATCCTCCGTCGTCGCCTTGATCGCCGCCACCGCTTCCTTGAGCTTGTCGATCGCCTGCTTGCGCACCGCGTCCATCGCCAGCGTCGTCAGCGCCTCCTTGCCCCGCGCGGTCGATACCGACGGCGCCATCAGCATCTTGGTGACGGTGGCCGAGCCGCAGGTCGGGCAGGTGAGGAGACCGCCCTCGACCTGACGGTCGAAATCGGCGCTTTCCGAAAACCATCCCTCGAACTCGTGGCCATGGTCGCAGCTGAGGGCATAGCGGATCACGCGGCAAAGCCTCCGGCCGGCGGTGCTTCGACGGTTTCCAGCGAAAACGCACGGGCGTTTTTCAGATTGGGGATCTTGTCATGGGCAGCCTTGACGGCCGCCACATCGATCTCGGCAACCAGCACCGCTTCCCCGCTGCCGCCGGCGGAGGCAAGCACCCTGCCCCAGGGATCGATGATCATCGAATGACCGAAGGTCTCGCGCCCATCCTCGTGCAGGCCGGCCTGGGCGGCGGCGATAACGAACATGCCGTTTTCAATCGCCCGGGCTCGCAGCAGGATTTCCCAATGAGCCTCGCCCGTTTGACGGGTGAAGGCGGCAGGAATGCTCATCACTTCGGCGCCGGCAACCGCCTGGCTGCGGAACAGCTCCGGGAAGCGCACATCGTAGCAGATCGAGAAGCCGAGCCTGGCGAAGGGGAGCGTCACCACGCGGGCTTCCGCGCCCGGCCTGTAGACGGCGCTCTCGCGCCAGCTCTCGCCATTGTCGAGATCGACGTCGAACATGTGGATCTTGTCGTAGCGGGCAAGCAGCGAGCCGTCCGGGCCGAACAGAAAACCGCGGTTGGCAATCTTGCCATCGTCGAGCGCAATGGCGGTCGAGCCGATATGCAGGTGGATGCCGAGCTCGGCAGCGGCCTTTGCCGCAGCGGCAACGACGAGATCATGCGCCTCGTCGCGCAGGATGGCCCTGAGGCCAGGCCGGTCGCGCTGGATGGCGCCGGTCATTTCAGGCGTCTGGACATAGACCGCGCCCTGGCTTGCCGCCTCGCGCACCAGCCGCACCATGTCGGCGACGTTCTTTTCCGGGTCGATGCCCGAGCACATCTGGATGGCGGCGGCCTTGAAGCGCATTGTCTTGTCCCTCAGGCGGCCAGCAGCGGATCGAGCTTGCCGGCCCGGTCGAGCGCATGCAGGTCGTCGCAGCCGCCGACATGCTGGTCGTCGATGAAGATCTGCGGGAAGGTGCTGCCGCCATTCGACTTGGCGATCATCTCCTGGCGCTTCTCGGGCGAATAGGTTGCATTGTGCTCGACATAGGCGACGCCCTTGGCCTCGAGCAGCGATTTCGCCCTGGCACAATAGCCGCAATATTCGCGCGTATAGATGACGACGGATGCCATGATCACTCCGGATACAAAGAGGTTTTCCCTCATATAGGCATGGCGAGCGCCCTTGCAAAGGTCAAGACGGTGACCTCAGCGGCACCAGCCTTTTTCAGCACCCTTGCAGCCGCCGCGACCGTTGCCCCTGTCGTGTAGACATCGTCGATCAGCACGAGGCGCCTTCCGAACACATCGGGCTCGCGGTTTCGGCCGATCGCGAAGGCACCCCGGACATTGTCCTGCCGGGCACGGGCGCCGAGCCCCACCTGCTGGGTTGTCCGTTTGACGCGCACCAGCGTCGCCGGCAGCAGCGGCTTGCCCGACAGCCGCGCCAGGTGACGGCCAAGCTCGGCCGCCTGGTTGAACTTGCGCGAGAACAGCCGCGTTCGGTGCAGCGGCACCGGGATCAGCCCGTCGCAGGCCGCCACCGCGCCGTCGCTCGCCCGCAGCATCCATTCGGCCATCATCGGCGCCAGATCGATGCGGTCGCGATATTTGAGACCATGCACGAGATCGCGCACCACGCCCTCGTGGATAGCCGCCGAGCGAAGACGGGCAAAAGGTGGCGGGTCGGCGATCGCCTCGGCGCTGAGGATGCCCGGACCGAGATCGTGGGAAAAGGGGCTGCCGAGCACCTCGCAATAGGGCCGCTCGATGAAGCGGATCGTCGACCAGCAGGCCGGGCAGAGGCTGCGATGGGTGCCGGTCGAGGCGCCGCAGGCGGCACAGATCGGCGGATAGAGCAAATCGGCGAGCAACGACCAGGGGCGCAGCAGGCCACGCCCGATCAGCGACGCGGTGATTTCCGGCCTGCCCATCCCCATATATTTGACAATAGCGCCTTCGTGACGTCAAAGCGAAGGGAAACTGCGGCGGCCTCCGCCGCGAATGCATCGAACTGGGACCAGCGCATGGACATCGTCTTCGACCAGGACCTCATTGCCGCCAACCGTCGCCGGGCACTCGCCAGGGGCGACGGCAAGGCCGCCTTCCTGCTCGACATCGCCGCCGAGGAACTGGCCGACCGGCTGTCGCTGGTCGAGCGCAGCTTCGACGAGGCGGTGGAGCTGCACGGCGCCACCGGCGTTGCCGCGCGGTTGGCGATGGCTACCGGCAAGATCGGGACTATCACGCGGATCGAGAGCGAGGATGCGCCATCCTTAGCCGGCGAAAGGGTAATCGTCGCGCCGCCCGAGCGGCTGTCGCTCGCGCCTGACAGCCTCAATCTCGTGCTGTCGCCGCTCGGTCTCCACCTCACCAACGACACGCCCGGCGTCTTCATCCAGGTGAACCGCGCGCTGAAGGCCGACGGGCTGTTCCTCGCCGCCATTCCGGGCGCAGGCTCCCTGCAGGAACTACGCGAGGTGCTGCTGGCAACCGAGATCGAAATCGCGGGTGGGGCAAGTCCGAGGGTCATCCCCTTCCCCGACGTTCGCGACGTCGGCGGGCTGCTGCAAAGAGCGGGCTTTGCGCTGCCGGTCGTCGATGCCGAGACCTACACCGTGCGCTATGCGTCGTTGTTTCCGCTGATGCAGGATCTGCGGGCCATGGGCATGGCCAACCCGCTGGTCGACCGCAGCCGCAAGCCGGTCGGCCGGAACTTCTTTCTGCGCGCCGCGGAGATTTATGCCGAGCGCTTCGCCGATGCCGACGGCCGCATCCGGGCCACGTTCAATATCATCTACGCATCCGGCTGGAAGCCGCACGAAAGCCAGCAGAAGCCGCTGAAGCCGGGCTCCGCCAAGGCGCGCCTGGCCGATGCGCTGAAGGTCGAGGAGCACCCCTTGAAGTCCTGATTAGGGGGCGCTGACCTTGTTGGTGACAATGTTGAATGTATTGGAAATACCGCCTGTCACGAGCGTCAGGCTGCCGATCAGCGCGACACCGATCAGGGTGGCGATCAACCCGTATTCTATGGCCGTAGCTCCGGCCTTATCGGCGAAAAGCTTTCGTACTAAAATCATGCCCCACGTCCTCTGATCCATCCGAAATCAGCGAACCCAATGCCCCCGGCACAAGATCGGCTGAAAGCCGTCAGCAGTTGCTGTCGCTGCCGTATCCCTGCACGACGCAAACCGAACCAGGCTCCTGCTGGAGCACGCTGCGCCGGATCGTGTAGCGCTTGCCGTTTTCGCCCTTGGGGATCGAGCCCGTGGTAATGTCGTCGAACTCAGGCGCGCTTGCAAGCACGCTCGACTTAGACTTGTCGGACAGCATCGGCGTCAGGATCAGCGACAGCGCCACTGCCGCGGTGCCGAACAACAGTGCGATATTCAGCGCCCCTGTCTTGCGAGACTTGGAGGTTACCTGTTCCTTTTCGCGAACGGCCTTCCAGAAATCGTCATCCATTGTGTCAAGCCTCTTTACCGACCACGCCCATCGCTTGATTGAGGTCGATAATTGCCAGAAGGTCTTAAACGATTCATTAATATCCACAGGCAAAACCTCCACAAAAACAGTTGTGAAGAAGTAATTGCTAAATCATGTCTCGAATTAGAGCAGATCCTGCAGGAAGGGGATGAGCGGCGCGTCGGCCGGCGGCATCGGGTAGTCGCGAAGCGCCTGCGGCCGCACCCATTTCACCGCCTGTCCCTCGCGGCCCCGCGGGACGCCCTCGTAACGACGGCAGACATAGAGCGGCATCAACAAATGGAAGGTCTCGTAAGTGTGGCTGGCGAAGGTCAGCGGCGCCAGGCAAGCGACGCGGGTCGTCACCCCCAGCTCCTCGTCGAGTTCGCGGATGAGGCACTCTTCCGGCGTTTCCCCCGGCTCGACCTTGCCGCCCGGAAACTCCCAGAGCCCGGCCAGGCTCTTGCCTTCCGGCCGCTGCGCGAGAAGAATGCGGCCGTCGGCGTCGATCAAGGCGCAGGCAGCGACCAGCAGGATGTTGCGCGCGGCTGTCATGGTCACGCCTCCGGCCGCCAGTAGCGATAACGGTAGGCCTCGCAGAAGCCGATGCCGGCGTAGAGGTTGAGCGCCGGCAAGTTGTCGGCGGAGACCTGCAGCCAGGCGGTCCTGGCGCTGCGGGCTCTCGCCCAGCGAAGCGCAGAGGCGACGATCTCGATACCGAAACCCTTGCGTCGATACTCCGGCGCGACCGATACCGACATCAGCCCGGCCAGATCGTTGTCCTGGACGCAGAGGGTCGTTGCGACCGCGCCGGCTTCCGGATCCTCGATGACGAACAGCCCAGACGGTGGCTTGATGCCGCTGACCACCTCGGCCAGCGCCGGTTTCAGGGCAGGATCGGAGCGATCGACCAGCAGGCTGGCATCGACATAGCGACCGACATCGTGGGTCGGCAGATGATCGAGCGTATCCGGAAGGACCACGTCGACGAGGTCGCAGGTCATGACGATCGTCTCTTCGAAAGCCTCCCAATTCGCTTCCCGCAGCAACGTCATCAGCACCGGCGGCGCCAGCGGCGTTTCGCGCACCACCAGCGGCCGGCCATAGGCTTCGAACTTGCGCTGCGCCTTTTCCAGCCGGATCGCCACGTCGCGGTGGTCGGAGGGATCGAGCGGCACGATCGAATTCAGCCGCTTCGACGGATGCCCGGCCGTCAGCCGCACCTGCCAGCTGCCGTCATACTGGACGGATGAGGCAGGCCAGGCCCGAAAGCCGACGGCTTCGAGCCTGCGCACCAGCGGCAGGGTATTGGACAGGGAATGCAAGGGCATCAAAGGATATCAGCTCCGGTAGTCGCCATTGATGGCAACATATTCCTTGGTGAGGTCGCAGGTCCAGACCGTTGCCTGGCCTTTACCGAGACCGAGCTCGACCTTGACCGGAATATCCTGGCGCTGCATGACGGCCGTTGCCGCAGCTTCCGAATAGCCGGCGTCGCGCTCGCCGTTGACTGCCACGCGGACGTCGCCGAACCAGATGGCAAGCTTGTCGCGGTCGGCCATTTCGCCGGCCTTGCCGACGGCCATGACGATACGGCCCCAGTTGGCGTCTTCGCCGGCAGCCGCCGTCTTGACCAGCGGCGAATTGGCGATCGACAGCGCGATGGTCTTGGCGGCAGCATCGCTCTCGGCACCGGTGACGGTGATCTCGAGCATCTTGGTGGCGCCCTCGCCGTCGCGCACCACCTGCAGCGCCAGATCCTTCAGCAGCGCGTTCAGCGCCGTGCGGAACGAGGCAAGCCGCGGGTCTGTCGCTGTCTCGACGCGCTTCTGGCCATCGGCGGCAGTGGCGCCGGTGGCAAACAGCATCAGCGTGTCGGAGGTCGATGTGTCGCTGTCGACGGTCATAGAATTGAAGGTCGGATCGACCCCGGCCGACAGCAGCGCCTGCAGCGCGGCAGGCGCGATATCGGCATCGGTGACGACGAAGGAGAGCATGGTTGCCATATCGGGAGCGATCATCCCGGCACCCTTGGCAATGCCATTGATCGTGACCGCGATGCCGTCGATCTCGGCGCTGCGGGTGGCTACCTTCGGATAGGTGTCTGTCGTCATGATCGCCTTGGCGGCTTCGAACCAGAAGTCGCCGGTGGCCTCGGCCTGCATCTGGTCGAGCACGCCGGCAAACTTGGTCGCATCGAGCGGCTCGCCGATGACGCCGGTCGAGGCGAGGTAAATCTCGTTCTCGCTACAGCCGACGGCGGAGGCAGCCGACTTGGCGGTGAGTTCGGTCGCCTGGCGACCCTTGACGCCGGTAAAGGCGTTGGCATTGCCGGAATTGACGACGACGGCGCGGGCGGTACCGTGCGAGAGATTCTGGCGGCAGAAATCGACCGGGGCGGAGGGGCATTTCGACTTGGTGAACACACCAGCGACGGCGGCCGGTGCGTCGAACACCATCATCAGCACATCGGTGCGGTTCTTGTACTTGATGCCGGCAGACGCGGTCGCCATGCGCAGGCCGCGCAGCGCCGGAAGAGAGGCGAAGGTTGTCGGGGCAAGCGGAGAGACGGAACCGGACATTTTGATACCTTTGCAATGGAAAGGGCCCGGATGAACCGGGCCTGTTGTATAGGCAGTGCACCGCGTCTCGGCCAAAGCTCTCCTCATTCCTGTGCCTGTCACAGGAATCCAGCCACCGCGCGTCTGCGCGGTGAAAGGAGTCTCTTGCGTTCACGGACTTGAACGCGCTGGATCCCCGCCACAAGGGCGAGGATGAGGGAAGGAGAACCTTCGGCCACGATCATCTCACAGGACAAGGCGAACACATGACCGGCGAGGTGGCCTGAAGAAAGCCTGCTTCCACCTAAGCCGTCAGGGCCCGGATGAACCGAGCCCCGATCGTACTGTTGCTGCTTACGGCTTCGGCGCGTCGGCGGCCGGTGCATCTGCGGCGGGGGCGTCGCCTGCGGCCGCATCCGGCTGCTGCTGCTGCTTGTCAGCATCGGCATAGGCCTTGGCGAGCGCCGGATCGGAGATCTCGACCTTCGAGGCGGTCTTTGCCTGCTTCAGGAGGTCGAGATACTTGTCGCGCATGACGAGCTGCTTGACCTGGTCCTTGACCTGGTCGAACGGCGGAGGAGGCGCATCGCGCTTGTCTTCGACCTTGATGACGTGGAAGCCGAAATCGGTCTTCACAGGCGTCTTGGAATAGGTGCCGACCGGCAGCGAGAAGGCTGCGTCGTCGAATTCCTTGACCATGCGGCCGCGCTGGAAGTAGCCGAGATCGCCACCGTCAGACTTGTTCGGATCGGTCGACTTTTCCTTAGCCACGGCAGCGAAATCCTTGCCGGCGTCGAGTTCCTTGATGACTTCCTTGGCTTCGTCCTCGGTCTTTACCAGGATGTGGCGGGCGTGCACTTCTTCCTGCTTCGGCAGGGCTGCGACTTCCTTGTCGTAGCGTGCCTTGACTTCGGCATCCGTCACGACGTCGACGACATGCTTCTTGAAGTAGGCGTTGTGCAGTTCGCGGTCCTGGAGATAGGCCATGCGGGTCTTGAAGTCAGGGGTGTCCTGGAGCTTCTCGGCGAGAGCGTCCCTGGCCAGCAGCTTGACGTCGATGGCAGCCGAAAGGGCTGCGACCTTCTTCTGGTCGTCAGGCAGCTGGGCCAGCTGCGGATCGAGGTTGGAGATGGCAAGGTCGAGTTCCGACTGGTGGATCTCGAGGTCGCCAACTTTGGCAACGACGGCGTCCGCAGCAAAAGCCGGAGCCTGGAACGCAACGATGGCTGCGAAGGCGACAGCAGCTGCAAGTTTGTTATATCGCGACATGAATTACCCTTTTGAAGTTCCCGCCGGCTTCAACTCGCGTGAATCCGGCCTGAAAAAGCCTTCACCATCAGAATGTGGCCTTTGTGTATCGGCCAATCCCGTTGACATCAATCGACCCCCCTCTTATCTGTCACGCAACCTTGCGTCCAGAACAGTTTCCGGCCGTTTCGGGTCAATCAGCCGATTTTTTCGGGACGGCGATTGCAGGAACGGCGGGATGTAAATTCAGAAAGGGCCAGTCATATGGTCAGCTTTGGTGGAATTGCCCGAAAGTTGTTTGGCTCGTCCAACGACAGGCGCGTGCGTGCGTTTAATCCGAACGTCGCCGCGATCAATGCGCTCGAAGACGATATGCGCAAGCTGTCCGACGAGGAGCTGGCCGGCAAGACCGCTGAGTTCCGCCAGCAGCTGGCCAATGGCAAGACCCTGGACGACCTGCTGGTGCCGGCCTTCGCCGTCGCCCGCGAGGCCTCGCGCCGCGTCCTCGGCATGCGCCCCTTCGACGTCCAGTTGATCGGCGGCATGATCCTGCATTCCAATGCCATCGCCGAGATGAAGACGGGCGAAGGCAAGACGCTGGTCGGAACGCTGCCGGTCTACCTCAACGCACTGCTCGGCAAGGGCGTCCATGTCGTCACCGTCAACGACTATCTCGCACAGCGCGATAGCGCGACGATGGCGCGGCTCTACGGCTTCCTCGGCCTCACCACCGGCGTGATCGTTCACGGCCTGTCGGACGAGGAGCGCAAGGAGGCCTATGCCTGCGACATCACCTATGCCACCAACAATGAGCTCGGCTTCGACTATCTGCGCGACAACATGAAATACGAGCGCGCCCAGATGGTGCAGCGCGACCATTACTATGCGATCGTCGACGAAGTGGACTCGATCCTCGTCGACGAAGCCCGCACGCCACTGATCATCTCCGGCCCGCTCGACGACCGCTCGGACCTCTACACCACCATCGACGCCTTCATTCCGCAGCTCTCCGACGAAGACTACGAAATCGACGAGAAGCAGCGCTCCGCCAACTTCTCGGAAGTCGGCACGGAGAAGCTTGAAAACCTCTTGCGCGAAGCCGGCCTGTTGAAGGGCAACGCCCTCTACGACATCGAAAACGTTGCGATCGTCCACCACGTCAACAACGCTCTGAAGGCCTACAAGCTGTTCAGCCGCGACAAGGACTACATCGTCCGCAACGACGAAGTCGTCATCATCGACGAATTCACCGGCCGCATGATGCCAGGCCGCCGCTATTCGGACGGCCAGCACCAGGCGCTGGAAGCCAAGGAACGGGTCAAGATCCAGCCTGAAAACCAGACGCTGGCGCAGATCACCTTCCAGAACTATTTCCGCATGTACGACAAGCTGGCCGGCATGACCGGCACGGCGCAGACGGAAGCGGAAGAATTCGGCAACATCTACAATCTCGAAGTCATCGAAGTCCCGACCAACCTGCCGATCAAGCGTATCGACCAGGACGACGAGGTCTACCGGACCTTCGAGGAAAAGTTCAACGCCATCACCGCCGACATCATCGAAGCCCACAATCGCGGCCAGCCGGTGCTGGTCGGGACCACCTCGATCGAGAAGTCGGAGCTGCTGGCCGAGCGGATGCGCAGCCAGGGCTTCACCAAGTTCCACATCCTCAACGCCCGCTACCATGAGCAGGAAGCCTATATCGTCGCCCAGGCCGGCGTTCCCGGCGGCGTGACGATCGCCACCAACATGGCCGGCCGCGGCACCGACATCCAGCTCGGCGGCAACCTCGAGATGCGCGTCGAGCGCGAGCTCGGCGAGATGGAGCCCGGCCCCGAGAAGGACGCCGCCATCCAGGCCATCGCCGAGGAGATCAAGGTCTTCAAGCAGCAGGCGATCGACGCCGGCGGCCTCTACGTCATCGCCACCGAGCGCCACGAAAGCCGGCGCATCGACAACCAGCTGCGTGGCCGCTCGGGCCGCCAGGGCGACCCCGGCCGCTCGAAATTCTACCTGTCCCTCCAGGACGACCTGATGCGCATCTTCGGCTCCGACCGCATGGACGGCATGCTGCAGAAGCTCGGGCTCAAGGAAGGCGAGGCAATCGTCCATCCCTGGATCAACAAGGCGCTGGAACGCGCCCAGAAGAAGGTCGAAGCCCGCAATTTCGACATCCGCAAGAACCTGCTCAAGTACGACGACGTCCTCAACGACCAGCGCAAGGTGATCTTCGAGCAGCGCGTCGAGCTGATGGAAGCGACGAACATCTCCGAGACCATTGCCGACATGCGCCACGAGGCCATCGAGGAACTGGTCGCCAAGCATATCCCTGAGCGCGCCTATGCCGAACAGTGGGACATGGCCGGCTTGAAGGTCGAGATCGCCAACCTGCTCGACTTGGACCTGCCCGTCGAGGAATGGGCCAAGGAAGAAGGCATCGGCGAGGACGACATCCGCGAACGCCTGACCGAGATCGCCGACAAGGCAGCTGCCGACAAGGCCGAGCGTTTCGGCCCCGAGATCATGCACTATGTCGAACGCTCGATCATCCTACAGACGCTCGACGGTCTGTGGCGCGAGCACATCGTCAACCTCGACCACCTGCGCTCTGTCGTCGGCTTCCGCGGCTATGCCCAGCGCGATCCGCTGCAGGAATACAAGTCGGAATCCTTCGAGCTGTTCCAGTCGCTGCTCAACAACCTGCGCCAGGCCGTGACGGCCCAGCTGGCGCGGGTCGAGCTGGTGCAGCAGCCGCGCGAACCGGAGCCGGGCTTCATGGAAGCCCACCACATAGACGCAACGACGGGCGAGGACGAGTTCGCCCTGCTGCAGCCGCCGACCGAGATGGTCGTGCCGCCGGAAAACCGCGATCCGGAAAATCCGGCGACCTGGGGTCGCGTCGGCCGCAACGAACTCTGCCCCTGCGGCTCCGGCAAGAAGTACAAGCACTGCCACGGTGCATTCGAGACAGAGCCGGAAGGCACCACCGTCGTCTGATCCAAAATGCCGCCTCCGGGCGGCATTTTTGTTTCAGCGACCCGGCTGCCAGATGACCCCGACGATGTCGATCTCAGTTGGGGAAAAGCATCGCGCGGAACCGTTTTTTAACCCTAACCAGTTAGGACTGGTAAAGATTTAGAACGGTATGCCGAGTATTGCGTGTGATCGAGGCGTTCGACGAAACAGCTGAAAAACTGCTGCCCTCGGGCCTGTGGACGAGAGTGTCCTCGGTGCCGTCGCGGCTTTCGGCTATTCTTACGGCGCGCGGCGAGCAGGATGCTTCGAGGCGCATGGCGCTGGTCGCCTTCATCATCCGCATTGCCAGCGCGGCGCTGGCCTTCGTCTCACAAATTGTCCTTGCCCGCGCCATGGGCGAATTCGAATACGGCATCTTCGTCTTCGTCTGGGTGCTGGTCATCATCCTCGGCAATCTGTCCTGCGTCGGCTTCCACACCGCCATCATCCGCTTCCTGCCGCAATACAAGCTCTCCGGCGACATGGCCTTGCTCCGGGGGCTTACCAGCACCGCCCGGAGGTTCGCGCTTGTTTCGGCCGGCGGCCTTGCGCTTGCCGGCATGGTCGCGCTGCATTTCGCGCGCCAGTCGATGGAGCCCTATTATGTCCTGCCGGTCTTCATCGGGCTGTTGATCATGCCGCTGATCGCCCTTGGCGACATTCTCGACGGCACATCCCGCGCCAACCACTGGCCGGTCATGGCGCTGAGCCCCACCTTCCTCATCCGCCCGATCCTGATCCTCGTCTTCATGGTCGGTGCCGTGCTTTCGGGAGCGCCGCACAGCGCCGTCACCGCGACTGAGGCAGCGCTGGCCGCCACGCTCATCACCACGCTCGGGCAACTGCTCGCCGTCACGCTACGCCTGCGCCGCCACGTTCCGGCCGGGCCACGGGAAATCGCCTTTTCGACCTGGATGGGCGTCGCCTTTCCGATCTTCCTGATCGAAGGCGTCGGCTATCTGCTGACCAATTCGGACGTCATCGTCGTCGGCCTGTTTCTGCCGCCGGAGCAGGTGGCGATCTATTTTGCCGCCGCCAAGACCATGGCGCTGGTGCACTTCGTCTATTTCTCGGTCAAGGCCGCCGCCGGACCGCGATTTGCAGCGATCATCGCCGAGGGCGACCGGGGAAAGCTTGCCGCCTTCGCCGCGCAGGCGACCCGCTGGGCCTTCTGGCCCTCGCTTGCCGTCGGCCTCCTGGTGCTGGCAGCAGGCGATTTCCTGCTATCGCTGTTCGGCGCTGCCTTCATGGCGGGCCACGTCGTCATGGCCGTGCTACTGGCCGGCATCCTTGCCAAAGCCTTGGTCGGCCCCGGCGAAGTGCTGCTGATGATGGCAGGCCGGCAGCTTCTATGCGCCTGGCTCTACGGTGTGGCGCTCGCAGCCAACCTCGGCCTCAACCTGCTGCTCATCCCGCACCTCGGCATCGAGGGCGCGGCGATCGCCACGGCCTCGGCCATGGGGGTCGAGGCACTGCTGCTGCATCTAGCCGTGCGCCGGACGCTCGGCATCGTGCTTTTCGCCTTCGGCCGAGCTGCACCGACATCTCTGACTGTGAAGGCATTCCCCTGATGGCGCGTCCCCCGATGACCGAAAGCACCGACAGCATGGCCAATCCGATGATGCACGAACTCGCCTCTTTGCGCTTTGACGCCGAGCCGCGCGCCGAGGCGCATATCGAAATCGGACGGCCGGGCCGGGAGCTCTGCCTCTATCCGGCAAGGCTCGGCTACGATCTGCAGGACGAGCTGGACTTCCTGTCCAACCGCGCCATGGAGCCGAACGTGTTCTTCTCGGCCCGATTCCTCGCGCCTGCCATGCCCCGCATCGAGGAGCGGCAGGTGCGCATGGCGCTCATCCGCGACCGTAAGCCCAATAGCAGCCGGATGCGCCTGCTCATGCCCTTTTCCATCGATAAGCCGGGCTTTGCCGTCGGCCCTTCGATCATCCGCGTCTGGTCCAACAATTTCGGGCCGCTCGGCACGCCGCTGGTCGATGGCGAAGACGCCGCCGAAACCCTGGACAACCTGTTGGAAGGCCTGCTCCGCCGGGAGCTGCAACTGCCGACCACCCTGGTGATGCCGGACGTGCGGCTGAACGGCCCCCTCGTCCAGATGCTCAAGGCCGTCGCCATCGGCCGCAACCTGCCGGTGACGGTCGCCAATCCCTATGAGCGGCCTATGCTGCATAGCTCGCAGGAGGCGCTCGACTACCTGACGGCGGCGATTTCACCGAGCCATCTGCGCGAGATGCGCCGCCAGTGGCGCCTGCTGGAGAAACAGGGCGAGCTCGTCTACAACGTCGCCCGCCAACCGGGCGAGATCCACCGCCGGATGGAAGAGTTCATGGCGATCGAGGCCGCCGGCTGGAAGGGCAAGAAGCGCAGCGCTATGGTGCTCGACCGCCATCACGCGGCTTTCGCGCGCGAGGCGATTTCCAATCTCGCCGCCGTCGACGCCGTGCGTATCCACACCATCGACCTCGACGGCAAGGCCATTGCCTCGATGATCGTGCTGATGATGGGCGGCGAGGCCTACACCTGGAAGACCGCCTACAACGAAGAATTCGCCCGCTATTCGCCGGGCAAGCTGTTGATGGGCGAGCTGACCGAATGGCAGCTCGACGACGCCAATATTGTTCGCTCGGATAGCTGCGCCGTGTCGGACCATCCGATCATGAGCCGGTTCTGGCGCGAGCGCGAGGACATGGGCACGCTGATCGTCGGCCTCACCCAGAACAGCGACCGCGACGTCCGCCAGGCCGCCGCCCAGCTGCACATGTACCGCAGCACCCGCAACATGGCCAAGGCCCTGCGCGACCGGATCCTGTCGCTGACGAGGCGGTGAAGACCGACTGGCCATCGCTGCAGGGCGGCGATGCCCTCGACCGGCGTTGGTCCAGGCCACACATCATGGCAGAGCCGATCCGCGTCTGCTCATTAGGACACACGCTTAAATCGCATCCCCAATGTCGAAGCGTGCGATCCTGTTGCCGTCCATGCGGAAGATATGGGTCACCGTCTTGTCCTTAAGGCCGTGGGTCTGACCACTGAGCGGCCGACCATCCAGATCGAACACCGACTGGATTACCTCCACAGCGACGAGACCATCCCCCGGCTCGCTAAAATTGATCGGCTCCACATGAGGGCTAACGACGGCCCATTGGCTGGTCCAGTAGCTCCGGACGCCCTGATGCCCGTGAACGTGGCCGCCATCCATGCCGTTGGCCCAGGCGACATCGTCGGCAAGCGCGGAAAGGACACCATCGATGTCCCGGGCATTGAAGCGGTCGTATAGGCTTTTTATAAGCGCGATGTTGGCTTTCGACATCATATGTCCTCAAAACGGGTTGCTGGCTGTCGATCGGCATCAAACAGCATTGCATGGGATTACCTGGCTAGATATATATGTGCATATGTATTTCGGTCAAGTGTAGGTGGAGGGTGGCGAATGGCTGAAGACGTCTTGTTAACGCCGGGGCATCTCGTCGGTCTTGCGGCGCGTGGCTTCGCCCGCCTTAGTGAGGCGCGCTTGAAACCGCACGGTTTTGGCGTCGGGCAATTGCCGGTGCTGGTAGCGTTGCAGGACGGCAAGGCCAGCACCCAGCGCGATCTCGCCCGCTTCGCCAAGGTCGAACAACCGCCGATGGCACAGATGCTGGCCCGCATGGAGCGGGACGGCTTGATCGAGCGCACGCGGGACGCGGCCGACGGTCGGAGTAGCCACATTGTTCTGACAAGCACCGCGCGGCAACGGATGCCCGGGGCCATCACTACGCTGTTCCAGGGAAATGCCGAGGCGATGAGCGGCTTCACGCCGGAAGAAGCGACACAATTCGTCGACCTGCTGACACGGCTCATCGCAAATCTCGACCGAATGGCCGGCGCCGAACCGTCGAAAATCTCGTAGCGTTCAGGTCGCCGTCTCTTTCCCGTTGGCAGGACCACGGACATCGGTCGTCATGCGACTGCGCCGCGGCACGACCGTATCTTTGGCTGGGCTGCAAACACTTATGCGTGAACCCCTACCCGGCACTGCCGCCTGGGCCTAGCTTTCACTCCACCGCGGCCGGTCGCGATGTATTGGCTGTCTCGATTTCAGCACCAATGGAGTAGAACGATGGATTATGTGAAATTCGGCCCGACGGGCCTTGAGGTCTCGCGCATCTGCCTCGGCTGCATGACCTATGGCGAGCCCGATCGCGGCAACCATGCCTGGACGATGACGGAGGAGGCGAGCCGCCCGCTGCTGCGCCAGGCGGTCGAACTCGGGATCAATTTCTGGGACACCGCCAATGCCTATTCCGATGGCAGCTCGGAAGAGATCGTCGGCCGCGCCATCAAGCAGTTTTCGCACCGCGAGGACATCGTGCTGGCGACCAAGGTGTTCAACCGCATGCGCCCCGGCCCCAATGGCGCCGGCCTGTCGCGCAAGGCGATCTTCGACGAGATCGACAACAGCCTGCGCCGCCTCGGCACCGACTATGTCGACCTCTATCAGATCCACCGCTTCGATCACGCAACCCCGATCGAGGAAACGCTGGAAGCCCTGCATGACGTGGTGAAGGCCGGCAAGGCGCGCTATATCGGCGCCTCGTCGATGCATGCCTGGGAATTCGCCAAGGCCGTCTATATCTCCAGGATGAACGGCTGGACCCAGTTCGTCAGCATGCAGGACCACCTCAATCTGCTCTACCGCGAGGAAGAGCGCGAGATGCTGCCCTTCTGCGAGGACCAGAGGATCGCCGTCATTCCCTGGAGCCCGCTGGCGCGCGGCCGCCTCACCCGCGACTGGAACGAAAGCACCTCGCGCCAGGAAAGCGACCAGTTCGGCAAGACGCTCTACAACCAGGCAATCGACAGCGACAAGCAGATCATCGATGCCGTCGGCGCGCTGGCCAAGGCCCGCGGCGTGTCGCGCGCCCAGATCGGCCTGGCCTGGGTCGCCCAGAAGAGCGCCGTCACCGCCCCCATCGTCGGCGCCTCCAAGCCGCATCACCTGACCGATGCCGTCGCCGCGCTGTCGGTAAAACTGACGGCGGAAGAAATCGCCACCCTCGAGGCACCCTATGTGCCGCGCGGCATCGCCGGCTTCGAGTAAGCCGGCGCGGTCGGGGCGGCAGGCATGACCCCACCGCCCCGACGACATCACTGCCACTGCCGGCTGCGGCCGACAGCCTCTAGCGTTAGCAGGCCTGCAGCCGGCAGGCGACCGCCCGTCGGTTCCTGCGGCCGGTCACCACGGCAAGCTGCCGTGCTCGTCCTGGAAGAGACCCAAGGCATCGTTTGCCGTCGCAAGGGCGAGCCGTACCGGGGCCGCAGCACCCTCTGCCGCCGAGCGGTTGCCCATATGGCCGTTGAGATCGGTCTGGGTCAGGCCGGGGCAGACCGACACCGCCGTGATGCGGGTGTCGCGCAGCTCGTTGGCCAGCTGCACCGTCAGCATGTTGAGTGCTGCCTTGGACGTGTTGTAGCCGGCGAGGCGAACCTCGTATCCCGAATAGGCGGGGTCGTTGTTGAGCTTCAGCGAGCCGAGCGTGCTGGACACATTGACGATCCGCCCGGCTTCCGACTTGCGCAGCAGCGGCAGCACGCCTTGCGTCACCGCCAGCGCGCCGAAGAAATTCGTCTCCAGCGTCTGGCGAACGACATCAATCGGAACCGTGCCCGGCGCGCCATCGCCAACGACCGAGATGCCGGCATTGTTGACGAGAATGTCGAGACGGCCGTGCTCCGTGGCGATTTTTGCCGCAGCAGCAGCGACACTGTCCGGATCGCAGATGTCAAGCGGGATGAAGGCCACCGTCAGACCCTCGGCCACCAGCCTGTCCGCCGCGGCTGCCCCGCGGGCGGCATCCCTTGCGCCCAGAAGCACCGATACGCCGGCCTGCGCCAGCTGCCGTGCGATCTCATATCCGATGCCCTTGTTGGCGCCGGTCACCAGCGCGATGCGTTCAACTGTGTCAGCCATGGAAATTTCCTTGTAAACCGCGATCACATGATCGATCTAAGGATACGAACAATCCTTCAGGTTTTGAATTCGCATATGACCGGCGCCCCCTCCCTGCCCTTCAATGCCCGCAAAGAGCCGCGTCAGGCCCGCTCGGCGACGACGGTGGAGGCGATCTACGAAGCGACGATTCAGGTTTTGCTGACCGAGGGACCGATCCGGCTGACGACGACCCGCGTGGCCAGCCGCGCCGGCGTTTCCGTCGGCACGCTCTACCAGTATTTCCCGAACAAGCAGTCGCTGTTCTATGCCGTCAACCAGCGCTACCTGGAGGGGCTGGCCGACCGCGTCGAGGCTGCCTGCCTGATGCATCAGGGACGGTCCTATATCGAGATGGCCGAGGCGCTGGTGAGAACCTACATCGCGGTCAAGATCGACCGGCGGGATGTGACACGCGTGCTCTACCTTGCCGCCGCCGAGATCAGCGTCGCCGACCTCGTCGAACAAATGAACCAGAGGGTCGAGGCCGCCAGCGAGGCGATGTTTTGCAGCGCCTCAGACGCCACCTTCGACAATCTTGCCACCGTCAACCTGACGATCCTCAATGTGCTCTTTGGCACGGTGCGCAGTTTTTTCGACCGCGATATGGCCGACCTGCTCGAAGAGACCATATCGGCGCAGCTGGTCGCGATGTTCCGCACCGCGCTCGAGGCTGCCAGATCGCCGGTGCTTCCGTTGGATCGAGACACCCCCCTGGCGGCCGATCGGCCCTAGGAAGGGTGCATGACGCAAGGCCACAGTTGGGCCGCAATCGCCGTCGAGGTTGGGCAGGCGGATTGCATAGGATCTCCCATGTCCACCATTGCCTTCGATGCCCGACGCTTCCAGTCGACCGCCGCCTACTATCTGCGCTACCGCGTTCCCTATCCCGACAGGCTGATCGCGCGCGTCGCCAACCGATGCGGCCTGAAGATCGGCGATCCGCTGCTCGACCTCGGCTGCGGCCCGGCCCAGCTCGGCATCGCCTTTGCCAGGCTCGGCGCTGATGTGACGGCGATGGATCCGGAGCCGGAGATGCTGGCTGCCGCGCGTGAAGGGGCACGGGAAGCCGGCGTTGAGATTGTTGTGCGCCAGGGCTCATCCTACGATCTCGGCCCCGACATCGGCCCCCTGAAGCTTGCGGTGATGGGGCGCTCCTTCCACTGGATGGATCGTGCCGCCACGCTGGATGCGCTCGACAGGCTGGTGGTGCCGGGCGGCGCTGTCGTGCTGTTTCACGACACCCACATCGCCATGAACCCCGATGGTCGCAAGATCATCCAGCAGCTCGGCGAAACCTTCTCGCCGGAGCGCAGCGCCGACAGCGCCGTCAGGCGCAGCAGCGAATGGCCGCGGCACGAAAGCATCCTGCTGCGCTCCACCTTCAACAATCTCGAGAGCATCGGCATCATACAGGAGCGCCATCCTGGCATCGACGATCTCGTCGGGCGCGCCTTTTCCATGTCCACCACGTCGCCGCAGGTGCTCGGCGAGGCCGCAGCACCCTTCGAGGCGGCCCTGCGCCAGGCGCTGTCCGAGGCGGCGCCCGATGGCAAGTTTACCGAGATCGTCGAATCCAAGGCCCTGCTGGCCTTCCGCAGCGAATAGAAGACGGCGGGGGTGCTAGCCTTGTCGGCGCAACAGCTGGCGATGGGTGGCAGCCAGAAATTCGTCGGCCATATCGGCATCGTCCATGGCCCGGGCGAGGATGACAGCGCCCATCATGGCCGAGAGGGTGGCCAGTGCCGTGGCGCGGCGCGCCTGCGGCGTCTCGCCTTCAACGATCCCGGCCAAGACATCCGCCAGATCGTTCAGGCCGCCGGAAAAGGTCGATTGCAGGCCGGCGCCCTGGCAGCTGACCTCTTGGACCAGCGACGCGAACACGCAGGCCCGGCTCTGCAGGTTGCGCCGCGACAGGTAGTGGCGGAGAAGCGCCTCGAGCGGATCGCCCTCGGCCGTGTCGACGATCTCCAACCAGCGCAGCCGGGTCTTTTCGACCAGCACCCGGCTCGCTTCGAAGGCAAGGCTCTCCTTCGAATCGAAATGACGGTAGAAACCACCATGGGTGAGCCGGCGGCCTTCATGATATCGGCGACCCCGATGCCGTCGAACCCCTTCTCGCGGAACAGGTCGCAGGCTACATTGAGGATCCGGGCCCTGTTCTCGGCGAATTTCTCGTGGCTCACGCGCATCGGCCTGCCCCATCGGATTGCATCTTGACAATTTAGATGACCACCATCATCAATGCAAGATATATGACGCCAATCATCTAAGCCACGCCCGGCGGTTTTGCTGGACTTTGCCGCGAAGACTGGCGAAGTTGCCGCCGAAACAATCCGCGCCCGCAGTCCCGGCCGGCCCGCGATCACTGGAACAGTCCCATGGTGTCTACCGTTCTCGCCTCGACGCTTGCCCGCCGCAACATCCACTATGGCTGGGTCGTGGTCGGCGCCACCTTCCTGACCATGCTGGTCACCGCCGGCGCCATGGGCGCGCCCGGCGTGCTGATCAAGCCGCTGCAGGACGAGTTCGGCTGGAGCACCTCGTCGATCTCCTCGGCGCTGGCCATCCGGCTGGTGCTATTCGGCCTGATGGGACCCTTTGCGGCGGCCTTCATGAACCGTTTCGGCGTGCGCAACGTCATCATCTTCGCGCTCTCAACGGTCGCTATCGGCTTCATCGGCTCGCTGTTCATGACCGAGCTCTGGCAGCTCTTGCTGTTCTGGGGGATCATCGTCGGCTTCGGCACCGGGCTGACCGCCATGGTGCTGGCCGCCACGGTCTCGGCCCGCTGGTTCAGCAAGCATCGCGGCCTTGTCGTCGGCATGCTGTCGGCAAGCTCGGCCACCGGCCAGCTGGTCTTCCTGCCGCTGATGGCCGAGCTGACCCAGCGCTATGGCTGGCGCACCACCGTCGTCTTCGTCTGCGCCATGCTGGCCGTTGCCGCCGTCGTCGTGCTCGGCCTGATGCGCGACCGGCCGGCAGACCTCGCGCTGCCGATCTATGGCGACGCCAAGATTACCCCGGCCCCTCCCCTCAACAAGAGCCTGTCAGCCATGCTGATGTCGCCGCTGCTGGCGCTCAAGGAAGTCTCGCGCAGCTCGACCTTCTGGATCCTGTTTGCCACCTTCTTCATCTGCGGGCTCAGCACCAACGGCCTGATCCAGACGCATTTCGTCACACTCTGCGGCGATTACGGCATCCTGCCGGTGGCAGCCGCCAGCGTCCTTGCCGTCATGGGCATCTTCGACTTCTTCGGCACGATCGGCTCCGGCTGGCTCTCCGACCGGTTCGACAATCGCTGGCTCCTGTTCTGGTATTACGGCCTGCGCGGGCTTGCCCTGCTCTTCCTGCCGTTCAGCCAGTTCGGCTTCTACGGCCTGTCGATCTTCGCCGTCTTCTACGGGCTGGACTGGATCGCCACCGTGCCGCCGACGGTCAAGATTGCCGCCGACCGTTTCGGCCCGGAAAAGGCTGGCCTGGTGTTCGGCTGGATCTTCACCGGCCACCAGCTGGGTGCTGCCACCGCCGCCTTCGGGGCAGGCCTGTCGCGCACCGCGCTCGACAGCTACCTGCCCGCCTTCTTCGTTGCCGGCGCCTTCTGCCTGCTGGCCGCGATCCTGGCGATAACGCTGAACAAACCCGGCATCACGCTGCGCACGGCAACCGCGGCCCACTAAGCCTGACGAACCGGCCGGCGCGCGACTGCCGGCCCTATCGGCAAACGCCAACCAATGGAAATTGCCGGCAAGCAGCCTTCACCGTCTTGCGCCTGAAGCCGGTCGCATGGTAGAGACCCGGCTCGTCGGTATCCGTTGCCCCATTGGCGGAATTGGTAGACGCGCTCGACTCAAAATCGAGTTTCGCAAGAAGTGCTGGTTCGACTCCGGCATGGGGCACCACCACTGTTTTTTGACGTTGAAAAGACTGTTATTTCAGCGCAAAACATCCAGAAAACACGCACGCCCTTAAAAGGCTGGACACTTTTGTTGGTCCTTTGATCACTCGGTCTTCCTGATTTTCGCTATTAAAAAGCCCCATGGCACCGTCTGCAAGACGCCGCTGATTTGCGGCTTTCATGGATCTGGTGACTTCCTTTGATGTGGTGCGGCCGGTAACCGACATAATTTGGCGTTGGGTTGCGCAGGTCATGCGCTGCAATGAGGCAACTTAGCTTCCGTGCAGCGCGTGCAGATATAGTTGCCGAAACCGGCCGACGAAAAGGGCTAGCCGAATTCCCTCACCAGAAAACTTGGATCACCAAATGTGCTCACATCGATAATCTTCTGCAGCTCCGGGTGAATTGAGATCTTAAGCGTGATCGGCTTACGGTTTCGGCCTTTCAACTGCGTGAACTTGATACGGCCGGCGTTCACTCTGCCTCCGACCAGGTGTGGTAGTGCACGTATTGGCTTGGGAAATATGCGACGTCGCGAGCGGGATTGGTGGCGTCAGCCCCACCTCTTTGGCGGTCGTGAATATCGCGACGTCGATCTCGCGACTTTAGGGTTGCAACTCAGTCAACGTCGTCGCCGTACACGTCTTCCTTCACCCCGACCTCATCTATAATCTCTTCCCAGGGCCACTTGATCGTCGCAAACTTTCTGTACAGCAGCAACTGCTTGTCAACGACGCTGACTTTTTCGTCCAGTGTGTCGTATGCGATAACGAGCCCACGGCCCCCCTCATCTATCTGCAGTTCAGGAAAGCGCGTTAGAACCGTCTTAAGATTTCCATATTGCACTCGTGGCTGCCTCGCATGCGCTACGGCGTGAAGAGCCTTCGCCGACAAGCCGTTAACGAGGTCGCTGTCTGAAGCGCTCATTATGGCGGCCATTGCGTGCGCATAAATGCCGGTAGAGTTTTTTCTGTTGCGAATGCCGTCCGAGACCCTTTTTGCGAAGGCTTGGTAAAGCATATTCAATTGCTCGGCGACGTGCATGGCTGCATCATGAACGAACTTGTCATCAGCGAGCAAAAGTTCAGTTCCAGCTTCCTCGCCCTTCTCGATTCCGAGTTCATCGTCAATCATGCGCAGGGTGAGTTTCTGGAGGAGGCCCACACTACCGTAGGATATTTCGGATAGCTCATCGGCAACTTTGTCGGAAAGCCTGAGGTTCAGATAACCGCACCCTTGCGTTAAAACTCGCTTTAGTTCTTCAGGCTGCCACGTAACTGAGAGCTCTTCAATCCGGTCAGCCAGATCTGGGTTGAGGGTAATGAGCATATTTTCGCTGATCCAAACGCCAACGATCATCACGAAAGTATTGTAATCCCAGAGAGTTTTGAGATCGTAAGAGAACTTCTTTTGTTCCTCAGTCTTGAGATAGTGAAAATCTTCGATAACAAGCGTTCTTCCCGAAGCTTTGATCAGCGTTGATACGAACTTCAAGTCGTTGATATCACGCCCCAAGATCTTTTTTGTGATCTCAGTTCTCGTCTCGCCTTCTAACTCCAGCTCGGCGGAAACCTTTGTCAAAAGAGGAATGCCGGCCTCCGCTACACCTGTCACATGCCCGGTAAGGGTCTTGCCGGTTTTGTGCTCAATCTCAACCGATATCCCCAACTCAGCCAATGCATCTTTGTAAATATCAACGACATCATAGGATAGCCGACACTGAATGATAATCGGATTAGACAGAACCTTCTGCCGTAACCAAGATTTTCCCGACTTAGAAGCGCCTCGGACCGCGATATGAGTTTGTTGCCGCCCTAGCAGTTTTGCCAATTCTGTATCTAAATTTTTTCTGTCTACGTAAGAATAATCACTTAAGGTTGGTCGGATTCCAAAAATATCTGAAGTTTTCATTGAACGCCTCCGCAGCAAAATTTTTTAATGGGTGCTGCAGCATTACGTGTACCCAACGACTCTTGTACAATCAACCTTGAAGGTGATGAAGGGACAGAATGGGTTGGGCACTTTTATAAAAATCAAAGTGTAAATATACAGTGATTGAGTGTCCAGAGCGATCTCAACGCATGGAAATATACAGAAATTTCTAGACTGGCATGGCCGACCAGAAGAGACGGCAGTGGCAGGCCATTGCAGCAGCACTGTTCGTTCCGCACCATCGTTGGCGGCTTGGTCTGTCGGCCTATCGGGAGCGCGGCCAGAAGATCGAATCATCCATCAGCATGCTGTCGGAACAGATGCTGACGAAAAAGGGTTTGGACCATCACCATGGACGCGGCAACAACACGGGCACGCGACGATGGCCATGCCGATGTCGCCGGTTCAAACCCGACTCAAGTCCCTCAAACTGAGCTTGGCAGTCGAGTATGCGATAGCTTCCGCCGCCCTCGCGGCCCGAGAGCAATCGCGTTCGCGCTTGCACAAAAGCTTACGCCCAAACGTTGATTTTTCCTTAACCTTTGGGCTGACTAACTAGAGCCAATACTTCGTTTGAGGGCTCCGTTGTGCAAGATCGAGAACATGTCCGTGCACGTGCATTTCTGGGCGCAAAAATCGTCCTGGACGGGGGTTTTTCCGTCTTCGATTGCATTGTGAGGGACATATCGGAAGCAGGCGCCCGCCTGAAGGTGGAGAATGCCGTTTCCGTTCCGCAAAATTTCACTTTGTTGATCTCCGACGGACGGAGTTTCAAGGCGACCGTCAAATGGCGCCGGATCGACTCACTCGGCGTTCGCTTCGCCGGCGCTGCGACATAGCGGCGATGCCGGCAGTCCGCTCCTCGGTGCGACCTGCGGCTATCCCGGCGGCCAGTAGACATCGGAGCGAAAATCATCCGGAATGGGCTCGAGCCGGGCCAGCACTTCGGCTGAGAAGGAAATTTGCAGTTTCAGGTGGCGCAATGCAGCCGGCACAGCGGTACCGGTCGCAAGGGCACGCCGGCACCAGACATCGTAGCCTATGAGACGGATGCGCCGGCGCGCCTCCGCATGAACGTCGGCAGCGGCAGGCGGGCCTGCAGCGCTCGACGGCGTGGCGACCGAGAGGATCGCTCCCTCGATACCGGTGCTCTTGCCACCCTCGATCACCAGAAGCTTCATCGGTACACTCCGCAGGTTCGGCTGTCTCCACTCTGCGCGGCCGTCCCGGATTTACAACTGCCGACCATCGCCATCAGCCCGTAACGGCGCGCGATTTCGGTCTGCGTGACAAGTTTGCGACAGCGCCCGATGCCACCGAGATCACGAAGTTTTTTCGGCTGTGCCGAGAAAACCCTGCCTGGCTGGCATTTACAGCCGGAACCGAGCCCCCTAAAGCTCTTGCACCGCAACCGGGTGAGGGAATGCATGCTGCGCAGATTGTACGATTGGACCATGTCGCTTGCCGGCCGCCCCTCCGCTGAAATCTGGCTTGCGGTGATCGCCTTCGTCGAAAGCTCGGTCTTTCTGGTGCCGGCCGACGTGATGCTGCTGCCGATGACGCTGGCCAAGCCCAATCGCGCCTATCGCTACGCGCTGATCGCCACCGTCGCCTCGGTGCTCGGCGGCATCGCCGGCTGGGCGATCGGCTACTATGCCTTCGAGACTGTGGCCAAGCCGATCCTCGAATTCTACGGCAAGCTGGACGCCTTCGACAAGCTGCGCAACGGCATCACCTACGAGGCTGTCGTGCTGCTGCTGGTCACGTCGGGCCTTGCCCACCTGCCGCCGATCAAGGTGGTCACCATCCTGTCGGGTGTGGCCAACATCAATCTCGGCCTGTTCATCATCTCGGCGATCATCGCCCGCGGCGCCCGCTTCTTCTTCCTCGCCTGGCTGCTGCAGCGCTACGGCGAGCCGATCCGTCACTTCATCGAGAAGCGCCTCGGCCTGATCGCCGCCGCCGTCGCTGCGGTGCTGATCCTGCTTTACCTCATCCTGCACTACCTGACGCACTGACCACCCGCGGAGCCCTGCCATGACCGATACGCTCACCCCTGCCCGCCCCGCATTTCCCTACGCAGCGCTGCTGGCGCTCGGCATGGCGGCCACCGTCGGCTCGGCCCTCGGCTTCCAGTATATCGGCGGCTATACGCCCTGCGAGCTCTGCCTGATGCAGCGCCTGCCCTATTACTACGGCATACCCGTCGCCATTCTCGCGGCCCTGAGCGCGCTCATGCGCCTGCCCGTCGCGCTCACCCGGACGCTGCTGGCGATTGCCGGCATCATGATGGTGGTCGGCGGCGGCATGGGCGTCTATCACGCCGGTGTCGAATGGAATTTCTGGGAGGGGCCGTCGTCCTGCACCGGCCCGGCCTTCTCGACAACAGCGCCCGCCAGCGGGGGCGTGCTCGGCAGCCTCAACAAGGTGCATGGCCCGTCCTGCTCGGTCGCAGCCTTGCGCGTTCTCGGCCTGTCGATGGCCGGCTGGAATGTCATTGCCAGCGCCATCCTAGCTGCCATCGCCGTTGCCGGCCTGCGCAAGACGGCCTGAGGCCGCCCGGTCCGGCACACCCGGTTACGGCTGCAGTTCGGTATCCCAGTAGAGATAGTCGAGCCAGCTTTCGTGCAGGTAGTTTGGCGGAAACAGCCGGCCGTTGTTGTGCAGGTCCTGCACCGTCGGCTGGTAGGGCTTCTGCGCCGGGAACATCTGCGCCTGCTTCGGCAGCTTGCTGCCCTTGCGCAGGTTGCAGGGCGAGCAGGCGGCCACGACATTCTGCCACGTCGTCTCGCCGCCATGGGCGCGCGGGATCACGTGGTCGAAGGTCAGGTCGTCATGGGCACCGCAATACTGGCATTCGAAGCGGTCGCGTAGAAAGACGTTGAAGCGGGTGAAGGCGGGGTTGCGGGACGGCTGGACGTAGGTCTTCAGGCAGACGACACTCGGCAGGCGCATGGAGAAGCTCGGCGAAGAGACCGAGTGGTCGTATTCCGCGATGATGTTCACACGGTCGAGGAAAACCGCCTTGATCGCGTCCTGCCAGGACCACAGCGACAAGGGATAATAACTCAGCGGCCTGTAGTCGGCGTTCAGCACGAGCGCCGGCAAGGACTGGGGTGACACTGCAATCGTCAAGGAAATCCTCCTGGTCGATTCATCTGCACCACCATATTAGGCCTGTTGTTACAGGAATGTGAAGTCCAATAAATTCAGTGCAAAGCAGCATTTTCGCCGCACCCGGTCGATCATCCGACGGGCAGCGCGTCGCGTGCGGTGCGGACAGCGTAAAAGGCCCAGAAAAGCCTTGCGGCCACTGATCGCCATGGTGCCCAGGCCGCAGCCATCGTCCCCACCTGCTTGGCCGAGGGCCGCGCATCCATGTCGAATGCCATGCCCACTGCCGCCTGCAGCGCAACATCGCCTGAAGGAAACAGGTCGGCATGGCCGCAGCAGAACATCAGGTAGACCTCTGCCGTCCAGGGGCCGATTCCCTTGAAGTCCGTCAGCCTGGAAAAACCCTCCTCGGGGCTTTTGGTGCCGAGACCGAGCAGGTCCACCTCCCCCGCCACGACCGCAAGCGCCATACCGCGCAGGGTTTCGGCCTTGCCGCGCGACAGACCAAAGCCGCGCCAGGCGTCCGGTTCAAGCGCGGCATAAGCCTCGGCGCTAAGCGGCCCGTCCGGGCTGCACATGCGGCTCCAGATGGCATTGGCGCTTGCCCGCGACACAGCCTGCGAGACGATGACATGGGAGAGGCCGGCGAATCCGGGCTCGGCCAGCCGCAGCGGCAGAGGACCTGACTGTGCGGCAATCGGGCGCAGACGTGGGTCAATCTCGAGCAAGGCCGCCAACCCTTCCGCGATGTCGTTGGCGTCGCGGATGATACGCATGGCCGTTCCTCCTGTGTGGTCGCCGAATTTCTGGCCTGTTGGCCGAGGCCTGCAAATCGTGGCAGAAGAAAGCATGATCGCCCCGCCCCGTCAAAAGCCGACCTTCCGCTTTGCCCCGAGCCCGAACGGGCCGCTGCATCTCGGCCATGCGCTGTCGGCGCTGCTCAACCACGACATGGCAAACTTGGCGAGTGGTCGCTTCCTGCTGCGCATCGAGGACATCGATCTGGCGCGCTGCACCCCCGAGCTGGAGGCCGCCGTCATCGCTGACCTCGCCTGGCTGGGCCTTGCCTGGGAACAGCCCGTGCGCCGGCAGTCGGCCCATTTCCGCGAGTACCAATTGGCACTCGCCGCGCTGATCGAGCGCGGCCTGGTCTATCCCGCCTTCATGACCCGTGGCGAGGTGCGCCAGCGGGTCGAGGAGGCGGAGCGTTCGGGAGCCGTCTGGCCGCGCGATCCCGATGGCGCGCCGCATTACCCGGCCGACGATCGCGAACGCAGCGACCTGGAGCGTCGGCAGCGGATCGACGTCGGGCAAAGGCATGCCTGGCGGCTGGACATGGGCAAGGCGCTCGCCAGCCTCGGTGAGCCGCTCTCCTGGACTGAAAGCGGCGATGGCGAGCGCGGCGACATTGCCGCCGATCCGGGCGCCTGGGGCGATGTCGTGCTATCGCGCTCGGATGCGCCGTCGAGCTATCATCTGTCTGTCGTCATCGACGATGCGCTGCAGGGGGTCACCCACGTGGTGCGTGGTCTCGACCTCTTTCAAGCGACCTCGGTGCACCGCCTGCTGCAAGCTCTGCTCGGCCTGCCGCAACCGCTCTACCATCACCACCGGCTGATAACAGGCCCGGACGGGCGGAAACTGTCGAAGAGCGCCGGCGACGTCGGCCTTGCAACCCTCAGGGCAAGCGGCCTGTCAGCGGCCGACATCCGCCGAAGGGTCGGACTTTGATGCCTTGCTGTCGAGGCCGTAATAGTTGCTCGCGATCATCTTGCGGACGCGGAACTTCATCAGCGCCGCGTTGATTTCGGCGCCGATGATGAAGATCACCCCGACCATGTAGAGAAACACCAGCACGATCATCACTGATGCCAGGCCCGCATAGGTGGCGGTGTAGTTGGCAAAGGTCTGCAGGTAATAGGCAAAGATCAGCGCCCCGGCGAGCCAGGCCAGCAGCGTCAAAAGCACGCCCGGCACCACATCAAGCACCTTGCGCCGCCCGGCCGGCAGCCAGAGATGCACGATCAGCAGCCCGGCGGTCAGCGCAAACAACGTACCGTAGATCCGCCAGCTGGCGACGATGTCGAGCGTATTGGCGAGCCACGGCAGCTTGGCGCGGATATAGTCGAGCACCACGGGCACGGCCAACAACAGGATGCTGATCGCCGCAAAGATCAACACGGCGATCAGCACATAGCCGAGGCTGGCAAGACGCGTGAAATACCACGGCCGCGTTTCCGGCACGCGGTAGGCGCGGTTGAGCGAGATCCGCAGCGCCTCGACGCCGTTCGAGGCGAAATAGGCGGCTGCCAGCACGGAAACCGTCAACAGCCCACCGCGCGGGATGGTCAGCACCTGCAGCAACTGGTCGGCCAGCGGCTTGGCGATGGTTTCCGGCCAGGTGTCGAAGATCAGATGGATGGCCGTGCCGGAAAACTGGCTGGCGCCGAGAAAGCTTGCGAGCGCGGTGCCGAAAATCAGGAAGGGAAAGACCGCAAGCAGGGTCGACAGGGCCACATGGCTTGCCATTGCGAAGCCGTCATCCTCGACGAAGTGAAAGATCGCGTCGTAGACCACCTTGTAGAGCGTACCCAGTATCGTCCGCATTCCGTCTCCGCGCTGCCCGGTCGGCAACCGTAGGTGAGTTGATTGTGCCGTTGCCGCGAATATGGGAAACGAGGACTGCTTTGTACAGGAATCATTGCATGGCGGATCACCGCGTCATCGTCATTACCGGCTGTTCCACAGGGATCGGCGCCCATTGCGCCCGAGCCCTGAAGGCCGATGGCTGGCGGGTCTTTGCCACCGTCAGGCAGGAGCGCGACCTTGCGCCGCTGCAGGCCGACGGCATCGAAGCGCTGATCATGGACTATACCGATGAACGGTCGATCGCGGCGCTGGTGGAAACCGTAAGTGCCCGCACCGGCGGCCGCATCGACGCGCTGTTCAACAACGGCGCCTATGGCCAGCCGGGCGCCGTCGAAGACCTGTCGACCGACGTGTTGCGCCGCCAGTTCGAGGCCAATTTCTTCGGCTGGCACGAGCTGACGCGCCAGGTCATTCCCCTGATGCGCCGGCACGGGCAAGGTCGCATCGTCCAGTGCTCGTCGATCCTCGGCCTCATCCCCTATCGCTATCGCGGCGCCTACACCGCCTCGAAATTCGCCCTCGAAGGGCTGAGCATCAGCCTCAGGATGGAGCTGCAGGGCTCCGGCATCCATGTCAGCCTGATCGAGCCCGGCCCGATCGCCTCGCGCTTCACCGCGACGGCGCTTGCCCAGTTCGAGGCCAACATCGATATCGCCGGCTCGGCTCATTCAGCCGAATACCGCCGACAGTTGGCGCGACTGAATGGCACAGGCCCCATCAATCGCGACAAACTCGGTCCCGAGGCCGTTTATTCTGTGCTAAAGCATGCGCTGGAGGCTGGGAGGCCTCGCCCGCATTATCTGGTGACGGCCCCTGCCCGGCAGGGAGCGTGGTTGAAGCGGCTGTTGCCGGCCGATCTCTTCTACCGCCTGATGCGTCGATTCGATTGAAAGAGGAGGTTCAGTTCGATGTCCACGGTAACCTATGTGCTCGCGATCATCTTCATGGGCCTCGTCGCCATCGTGCTGGTGCGCGGCCTCTACAACATGACGCGCGGCGACAACCCGAGCCTGTCCAACCGGCTGATGCAGATGCGCATCCTGCTGCAGGCGGTAGCACTCATCCTGATCATGCTGACCCTGTGGCTGACCGGCGGCGGAAGACCGGCCTGATTTAACTAAGAAGAAAATAAATATCGGAAGTCATGCGCTCTTCCTGAATTCATGCGTATCTGTGCTTGTCAGAGGGGTCCAGTGCGCCAGGTTCGTGGGCACGAACGAGACCTTTGCTGCGCAGGCGTACGGTCGCTCGGCGCCTATGGCAGTCACGCACGCCGATAACGGAGAACAACATGGTCAAGCTGAACAAGATCTACACCAGAACCGGCGATGACGGCACGACCGGGCTGGTCTGCGGACCCCGCCGACTGAAATACGACCTGCGCGTCGAGTCCTACGGCACCATCGACGAGACCAATTCGGCGATCGGCATCGCCCGGCTGCACAGCCACACCATGCCCGTCCTCGACATGATGCTGATGGCGATCCAGAACGACCTCTTCGACCTCGGCGCCGACCTGTCGACGCCCGAGACGGACGAGCCGCCGGCATGGGAGCCCCTGCGCATCATCGACACGCAGGTGGACCGCCTGGAACGCGACATCGATTATCTCAACGCCGAGCTGCAGCCGCTGACCTCCTTCGTGCTGCCCGGCGGCAGCGCTGCGGCCTCCCACCTGCACCTTGCCCGCACGATCGCCCGCCGCGCCGAGCGGCTGATGGTGGAACTGTCGCGGACGGAAGGCGAGCGGGTCAGCACGGCAGCGCTGAACTACGTCAACCGGCTTTCCGACTTCCTGTTCGTCGCCGCGCGCCATGCCAACGACCTCGGTCGGGGCGACGTGTTGTGGGTTCCCGGCAAGAACCGCTGACCACGCCCCGGCCACAGGCTTTCCGCGATGAATTCGCGCGCCCGCAAAATCGACCTTTTGCGACGGCCAAGCGTTGTAATTGGATAAAAAACGCGTATCGATGTCGCCATTCGACAAATGGATTGGCGCTAAACAGCGCATTTTCGGGCGACCAGTTGAAGGAAGGACTGCATGAAAATTCTCGTGACCGTGAAGCGGGTTGTTGATTACAACGTCAAGATCCGCGTCAAGCCGGATGGCACAGGCGTCGAGCTTGCCAACGTCAAGATGTCGATGAATCCCTTCGACGAAATCTCGGTCGAGGAAGCCCTTCGCCTGCGCGAAGCCGGCAAGGCGACGGAAGTGGTGGTCGTCTCCATCGGCCCGGCCAAGGCCGAGGAAACGCTGCGCACGGCGCTCGCCATGGGCGCCGATCGCGCCATCCTGGTCGAGACGGACGACGCCGTCGAGCCGCTGAACGTCGCCAAGATCCTCAAGGGCGTGGCGGAAGCCGAGCAGCCCGGCCTCATCATCGTCGGCAAGCAGGCTATCGATGACGACAGCAACCAGACCGGCCAGATGCTGGCAGCCCTGATGGGCATTGCCCAGGCGACCTTTGCGTCCAAGATCGAACTCGGCGACGGCAAGGCGACCGTCACCCGCGAAGTCGATGGCGGCCTGCAGACCATCGACATCAAGCTGCCGGCCGTGGTTACCTCGGACCTGCGCCTCAACGAGCCGCGCTACGCCTCGCTGCCCAACATCATGAAGGCGAAGAAGAAGCCGCTCGACAAGAAGAGACCGGCCGATTTCGGCGTCTCGACGGCGGCGCGCCTGAAGGTGCTGAAGACCGAAGAGCCCGGCGGCCGCAAGGCCGGCGTCAAGGTCGGCTCGGTTGCCGAACTGGTCGACAAGCTGAAAAACGAAGCCGGCGTGCTTTAAGGCAGGAAAGGGAGACAATCACCATGGCCATTCTTCTTCTGGCTGACCACGACAACACAAGCCTTTCCGACCAGACCGCCAAGACCCTGACCGCAGCCGCCAAGATCGGCGGCGAGGTCCATGTCCTGGTCTCGGGCAAGGGCGCACAGGCTGCGGCCGATGCTGCGGCAAAACTTACCGGCGTCACCAAGGTGCTGCTCGCCGAAAGCGACGATCTCGCCAACAATCTCGCAGAGCCGCTGGCCGACCTCATCGTTTCGCTGGCAGGCAGCTACGACACGATCATCTCCGCCGCCACCTCGGTCGGCAAGAGCGTGCTGCCGCGCGTGTCGGCCCTGCTCGATGTCGCGCAGATCTCGGAAATCATCGAGGTCGTGTCGTCGGACACCTTCAAGCGGCCGATCTATGCTGGCAACGCCATCCAGACAGTCCAGTCGACCGACGCCAAGAAGGTGATCACCGTGCGCACCGCCTCCTTCGCCTCGGCGGAAGAGGGTGGCTCCGCCCCGGTCGAAGCCATTGCGCCGGTCGCCAACTCCGGCCTCTCCACCTTCGTCGGCGACGCGCTGTCCTCGTCTGACCGGCCGGAGCTGACCTCGGCCAAGATCATCGTCTCCGGCGGCCGTGCGCTCGGCTCGGCGGAAAAATTCAAGGAAGTCATCCTGCCGCTCGCCGACAAGCTCGGCGCTGCCGTCGGCGCCTCGCGCGCTGCCGTCGACGCCGGCTATGCGCCGAACGACTGGCAGGTCGGCCAGACCGGCAAGGTCGTCGCACCGCAGCTCTACATCGCCGTCGGCATCTCGGGCGCCATTCAGCACCTGGCCGGGATGAAGGACTCGAAGATCATCGTCGCCATCAACAAGGACGACGAGGCACCGATCTTCCAGGTCGCCGATTACGGCCTGGTCGGCGATCTCTTCGAGCTGCTGCCCGAGCTCGAAAAAGCGCTTTGATGCAACAACTTCCGGTTTGCGCGCCGTCGCGCGACTGGAAACTTGTCTATTATCAGTCTATCAATATTGCCGGGCTAGGGATGGTCCGGCAATATTTGTAAAAGGACGGTCGGCATCTCCGGATGCGGCGTCCAGGGAGTGGGCGATGGGCACGGTTTTAAATGCGATCGGTATTGTCGGCGCCGGTCAGATGGGTTGCGGTATCGCTCAGGTCTCGGCAGTCGCCGGCTACAAGGTCCATATCTACGACCTGTCGCAGGAGCGCATCGAAAGCGCGCTTGCCACCATCAACGGCAATCTCGCCCGCCAGGTATCGTCGGGCAAGATGACCGACGACGAGCGCAAGACCGCCCTGGCCCTCATCACGGGCTCCTCTGATGTCAACGACATGGCGCCGATGGACCTCGTCATCGAGGCTGCCACCGAGGACGAAAGCGTCAAGCGCAAGATCTACACCCAGATCTGTGCCGTGCTGAAGCCCGAGGCCATTCTCGCCACCAACACCTCGTCACTGTCGATCACCCGCCTTGCGGCCTCCACCGACCGGCCGGAACGCTTCATGGGCATCCACTTCATGAACCCTGTGCCGGTGATGAAGCTCGTCGAGCTGGTGCGCGGCATCGCCACCGAGGAAGTCACCTTTAAGGTGGCGCAAGCCTACGTCACGTCGCTGGAAAAGACCTTCACGGTCGCCGAGGACTTCCCGGCCTTTATCGTCAACCGCATCCTGCTGCCGATGATCAACGAGGCGATCTACACGCTCTATGAAGGCGTCGGCACCGTCGATGCCATCGACACGGCCATGAAGCTCGGCGCCAACCACCCGATGGGACCGCTGCAGCTGGCCGATTTCATCGGCCTCGATACCTGTCTGTCGATCATGCAGGTGCTGCACGACGGCCTGGCGGATTCGAAATACCGCCCCTGCCCGCTGCTGGTCAAATATGTCGAGGCCGGCTGGCTCGGCCGCAAATCCGGCCGCGGTTTTTACGACTATCGCGGCGAAGTCCCGGTGCCGACGCGCTGACCGGCGCCGCCGGACAGGACAGGCCGACCCGACCGCACCCGTTCGGACGAATTATGTAGCCAGCTAATCTCTATCGCGACCTCTGCGTCAGACCGTGGCCGGACGCCCGACAGACGCCCTGAACTCATTGGCGCGACGCTCCAGCAGACGCTCGAAAGCCGCCTTGATGGCAAGCACATAGGGCGTCTTGTATTCGAACCCCGGATTGTCGCTGTGAATCAGCATCGAGGCATTGACCTCGAAGATCACCACCCTGCCCTGCGCATCCAACCCGCAGTCGATACCGCAATAGTCGAGACCGACCTGGCGGCGGATGGTATCGAGCGCCGCCATGCCGACCGCGCCGAAGACGCCGCCCGGGTCGGCGAGAAAGGCCTGTTCCTCCAGCCGCATCCATTCCACCTCGCCCATCCGCGTCGAGGCGTGGTGGACCTTCCAGCCGTCGCCGATCGCCAGGTGATAGGGGAGAATGTCGTCCCCGACGAACAGGAACCGGTATTTCCGGAAAAGCCCGTCGGCGGAACTGTAATCGACATAGTCCGTCAGATAGAGCATGCGTTCGCCGGCATCCTCGGCAAAGTCGAGTAGCGCCTCCGGCGTGTGGACGAGTTCCATCATCTCGCCGCCATGGGTCGTCGCATGACGGACGATGACGGGCAAGGCCGGAGCCGCATCATCGCGAACACGCCGGTACAGGTCGGTGGCCTCGATGCGCATTGTGGCCGGCATGACGGTATCCGGCACATGGGCGAGCCGCCGCGAGATCGATTCACGATCCGTGCCGAGGATCAGGCGGGGATGGTTGACGACAGGCCTTTCCAGCGAATCGGCAAGATCGATGGCGGAGGCGATGACGTCGAGGCCGAAATCCGTCTCCGAGACGAGATTGACGACGACGTCAACGCGCGGGTCACGGACCTCGGGGTCATTGCGGTAGCCCTTGAGCACCATGATCACTTCGCTGTCGAATGAACCGCCGTTGATGAGGTCCTCATAGGGCGTGTTGCCGGCCTCCGGCGAGAACAGCATCAGAATGCGGAACCGGGCCGGCCTTTGCGCCGTCGGGTAGTTGCGCACCACGCCCTTCTCGGCCACGGCAAGGAAACAGGCGTGGGCGGCGACCGCATTGCCGAGACGCAACTCGTAGGTTCCGCAGAGCAGCAGAGCCTCCTGGTGTTCCGGCGCCAGACGCAGCGCCATTTGCGCCGAAGCCAGCGCCTCGAGCCTGCGCCCCACCTGCTCAAGCGCCTGCGCCTTGTTGCAGAGACAATTGATGTGATTGGGGAAGCGGGCGAGGCCCCTGTCATAGGCGGAGATCGCCAGGTTGAACTCGCCCGCCTTCTGCAGCAGGTTGCCGCGTTTCGACCAGGCGCTCGCCTCCTCCTCGGGCGACAGGTTCATCATGGGCTCGGCGGAAAGATCGTGCAAAGTGGCGGAAGGGGACTGGGTCATCGAAATCGCGTTCCAATAGCAGCAGACGGACAATCCCGGCATTCTAGACACCGGGCCTTGTTCGAGGATGACCCGATGCGCCCGGCTGCAGCCGCCGATCTGGCCGATGCAGCCGGGCATAAATTGGATGGCGGCCCGCCACCGCAATCTTACAGGGCAGTGGCAGCCTTGATCAGGCCCTTGGCATCGTCACTGTCCCAAGCCGCGGGGCCGTTCATCGCCGAGATCAGGCAGCCCTTGCCGTCGATGAGCAGCGTGACCGGCAGGCCGAAGGCAAGGCCCTGCTTCTTCAGCGCATTGAACACACCCATGCTGCTGTCGCGGTAGTAGCCGAGCGTGTCGATGCCATTTTCGCTACGGAACGCCTTCGGCTTCTCGTCGTCGCCTGTGTCGATGTTGACGGCGACGACCTCGAACTTGTCGTTGCCCAAGCTTTTCTGCAAGGCGTTCAGCGCCGGCATCTCCTCCCGGCAGGGAATGCACCAAGTGGCCCAGAGATTGAGAAGCACGGTCTTGCCGGCGAAGTTTTGGACGGTCAGCGGCTGCCCCTCGGCACCCTTGAAGGCAACGGTCTCAAGCGACAGCGGCGCGCGGGCCGCCGCCATGGCCGCCACCTGTCCCTTGGCAAACGGCGTCAGCGCCGCCCCTTGCGCCTGGGCCGGTTGGCAGTCGCCCGTGGCTGCAGTTTCAGCCATGCCATTGCCAGACCCCGTCTCCTTCACGTATACCGCAGCCGCACCCGCGACGACCCCGGCGACGGCTGCGATCAGGACCAATTTCAAGGACGGCAGACCGAGCGGCTTTTTTGCTGTCATTTCGTTCTCCAGATAGGCATCTCATGGCTGACGACACCAAGGACACCAACGCCTCCAACCAGATGTGGGGCGGACGTTTCGCGTCCGGCCCGGCAGCCATCATGGAGGAGATAAATGCGTCGATCGGTTTCGACAAGAAACTCTTTGCGCAGGACATCCGCGGCTCGATCGCCCATGCCACCATGCTGGCTCATCAAGGCATCATTTCGACCGAGGACAAAGACAAGATCGTTCACGGCCTGAACACGATCCTGTCAGAAATCGAAAGCGGCAATTTCGAGTTTTCCCGCAAGCTCGAAGACATCCACATGAACATCGAGGCGCGGCTGGCGACGCTGATCGGCCCTTCCGCCGGCCGTCTGCACACCGCCCGCTCGCGCAACGACCAGGTCGCCCTCGATTTCCGCCTCTGGGTCAAGGAGGAGCTGCAGCGCTGCGAACAGGCGCTGACCGGCCTGATTGCCGCCTTCCTGGAGCGCGCCGAAGAACATGCCGATACCGTCATGCCCGGCTTCACCCATCTCCAGACAGCGCAGCCGGTGACCTTCGGCCACCATTGCATGGCCTATGTCGAGATGTTCGGCCGCGACCGCTCGCGCGTCCGCCACGCCATCGAGCATATGGACGAATCGCCGATCGGCGCTGCGGCCCTTGCCGGCACCGGCTTCCCGATCGACCGCCACATGACCGCCAAGGCGCTCGGCTTCCGCGAGCCGACCCGCAATTCGATCGACACCGTCTCCGACCGCGACTTCGCGCTCGAATTCCTGTCGATCGCCGCGATATCAGGCATGCACCTGTCGCGACTTGCCGAAGAGATCGTCATCTGGTCGACGCCGCAATTCGGCTTCGTGCGCCTCTCCGACGCCTTTTCGACCGGCTCCTCGATCATGCCGCAGAAGAAAAACCCGGATGCCGCCGAACTGGTGCGCGCCAAGACCGGCCGCATCAACGGCTCGCTTGTGGCCCTGTTGACGATCATGAAGGGCCTGCCGCTCGCCTATTCCAAGGATATGCAGGAAGACAAGGAACAGGTCTTCGACGCCGCTGAGAGCATCGAGCTCGCCATAGCCGCGATGACCGGCATGGTCCGCGACATGACGATCAACGTCGCCCGCATGAAGGCCGCCGCCGGCTCCGGTTATTCGACGGCCACCGACCTTGCCGACTGGCTGGTGCGCGAGGCCGGCCTGCCGTTCCGCGACGCCCACCACGTCACCGGCCACGCCGTGGCGCTGGCCGAGAGCAAGGGCTGCGAATTGGCGGAGCTTTCGCTCGAGGACCTCAAGGCGCTGAACCCGGCGATCACGGCGGAGATTTTCGACGTTCTAACCGTCGAAGCCTCCGTCGCCAGCCGCAAGAGTTTTGGCGGAACGGCACCCTCCGAGGTGCGCAAGCAGATCGCCTACTGGCGCGCCCGCAACTGAGCGGCCGCGCCAAAGCCGCAACGCAACAATCAGGGTGCACAAGGCACTGAAACTTCGCTATGAAGGTCTGCCCGCCCGACGCTGTGCTTCAAGAGGAAATCGATGCCAATCAACGTGCCGCACATCATCCGCATGACCGTCGTGCTCTCGCTCGTAGGTCTCGCCACCGTTGCCTGCGGCCGCAAGGGCGACCTCGATCCGCCGAGCGTCAACGCCACCAAGGGCGGCGACACGTCGAAGCCGACCAAGCAGCCGGGCACGGCCGACAAGCCCTTCCTCCTCGATCCGCTTCTTTAAGCAACAGGCGCCGCCGTGAACCACTTTCAATACCGCGACGGCGTTCTTTACGCCGAGGATGTCCCTGTTTCCGAGATCGCCAAGACGGTCGGAACGCCATTCTACTGCTATTCGACGGCAACGCTCGAGCGCCACTACCGGGTGTTCTCCGAAGCGTTCCAGGGTGTCGACGCCATGGTCTGCTACGCGATGAAGGCCAATTCCAACCAGGCCGTGCTGAAGACGCTGGGACGCCTCGGCGCCGGCGTCGATGTCGTCTCGCTGGGCGAACTGACGCGGGCGCTGGCCGCCGGCATACCGGCCGAGCGCATCATGTTTTCCGGCGTCGGCAAGACCGCCCATGAAATGGATGCGGCGCTCGAAGCCGGCATCTATTGCTTCAACGTCGAATCCGAGCCGGAACTGGAAGTCCTCAACCAGAGGGCCGTCCGCGCCGGCAAAAAGGCCCCCGTCTCCTTCCGCATCAATCCCGATGTCGATGCCCGCACCCATGCGAAGATCTCGACTGGCAAGAAGGAAAACAAGTTCGGCATATCGTATGAGCGCGCCCGCGCCGTCTATGCCCGCGCAGCCTCGCTGCCCGGCATCGAGGTCACAGGCATCGACATGCATATCGGCAGCCAGATCACCGAGCTGCAGCCCTTCCAGGCCGCCTTCAAGCTGCTGCGCGAACTGGTCGAGACGCTGCGCGGCGATGGCCATGCCATCCACCACGTCGACGTCGGGGGCGGCCTCGGCATTCCCTACCACGACGACAACAACCCGCCGCCCTCGCCGGACGCCTATGCCGAGATCGTCAAGAATGAGCTCAGCTCGCTCGACTGCCGGATCGTCACCGAGCCCGGCCGCCTGCTGGTCGGCAATGCCGGCATCCTCGTCACCGAGGTCATCTATGTGAAGGATGGCGGCGAAAAGAGCTTCGTCGTCGTCGATGCGGCCATGAACGATCTCATCCGCCCGACGCTCTACGAGGCCCATCACGAGATCCGCCCGGCCATCGTCACCGCCGCCAACGCGCCGCGCATCAAGGCCGATGTCGTCGGCCCCGTCTGCGAGACCGGCGACTACCTGGCCCTCGATCGCGAGATGAGCATGCCGAAAGCAGGCGACCTGCTCGCCGTTTCGTCCGGCGGCGCCTATGGCGCAGTCCAGGCCGGCACCTACAACAGCCGCCTGCTGGTGCCCGAGGTCCTGGTCAAGGGCGACGCTTTCCACGTCGTCCGGCCGCGCCAGACCTACCAGGATCTGATCAACCTCGATTCCGTGCCAGCCTGGCTTGCCTGATCCGGCAGGTCGCGTTTCAGCAAAGACGCATGGAAAAACCGGCTTTGTCGCCTGTTGCCCTCGTCTTCGCCACAAAGAATGCTATCCTTTCACCCGTGCTGCCTGATCCGCCGCGCCGCGCCATCGGCCGCCGTGCTCGGGAATTGGCGCGGACGATGTGGAGCGCCTGCGGGCAGCGCGCGATCGGCCCTGCAGATCCCGAGGCTTGCCCGGGTCCGCAAAGGCCGGCAACACCAGACCGGGGAACGACGAGCCGATGACCAATGCCAGCAAAGACAGGAAAGGCGCGCTCGCCTCCCGGCCCGCGCTCGCGCGCCAGGTCGCGACCAAGCGTTTCCTGGCAAGACTGGTCCTCGTCGCCGAGCAGCTGCTGCCCATGCTGCTGCCGCTCGCCTGCGTCATGGCGCTCTACGTTTCAGCCTCCTGGTTCGGCCTGTTCCGCATCCTGCCGACCGTGCCGCGGCTGGCGCTGATCGCGATTTTCATCCTTGCCTTCGTGGCATCCTTCATTCCCTTCCGCCGTCTGCGATGGCCGACGGTGGTCGATGCCGACCGACTGCTGGAGACGCGCAATGGGCTGTCGCACCAGCCGGTGGCAGTGCAAGAGGACGACCCGGCCTTCGAGACGCCCTTTTCCCGGGCGCTCTGGCGTGAGCACCAGGCACGCATGGCCGAGCGCATCGCCGCGCTCGATGCCGGGCTGCCGCGCCCCGACATCGCCCGCCATGACCCCTATGCGTTGCGCGCCCTGCCGGCGCTGCTGCTGGCCGTCGCCTTCGGATACTCCATGTCGAACAGCGCCGGCACGCTGACGGATGCCTTCACCAATCCGCTCCCTGTCCGCAGCAATCCCGACCTGCGCATCGATGCCTGGGTGACGCCGCCGACCTATACCGGCCAGCCGCCGACCTACCTCACCGGCAACACCGCGACCGCCAACGCCGCGGTCTCCGTGCCGCAATTCTCCGAGCTGACGGTGCGGGTCACCGGCGGTGCCGGCAGCGAGACCGTGCTGTTCCAGGCGAGCGGCAGCACAAGCGGCACCGAGGTTGCCCTGCAGGAGGAGGCAGCGACCAACAAGACAGGCGCCCCGACCTCGGCAGCGACGCCCGTGGACGATGCTGCTCCGGCGGCGGCGCGCACCCACGTGATGAAGCTCGACAAGGGCGGCACGCTCTCCGTCAACGGCCGGCAATGGACGTTCAACGTTCTGACCGACAAGCCGCCGGAAATCGCCTTTGACGGCCTGCCCCGATCGACCGTCAACGGCGCCCTGGAAATCGGCTTCAAGGCCAAGGACGACTATGGCATCGACGAAGCCCATGCCGAGATCGTTCCGGTCGATGCCGACCCGCAGGCGCGGCCGCTCTATGCTCTGCCGGACTTCAAGTTCGAGGTGCCGCGCCGAAACCGCCGGGATGCCAAGGGGCTGGGCAGCCATGACCTGACGCAGGACCCGCTGGCCGGCAAGCGCGTCCGCATCACCCTGGTCGCCCGAGACGGCGCCGGCCAGACCGGCCGCAGCCCGCCGCACGAGATGATCATGCCCGCGCGCACCTTCAACGAACCGCTGGCCGGCGCGGTGGCCGAGGAGCGCCAGGTTTTCGCCCTCGACACCCGCAAGATGCCCCGCGCCATCGAACTCAACGAGGCGTTGACCCTCCGCGCCGACGAGACCATCCCCAACCTCACCCACTACCTGCTGCTGCAGTCGGCGCTCGCCCGGATGAGGCTCGCTGCCGACGACGTCGCGCTCAAGGATACCGCCGATTATCTCTGGCAGATCGCCACCGGCATGGAGGACGGCCAGCTCTCCGATGCCGAAAAGAAGCTGCGCGATGCCCAGCAGAAGCTGTCGAAAGCGCTGCAGCGCAATGCGCCCGATTCGGAAATCAAGAAGCTCACCGACGAGCTGCGCAAGGCGATGGACGGTTACATGAAGGAGCTGGCACAGCGCATGCAGAACGCGCCGAACCAGCCCAACCAGAAGAATGCGCGGGTCCTGCGCCAGCAGGATCTGGAGCGGATGATGGACCAGATCGAAAATCTTGCCCGCTCAGGCAACCGCGAGGCGGCCCAGCAGATGCTGTCGGAGCTGCAGCGGATGATGAACAACATGCAGGCCGGCCGGCCGCAGCCGGGACAGCAGCAGGGCAAGGACGACAGCAAGGGTCGCCAGCAGATGGACAAGCTCGGCCAGATCCTGCGCGAGCAGCAGAAGCTGCTGGACAAGACCTTCAAGCTCGACCAGGCGATGCGCAACAAGATGCAGAGCGGCGATCCGAGCGAGGACAACGACCCCTTCGCCCAGCCGATGCCCGGACCGCAGGGCCAACAGCCGCAGCAACCGCAAAATCCGCAACAGGGCCAAGGTCAGCAGCCAGGCCAGCAACAGGGTCAACAACCGGGCCAATCGCAGGAAGACGATATGACCGCCGACCAGCTGCGCGACGCGTTGAAAGCCTTGAAAGAACAGCAGGACGCGCTGGAAAAGCAGCTCGGCGAGCTGCAGAAGGGCCTCGGCGAGATGGGCGTCAAGCCCGGCCCGGGCTTCGGCCAGGCACAGCGCGAGATGCAGGGCGCCGGCGGGGCGCTCGGCAAGGGCGACGGAGAACGCGCTACCCAGGGCCAGGGCCGTGCGCTCGAGGCCCTGCGCCAGGGCGCCCGCGACATGCTCAACCAGATGATGCAGGCACAACAGGGGCAAGGCCAGGGCCAGGGACAGCAGCAGGGACAGGGCGGCCAGGGCGACCGCGATCCGCTCGGCCGCGCAAGGGGAGACGGCAAGGGCCCGCTCGACGACGGTAACACGAAAATCCCGGACCAGATCGACGCCCAACGCGCCCGCGAAATCCTCGACGCCATCCGCCAGCGTCTCGGCAACAATCCGACCCAGGAAGAAGAACGGCGCTATCTCGAGCGGTTGCTGGATATACAGTAGGCATTCTGGATTGAGGTCTGAGGGACTAAGGGTTTGAGGGTTTGAGATCCGGCAGCCAATGCCGGATTTCCCTCGATGTCACGACCTCTCAGTAGTGCTCCATCAGTCCATCAGTCGCCGCGCTCAAGTTAGCCGCAAATCGCATGCTGATACTCCCGTGCCCGCTCCCCACCCTCCCTCATTCCTGTGCTTGTCACAGGAATCCAGTGCGCCCAGTCCTGGGCGCGAAAGACCTCTTCTTTGCAAAAGACGGTTTCCTCGCGGCGCAGACGCGCCGCAGCTGGATCCCTGTGACAAGCACAGGGATGAGGGGGAGAGGGTGGAGCCGTCCGAAATGGACCGAACACTTCGTTTCTCATGCCCAGCCCATTCGCGATGCCGGACGGAGGGACTATTGCTCACTCCCCTGCACGGAGCAACATGCGACCGGAAGGAAGCTGGAGCGGGATAGCCTGGGCCGTAGCACCTCAACCTCCCATTCGGGCTTATCACAGAAATCGTCTACGGAGGAAGCCAGGCGAGATCTCTCACGCGACGCGAACGGCCCCCTGGCTAATGTAATAAGCCCATCGCTTCGCGCTCACAGTATAAGTGGGAAATTACGCCGCGAGCGCCAGCGCCACGGCCTTGCGAATGTCCGGCAGGGCGAAGGGTTTGGAGACGACGTCGACGATCTTCGTCATCAGGTCGTCGGCCCGCTCGCGCTGTTCGGCATAGCCGGTCATCAGCAGGATCTTCATGTCGGGCCAATGGGATGAGGCCTGGTGGGCAAGCTCGATGCCGTCCATGACGGGCATGCGGATATCCGACAGCAGCAGATCAAAGCCGCCGGCCTGCAGCTTTTCCAGGCCTTCGGCGCCATCGGCCGCTTCTTCCGTTTCGTGACCGTCCATGCGAAGCGCCCGCGCCACGAACCGGCGCAGGGAATCCTCGTCTTCGGTGATCAGTATCTTTGCCATGTGCATCGCTCCGTCGGACGGTCATGTCCCGGTTGCGAAATCACCAGACTTTCCTTTGCGATCGGTAAACGACCGACACGCGAAACGGCCGCATGGTTAACAAGGAGTCTGCTAAAGCGTCCCGAAAGGGGTCAGGCGTCGCCGGTGACCACGCCGACGAAGGGCAGTTCGCGGAAGGCATAGGCGACGTCCATGCCGTAGCCGACGACGAAATAATCCGGGCATTCAAACCCGACATACTCGGCCTCGAGTTCCTCCTGGCGCTTGACGCTCTTGTCGAGCAGCACGGCAACGGTGACATTGCGCGCGCCGCGCTCGTAGAGCATTTTCTTGGCAAACTGCAGCGTCCGGCCGGATTCGAGAATGTCGTCGATCAGAAGCACGTCGCGATCCCGGACGTCGCTGTCAATGTCCTTGACGATCCGCACCCCCTGCGACACCGTACCGGTGCCATAGCTCGACAGGGTGACGAATTCGACCTCGGGTGCAAGCCCGGTATCGTGCAGCGCCCGCAAGAGGTCGGCGGCGAAGATGAAGGAGCCCTTGAGGATGGCGATGACCAGCAGGTCCTTCGTCGGCCCCTTGGCGATCTCGGCAGCCAGTTCGAGATTGCGCGCGGCAATCTGCGCGGCGGTGAAAAGCGGCTCGATGTTCTTTCCGCGAACGACTGGCATGGTCGGCAGGCTCCCTGGCATCATCGGCGGACTGCCCGCCGGATAGATCCCAAGGCGTTAGCACAATCACCGCGCGTCGGCACCCGCCTGAACGAAGGAAAGCCGGACCTCGGGCGTTTTTTCCCCTGCATGCGGCAATCGGGCCGAGAAACCACGGCTTTCGCCGCCGCCGATGCGGTCGATCGGCGGCGAGATGATGACGCTGGTGACGAGCTGCTCGTCGGTGAAGAGGTCGGCACGGATCTGCGGGACGGATCGCCCTTCGGCCGAGACATTATCGATGATGCCGTTAAGGACCAGGATATGCATGCCATTGGCATCGCGCGGCGTCAGCGAGACATTGATGAACTGCAGTGGTGCTGCGGCAATCGGCGGCGTGCGCACCGGCGGTGGCGCCGAGAGGCCGGCAAAGCCGCCAACGAGCCCGAACACCAGCACGAAGAGCGACGCGATCAACGCCGCGAAGCTGCGACCGGAGGCGCGCTGCAGCCAGCCTTCGCCGGCCCGCAGCAGGAACACCAGGGCCGAGACCAGGGCAGTAGAGACCACGGCGGCGACGGACGGCCGCGGAAGCTTGCCGCGCTGGTTGTCGTTGCCGTTACGCGCCGCATAGCCATTGTTTCGCGTCGGCAGGACGGTGACGAACTCCGCATCGACGACGTCTTCGGCGCGTTCGAAACGGCGAAGTGATCGCCTTGGCGGTTGCGCCTCCGGCGGGATCAGATCATAAGCCAGTCCCGTCTGCTGTCGGCGATTGCGAAATGCGCCCATGGTGACGTCCTCAGTGGTGATCCACATCGTTTCGACGTCCCGACAAGACGGGCCATTGAAACGTATCCCGCCTAGAAGTAAATTTTAATGGTTAATGCTTCGCAAAGATGGTCGCCGGAGCCGCCTGGGGCCGCAAAAGTTTACGGTCTGTTAACGCAGTTGGTTAACAAGTCAGCCATCGAAACCGCGGAAGACTGGGTACCCGTTGATTCATTTTGAAAACGTCGGTCTGCGCTATGGCATGGGCCCGGAAATCCTCCGGGACATGACCTTCGACATACCGAAAAAGTCCTTTCAGTTCCTGACCGGCCCCTCGGGCGCCGGCAAGACGACGCTGCTGCGCCTGCTATTCATGTCGCTGCAGCCGACCCGCGGCCTGATCCGCATGTTCGGCCGCGACATCTCGGCCATCCCGCGCGGCGAGTTGCCGCTACTGCGCCGCCGGGTCGGTATCGTTTTCCAGGATTTCCGCCTGCTCGACCATCTCACCACCTACGAGAACGTCGCTCTGCCGCTGCGCGTGCGCGGTAAGGACGAGAGCTCCTATCGCAACGACGTGCTCGAACTCCTGAAATGGGTCGGCCTTGGCGAGCGCATCAACGTGCTGCCGCCGGTGCTGTCGGGCGGCGAGAAGCAGCGCGCCGCCATCGCCCGTGCGCTGATCGACCGGCCGGAAATCCTGCTGGCCGACGAACCAACCGGCAACGTCGATCCGCCCATGGCCCGCCGTCTTCTCAATCTCTTTCTCGAGCTCAACCGTCTCGGCACCGCCGTCGTCATCGCCACCCATGACCTGACGCTGATGGACCAGGTCGAAGCCCGCCGCATGATCCTCTCCGAGGGGCATCTCGACATCTATGATTGAGCCGGTAGCCCCCAGGAGACAGAAGCAGCCCGACACGCCGGTGCCGGCTGAGCCACGCCGGCCGGTGATGCGCGTCCGCCCGACCGGCCCGATCGTGCCGTCCTCCAACATCCAGGGCAATGCGCTGATGGTGGTGATCGCCATCATGGCCTTTCTCGCCTGCCTGACGCTCGGCGCCGTCAGCATGGTGCGCTCGACCGCGGCCAGCTGGGAAAGCCAGATCGCCCGCGAGATCACCATCCAGATCAAGCCGGACGACGACCTCGACATGGAGAAGACGCTGGTCAAGGCCCGCGACATCGCCATGACCTTCGTCGGCACCAAGACCGGACAGATCGTTAACGAGGCGGCAACGGCGCGGCTGCTCGAGCCCTGGCTCGGCTCGGGCCTCGACCTCAAGGAACTGCCGGTGCCGCGGCTTGTCATCATCACCATCGACGAGAGCCATCCGCCGGATTTCGACGCGATGCGCGCGCTGCTCAAGGACTCCATCCCGCAGGCATCGCTCGACGATCACCGCACCTGGGTCGACCGGCTGGTGTCAATGGCCCACACCACGGTGATGATCGGCACCGGCATCCTGCTTCTGGTGTTCACGGCCATGGTTCTGACAGTGGTTTTCGCCACCCGCGGCGCGCTGTCGGGCAATCGCCATATCGTCGAGGTCCTGCATTTCGTCGGCGCCGAGGGGTCCTTCGTCGCCAAGGAGTTCCAGAAACATTTCCTGATGATCAGCTTCAAGGGCTCGGCTGTCGGCAGCGCGCTGGCAGCGCTGTTCTTTGCTGCGGCCGGCCTTCTGCAGAGAAATACGATCGCCACGCCGCAGACGGATCAGGCAACTGCGTTGTTCGGCACCTTCTCGGTCGGTGCGCTCGGTTATCTCGGCATTTTCGCAACCATGCTGATCATTGCCCTGCTGACCACAGTCACCGCTCGATTTACCGTCATGCGCACCATCTATGAAATCGACCAGATCAGATCGGACCCGGGCAGGAGCGACAATGCAGCCTAAGCAAAAGAGCCCGGACTTTCTGCCATCAAACCGCCGGGACCATGCTCTAATGCGGCGGAATTGACGTATGGCAACCATGGAACAGATGACACCCAACGACCGACCTCCGGCGACGATGCAGCAGACAGCGGCCGGCGAACGCCCGCCGCGCCGCAGCGTTTTCCGGCGGATCATGCGTTGGACGGGCTTTGCGATGATTTTCGCAGGCGCCCTGATCTTCGTCGGCTTCCTGCATTTTGCCGATTCGGTCTCGACGCTGCGACCGCCGGTCGATCCGAAGGCGGATGCCATCGTCGTACTGACCGGAGGCTACCAGCGCATCGACCAGGCAATCGAGCTGCTGCGCAGTGGCGCTGGCAACCGGCTGCTGATTTCAGGCGCCTATCCGGCGACCACCCGCAAGCAGATCGCCAAGGCGACGCAGACGCCCGCCGATCTCTTCGCCTGCTGTGTCGATATCGGCTACGACGCCATCGACACGATCGGCAACGCTAGCGAAACGGTGAAATGGATTCACGCCAAGGGGTATCGCAGCATTCTTGTGGTCACCAACAACTACCACATGCCGCGCAGCATCGCCGAACTGCGCTATGCCGATCCCGAGATGAACTTCATCCCCTACCCGGTGGTCAACTCCGACCTGAAGACCAAGGCCTGGTTCACCGACCCCAATGCGCTACGCACCATGCTGTCCGAATATGCCAAGGTGCTGCTGACCGGCGCGCGAAACCTGTTCGGTTTCGCCCGCCCGGCCGGCCTTCGCTCGCAGGAGCCTGATGACGCGCTGCAGAAGAGCTAGCAACGGCTGTCGCTGTCTTTTTATTGCGATCGATATCGTGTAGGCACGGGTCCAGGCGCCGTCGATGGGCGTTTTGGGACAGCTGCATGATTACCCTTCGTTCGATCCTCTTCAACACCGCCTTCTATCTCAACCTGATCGTCCGGATGATCGTCCTCTCGCCGATCTATTTCCTGATGCCGCGCAAGGCCGGCTACGCCATTCCCAAGGCCTGGGCCTCCTCCAGCACCTGGCTGATGGAAAAGATCGTCGGCACCACCTTCGAGATCGAAGGCCTGGAGAACATTCCAAAGGGCGGCTACATCTTCGCGCCCAAGCACCAGTCCTTCTGGGACACGTTTGCGCTGCTGCCCTACCTCGACGACCCCGTCTACATCCTGAAGCGCGAGCTCCTGTGGATTCCGCTGTTCGGCTGGTATGCCAAGAAGCAGCAAATGATCCCCGTCAACCGCGGCGCCCGCGGCAAGGTGATGGTCGAAGTCTTGAAGCGCACCCGGGCCGTGCTCGCCGCCGGCCGCCAGCTGATCATCTACCCGGAGGGCACGCGCCGCCCGCCCGGCGCCGAGCCGGTCTACAAATACGGCATCGCCCGCATGTACCGCGATCTCGACGTTCCCGTCGTCGCCGTCGCCATGCATCCCGGCCTGTTCTGGCCGCGTCGCAACTTCCGCCGCTATCCCGGCCATTTCAAGGTGCGCATCCTGCCGCCGATCCAGCCTGGCATGGATCCCGACGCCTTCTTCGCCCACCTGATCAAGGTCACGGAAGACGCGAGCGACCAATTGCTTCTGGAGACCGTGGCCAGCAATCCGCATCTGCCGCTGCCGCCCACCGCCGTCGAGCGGCTGGCCACGCTGCGCGCCGTCCGAACCGCAGAAGCCAGCGGCTGACCTCAGGCGGCGCCGCGCAGCCGCAAGACCTCGGCATTGACGCTTTCGAGCCAGGCATCGCGAATGCCGGTCTCGCGCAGATGGGCGAGGGTGTTGAACACATAGGCATCGTTCGGCCCGGACTGGCCGGCGGAGACATCGACGATGCGGGCCGCGTCGAGAGGATCGAGCGCACCGGCATATTGACGATGCGCCCGGTCGACGACATAGGCCACCGCCGTCACCTTTCGACCGTCGGCAAGCCGGATCGGCGCCTGGCGCTCAAGATAGACCTTGGTCACCAGCTCCCGCTCGCGCAGGTAGTCGAGCACACTGCTGCGATCGGCATCGGCCACCCGGAAGGCGACGCCCCGGCAGGCCCCGCCGCGATCGAGGCCGAGCACAAGTCCCGGACTTTCCTCAGTCCCGCGATGCACCCAGGAATAGACACAGAGCGAACGCCGATAGCCGAAAATCACCGCGTCGGATTTTTCGACAAAGCCGAAACCCGGATTCCACATCAGCGATCCGTAGCCAAACACCCAAAATTCGTCCATATCCAAGACCATACCAAATCACCGTTGCGCCGCACCATTGGAGAACATCATGTCAGCGTCAAGCCAGAGCGAGAGATCCGGCCGAAGCTTCAGGGGAATGTTCATCCTCTTGGGGATCATCGTCCTGCTCGCCGCCGTCTATACTGGCGGCTGGTTCTATGCCGCCTCGGCGTTGAAGACCAATGTTCTGAGGGCGCTGGGCAAGCAGGATGCAGCAGGCTTTACCGGCCAGTGCACCGACCTCAACCAGCAGGGCTTTCCCTTCCGGATCGGCCTCACTTGTTCCAAGGTGCAGATCGATGACCATGTAAGGGGCGTCTCGGCTGTATTCGACAATCTGAATGCTTCCGCCCGTGTCTACACACCCGGCAACATCGACTGGCAGCTCAATTCACCGGCCGAGATCCGCACCTCGCAGGGGCTGACGATCTCCTCGGAATGGACGGCGCTGCAATCCACCCTGGTGACCCGCGGCAACGGCATCGAGCAGGGCGCGACGACGATCAACGGCCTGAAGACATCCGTCGTCTCGGCCGCCACCGGCCAGACGCTCAACTTCACCGCCGACAAGACCGAAATTCACGTCCGCCAGAACGGCGACGATCTCGAGGCTGTGTTCGAGGTCAAGAACTCCAATGCCGTCATCCAGGACTTCCCCCAGCTCCCGGCGCTGGCTGCCAGCGTCGATATCACGCTGAGCGGCAAGGCTGGCCTGCTCGATGGCAGCGAAAAGGACGGTCGCGGCCTGTTCGGCGCCGCCGGCATCCTGCGCCATGTGACCGCCGACATCGGCGACGGGCGCATCATGACCCTATCCGGCCCGTTTTCCTTCGATGACGATGGCTATGTCACGGGCCAGTTCAAGCTGGAGATCCAGAAGATCGGGCACTGGCGCGACAGCATCAAGCAGGTCATCCCCGCTGCCAAGCAAACGGTCGACATGGCGGGCAAGCTTTTGAAATCGCTCGCAGCCGGCAGTGACCGGGTGTCGATCGACCTGACCGTCGAACACGGTGCGGTGACACTCAGCGGCTTCATCCCGCTGGGACGAATCCCGCCGATCTGAATTCCTCAGGGCGCCTTCTTGTCCAGCGCGTGGCGGCCGAAATCCGCCGCGTCGACATCCTGGCCGGCCTCGACGATCGAACGCCGGATGGTGCGGGTGCGGGTGAACAGTTCCATGATCTTGTCGCCCTCGCCCCAACGGATCGCCCGCTGCAGATAGGCGAGATCCTCGGAAAAGCGCGCCAGCATCTCGAGGATGGCATCCTTGTTGTGCAGGCAGACATCCCGCCACATGGTGGGGTCGGAAGCGGCAAGCCGTGTGAAATCGCGAAAGCCGGAGGCGGAGTATTTGATCACTTCCGACTGCGTCACCGTTTCCAGGTCGGCGGCGGTGCCGACGATGTTGTAGGCGATCAGGTGCGGCAGGTGGGAAACGATCGCCAGCACCTTGTCGTGATGCTCGGGGTCCATCTCGTCGACCCGTGATCCGAGCGTTTCCCAGAAATGCCGCAGCGTCTTCAGGGCGGTTTCGTCGGTGCCGGGCAGCGGCGTGAAAATGCACCAGCGGCCAGTGAACAGGCCGGCAAAGCCCGCATCGGGACCCGACTTTTCCGTGCCGGCCAAAGGGTGGCCGGGAATGAAGTGCACGCCTTCCGGAATATGCGGCTGCATCTGCGCGATGACCGAGGCCTTCGTCGATCCGACGTCGGTGACGATGGCACCCTTCTTCAGATGCGGGGCGATCTCGATGGCGACGCTCTCCGAGGCGCCGACAGGCACGGAGACAATGACCAGATCGGCGCCCTCGACGGCCTCGCCCGCCGATAGCGTGTAGCGGTCGCCAAGCTCCAGTTCCTCGGCCCGCTTCAGCGTCTCGGCACCGCGGGTGGCGATGACCACCTCGCGGGCAAGCCCCAGTCGACGGATATCGTGGGCTAGCGACGAGCCGATCAGCCCAATGCCGACGAGCGCGATCCGGTCGAACTGGACATCGCTCATGCCGCGCGACCCATCAGTTCGCCGAGCGTCTCGATGACGCCGCGATTGGCCTCTTCCGGTCCGATGCTCATGCGCAGCGAATTGGCAAAGCCGTAGCCGCGCACGGCGCGCAGGATATAGCCACGGCTGGTCAGGAGATCGTCGGCATCGACGGCGCGCTTGCCATCGACATCCGGGAAGTGGATGAGGACGAAATTCGCCACCGACGGCGTGACCTTGAGGCCGATGGCTTCGAGCGCGCTGGTCAGCTTGTCTAGCCACATCAGGTTATAGGCAACGGCCGTCTCGACGAAGGCCTGGTCACGCATGGCAGCGGCACCGGCGGCGATGGCGGCCGAATTCATGTTGAACGGCCCGCGAATGCGGTTGAGGGCGTCGACGATCTCGGCCGGTCCGAACATCCAGCCGACGCGCAGCGCCGCAAGGCCATAGGCCTTGGAGAAGGTCCGGGTCATGACGACATTGGCGTTGGAGGAGACGAGCTCGAGGCCGGCCTCGTAGTCGTTGCGGCGGACATATTCCGCATAGGCCGCGTCGAGCACCAGGATGACGTTCTTCGGCAGCGCTGCATGCAGGCGGCGGATTTCGCTGACGGGAACATAGGTGCCGGTCGGATTGCCGGGATTGGCGATGAACACCATCTTGGTCTTGTCGGTGACCGCAGCGAGGATGGCGTCGACGTCGACGGTGCAATCCTTTTCCTTGACGGTTACCGGCGTGGCGCCAGCGCCCATGATCTGGATCCTGTAGACCAGAAAGCCGTGCTCGGTGATGACGGCCTCGTCGCCCGGCGCCAGGTAGACGTGGCAGAGCAGGCCGAGCAGCTCATCGGAACCGTTGCCGCAGAGTATATTGGCAGCATTCAGCCCGTTGACCTCGGCAATCGCCTTGCGCAGCTCGGTCGCCTGGCCGTCGGGATAGCGTTCCAGCTCGTCGGCCGCAGCCTTGAAGGCGGCGATGGCTTTGGGGCTGGCGCCCAGCGGCGTCTCGTTCGACGACAGCTTGTACACCCGGGCGACGCCAGGCGCGCCCTCCTTGCCGGGCACATAGGCAGCAATGTCGAGAATGCCGGGACGGGGAACGGGCTTGCTGATTTCGCTGTTCATGGGGACGACCTTGGACAAGGGCCGGCATATCCGGCTTCAAACATCCCGTGGCATTAATCCGGAATGACGATTTTGTCGAGGGAGAAGCCGGCGGCGCGCTCAGCGCTTCGGCAGGCTTTCCTCGCGCGTCGTCGGCACGCCGCGCGGCGCCAGCACCGGCACGAAGACGCGGCGGGAGGCACGCACGGCCACCGGCAGACCCTGATAGAGCCGCTTCTGCGCCTCGACGATGATGACGCCGGAAAAGGCCGGCCAGAGCGTCCGGCCGATACGCTCGAAAGCGCGACGCAGCCGGAGGATGGCGCGCAGCTTGGAGGGCGGGAAGAACAGCGCTTCCGCCGTCGCGCCGGGCGTAAAATTGGTCTCGCGCAGCAGTGCCGTCAGCTGACTGCGGGAATAGGGCCGGCCCGAGCCGAAGGGCGTGTGCTCCATGCGCGCCCAGACGCCGCGCCGGTTCGGCACGACGATCACCAGCCGCCCGCCCGGTGCCAGCACGCGCCAAAGCTCCTTCAGCGTCTCACGCGGGCTCTCGGCATATTCCAGCGAGTGCACCATCAGCACGCGGTCGATCGAGGAATCCGGCAGCGGCAGTTCCTCGTCGAAGATCAGTGCCGTCGACGAGGCGGAGCCCATCGGCCAGTTCACTGCCCCCTGCCCGGCCGGCATGAAGGCGAAGGTGCGCTCGGTGTCGGCGCGAAACCGGTCGAGATAGGGAACAGAATAGCCAAGACCGACCAGCCGCTCCTCCGGCAGTCGCGCCCAGAGCGACGACAGCGCCATGGCAACGGATTGCTCCGCCAGGCGCCCGAGCTCGGAATGATAGAATTGGCGGAGGTCGACGATATCGGCATGCATGGTGGGAATGTTATCAGCCAGCGGTTGGACTTCAAGGCCGCAACCTCTACATTCGTGTGCACTGACCAAGGATAGGACATTTAAGCCATGCAGCCTTTGGAACTCGACGTATTTTCCTGCCGAACTGATAATTACGGCGTTCTCGTCCACGATCCCGAGACCGGCCTGACGGCCTCGATCGATGCGCCCGAGGCCGCCGCCGTTGCCGCAGCCGCAGCCCGTCGCGGCTGGACGATCAGCCACATCTTCACCACCCACCACCATATGGACCATGTCGAGGGCAATCTGGCGCTGAAGGAGCAATTCGGCTGCAAGATATTCGGCCCGCTCAACGAGGCGGTGGCCATTCCCGGGCTCGACCATGCCTACGGCGACGGCGACAGCTTCAAGTTCGGCAGCCACACCGTCAATGTCATCGAGACCCCCGGCCACACGGCAGGCCATATCTGCTACCATTTCGAGGACGACAAGCTGCTGTTTGCCGCCGACACGCTGTTCGCGCTCGGCTGCGGTCGGCTGTTCGAACGGCCGGCATCCGACATGTGGGCCTCGCTGCAGAAGCTCGCCGTGCTACCCGACGAGACGGCGATCTACTTCGGCCACGAATATACGCTGGCCAATGCCCGCTTCGCGCTGACAATCGATCCCGGCAACGAACGCCTGAAGGCCCGCGCCGCCGACATCGAGGCCATGCGCGCCGAAGGCAAGTTCACCATCCCGACGACGCTGGCGATGGAAAAGGAAACCAACCCCTTCCTGCGCCCCGCCGACCCGGCCATCCGCCGCAATCTGCTGATGGAGAGCCGCAGCAACGAGGAAGTCTTCGCCGAGATCCGCAAGCGGAAAGACAATTTCTGATGCGCCCCGAAGACATCATTCGCGAACTGAACATGCAGCCGCATCCCGAGGGCGGCTGGTACGTCCAGACGTTTCGCGACAGCCCGGGCGAAGAGCGTGGCCACTCGACGGCGATCTATTACATGCTCGAGGCCGGCCAACGCTCCCACTGGCACCGCGTCATCGACGCTGCCGAGGTCTGGCACTATCATTCCGGCGCACCGCTGGCGTTGCATCTCTCGGAAGATGGCACTGAAAGCCACACGACGATGCTCGGGACCGACCTCGTCAACGGCGAGCGGCCGCAGGCGATCGTCCGAGCCAACTGGTGGCAGTCGGCTGAGACGACGGGAAACTACACCCTGGTCGGCTGCACCGTCGCACCCGGCTTCGAGTTTTCGAAGTTCGAGATGGCCCCACCGGGTTGGGCGCCTTCCGGAAGCTAGCCTCTACTCGGCAACCGCAGTATCCGCCATTGCCGGCCGGCGCAGGATCATCTTGTGAGCGGCCAGCACCGCCCCGCCGGTGACCAGCAGGCAGGCGCCGGCAATGCCCCAGCTCGGTGCGGCAAAGCCGAACAGCGTCAGGATGAGAGTCGACAGCAGCGGCGCCGCATAGCTGGCGGCGCCGAGGATCTGGATATCGCCGTTCTTGACGCCATAGTCCCAGGCGTAAAACGCGGCACCGACCGGGAACAGCCCGAGGCCGACAACAGCTGCCCACTGGAATGCGGTCTCCGGCCAGACGGTGGCTTCAAGGCCGAGATGGCAGAGAAACGACAGCAGCGATGTCGCCAGGCAGAAGCCTGTGACGACATCCGTCGACACGGCGTCGAACCTGCGGGTCAAAAGCGAATAGCCCGACCAGGTAAACGCGCAGAGAAAAGCCGCGCCATAGCCAAGCCCATAGGCGGCGTCGAAGTGGAAACCGTTACGGCCGACGATCAGCACCGTGCCGGCAAGGCCGGCCACGGCCCCCGCCACGTGATACCAGCGCAGCCGCTCGCCCGGCAGCAGCGCCGAACCGACGACGATCAACAGCGGCCAGAGATAGGCGATCAGCCCCGCCTCGACCGCCGGCGCGTTGCGCAGTGCCGTGAAATACAGGAAATGATAGCCGAACAGCCCGGCAATACCCGTTATCCAGACCTTGGCCGGCTGGCGCAGCAGCTTCAACCGCTCCGGCTTGAGGGTGAGCACGACGATGCCGGGAATGCTGCCGATGGCAAAGCAGATGGCGGAGAGCTGGAACGGCGGCATCGTCCCCGAGGCCGCCGTGAACAGCGCCAGAAACGACCACATCAGAATGGCCGAAAAGCCGATCAGCGTCGCCCGAAAACTCATTCATCATCCCCCTCGGCGCGTGTCGATCCGCCCGTCGCCGGTAGGGATGTTCTTATGCGCCGTATTTGACCGCCGTGATCGTCACCGTCCCGTACTTGGTAGGAATACGGACATAGACCGGAGCATATACCTTCATGGCGTCGGCCTTGGCAAACCAGATCTCCATGTCGTTGCTTTTCGCCAGATAGTCGAAATCGGTGCGGCTTTTCTTGTAGCCGCCGAGCGCCTTGAAGCGGACGGAGCAGACGATGGCATCGCCCTTGAAACCCTCGGTCGAGAACGGCTTCGACCCCTTCGGCGACAGCTTCAGGGTCATCCGCGTCTCGCCATCGTAGATCGGCAGCGTCTGGGCGCAGACATTGGTGTTTGCCGAAAAGATCAGGCCGGAGATCGGATCGAGCACCGACTTCAGGTCGCCGTCGGCAACCGGGATCCAGTTCTGCGGACGACGCGGCGTAGGCGTCGTCGTCGTCGAGGTGACGTTGCCGTTGTTGTAGACGACGTCATAGGTGTGGTTCTTTTTGCCGCTCTTGTAATAGAGGGTGTAGCGCGACGCCTCGAGCTTCTGCGGTCCGACCACGCCGGCGACATCGGCTTCCGCCGAGATCGTCGTGACCAGGTCTGCAAGGCCCGAGGAATTGACCTTCCCCTTGATGGTGAAGTGCTTGTCGATCACTTCTGTCTTGAAATCGGCATGCGCGATCGGCAGGCCGGCCAGCGCCACCCGGTATTCCGTCTCATGCCGCATCTCCTCGGCATAGGACACGGCCGGCAGCAATCCGGCGAGAGCGGTGGCGAAAAGCCATTTTCCAAGATGCGACATCGTGATTGCCTTCATATGAGCGGGTGTACCCTATATAGACACTCTGTTGATGTCTGCGATGGCAACAAGCACCAGCTTTTTGGCGGAATTGCGGGAAATGCCAAGGTTTGGCTTGACTGCCACGCCTGCGCTGACTATAGAACCGCAACTTTCCAATCATGGCCTGTTGGATTGCCTATCCGGTTTTGCCGGCAAGCTATCCGATGGCAGACAAAAATAAAATAGGTGTACCATGTCCCGCATGTGCGAATTGACCGGCAAGGCCGTCCTGACGGGTAACAATGTCAGCCACGCAAACAACAAGACGAAGCGCCGGTTCCTGCCGAACCTGTGCCAGGTAACGCTCATCTCTGATTCGCTCGGCCAGCGTTATCGCCTGCGCGTTTCGGCAGCAGCGCTGCGTACCGTCGAACACCGTGGCGGCCTCGATGCCTTCCTTCTGAAATCAGACGAAACCACGCTCAGCCAGCGCGCCCGCCTGCTGCGCCGCCAGATCGTCAAGAAGACCGCTGAAGTTGCAGCAGCACCGGCTGCCTAAGACTTTATCGATCCTATACTATACGTTCTTTCAAAGGCTTGACGGGTCTCTCCCGCTCAAGCCTTTGCTTTGACCGGCCCGTCCCTCCAACTGGTGGCATCACCCAGGATAAAAAAATGCCTAACCCGCGCTTTCTATTGATCTATGTTGCCCTGATGACGCTGGTCGTCGTCGCCTCCAATTTCCTCGTCCAGTTCCCGCTGAACGGCGAGATCGCCGGCATCAAGCTCGGCGATATCCTGACCTGGGGTGCCTTCACCTATCCGGTCGCCTTCCTCGTCACCGACCTCACCAACCGCCAGTTCGGCCCGACCATCGCCCGCCGCGTCATGCTGGCCGGCTTCGTCGTCGGCATCGCCATGTCGTTCTTCTCGTCGGTACCGCGCATCGCGGTGGCCTCGGGGGCAGCCTACCTGCTCGGACAGCTGCTCGACATCGCTTTGTTCAACCGCCTGCGCCGCCAGGCCTGGTGGCGCGCGCCGCTCGTCGGTTCGCTGGTCGGCTCGCTGCTCGATACGGTGATCTTCTTCTCGCTGTCCTTTGCCGCCTTCTTCGTCTTTCTCGGCGACAACACGCCCTTCGCGCTGGAGCAGGCCCCGATCCTCGGCATCTTCGCCGTCGAAGCACCGCGCTGGATCTCCTGGGCCATCGGCGATTTCACGGTCAAGCTGATCGTCGGACTGGTGATGCTGCTGCCCTACGGCGCGCTGATGAACGTGCTGAAGCCGGCACAGACGATACGCGCCTAGGCGAAGACCGGAGCCAACGCGCGATCAACGGGAGGGGCGCATGCCGCCCCTCAGCGCAGCAGCCGGAACTCCAGCATCAGATTGCGCTGCAGGATCGAGTGGTTGTCGTCCGACACCATGATCAGGTGAACGCTGCCGTCGTCGGCGCGAAAGGCGTCGATGCCCTCCATATTGTCGATCTGAAAATCGGCATTGGCCTCGAAGATCACCCGGCCATCGACCACGGCGCCCGGATTGATGTCGCGGGCGGCAATGCGGCGCAGGCGCATGCCGATTCCATGGGCGAAATCGAAGCGGCGCTCGAGCAGCACCAGGTCGCCATCGGGCAGAAAGGTGCCGTCGCTGACGTCGTAACCATCGTAGTGGCGCACGGTGAAGCGCCCCTTCAGCGGGCCGTCGAGGACGGCCGCCAGCATGTTGCCGTCCCTGTCCAGGCTCCGCTCGGCCACCAGCACGGCATTGCCATCGAGCGGACTGCCCGGAGGCCCGACCATCAGCGCCTCGAGGCTCTGGTTACCGCGAAGGGCATTGCGGTTCATGAGGATCGGAAGGAAGCCGGAGGGTGGCGATGTCTCGAAGCCGGGATCGGGATAGACGTCGACGCGGTGGTTCTGCTCGAAGCTGACGAGCACGGTATTGCCGCGCAAGGCCAGGCCCTCGGCATCCATCACGCCCTTGCCCTCATGGGTCTTGCCGAAACGATCGATTATAGGCGTGATCCCCGCCTCCGATATGCCCTGCAGGGTGCCATCCGGGCTGCGGTCGATGACGCCCGTCCACCAGTGCCCGGTATCCAGCACCGAGATGAAATGGCGACGGTCGGGCTGCAGGCGGATGGCGGAGGCAGCCCCGAACAGATCGTTGCTGGAGGTCATCTGCAGCCCGCCCAGAAACTCGAGGTCGCCGAACTTCGTCACCGTCGAGCCGAAACGGAAGGCGGAAATCTTGCTGGCCCGGATTACCGCCGGCCCGCCGGCGGAGGGGTCGCCGACCGAAACACAGCCGGCCAGCACGGCGGCCAGCAGGCAGACCCGGAAAAGTCGCTTCATTCAGCCCTCTGAAATTCAAACAGCGGCCGGGAACCGCCCTTATTCGCGATCGTTAGCCGGCTTTGCGGCGACGGGCGCCGCGCTGCTGCGTCTGGTCTTCGAACAGCGATGCCAGCTGCTCGGTCATGGCGCCGGCCAGTTCGTCGGCATCGACGATGGTCACGGCGCGGCGATAATAGCGCGTCACGTCGTGGCCGATACCGATGGCCAGCAACTCGACCGGAGACCGGGTCTCGATCTGCTCGATGACGGCGCGCAGATGCCGCTCCAGATAATTGCCCGGATTGACCGACAGCGTCGAATCGTCGACCGGCGCGCCGTCGGAGATCATCATCAGGATCTTGCGCTGCTCCCGCCGCGCCAGCAGCCGGTTGTGCGCCCAGATCAGCGCCTCGCCGTCGATGTTTTCCTTGAGCAGGCCTTCGCGCATCATCAGGCCGAGATTGTTGCGGGCCCGGCGCAGCGGCTCGTCGGCCGACTTGTAGATGATGTGGCGCAGGTCGTTGAGGCGTCCCGGCGTCTGCGGCTTGCCGCCGGCAAGCCAGGTCTCGCGCGATTGTCCGCCCTTCCAGGCTTTGGTGGTGAAACCGAGGATCTCGACCTTGACGCCGCAGCGCTCCAGCGTGCGTGCCAGGATATCGGCGCAGGTGGCGGCAACCGTGATCGGCCGGCCGCGCATCGAGCCGGAATTGTCGATCAGCAGCGTCACGACCGTATCGCGGAACTGCGTATCGCGCTCCATCTTGAAGGACAGCGGCTGCATCGGATCGATGATCATCCGCGTCAGGCGGGCCGGATCGAGATAGCCCTCCTCGAGGTCGAAATCCCAGGAGCGGTTCTGCTGCGCCATCAGGCGGCGCTGCATCCGGTTGGCAAGCCGGCCGACGGCGCCCTGGAGATGGGCCAGCTGCTTGTCGAGAAAAGCCCGCAGGCGCTCCAGCTCGGCGGCATCGCAGAGTTCGGATGCGCTGATGGTCTCGTCGAAATCCTGCGTGAAGACGTGGTAGTCGACCTTCTCGTTGAAATCGGAGAACGGCGTGTTCGGACGGCGCGTCTCGCCGGGTGTCTCGGAATCGTCCTCGCCCTCGTCGGTCATGTCGTCGTCGGAAATTTCCGCGCCGTCCATTTCGCCGTCGTCCATCTGCTCGTCGGCCTGCTCGCTGTCCTCGGCAGGTGCGGCATCGGCGCCGGCGTCCTCGTCGACTTCGTCCTGGTCCTGCTCGTCGCTGCGCGGCTGATCTTCCTCGGAGGTCGTGTCCTCCTCGTTCTGCTCGGCCTCGTCGTCGCCGTAGTCCTCGGCCATCTCCATCGCCGAGAGCACATGGCGCATGGCGCGGGCGAAGGCCTGCTGGTCGTTGATCGCCTCGGGCAGCTTGTCCAACGCACCGGCCGTCTTTTCCTCGATGAACGAGCGCCAGAGCTCGAGCACCTGGCCGGCACTTTCCGGCGGCTTCTGGCCGGTCAGCTTCTCGCGGATGATCATCGCCATGGCTTCGCCGAGCGGCGCGTCTTCCTGGCGCTCGACGCCGGCGAAATTCGCCTTGGCGTATTTTTCGGTGTTCATCGAGTAGATGTTGGCGGCAACGCCATCCATGCGCAGCGTACCGATCGATTCGACACGCGCCTGCTCGACGGCGTCGAAGATGACGCGTGCGTCCGTGCCCTGCGGTGCCATCGTCGCATGCACGCGGGCATCGTGGCAGGCAAGCCGTAGCGCCATGGAATCACCGAGACCGCGGGTGACCGCGAGCTCATGAAGAGTCGGCCGCTTCGACAGTTCCGGCAGCCGGATGCGCTCCCCGGTCATGCCCGGACGCTCGTTGGCAAAGGTCACCTCGACCTCGCCATCGCCGGCGATCGAGCGCACGCAGCCGGTGATCGCGCGCCGCAGCGGCTCCATGTCGACCTGCGTGTTGGGCTTGCCCTTCAGATTGTCACCACGACCTGCCATGCTATTTTCGGTCTTTCTCAGGCCTCGAGGACGATGTTGGCGGCACTTTCCTTCAGCTCGACGCCGAAGGCGCGCTGGTAGTGCTCCGCCACCAGCGGCCGCTCCAGCTCGTCGCACTTGTTGAGGAAGGTGACGCGGAAGGCAAAGGCGACATCGCCGAAAATCTCGGCATTTTCCGCCCAGGTGATGACCGTACGCGGACTCATGACGGTCGACAGGTCGCCGTTCATGAAGGCAGCGCGGGTGAGATCGGCGACGCGGACCATCTTCGAGATCGTTTCGCGACCGGCCGTCGTGCGGAAGGATTTGACCTTGGCGGCGACGATGTTCACTTCCTGCTCGTGTGGCAGGTAGTTCAGCGTCGTCACGATCGACCAGCGGTCCATCTGCGCCTGGTTGATCTGCTGCGTGCCGTGGTAGAGGCCGGTGGTGTCGCCGAGGCCGATGGTGTTGGCCGTCGCAAACAGGCGGAAGGCCGGATGCGGACGGATGACGCGGCTCTGGTCGAGCAGCGTCAGGCGACCGGACGATTCCAGCACGCGCTGGATGACGAACATCACGTCCGGGCGGCCGGCGTCGTATTCGTCGAAGACCAGCGCGACATTGTGCTGGTAGGCCCAGGGCAGGATGCCGTCCTTGAATTCGGTGATCTGCATGCCGTCCTTGACGACGATGGCATCCTTGCCGACGAGATCGATACGGCTGACATGGCTGTCGAGGTTGATACGCACGCAGGGCCAGTTGAGGCGGGCGGCGACCTGCTCGATGTGCGACGATTTGCCCGTGCCATGATAGCCCGAAATCATCACCCGGCGGTTATGGGCAAAGCCGGCAACGATGGCGAGCGTCGTGTCGCGGTCGAAAAGATAGTCCGAATCGAAGTCCGGCACATAGGCGTCGCCCTTGCTGTAGGCCGGCACGCGCATGTCGGAATCGATGCCAAAGGCTTCGCGCAGCGAAACGGTGGTGTCTGGCAGCTGCGAGATATCAACGTCAATCTTACTCATCATGTCTCCAAGGCGGGTGGTCGCACCCGGCCGCATTGCATGTTCTTTGTCGCGACTGCTTCGCCACGAAAGATGGCCGCTCATCCCGAATGGTCAAGACGACGGCGATTCTTCTCCGGGACTAAAGCGAAATCTCTGTGCGACCGGGGTGCGCCGGAGAGCATGCCAAACAAAGTCCCGGACAAGAAACGCCGCGTCCGGAGTGTAGACCGGAGATGGCAGCGACGAATGCGCCATGAGGCACCTTGCTCGCCCGGCAATCCCGGTCGTTCCGGACCATACCTCATCCCAATTCGAACTCAAGGAGACGGATTAACAAAAACCGTTCTGCTTCAACAATTGATAGGCCTGGACGACGGCCCTGAAGCGGTCTTCGGAACCCCGGTCGCCGCCATTGGCATCCGGATGATGCTTCTTGACGAGCTGCTTGTAGCGGCTCTTGATCTCGGTGGCCGTGGCCCCGAAGGTCAGCTCCATCGTGTCGAAGGCTTTCGCCTCCAGCGACTTCAGCTTGCGCACCGGCGATTCGAAGCGCGGCCCGCGGCCGAGCCCCTCGGCCACGAAGCCGAACGGATCGCGCATGCGCGGATGGGCGCCGGAGCGCACGTCCGAATGCAAGGGGCTGTTGCGCGCCGCCTTGTTGACGCCAACGCTCCAGGTCGGGCGATGACCGGTGATGGCTTCCTTCTGGTAGCGGGCGATCTCGTTGTCCGACAGGCCGGAGAAGTAGTTGTAGCCCTTGTTGTATTCGCGGACATGCTCGAAGCAGAACAGGAAGAATTTGCCTTCGGCATTGCGGCCGACGGGCGCGCGATGCACACCCTTCTTGTCGCAGCCGTCCCATTGGCAAACGGGGTCGGCAGGCTGCTCTTCCGGTATTTTTCTCCGACGCGTCCGGATGCCATCGAAGAATTTTGAATCAAGTCCCATGGCCCTAATTATGGGCTTTGGCGGCGCTGACAACAAGAATTGACAAACGGAAATCTTGCTGGCTTTGTGGTCCGTTTTCTCAAGCACCGAAGCAGGCCGCATGCCCATGACCGTTCAATCTCGCATCGAAGAAATACTGACGCAGAATTTCGCGCCGGAGCGGCTTGCCGTCATCAACGAAAGCCATCTCCACGCCGGCCATCACCCCGACATAACGGGTGCCGGAGAGACCCATATGCGGGTCCGGATCGTCTCCGACAAGTTCACCGGCATGCCCCGCCTCGCCCGCCACCGCGCCATCACCGCCCTGCTGAAGCCCGAACTGGACGCCGGCCTGCACGCGCTGGCCATCGAGCCGGCAGCACCGGGTGAAACGGTCGGCTGGTAGGGAGCGGCCGGCATTCCTGCGGTCTCATCGGCTTCAGCGCCAGATGCCCCCCTCTGTCGGCTACGCCGACATCTCCCCCACAAGGGGGGAGATTACCGCAGCCTCCAGGCCGCCTCACGCAGAGATGCTTGGCTTTCTATGTCGGTGTGACGAGCGCAGGCGCTCCAGCCAATCTCCCCCCTCGTGGGGGAGATGTCACGAAGTGACAGAGGGGGGCGATCTGGCACAAAAGATCGCGGCATGAACTGGTCAGAAGTCTCGATACCTGACCGAGACTGCATCAAACCGGATCCGTATCCGCCGCCTCGGCCGGCCGGATGCGCAGCTTCGTGATCCTGTTCTTCTCGCGCTTCATGACGATGAAGCGCTTGCCGTAGAAGGTGAAGGCCTGGCGCTCCTCCGGGATGGTCATGGATTCGTGGATCACCAGGCCGGCAATGGTCGTTGCCTCCTCGTCCGGCAGGTTCCAGTCGAGCGCCCGATTGAGGTCGCGGATCGGCACGACGCCGTCGACGACGATCGAACCGTCCGCCTCCTGCCGCACGCCCGAAATGTCGAGATCGTGCTCGTCGGCGATGTCGCCGACGATTTCCTCCAGAATATCCTCGAGAGTGACGATGCCCTGCACTTCGCCATACTCGTCGACGACGACGGCGAAATGCTGCTTGCGCCGCAGGAAGGCGTTCAGCTGATCCTCGAGATTGGTGCTGTCGGGCACGAACCAAGGCTTCTGCGCGATCCTGGCGATATCGAGGTTTTCCGGCTCGACATTCGGCTCGGCCAGCGCCCGCAGCAGATCCTTGGCGTGGACCACGCCGATGATATTGTCCGTCGTGCCGCGCCAGAGCGGCATGCGGGTATAGGGGCTCTCCAGCATGGCGCGCACGACGACCTCAGGCGGATCGTCGGCATTGATCGCCCGCATGGCCGTGCGGTGAACCATGATGTCGGAAAGCTCGAGCTCGCTGAGATCGAGAACACCGCCGAGACGGTCACGGTCGGCCTTCACCACCGACCCTTCGCGGTGGAGGAAATCGACGGCACCGCGCAGCTCCTCATGCGCCGACAGCATCGACACTTCCTTGGACAGGTTGACGCCGAACAGCGCCAGGATGTGGCGGACGATCGTGTTGACGACGCTCGACAGCGGACCGACGATGGTGACGAAGATCTTCACCAGCGGTGCGACGGTAAGCGCAAAGCGGTCCGGCGCAGAGATCGCCCAGCTCTTCGGCAGAACCTCGGCGAAGATGACGAGAATGACCGTCATCGCCAGCGTGGCGATGGCAACGCCGGAATTGCCGAACAGCCCGAGAAACAGGCTGGTGGCGATCGACGACGACAGGATGTTGGCGAGATTGTTGCCGATCAGGAGCGCGCCGATCAGCCGGTCGCGGCGCTCGATCATCCCGTTGACGACGCCGGCCCGGATCTCGCCATTGGCTTCCAGCGTGTGCATGCGGCTGCGCGAGGCGGCCGTCAGCGCCGTCTCGGAACCGGAAAAGAATGCCGAGAAAAGGACAAGCGCGACGATGGAGACGATCTCCTGCCAATATGCAGCAAGCGTGCCGAGCGTGCCTTCGATGGTCATTGCGGGTGCTTTTCCTTGAGGAAGCTCAGGACTTCCGATGGGGGAACATCGCCGGCGACGAAGGATTGTCCGACCCCGTGGGTGAGGATGAAGGTCAGCTTGCCGCTCTTCACCTTCTTGTCCTGGCCGATGGCCTTCATCAGCATCTCGGCCGGCGGCAGCGCGCCCGGAATATCGCTCATCCGCGTCGGCAGGCCGACTGTCTTCAGGTGCGCCTCGACGCGGACGGCGTCGTCTGGGCTTGCGAGGTTCATCCGGGCGGAAAACTGATGGGCCAGCACCATGCCGATCGCGACGCCCTCGCCATGCACCAGCCGGCTGCTGTCGTATTCGGTGGCCGCCTCCAGCGCGTGGCCGAAGGTGTGGCCGAGGTTGAGCAGGGCCCGGGCGCCGTTTTCGTGCTCGTCGGCGACCACCACGTCGGACTTCGCCTGGCAGCTCGCCGCAATCGCCTCGATGCGCGACGGACCGCCGGAAAACACGTCGCGCCAGTTGGTTTCGAGCCAGGCGAAGAAGTCCGGCTTGTCGATCAGCCCGTATTTCGCGACTTCGGCATAGCCGGCGCGAAACTCCCGTTCGCTCAGCGTGTTCAGCACATCGCTATCGGCGAGCACCAGATCGGCCTGATGGAAGACGCCGACGAGGTTCTTGCCCTGCCGCGTGTTGATGCCGGTCTTGCCGCCGACCGAGGAATCCACCTGCGACAACAGCGAGGTCGGCACCTGCACGAAGCGCACGCCGCGCCGGACGATGCCGGCCGCAAAGCCGGCGAGATCGCCGATGACGCCGCCGCCGAGCGCGATCACCATGTCATTGCGCTCGACCCGGGCTTCCAGCACCGTGTCGCAGACATCAATCAGGTGATCGAAGCTCTTGGTCTTCTCGCCGGCCGGCAGCACCAGGCTGGCGACCGCGATGCCGGCCGCCTCGAGGCTGGCCGTGAGGGCTGCGAGATAGAGCGGCCCGACATGCTCATCGGTGATGATGGCGGCCCGCCGGCCCTTCAGCCGCGCCGCAATCTCCGCGCCGGCCCGCCCAATGAGCCCGGGGCCGATCAGGATATCATAGGCCCGTTCGCCGAGCGGCACATGGACGAGGCGTTCGGATGTCGGCATGGTGGCAGTCATGATGCTTCACTTTCCTGGCTTGTCCGGACGATCGCCGCCAGCACATCCCTGGCAATGACGTCCTTGTGGACATCCCGGGACAACACGGTCAGGTCGGCCTCCGCATAGATGGGGTAGCGGGCCTTCATCAGACCTTCGAGCGTGCCCTTCGGGTTCTCGGTCTTCAGCAGCGGCCTTGTATCCCGCTTGTTGACGCGATCCCACAGCACATCGAGATCGGCCTTCAGCCAGACGGACAGCCCCTTGCGCTTGATATGCCAGCGGGTGCGATCGTTGACGAAGGCGCCGCCGCCGGTCGAGACGACCCGCGGACCGCCCTTCAACAGCCGCTTGATCACCCGCGTTTCCAGCGACCGAAACTCTTCCTCGCCATAGGCCGTAAACAGTTCGGCAATGCTCATGCGCGAAACCCGCTCGATTTCGGCATCCGCATCGACGAAGGGAATGGCGAGATGGGTGGCAAGGAGCCTGCCGATGGAGGTTTTGCCGGCGCCCATCAGACCGACCAGAATAAGGTTGCGCGGACCGAGCGCCGCTCGGGCTCTGTCTTTGAGGCTTTGCGCAAGGGTCAGAACAGGTTCAGTCATCGGGCCATTCATAAATTGTTTGCAAAGGGTATCGTCAAATGCGCCCATAGCGTCAAGTCGCCGCACTATAAACACCTCTGCAATACATCTTCGCTAACGGTTGCTTGGCCGAAATGATCTAAGCTCCCCCTGCAACATCGCTCAGGAGACCGCATGCCCACATTGTTTCGCTTCCTCGTTTTCTGCGTGGTAGTAGCGGGGGCAGTCTATGGGGCAATGTGGGCGCTGGCGCTTTTCGTCGAGCCAAAGCCGCGCGACATCACCATCCGCATCCCGGCCGAAAAGCTCAATCCGCCGTCAACGGGCACGATCAAGCCATGAGGGACCTCGGCCGCGCCCATATGGAGTCATTCCTCGAGATGATGAGCGCCGAGCGCGGCGCTGCGGCCAATACGCTGGCGTCCTACCACCACGATCTCGACGATCTCCAAGGATTCCTGAAGGCCCGCTCCGTAGGGATCACCGAGGCCGCTTCGGCCGACCTCGCCGCTTATCTCGCAGGACTTTCCAACCAGGGCTTCAAGGCCTCGTCGCAGGCCCGCCGTCTGTCGGCCATGCGCCAGTTCTACAAATTCCTCTATGCCGAGGGACTGCGCACCGACGACCCGACCGGCATCCTCGACGCGCCGAAGAAAGGCCGCTCGCTGCCGAAGATCATGGGCGTCGAGGAGGTCAGCCGCCTGCTCGCCCAGGCGGAAACCGAAGCCGAGCAGGAAGGTCCGAACCAGCTGCAGCGCATGCGCATGCTGGCGCTGCTGGAGTTGCTCTATGCGACGGGCATGCGCGTCAGCGAACTCGTCTCGCTGTCGGCCAAGGTGCTCGACCATGAAGGCCGCTTCCTGATGATCCGCGGCAAGGGCAACAAGGAGCGGATGGTGCCGCTGTCGCACTCGGCCATCATTGCCATGAAGGCCTACGGCCGGATGCGGCTGGCGCTCGAGGCTGCGGCCAAGGAGCCGCCGCCGGAGAGCCCGTGGCTGTTTCCGTCCTCGTCGAAGGAAGGCTATCTGCCGCGCCAGGTATTCGCCCGCGATCTCAAGGATCTGGCCATTCGCGCCGGCCTGACGCCGTCGATGATCTCGCCGCACGTGCTGCGCCACGCCTTTGCCAGCCATCTTCTTGCCAATGGCGCCGATCTGCGCGTTGTGCAGGAACTGCTTGGCCATTCAGACATTTCCACGACACAAATCTATACCCATGTGCTGGAAGAACGCCTTCACCAACTGGTGCAAACGCATCACCCCCTTGCCAAACAGGCGAAAAAGCAGGATTAGGACCGGCAACAAAGGCTGGAGCCTGAAAAACCCGCCCGCGCAAAAGGAACGGAAACGCCCCTCATGCACCAATATCTCGATTTCGAAAAGCCCATCTCCGACCTCGAAGGCAAGATCCATGAGCTGAAAAAGCTCGCCCTCGAAGACGAGAGCATCGATACGTCGGACGAGGTCGGTAGGCTCGAGGGCCGGGTCCACGAGGCAACCCTCGAGATCTATTCCAAGCTCAACGCCTGGCAAAAGACGCAGGTCGCGCGCCATCCGCAGCGTCCGCACTTCATCGATTACTCCTCGGCCCTGTTCGAAGAGTTCACGCCGCTCGCCGGCGACCGCAAGTTTTCCGAGGACGCCGCCATCCAGGCCGGCCTCGCCCGCTTCCGCGGCCAGCCTGTCGCCGTCATCGGCCAGGAAAAAGGCAGCGACACCAAGATGCGGCTGAAGCACAATTTTGGCAGCGCCCGTCCGGAAGGTTACCGCAAGGCCATCCGCGTGCTCGAGATGGCCGACCGCTTCGGTCTGCCGGTCATCACGCTGGTCGACACCGCCGGTGCCTATCCCGGCGTCGGTGCCGAAGAACGGGGCCAGGCGGAAGCCATCGCCCGTTCGACGGAAATGTGCCTCGGCCTCAAGGTTCCGATCATATCGGTGATCGTCGGCGAAGGCGGCTCCGGCGGCGCCATCGCGATTGCCACCGGCAATCGCATCTACATGCTGGAGCATTCGATCTACAGCGTCATCTCGCCCGAAGGCGCTGCCTCTATCCTCTGGCGCGATTCCGCCCGCGCCAAGGAAGCGGCGACCAACATGAAGATCACGGCCGAGGACCTGAAGGCCTTCGGCGTCATCGACGGCATCATTCCCGAACCGCTCGGCGGCGCCCATCGCGATCCGCAGACGGCGATCGCTGCGACCGGCAATGTGATTGCCGCTGCGCTCGGCGAATTCTCGGGTATTTCCGGCGAACAGGTGCGCAACGAACGCCGCCAGAAATTCCTCGCCATGGGCCGCAATCTCTAGCCAAGACGCGCGCAGACGCGCCTCTCGGCGCGTCGATGCAGACCAATGGGGCCAAACCTTGGCCACAATAATGTTATCCAACAACCTCTTGGCAAAGAAATGCTTGCCTGGGGGCACTGGCCGATGCATAGGCTGGTAAGGAATCGTCAAGCATAATTGCCTATGAATTGGTTTCGTTGATGGGGTTGCGATAGGGGTCGGTGGACAATTATCGCGTCTAGGGCTTAGTCAGACATGCGCATACGTTACCTTGCCTCTCTCTCGCTGATGGCGCTGGCACTCGCCGGCTGCAACGATACGTTGGACTCCGCCACCGCGATCGACCTCTCAAAGGTCAAGAACAAGGTCGAACAGCCGCTTCCCGACCGCATCGTCGCCGAGATGGCGAAGAAGGGCATGGACCGCAATTCGCCGATCATGATCCGCATCCTCAAGGAAGAGGGCGTCATGGAGATCTGGAAGGCGAAGACCGACAACCGCTTCGACAAGATCGCCGACTACAAGATCTGCGCCTGGTCGGGCCGCCTTGGCCCGAAGGTCAAGGAAGGCGACCGGCAGGCGCCCGAAGGCTTCTACAACCTCACGCCGGCCAACCTGAACCCGAACTCCAAATATTACCTCGCCATCAACACCGGCTTCCCGAACAAGTACGACAGTGCCAACGGCCGCAGCGGCGTCAACCTGATGATCCACGGCGCCTGCTCGTCCTCCGGCTGCTATTCGATGACGGACCAGCAGGTGCTGGAAATCTACGCCTTTGCCCGCGACGCCTTCAAGGGCGGCCAGAAGACTATCCAGCTCGAAGCCTTCCCCTTCCGCATGACGGCCGAAAACATGGTCCGCCATCGCCTGAGCTCGAATATCGACTTCTGGAAGATGCTGAAGGCCGGCTACGACGATTTCGAGGTGACCAAGCGGCCGCCTGAGGTCGAGGTTTGCGAAAAGAAATATGTCTTCAACCAGCAGGCGGATGGCCCGTTCAACGCCAGCGGCAAATGCCCTGCCATGACGACCCCGCCGGCGCTGCAGTCGGCACTTGTGGCCTACAACAAGAGCTACAAGCTCGACTACGACAAGGCGATGAGCAAATACAGCGATACCGCCTGGTACGATCCGACCGAGGCCGAGCGCAAGGCCGTCGTCGCCAAGCAGCGTGCCGGCCATGACCTCGCCTACGCCCCGACAGGGTCGGCGCTGGCTGCCGGCAAGATCATGAAGGTGACGGAACTCGAGACGCTGATGGCCCGGCAGTCGAACCTGCCGACGACATCGCCGACCGTCATGGCCGGCATGCCGTCGGGCATCCACACGGCCAAGGCCAACATCGCCCAACTGCCACTGACAACGGCGACCATCGCAACGGCAACGCCGGTCCCCGAGCCGACCGCGGTCGCTGTCACGCTGCCGGCGACCGTACCGGTGCCGGCCGAAAATCCGCTCGCCTACACCCAGGTGCCGGTCGAGAGCGCCCAGAACCAGCCTTCCGACAAGAAGGCGCCCTTCTGGAAATTCTGGTCGAAGAGTGAGTAGTCCAGACGCCGGGACCTATGATCTGCGCGGACTGAAATGTCCGCTTCCCGTGCTGAAGACCAAGAAGCGGCTGGCGTCGCTCGCTGTGGGCGCCACGCTCACGGTCGAGACCAGCGACCCGCTCGCCGTCATCGATATCCCGCATTTCTGCAACGAGAACGGCCACGCGCTCGTTGAGAGCACGAAGACGTCAGACGGCCATCGCTTCGTGATCCGCAAGGCCTGAGCGAAAGGCCGTCAGACGGAAGCGTACAGATTCGCCCCCGCCCCGCGACCGCCTCAGAGACGCATGCCGGGGATAGCCAGCGGATTGTTCTCCAGCGCCTCACGGTCCGGCGTATCGATGCGCGGCTTGCCGAGGAAGGCGTCGAACAGGTCCTTCACGAAAGCCTCCGGCAGGTCCTTGGTGATCAGCACCATGCGCGTGCGCCGGTCGGCCGGATCGGGCCAGGCGGGAAGCCGCACCGGCGCGTGAAAGATGTTCTGCACGCCATGCAGCACGACCGGCCGCTCCGGACGATCGGACAGCGCCACGATCGCCTTCATCCGCAACAATTTCTCGCCATGGGCGGAGCGCAGCAGATCGATGAACATCTCGAGCGCCATCGGATCGATGGGCTTGCTCTCGACGATCGAGAAGGAGCGGATCGACGCGTCGTGCCGATTGACGTCGTGGCCATCCTGATGATCGTGGGCATGGTGATGGTGATGCCCATGGCTGTGCTCATGATGATGCTCATCATCGTGATCGTGATCGTGATGATGGTCGTGCCCATGGGCGTCGGCCGCCATCTCATCCTTCAGCCATCGGCCGACATCGGCAATCTTCGAACCGGGGTCGTAGAGCCCGTTGACCAGGATGGCGGCGCGGCCTGCCGCCTCGCTGTCGCCATCGACGATTTCGGCCCGGGGATTGAGCAGCCGCAGCCGCGCTTCCAGCTCGGAAAATGGCGCAGCCCCCTCCATCGCAGCCTTGGAGATGACGAGCCGGTCGGCGACAGCCACCTGCTTGCGCGCCTCTTCGTGATTGTCGAGTGTTCGCAGGCCATTGACCGCATCGACAACGGTGACCATGCCGTCGAGATCGAAACTCTCGGCGATGATCGGATTGCCCATGATCGCCTGCATGACCGGAGCCGGATCGGCAAGTCCCGTCGTCTCGACGACGATACGGCGCAGCGGCCGGCTGCGGCCGGTCTGCATCCGGTCCATCAGCATCGCCAGCGTGTCGACCAGTTCGCCTCGCACGGTGCAGCAGAGGCAGCCGTCCGACAGTTCGATGATCGCATCGCCGGAGCTTTCGACCAGCAGATGGTCGATGCCGACATCGCCGAACTCATTGATGACGACAGCCGTGTCGCGCATCTCCGGATCCTTGAGGATGCGGTTGAGAAGCGTCGACTTGCCGGCGCCGAGAAAGCCGGTGAGGATGGACGCCGGCACCTTGTCAGGCCTGCTGTTCATGATTGGATTCCGTTTAATTTGTCGGGCGCGGCTGCGGCACCGGGATGCCGGCCACATCCCCGAGGCCAGGCTGTGTACCGTCCTGCACTGAAGCCTTGTCGGCCGCTGCATCCGGCCCGCCGATCAGGCCGGCATAGGTGAAGATCGGCTCACGAGTTCTCTCGTGGATATAGGGAGAAAGGATCTTCATCCGGCCGGTCGGGTCGCGCGTCTCGCTGCGCATCTGCGCGCCCTTGGCGCTGCAGATCTCATTGGTGACATCGGCCACCTGATCCTGGCCGGGGCCATAGGGCTTCAGTGTCTGCAGCGTGTCGTTGCCGGGAAGCTGCGTGGTGAAGCCTTTTTCGAGCATATCCGCCGACATGTCGGCACGCTCCGCCAGGCTGTTGGTCCCGAGCACGACGGAAATCAGCGTCCTGCCGTTGCGGGTGGCTGATGCGATCTGGTTGAAGCCGGAGGCACAGATGAAGCCGGTCTTCATGCCGTCGGCGCCATTGTAGCGACCGATCAGGAGATTGATGTTCGGCACCTGCTTGACGCCATTGGTAAAGCCCTCAAGCGCGAAATAGCCGGCATATTGCGGAAACTCGCGGCGGAGCGCGACGGTGACGATCGCCAGGTCACGGGCGGTGGTATACTGGCCCTTGCCCGGCAGGCCGTTCGGATTAATAAAATGCGAGCTGGTCATCCCGAGACGCGCCGCTTCCGCATTCATCTTGGCGACGAAGCCCTGTTCCGAGCCGCCGACCGTCTCGGCAATCGCCATGGCCAGGTCGTTGGCCGATTTCACCAGCATCATCTTCAACGCGCTGTCGAGCGTCATCTTCTGGCCAGGCTTGAAGTACATCTTGGCAGCCGGCTGGGCCGCGGCATGCTTCGTCATCACGACAGGCGTGTCGAGGCTGATCTGGCCGGCCTGGATGGCACGAAACGTCGTATAGACCGTCATCAGCTTGGTCAGTGATGCCGGATACCACTTTCGGAATGCCTCTTCGTGCTCCAGCACGCGGCCAGTGCTGACATCGACCAGCATATGCGGATTGGCTGAGGCCACCGAAGCGCCGCTCAGGAAGACCGCCGTGACGGCCGCACCGAGGGGCAAAAGTCGCAGGGCGGCAAACAAGGAATTCTGCTTTGTCGGCACAGTCTGTCCTTCAATGTCCGGAATTTTCTCGAACGCCGCATTTATTTAACCTATATGGCTATGAGATGGCAAAGGCGATCGGCGGTTTATTTCCGTTGTCCCACGCCACAGCAAAAGATTGATCAGCAGGAAAGTCCACTATGCCTATCTTGAACAGAGCAGCGGAACTGCAGGACGAAGTCACTGAATGGCGCCGCCACATCCACGCCCATCCGGGACTTCTGTATGCGGTCGAGGAAACGGCTGCCTTTGTCGCTGAGAAGCTGAAAGCATTCGGCGTCGACGAAATCGTCACCGGCATCGGCCGCACCGGCGTCGTCGGTATCATCCGCGGCCGCGGCGAAGGCCGCACCATCGGCCTGCGCGCCGACATGGATGCGCTGCCGATGACAGAAATCTCCGGCAAGCCCTGGGCCTCGAAGACAGCAGGCAAGATGCATGCCTGCGGCCACGATGGCCACACCGCCATGCTGCTCGGCGCCGCAAAATATCTTGCCGAGACCCGGAACTTCACCGGCAACGTCGCCGTCATCTTCCAGCCGGCCGAAGAAGGCGGCGCCGGCGGCAAGCTGATGGTCGAGGACGGCATGATGGACCGGTTCAAGATCGCCGAAGTCTACGGCATGCACAACATGCCGGGCATTCCCGTCGGCCAGTTCGCCATCCGCAAGGGTGCGATCATGGCGGCAACCGACGAGTTCAGCATCGTCGTCAAGGGCCGTGGCGGCCATGCCGCGATGCCGCACACGACGATCGACCCGATCGCCATCGGCGCCCAGATCGTCACCAACCTGCAGATGATCGCGTCCCGCAACGTCGATCCGCTCGGCTCGGCCGTCGTCTCCGTCACCAAGTTCAACGCCGGCTTCGCCCAGAACGCCATCGCCAACGAGGCAACGCTCGCCGGCACCGTGCGCACCCTGGATGCAGCCGTGCGCGACCTCGCCGAGCAGCGCCTGCGCCAGGTCGTTGCCGGCATCATCGCCGCCCACGGCGCCGAGGCCGAGGTTCGCTACAACCGCAATTATCCGGTGACGTTCAACCACGCCGACCAGACGGACTATGCGGCCGAGGCCGCCCGCTCCATCGCCGGCGACGCCAATGTCAATGCCGAGGTCGACCCGATGATGGGGGGCGAGGATTTCTCCTACATGCTCAACGCCCGGCCCGGCGCCTTCCTGTTTCTCGGCAACGGCGACACGGCAGGCCTGCACAATGCCGCCTACGACTTCAACGACGAGGCGATCGCCCACGGCATCTCCTTCTGGGTCCGGCTTGCCGAACAGCGCCTCGGCGCCTAGTCCAACGCCAGGCGCGCTACGACCGCAGCGCCGCCAACGGCCGGGCGGCCATCGCCCTGTGCCTCCGGAGCTCGATCCGGCCCAACCGATTTAAACCTGCTCGCAGTCGGCATTGATCAAAATCAATGCCGACTGCGACTTCCGTTCTAGTCTGCAGGGAATGGACGACGACAGCAGGCAAGATCTGCCTGTCTATCGCCCTGGCAGATATTTCGGAGGACGAAGCAATGCAGGCAAAGAACGTGATGACCACCAAGGTCGTCTCCATCCCCCCGACCGCAAGCGTGCGCAGTGCCGCCCTTTCGATGACTGCCCATAACATCAGCGGTCTACCCGTCGTCGACGACGGCCGCATCGTCGGTATCGTCACCGAGGGCGACCTTCTGCGCCGCGTGGCGCTGCGGCCGACGGAACCGGTGCACAATGGCGACGCGCGGGACGAGCGCCGGGCCCTGACCGAATATGTGCTTACCCACGGCTGGTCGGTCGCGGACGCCATGTGCGGCGAGATCGTCACCGTTGGTCCCGATACCGATGTCCGGGAAATCGCCGGCATCATGCTCTCCCGGCGGATCAAGCGCGTGCCCGTTGTCGACAAGGGGCAGCTCATCGGCATTATCAGCCGCTGCGACCTGCTCGGCATGATCATCGATGCGCCGTTCGACATCGTCGCTTCTGGTGACGAAAGCATTCGGCTTGCCATCGCCACCCGGCTGCGGGGCGACCTCGGCATCGATCCCGAGCGTGTCGACCTCAAGGTATCGGATGCGCGCGTCTCCGTCGGCGGACGTCTGGAGACCAACCTCCAGAAGAAGGCCGTCCGCGCGCTTGTCGAAAGCGTTCGCGGCGTCGCCGCCTATGTCGACAACACCACCCTGCCAGATTGATCTTCCCGGATCGGCCCGTCGAGAAACGCCATGAACAAATCCCAGAGACTGAACAAGCCCCTCCAGACCGTGTCGCGCGGCGTCTTCGCCAACGACGTTCTGGGGATCATGCAGCGCGAGAACGTCAGCACCGTCCTGGTGGTCGAAGGCGGCGTCGTCATCGGCACGGTGACAGACCGCGACATCGCCATGAAATGCCTGCTTTCGGGCAAGCTTCCCGGCGCCATCACGGCCTTCGACGTCATGGCGCTGCAGCCGAACGGATGTATCGGCAAGGCCATGCGCCAGGCGGAACTGCATATCATGGAATAGCGGCCGATCACCCCATGCGACCCCTCCCCTGCAGCAAACGCCGAAGGCTGATTTCGGCAAAAGATGAGTTGCGAGCAAGGCGAGGCTGCGTTATTGGAGACCGAGGCTAAGTGCCTATGTCCACGTAGCTCAGTAGGATAGAGCACAGGATTCCTGGTTGCATTAATTGGGGGCTACAGCTGAAAGGCTTTAGTCGATCTGCTCAAAGTCGGGGAACGCTTCGCTGGTCTTCCAGCATGCCAATCCCGAGCCAAGCTTCGGAGAAATCCGTTGAAGGTGTAGAGACTGGATGGGCAGCACCTAAGGGCCTTAAGCCTATGGTGAAGGGACAGTCCAGACCACGAACGTCTTAGGACGGCGGCTAAAGCCGAAGTGGTATGAATCCTGGGGTCGGAGGTTCGAATCCTCTCGTGGACACCATTTTCCTATTTTTTACCTTTAAAACAATAGCTTAGACAGCCACTGCATGGCCTAAAATCAGCATCCGGTCGAGTGAACCCGGCTGACGCGTTGTGACATTTGCGCAACCGGGCTGCACGATGCGCCCGTTGCGGGGTGCTCTCCACGTGATCGTTATTGCTACATTTCGTCGCTGCGATATTCTCGGGGTCAGTGAGATTCGCCGCTTTCAGGCGGAAATGTCCCGCGATGGGGTCCCACGGCGATTGGTATTCGGTTCTTTCCCACCAGTCCCAAACATTTGGATTGATCATGAACATTCGGACACTGCTGTTGGGCTCGGTTGCGGCTCTCTCCATGGTCTCCGGCGCGCGCGCTGCTGACGCGATCGTCGCCGCGGAACCGGAACCTCTTGAATATGTTCGCATCTGCGACGCTTATGGTGCCGGCTATTTCTACATTCCGGGCTCTGAAACCTGCCTGAAGATCGGCGGCATGGTCCGCACCGAAGGCGAATGGAAGGATGCCTACCAGCCCGACCACAAGATCGGCACCTTCTGGCACACCCGCGTCGAGCTCAACGTCGATACGGCGACCGATACCGAGTACGGCGCCCTGAAGACCGAGATGGTCTACCGCTTCGAATCGTCGGAAGGCATCAACACCAACAAGGTGCTGTTTGCCAATATCAGCATCGGCGGCTTCCTGGTCGGCAAGGCTGACTCGCAGTTTTCGTCCTATCCGGGCTATGCCGGCGACATCATCCAAGACGACGTCATCTCCTACGGCCCCGGACCGATCAACACCGAGCTCAACCAGCTGACCTACACCTACGAGCCGGGCAACGGCTTCACCGCGATGGTCTCGCTGGAAGATTCGCAGTCGGCTTCCGATGCCGACTATGACAGCGGCTACGTGCAGAGCAACGGCCGCAGCTGGCAGGTCTCGAAGGCCGATCATTACACGCCCGACGTCGTCGCCGGTCTCGGCTACAAGTCCGGCATGTGGGGCATCAAGGTCGTCGGCGGCTATGATTCGATCGTCGAGGAAGGCGCCATCAAGGCCCGTATCGACGCCGATTTCGGCACCTTCTCGGCCTTCCTGATGGGCGGCTGGAACACGGACGGCGACAAGCTCAACAAGTATGCTTCCGGCTACGTCACCGATGGCGCTTGCCCGGCGAACAGGGAAGAGCTGTGCGGTTGGGGTGACTGGGCTGTCTGGGGCGGCGTCAACGTTGCGATCAACGACAAGCTGAAGGGCAACGTGCAGCTGGCCTACACCGACTCGAAGATCTTCGCGGCTGCAGCCAACCTGCAGTACAAGCCGGTCGGCGGCTTCACCATCGAGCCGGAAGTCGAATACACCAACTGGGATTCGACCAACAGCGACACCTGGGCCGGCATCCTGCGCTTCCAGAGGAGCTTCTGATCCGACCGGATTCAGCTATAGTCGATACCAGGGCCCGGATTCCGGGCCCTTTTCTTTGTTTATTCCCTGTCGAGTGTTTTGATCGAGATCCCCATGCTGCGTCGGTTCTTTTCCTATTACGCACCTTATAAAAAGCTCTTCTTCCTCGATTTCGGCTGCGCGGTGCTGGCCGGCCTGCTCGAGCTCGGCTTTCCGCTGGCAACCAAGCTGTTCATCGACACGCTGCTGCCGGGCCAGGACTGGGGCCTGATCGCCGGCGTCGCAGCCCTGCTGCTCGTTGTCTACGTGGTCAACACCGGGCTGATGGCGGTGGTCAACTACTGGGGGCATGCGCTCGGCATCGGCATCGAAACCGACATGCGCCGCCAGGCGTTCGACCATATCCAGAAGCTCAGCTTCCGCTATTTCGACAACAACAAGACCGGCCACCTGATCACCCACGTCACCAAGGATCTCGAGGAGGTCGGCGAGGTCGCCCATCACGGTCCGGAAGATGTCTTCATCGCCATCATGACCTTTGTCGGCGCCTTTATCCTGATGTTCACGGTGCATTGGAAACTGGCGCTGCTGACGACAGCCATCGTCCCGGTCATGACCTGGATGGTCAGCCGCTACGGCGCCAGGATGACCGAGAACTGGCGCAAGCTGTTCGGCCAGGTCGGCGAATTCAACGCCCGGGTCGGAGAGAGCGTAGGCGGCATCCGCGTCGTCAAGGCCTTTGCCAACGAGGACCACGAGCGCGCGCTGTTTGCCGTCAACAACGAGGGCTACAGGGCGACCAAGCTGAATGCCTATGCCTATATGACGGCAAGCATCACCCTCTCCTACTTCGGCACCCGCTTCGTCCAGCTCGTCGTGATGATCGCCGGCACCTATTTCGTCATCCACGGCGAACTCAGCTATGGCGGCTTCGTCGGCTTTCTGCTGCTGGTCAACGTCTTCTTCCGCCCGATCGACAAGATCACCTCGGTGCTCGAGAGCTATCCGAAGGGGATTGCCGGATTCAAGCGCTTCACCACGCTGATCGATACGGCGCCCGACATCGCCGACCGTCCCGGCGCCGTCGCGGTCGCGCATCTGAAGGGCGACATCGCCTACAAGGACGTCAGCTTCGGCTACGATGCCAACGGCAAAATCCTCGACGGGCTGAACCTGTCCATCAGGGCCGGCGAGACCATCGCCTTCGTCGGCCCCTCTGGTGCCGGGAAGACAACCATCTGCTCGCTGCTGCCGCGCTTCTACGAGGTCGATAGCGGCACCATCAGCATCGATGGGATCGATATCCGCGACATGACGCAGGCCTCGCTGCGGGCCCAGATCGGCATCGTCGCCCAGGACGTCTTCCTGTTCGGCGGAACGATCCGCGAGAACATCGCCTATGGCCGCCTCGGCGCCAGCGATGAGGAGATCCTAGAGGCGCTGCGGCGCGCAGCCCTTGCGGACTTCGTGCTGTCGCTGCCGGACGGCCTGTCGACCCGCGTCGGCGAACGCGGCGTCAAGCTTTCAGGCGGCCAGAAGCAGCGGCTGGCGATTGCCCGGATTTTCCTGAAGAACCCGCCGATCCTGATCCTCGACGAGGCAACCTCGGCGCTCGACACGGCGACGGAATATGCCATCCAGCAATCGCTGGCGGCGCTGTCGGAGGGACGCACGACGCTGGTCGTCGCTCACCGGCTTGCCACCATCCGCAATGCCGACCGGATCATCGTCGTCGGCCCCTCCGGTATCGTCGAGGACGGCACGCACCACGAGCTTCTGACCCGAAAGGGCGCTTATGCTGAGCTGCACGATGCGCAGTTCGGCGCACTTCGCTAAACGCTCACGCGAGAAGCCCGTACGCAACGCCCCACGGCGCGGCTTTCAGCCTCTCGGCAAATGAAACAGCTGCGGCTTGTTCGACACGAAGACGTCCGCTTCCGCGGCGGCGGCAAGAAAGGCCTCGCGGGCGCTGTCCGGGGGCAATTTTTCCATCATCACCTGCCCGAACACCCGCAGCGCCTGGAAATAGGCCTCTCCATCGGTGACCGGCCAGTAGCGCGACAGCAGGTTCATCGCCTGCCTGGTCGAGCTGATGACCATGTACATGCCGATCTTGTCGCGCTCGACGTAACAACTTTCAGACCACTGCTTATCCGCGAGCGTCATTGTGCTCTCCCAGAAGCATTGACCCCTATAAGTCAACCAGGGGTCGAAGCGTTCCATCGATACAAACATTCTTTGCAACAGCACTCCCGTCCGAGATCATCTCCTGAGGATGTCGATCTCGGGAGCTTACCCGATATAGGAAGCCGCTGCCTCTTCGCCAGGGGCCATGGCAGGGGGCCGCCTGCCGCCGCCGTGAGGCCATGACACGTGCTTCGTACCCCTGCGGGACGTGATCTGAGCGAAATCGCACCGAATCTTCACCCATCGGTCTTTCCTTCCGAGGTCACCTGCATAGTTAAGCCAAGTGGCCGCAAGGCATTTTTAAGACGCAAGGAGTCGGGGACAATGGGTTCATCTGTTTTGATTGGTATTCTGATCACCTTTTTGGTGATCATTCTAGTGCTTTGGCTCGTCCAGCGCCTGCCAATCGAGGCGCGCATGCGCCAGATCGTGCAGATCATCGTGATCATCATCGGCATCATTTCGCTGCTGAAGTATCTGGCCGTATTCTAGGCCTCAAGCAAGCGACGGATGCGGCAGGCTCGCATCCGTTGCCGCCTGCAATCAGCGCCCGCCGAGCGACGGGCTAAAGACCATCAGGCTGAGAATTTCGAACAGCACCTGGGCGCCCGCCTGGGCGGTATTGGTGGTCGTGTCATATTGCGGCGCCACCTCGACGACATCGCCTCCCACCAGATTGATGCCTTTCAGGCCCCGGATGAGTTCGAGCACCTCGCGCGTCGTCAGGCCGCCGATCTCAGGTGTGCCGGTTCCCGGCGCGAAGCTCGGATCGAGGCTGTCGATATCGAAGGACAGATAGGTCGGCCCATCGCCGACAATCGCCCGTGCCTTCTCGATGATCGCCGGAATGCCGAGACCGGTGACCTCCTCCGAATGGATGACGGTCATGCCGGACTCGAAGGAAAACTCCCAGAGATATTCGGCCGACCCGCGAATGCCGATCTGCACCGTCCGCGTCGGATCGAGAACGCCGTCGAGCACGGCATTGCGGAACGGCCCCGCATGGTGAAACTTGGTCTGGTCGAAGGGGCCGCTGGTGTCGCAATGGGCATCGATGTGGATCATCCCGACCGGCCTGTTTTTGCCGACCGCCTTCAGGATGGGATGGCTGATCGAATGATCGCCGCCGACCGATAGCGGCAGCACCCCGGCATCGACGATCTGGTTGATGCGCTTCTCGATGTCGTCATGCGACAATTCGAGCCGGTAGCGGCTCTGGAACGGCACGTCGCCGATGTCGGCCACCCTTATATCGAAGACCGGCGCGGTCCCCAGAACATGGTTATAGGGCCCGATGCGCTCGACGGTGCGCAGGGCGCGCGGTCCGAAACGCGAACCCGGACGGTTGGTGACCCCGAGATCCATGGGGATGCCGAGGATCGCCACCTGCAGATTGCCGAAATCGGGATCTTCGGCAGCCACCGGCATGGAGGGCGCGCTGACGAAGGTCGGCAGCCCGGAATAGGGCGCCAGGCGCGTGCCGCTTTTCGAAAAGATTTTCTCGCCGACCTTCCGGAATGCCTCGTCAAAAATCGCGCCGCCTGCGGCATCGCTGAATTTCGCCCGTAGCGCCTCCAGCTTCGTCTTGTCCCAGCTCATCGCCGCTTCCCCTGCTTGCTGTTGTCCTGACGGATTTTGCCGACAGACCGGTTGAGAATGCCGCCGCACTCGTTGTAGCAATAGAAAAACGAGAAAGCCAACATGACCCGCGCCGAAGCCAATCCCCTCATCACCCGCCTGTCGCCGCCGCCGATCCCCTCGGTCCATGCCTGGGGCAGGGCCTATGATGGCCGCCGCGGCCCGCTGATCGACCTGTCGCAGGCGGTGCCGGGCTATCCGACCCATCCTGAGATGCTACGGCTGCTGGGTGAAGCGGCCGCCTCGCCTGACATGACAGGTTATGGGCCGATCGAGGGTGAACCAGTGCTGCGAAAGGCCTATGCGCACCATGTCGGCGCGGTCTACGAGGCGGACATCGGCTCCGAGCACATCCATATTACCGCCGGCTGCAACCAGGCCTTCATGTCTGTCGCGATCGCCGTCGCGGCGTCGGGCGACACCATTGCGCTCACCGATCCCTATTACTTCAATCACCAGACGACCCTGTCGATGCTCGGCATCGACTATAGCCTGGTGCACTGCGATGCCGCCAACGGCTTCCTGCCTGATCTCGCATCAGCCGAAACGGCCTTGGTCGCCGGCGCGCGGGCACTGGTGGTGGTCACCCCCAACAACCCGACCGGCGCCGTCTATCCGAAGGGCCTGCTGCATGCGCTCTTCAGGCTCTGCCAAAGCCACGGCGCCTGGCTGATCGTGGACGAGACCTACCGCGATTTCCTGCCGGAGGGCGACGCCCGGCCGCATGCACTTCTCTCCGAGCCCGGCTGGGAAGAGACGCTGGTGCTGCTCTACAGCTTCTCGAAATCCTTCTGCATCCCGGGCCACCGGCTGGGCGCCATCACCGCCGGACCTGCCCTGGTCGCGGAAATCGCCAAGGTGATGGACAACATGCAGATCTGCGCGCCCCGCGCGCCGCAGACGGCGGTTGCCTGGGCCCTGCCCATCCTCGCCGACTGGCGCGCCGGCAATCGCCGCGAAATCGCCCATCGCGCCGAGGTGCTGCGAAAGGTGTTTGCCGATTTGCCGGAATGGGAAATCGGCGCCATCGGCGCCTATTTCGCCTTCGTCCGCCACCCCTTCGCCGGACAATCGTCGGCGGCGGTGGCCGAGCGGCTAGCGAGGCAGGCAGGCGTCGTCTGCATCCCCGGCAGCTATTTCGGCGCGGATCAGGAAAACTACCTGCGCCTCGCCTTCGCCAATGCCGATGCCGCCTCCATCGCCCTGCTCACGGACCGCCTACGCTGATCCCACACTTCGTTGAGCGCTCCCGCGGCGGGGCTGCTGCAGCAAGCAACCCGCCGACCCTGGCAGGTCCAAGGACAGATACCCGATGCCCGGCACATTTTTTGCATCCCAGGACTTTTGCATTGACTCGCCCGGACTGCCCATATCTATTTGTATAGTCATAAGCGGATCGTAGAAATCCCGCTAAGGGAACAAACACATTCACCTCCTCCGCCAGGAGGATGAAAACTGGAGAGAAATCATGAAGACCAATTCCCTGCTCAAGGGCCTCTTGGGCGCTGCCTTCCTGCTCGGCGCGACGCTGTCGGCCCAAGCCGCCGATACGCTCGCTGCCGTCAAGGCCGCCGGCACCATGAAGGTCGGCACCGAGACTGCCTTCGCCCCCTTCGACTTCATCGATGCCGGCGAGCATGTCGGCCTCAACGTCGACCTCTTCGCCGAAATCGGCAAGGAACTCGGCGTCAAGATCGAGTGGGTCACGCTCCCCTGGGACGGCGTCTTCCCGGCGCTTGAAGCCGGCAAGTTCGACGTTGTCGCCGGTCCTGCGACCATCACCAAGAAGCGCCTCGAGCACTATCGCTTCACCCCGCCGATCGCCGAGGCCAGCATCGCCATCCTGAAGAAGGCCGGCGACAAGAAGATCCTGAAGCCGGAAGACATCGCCGGCACCAAGATCGGCGTCGGCAAGGCCACGTCGCAGCTCGACCAGCTGAAGGAATATTCGGCAACCCTGCCAAAGCCGGTTGAAGTGCGTGAATACGTCTCCTTCAACGACGCCTATGCCGATCTCGCCGCCGGCCGTATCGAAGGCGTTGCCAACTCGCTGCCGAACATCGCTTTCGTCGCCAAGCAGCGCGAAGGCGTCTTCGAAGTCGTCACGCCGACCTTCGGCAAGAAGTCCTATTTCGGCTTCATCGGCCTGAAGGATGCCGACCATGCGCCGCTGATGGACGCCATCGACGCCGCCCTTCTGAAGATCAAGGCCGACGGCCGCATGGCGACGCTGCAGAAGAAGTGGTTCGGCGCCAGCTTCGACACGCCCGATGCCGTCAAGGACCCGGCATTCTGATCTGATCGTCACCATGACGACTGCGCCTCGGCTTGCCGCCGGGGCGCTGGTCGAGACCACATCGGGTCTCCCTGACTGCCAGCCGAGCGAATTGCGGACATGTCCTTCAAACTCTTCGAACTGCTTTTGCAAGCGTCGATCTACACGGTCGCGATCAGCGTCGCGTCGATCCTGATCGGCTTTCTGCTCGCACTGGTCATCTCGGCCATGATGCTGTCGGGCCGGCGCCTCTTCGTTTGGCCCGCCCAACTTTTCATCAGTTTCTTCCGCGGCGTGCCCCTCCTGGTGCAACTGCTGCTGATCTACAATCTGCTGCCGGCCATCGGCATCAACGTGCCGAGCATCGTTGCCGCCATCATCGGCATGTCGCTGTCGACCGCAGCCTATCAGGCGGAAAACCTGCGCGGCGGCTTTGCCAGCGTGCCGCGCGGCCTGATCGAATGCGCCGAAATGGTCGGCCTGACGCCGGCCCAGATCTTCCGCCGCATCAAGGCCCCGATCGCCATGCGGCTCACCTTCCCGGCCCTCGTCAACGAGGCGATCCTGCTGTTGAAGGCCTCGTCGCTCGTCTCCGTGGTCGGCATCATCGAATTGACCCGGATGGCCCAGGATCTCTCCGCCAGCACCTTCCTGCCGCTGCAGATCTTCGCCTCCGCCGGCCTGATCTACCTGATCATCAACTGGATCGTGGCACTGGCAGGCGGCGCGATCGAGCGCTCGCTGCCGGGAGCGCCACGATGAGCTTCGACATCCACGTCATCATCGACCAGTGGCCGGCCATCGTCAGCGGCGGCCTCGTCACCATCCTCATCTGGATCCTCGGCACCATCGCAGCCGCCATCCTCGGCTTCCTGGTCGCCGTCGCCCGCCGTTACGGCGGCCGCGCGGTCGACGCTGTCCTCGGCCTCGTGGTCGCCGTGCTGCGCGGCACGCCCTTCCTGATCCAGATCTTCCTCGTCTATTACGGCGGCCCCTTCATCGGCCTGTCGCTTGACCCGATCCCCGCCGGCCTGATGGGCCTGTCGATCTATGGTGCCGCCTATTACAGCGAGATCTTCCGCTCTGGCTTTGCCGCCGTGCCGACAGGCCATATCGAGGCCGGCGAATGCGTCGGCATGAGCCAGGGCCAGATCATCCGCCGCATTCTCCTGCCCGAGATGATCATGCTGGTGCTGCCGCCCTCGCTAAATATGACCATCATCCTGATGAAGGAGACGGCGGTGCTGTCGATCATCACCGTGCCCGAGCTGACGGCGACGCTGAGCGCCATCGGCTCGCAGCAATATGCCTTCGTCGAAGCGCTGTTCGTGCTTGCCGTCTTCTATTGGGTCCTGGTCGAAGCCACCGGCTGGCTCGGCCATCTCGCCGAAACGAAACTCACCAGATTCAGGTTTTTCAACGCATGAGTATCCCGGCAATCGCAGTCAAGAACCTGGTCAAGAAGTTCGGCGAGACGACCGTCCTCCACGGCATCGACCTCGAGATCCCTCAAGGCCAGGTCTCCTGCCTGATCGGCCCCTCCGGCTCCGGCAAGAGCACGCTGCTGCGCTGCATGGCCTTCCTCGAGGAGGCGACACAGGGCACCATCACCATCGACGGCGAAGTGCTCGGCTTTTCCGAGAATACACAAGGCGTGCGGGAACGCCTGCCGGCATCAACCAACCGCGCCATTCGCAGCCGCATCGGCATGGTGTTCCAGCAGTTCAATCTCTGGCCGCACATGACCGCGCTCGGCAATGTCAGCGAGGCGCTGAAGACGGTGCACAAGATGAGCCGCCGGGATGCGGAGGCCCGCGCCATGGAGCAACTGGTCAAGGTGGGCCTGGAAAACCGCGCCGGCCACTATCCGTCGCAGCTGTCGGGCGGTCAGCAGCAGCGCGTCGCCATCGCCCGGGCGCTGGCCCTGAAGCCGAAGATCATGCTGTTCGACGAACCGACTTCCTCGCTCGACCCGGAACTGACCGGGGAAGTGCTGAACGTCATGCGCGATCTCGCCGCAGAAGGCATGACCATGGTCGTCGTCTCCCACGAGATCGGCTTTGCCGCGACCGTGGGCCAGCAGATGACCTTCCTCGACCACGGCAAGATACTGTTCAGCGGCACCCCGCAAGAGGTCTTCGCCAAACCCCGCCACCCCCGCCTCGAGCAATTCCTCGACACCTACCTCGACCGCGGCGCCTCGACGCTGCTTTAGGCGGCATCTGCATCCGCGAGCAGCTCAGGCATCCGCGTTCGATGCTTCCTTCAGCACGTCGATAAAGGCGCGCAGGCCGGGCGGCACGTGACGCCGACCGGGATAATAGAGAAACAGCCCAGGTATCCAGGGGCACCAGTCCTCGAGGACGAGGACCAGAGCGCCGCTTTCGAGATATGGCCGAAGCCCGCGCTCCGAGACATAGGCGATGCCCATGCCTTTGACGGCAGCCTCGATCATCAGTTGCATATCGTCGAGCGTCAGCGCACCGGCGACGTCGACCGCCATTTCCTGGCCCCGCTTCTCGAACTCCCACCGGAACAGCTTGCCGCTCGTCAGCCGGAAGCGGATGCAGGCATGATCCTTCAGGTCATCCGGCGTCTTCGGAGCGTCACGGCCTCTTAGATAATCAGGGGACGCCACAGCGACAAAGCGGGTCGCCCCCTCGAACGGTACGGCGATCATGTCCTGCGGCAACTGCTCGCCCAGCCTGATGCCCGCATCGAAGCCATCGGCCACGATATCCACCAGCCGTCCCTCCGTCACCAGATCGAGCGACATCTCCGGGTAGCGCTTGAGAAATGTCGGCACCACGGATGCCAGCAGTGCACGGGCGCCGACCGCGCTGGTATTGATCCGCAGCATGCCGCTCGGGCGGCCCCGGAATTCGTCGACTTCCGCCAGGGCGATATCGAAATCCCGGATGACCGGCATCAGCCGCGCCGCAAGCCGCTCGCCCGCTTCGGTCGGCGACACGCTGCGGGTCGTCCGGTTCAGCAACCGCACACCCATGTTGAGCTCGAGCGTCCGGATGACGTGGCTGAGGGTCGACGGCGACAAGCCGAGTTCGTCGGCAGCCTTCCTGAAACTGCGGTGCGAGACAATGGTCACGAAGGCCGTGAGGTCGCCGAGTGTTGGCTTTGCTTTCATGGGTAACTTTCATCAGTTCATGCAGCATTCTGCGGATAGTTGCCATGAACGACAAGCGGTATCCGTGGCTCGACACCAACCGCAGAGGAATTCTTCCATGACAAAAACCTGGTTCATCACCGGCACCTCGTCCGGCTTCGGCAGAATCATGACCGAAAAACTCCTAGTGCGCGGCGATCGCGTCGCCGCGACGCTGCGCAAAGTCGGCGTGTTGGATGAGCTGAAGGCGCGCTACCCCGACCAGCTCTGGATAGCCGCGCTCGACGTCACGGATACCGACGCCGTGCACGCGGTAATGGATCGCGCCTTTGCGGAACTCGGCCGCATCGACACTATCGTCAGCAATGCTGCCTATGCTCTCTTCGGCGCCGGGGAAGAGGTCACCAGCGAGCAGATCCGCCACCAGATCGATACCAACCTGATCGGCTCCATCGAGGTCATTCGCGCAGCCCTGCCGCATCTGCGGGCGCAAGGCGGAGGTCGGATCCTGCAGGTGTCATCGGAGGGCGGACAGATCGCCTATCCGAATTTCAGCCTTTATCACGCCAGCAAATGGGGCATCGAAGGTTTCATTGAGGCTGTCGCCCAGGAGGTCGCCCCGTTCGCTATCGAGTTCACCCTCGTCGAACCCGGCCCGGCCCGCACCGAATTCGCCGGCGGCCTCGTCAGCCCACCACCCATGGCCGCCTACGACAACACGCCGGCGGCACACATTCGCAAAGCGTTGCTAACCGGCGGCTTCGCCATCAAGGGCGATCCCGAGAAGATGGTGCAGGCGATGATCGATTCGACCGAGCGGACCCCGGCACCGTTTCGTCTGGCACTTGGCAGCAGCTCCTACACATCGATCCGCGCTGCGCTGCTCGATCGGCTTGCCGTGCTCGAAGCCTCCAGGGACGTGACCCTCGCGACCGATATCGATGCATGAGGGCGTCGGCGTGTCGGCCGAACTGACGCGCCTCCCCCCGGCAGCCCGCCTCCGTCTGTTTTTCTCCCCGGATTTTGCCTATAGGTTTCGAGCGATCATCGATCGGCGAAACGTCCAGGGGTAATTTCATGCTGCAACGACTGATCGACGGCGGACCGGTGACGCGCACGGTGTCGCTGCCGCGGGGACGGCATCGGCTGCATGCCATGCCGACCAGCGCCGGCTACGAGATCCGGCAGGACGAAGTCTATGACTGGGACGGTCGCAAGCGCGGGCAGACGCCGTTCACCGTCCTGCAGCACACGATCGGCGGCGAAGGACGGCTGCGCTACGAGAACCGCAACCACCGCGTCGGTGCCGGCGATACCCTGCTGGTCCTGGTGCCGCACAACCACCGCTACTGGCTGGAGAAGAACGGCCGCTGGGACTATTTCTGGATCTCGATGAATGGCGAGGAGGCGCTGCGCATCCACCGGCTGGTGCTCGCGGCCGCAGGCCCCGTTCTGAAGCTGCAGCAAAGCACCATCGACCACCTGGCGGACTGCAGCCTGCAGCTGATTCACGAGGCAAACACGCCGGCCAGGGCATCTGCCATCGCCTATGCCGCAGCCATGGCGCTCTACGACGACGTCTTCAGTTCCCATGGCGTGGCCACCGACCAGAGCGCAATGCAGACGGTGATCGACCACATCCATGCCAACCTCGACAAGCCATTGCCCGTCCATGAACTGGCAGAGGTGAGCGGGCTCAGCCGCGCCCATTTCTCGCGCGTCTTTGCCGAGAGCGAGGGCCTGCCGCCGGCCGAGTTCGTGCTGCAGCAGCGCATGCAGCGCGCGGCGACCCTTTTGACCAAGACCGCCTTCCTGCCGGTGAAGGAGGTGGCGATCATGTCGGGTTTCGACGACGCCAATTACTTCTCGAAGGCCTTCCGCCGCGTCTATGGGATCAATCCGACCGAGTTTCGCACGACAGGCATGTATGCCTCCCTGCGCGCCACGCCGCCCGGGGCCCAGAGCAAGCCCTGAGGTCAGCCGTTTCAGCCGACCCGGATCTGGTTGTCCACCGATGCGACGCCCGGAACCGCCGACGCCACCTCTGCGGCGCGCGCGACTTCCTCTTGCGTGGCGACGGCACCGCTGAGCACGATCGCATCGCCCTCCACCGTCACCAGCACGTCCGAGGCGTCGATACCGCCCGAGACTGCCAAGGCGTCGGCGACGCTGACCTCAAGGGTGGCGCGGTTCTTGTTTTCGATTTCGATTTCCGGCTCGCTGCCGAAAAATTCGCGGGGTTTGGAAACCATGGCCGTCTCTCCTCCTGTTGCTGGGGATGAAACGTCGACACGGCTGGAATGGTTCAGTCGGGGGCTCCGGACGCCCTTCCGCGGCGCTTCAAGGCTACCACTTGATATTGTAGCGCATCCGCACGTCGCCTGAACGCGTCGCGGACAGCGGGTCCGCCATCGAGGCGGTGAGATTGAGATGCGGCGCAATCGGCTGATTCAGCCCCAGCGAGCCGGTCAGGCTGCCGGTGGCGCTCGTCACCGTGCTGCTCGCCGACAGCGCGGTGCCGGCCCAGGGATAGGTCATCGTCAGCGCCTGGGTGAGGTCGACCGAAGCCGGCACGCCACTGGTCGTCGCATAGTTGATGTTGAGCGAGCGCGACGCCTGCAGGTCGAGATCCTGGGAATAGATCCACTTCTTCGACTGGCTGAGGGATACGCCGCCATTGCCGCGCAGCGTGTCGATGCGGATGACCAGCGCCCGGCTGTCCTTCCCGGCGAGCGTGCTCCTGCTGTCAGTGACCTTGCCCCACAGCGTCGCCAGTTCGGAGCCGCTCATCAGCTTGCCGCCCTGCCCGGTGCTCAGCCCGAGATCGGCACCGGCGCTCGCCTCGAGGGGAACGGGGAGACGCACGCCGACCGTCGTCTGGTAGACCCGCGGCGCCACCCTGACCGGCGTCCAGATCAGCGCGCCATCGGCCATGGCCCGCTCGGACATCAGGCTGGTGCCGAGGAAGGACCCGAGGGACGCGATGAGAAAAACCGACTTGGCCATGGATTATCTCCAGGGTTTGCACAGAAACAGGCGGACACCGTCCGCAATGACTTGCAACCGAATATCGGCAGGCGCCGCGGTTCGGGTACGCTTTGTTGGAAAGGGCAAGGGCCCGGACGATCGGATCGTCGCCGGCGAAAGCGCCGGACAGCTTTTTGAGAGAAGCCGTGTGGTTGTCGGCTAATGATCCCATCCGCACCTTGGCTTGTAAACCCCTGCACAAAAGATTTATGCTGCATCGCACACTTGCCGCCCCGAACCTTCCACGCTAGAGCCGTGCAAGACGTGGGAATGAGGCACATATTCAACCATGACAACGGACACGCAGGCGCCACGCCGGCTGACGGTTCTGGGCTCGACCGGTTCCATCGGCCAGAATACCCTCGATGTCATCGCCCATCTGGGCGGACGCGCGGCTTTCGAGGTCAAGGCGTTGACCGGCAATGGCAACGTCGCTCTTCTCGCTGAACAGGCCAGGGCAACGGGTGCCTCCCTCGCCGTGACCGCCAGCGACGCGCATTACATTGCGCTGAAGGAAGCACTGTCCGGTTCGGGTATCGCTGTCGCCGCTGGCCGCAACGGCCTGATGGAAGCTGCCGAAATGGACTCCGACTGGGTCATGGCCGCCATCGTCGGCACGGCCGGCCTGGCGCCGACACTGACCGCCGCCCGCCGCGGCGCCGATATCGCGCTTGCCAACAAGGAATGCCTCGTCTCCGCCGGCGACCTTTTCGTGACGGCGGTGAGGAAGGGTGGAGGCCGGCTGCTGCCGGTCGACAGCGAACACAACGCGATCTTCCAGGTGCTGGAGGAAAACCAGCGCCATGCGCTTGAGCGCGTCATCATCACTGCTTCGGGCGGCCCGTTCCGCACCTTCAGCCTCGACGAGATGGCCGATGTCACGGTCGAAACCGCCCGCGCCCACCCGAATTGGTCGATGGGCCTGAAGATCTCGATCGACAGCGCCTCGATGTTCAACAAGGCGCTGGAAATGATCGAGGCGCGCCATCTCTTCGATCTGACGCCCGAGCAGATCGAGGTCGTCGTGCATCCGCAATCGGTGGTTCATTCGATGGTCGGCTATGCCGATGGCTCGGTGCTGGCCCAGCTCGGCGCGCCCGACATGCGAACCGCCATCGGCTATGCTCTCTCCTATCCGCGCCGGTCGCATCTGCCGGTCGAGCGACTGGATTTCACGCGGCTGTCCCGGCTGGATTTCGAAGTGCCGGATGAGCAGCGGTTTCCGGCACTTCGCCTTGCCCGGCTGGCGATGACCCGCGGCGGCGTGCAGGGCGCGGTGCTGAACGGTGCCAAGGAAATGGCGCTCGAGGCCTTCATCGACGGCCGCACCGGCTTTCTGACGATGGCAAGGGTGGCGGAAACCGTCATGGACCGGCTGGCCCACCTGCCGGCGGCGACCACCATGGATGATGTCTTTGCCGCAGACGAAGAAGCCCGGCGACTGGCGACCGGGCTCCTGAACTAATCAGCTGTCAGACGATACCGCGCCTCAGGCAACGGCGCGGGCGAGCGCGCAGCGGGCCCATAGCGACTGCACCGCATCGACCAGATGGGCGATGTCGGCATCGCTGTGCAGCGGTGTCGGGGTGATGCGCAGGCGCTCGGTCTTCTTCGGCACGGTCGGATAGTTGATCGGCTGAACATAGACGTCGAAGCTGTCGAGCAGGATATCCGAGATCCACTTGCACTTGGCCGCATCGCCGACGAGGATCGGAACAATATGGCTCGGGTTCGGCAGATGCGGGATGCCGGCCACATCGAGCATGGCGCGCAGCTTGCGGACGCGATCCTGGTGACGGGCGCGCTCGAAACTGCTGGTCTTCAGGTGCTGGATCGAGGCGACGGCACCGGCAGCAAGGGCCGGCGGGATCGACGTCGTGAAGATGAAGCCCGAAGCAAACGAGCGGATGAAATCGCAGAGCGCGGTGGATGCGGCAATATAGCCGCCCATGACGCCGAAAGCCTTGCCGAGCGTTCCCTCGATGACGGTGATGCGATCCATCAGGCCTTCGCGCTCAGCAATGCCGCCGCCGCGCGTGCCATACATGCCGACGGCATGCACTTCGTCGAGATAGGTCATGGCGCCGTACTTGTCGGCGAGATCGCAGATCTCCTTGATCGGCGCGATATCGCCATCCATCGAATAGACGGATTCGAAGGCGATCATCTTTGGAGCCTTGGGATCGGCGGCGGCAAGCTTTGCCTCCAGATCCTTGAGGTCGTTGTGGCGCCAGATCACCCGGTCGCATTTCGCATAACGGATGCCCTCGATCATCGAGGCATGGTTCAGCGAATCCGAGAAGATGATCATGCCGGGGATGCGCGAGCCGAGCGTGCCAAGCGCAGCCCAGTTCGAGACATAGCCTGACGTAAAGACCAGCGCCGATTCCTTGCCGTGAAGGTCGGCTAGTTCGCGCTCCAGGAGAACGTGGTAGTGGGTGGTGCCAGAAATATTCCGGGTGCCTCCCGCACCCGCGCCACAGTGATCGATCGCCTCCTTCATGGCGTCCACCACCTTCGGGTGCTGGCCCATGCCGAGATAGTCGTTTGAACACCAGACGGTCACATCACGGGGGCCGTCAGGCGTGTGGCGGGTGGCGCGCGGAAAATTGCCGCGATGGCGCTCCAGATCGGCAAACACGCGATAGCGGCCTTCCTGATGCAGCCCGTCCAGTTCACCCTTAAAAAATGCTTCGAAGTCCATCATTTTCTCCAGTGCCGTGTCTGATGTGTAGGACGGTTACACGGCACGTCAATCCTCACCGCACGATTGCGGCAAATGGCCATAGTTTGGAATTACTCGAAAGAGAAAATAACCCATCGTCCGGCATTTGCAATTGATCCATGGCAACTCTTTAGTGACGTATTGTCACGGGCGTATATTAAATTAAAGTAAAATACCACCTAACGCCGACAGCAGCGCGGGCCGACGAAGCCAGCCTGTGATCTCCCGCTAGAAAAGCGCTCTTAAAAATCTTCGCGTGTCCATGGACAAACACACTTTACCCTATATTTTGATTATATAGCGAGCTTCAAGACGGCGTCGACGCCGCGTTAGACCGATGGGGACGGCCTGCCGTATAACGGCGTATGAACGTGGAGAGAAACATGAAGAAAGTCTTAGCCTTCGTCTTGATCGGCTTGTCGATTGCAAGCTGCACACAGACGGAACAGGGTGCCGGCATCGGTGCTGCCTCCGGCGCGCTGATCGGCGCCGCCGCAACGGGCAATATCCGCGGCGCGGCCATTGGCGGCGCCATCGGCGGTCTGACCGGCGCGGCCATCGGCAGCGTCGCAGAACAGCCTGGACAATGCTATTATCGCGACCGCTATGGTCGCCGCTACATCGATGACTGCCCGCGCGGCGGTTATCGCGACGACGGCTACTGAGCCATCTCGAGTGGCGGGTTCCGGACAGGATCCGGGCCCCGCACCCGTCTTCTTTGCCATCCAGCGTATATTATTAAAATGCTACACATGGCAAATTTTAGCAGCTATGGTGGGATGCGTTAACCGTTGGAAACGCAAAGCTGGCTCAATTGTAGTAACCGTAAAGCGGCGTATGTACATCAGACGAACCGGCCCGGGGATTGGTTTTGCGTATCGACGAGCAGGCACCGTTATTGCGGTCGCAGCCTGTATATCCGTGACTCCCGCCTTCGTCGGCGACGCTTTCGCCTTCAAGCTCTTCGGCATCAATTTCTTCGGCAAGGACGATGACACCAAGGACGCGGTCGCCGACCCCGTAAGCTATTCCGTCACGCTGAATACCGGCCCTGCCGACAAGGACCTGGCATCGGCGCTGGAGCAAAGTTCCATGCTCGTCGCCGACAAGGACAAGGCGGTATCGGGCGACCTCGGCGTCGTCATCAAGGCGCGCGACGATCGCGACCGGCTGCTGGCCTCCCTTTACGAGAACGCCCGCTACGGCGCCGTCGTGGTCATCACCGTTAACGGCACCGACATCGACAAGCTGCCGCCGCAGCCGACTTTTCCGCGCGGAAAGCCTGTTCCGATCGTTGTGACGGTCGATCCCGGCCCGATTTTCAAGCTTGGCAAGATCCGCCTGGAAGACGATGCCGCCAAGTTGGACGCTGCCAGTTACGGGCTGACGCCCGGAGGCGCCGCCGGCTCGGTCGTCATCATCAAGGCTGCCGACAAGATGGTCGCCGACCTCAAGAACGAAGGCCGGCCGCTGGCAAGAGTGTCGAGACGCGACGTCGTCGCCGACCATGCGACCAATACGGTCGATGTGACCCTCGCAGCAGAGAGCGGCCCGGTCGCCAATATCGGCAACATCACGGTCACGGGCGAGAAGCGCCTCAACCCGACCTTCGTCCAGCGCTACTCGCGCATCAACAAGGGCGACCGCTATTCGCCTGACGCATTGAAGAAGGCGGCCGAGAGACTGCGCAAGCTGGGCGCTATCGGCAGCGCGACCTTGCATCAGCCCGACAAGCTCGCTCCGGATGGCACGCTGCCGCTCGAACTCGAGATTTCCGAGGCGAAGCGCCATTACTTCGGCGTCGGCGCACAATATTCGACCACCGATGGATTTGGCCTGCAGGGCTACTGGGGCGACCGCAACCTGTTCGGCCAGGCCGAATCGCTGCGCATCGAAGGCACCGTCTCGCGCCTCGGCGAGACCACCAACTACCAGGACCTCGATTACGAGGCGGGCATCATCTACACCAAGCCCGCCGCTGTGCTCGCCGCCGGCACCTTCACGGCCAGCCTCAAGGCGCTCAGCTCCAATCCGGACAACTACAGCGCCCGGACGATTACCGCCGATGCCGGCTACGCCTATAAACTCAGCGACTACGACACTGCCCTGGCGAGCGGCCGCGTCACCTATGAAGACAGCACCACCGATGCCTTCGGCGACCAGCAGTTCCTGACCTTCTCGATCCCGCTGCAATATATCCGCGACACGCGCGACAACAAGCTCGATCCGACCGAGGGTTACCGGGCAAGCGTCGACGCACAGCCGAGCTACGAGGCCTTGGGCGGCACCATCTTCACCTCGATCGAAGGCTCGATTTCAGGCTACAAGGGCATCGGCTCCGACGACAATGTCATCTTTGCCGGCAAGCTGGCGGCCGGCTCGCTGCTGGGCGCCGACGATATTTCCGACATTCCGACGACCCGCCGCTTCTTTGCCGGCGGCGGCGGCTCGGTGCGCGGTTATGCCTACCAAGAGATCACCGCGTACAACGATAAGAACCAGGCGGTCGGCGGCAGTTCCTACGCCACCGCATCGCTCGAAGCGCGCGTGAAAGTCACGAAGACCATCGGCCTAGTGCCATTCGTTGACGTCGGCAGCGTCACCAGCGGCGTCGTTCCGGACTTTTCCGACCTTCGCATCGGCGCCGGCGTCGGGCTGCGCTACGCCACGCCTTTCGGTCCGATCCGGCTGGACGTCGCGGTTCCTTTGAACAAGTACCAGGGCAGCGCGTCCTACGGCATCTATGCCGGTATCGGACAATCCTTTTAAACAGGCAGCGGGAGACACGCTTTCCTGTCTGGCACCAAGTGGGGTAAAGTCGCTCTGATGAGCACCTTGATAAGAGTTTTGAGCGGACTGACCAAGCTCGTCGGCATCGTGCTCGTTGCCTTCGTCGCGATCGCCGTCGCGCTGGTGCTGGCGATCGGCTTTGCGCCTGGTGTCACCCGCTTTGCCGTCGATGAAGTCGCCAAGCTTGCCTCGACCCCAGACCGCACGATCACCGTGACGGACCCTTCCGGCCTATTGACCGGCAGGTTGCGTGCGGCCGACATCACGCTTTCCGACACCACGGGCGTCTTTGCCCATATCTCCGATCTTTCGATCGACTGGTCTCCCCTCGCCCTCCTCAACGGCACCTTTCACGCCGAACGTATCGCCGCCGCCAAGGTCGAGATCGCCCATGCGCCGGTCGCGACCGCCGAGGAAGTGCCGCAACCCACCCAGGCGACGCGCCAGGCCTTCACTCTGCCGGTCGCCGTCACCATTGATGCCTTCAACCTGCCCGACATCCGCCTGAGCCAGCAGCTGGCCGGCAAGAACTTTGCGCTCGCGGCGTCGGGCAGCGTGCGGGCGGAGGCGAACAGCATGGCGCTGAAGCTGACCGCCAACCGCCAGGATGTGCCGGAAGCCAGGCTTTCCGCCGACGTGGTCTATGCCCCCGACGAAAACCGCCTGCAATTGAAGGCTAATCTCGCCGAGCCCGAAGGCGGCATGCTGGCCGCCATGTTGCGGCTGCCCGGCAACCCGGCGATGACCATCGACCTCTCCGGCCAGGGACCGCTATCGGACTGGAGCGGCAAGCTGCAGGCCGCGCTGAACGGCCAGCCGACGGCAACGATCGAGGGCCGGCACATCCTTGCCGCCGACGGTATCCGCCGCATCACCGTCAAGGGCGGCGGCAAGGTCGATTCGCTGCTGCCCCCGAACTTCCGGCCGCTGTTTGCCGGACAGACCAACATCGATGTCGCCGCGGCCTTCGACGGCAAGGGCAAGATCGACATCCAGACGGGTAATCTCGCCACCGGCAGCGTCGTGCTTGCCGCCTCCGGTACGCTCGACCCTGCCGGCAACAACAGCCTCAACGCCAACCTGATCGGCACCTCCGGCCCCGTCGACTTCCGCTGGCCGCTGGCCGATGGCGAAGCGCGCGCCCTGATTTCCCGGGTCGACCTCGCGCTGACGGGTGCTGCTCAGTCGGCGAAGATCGAGGCGCGGGCGCAGCTGGACAGCGCCAGCGTGCCGCAGGGCCGTCTCGGCAAGATCGACCTCACCGCCAAGAGCGAGGACTTCAATCTCGCGGCAAGCTCCGGTCCACTCCTTGTCAACCTGGCGATCGGCGAGACCTCCTTTGCCAACCTCGATCTCGACCGCGCCGTGCGTGGCCCGGTGACCCTCTCGGCGCCGCTGCAACTGTCTTCCGGCAATATCGGCTTCAATGGTTCGGCGCTGCAGAGCGCCGGCATCGGCGGCACGCTGAACGGCCGCTACACCTTCAGCTCGCAATCGCTGAACGGGAATTTCAAATTGCAGATGGCGCCGACCGCGCTCCCGGATGCGGTGGCGGCAAAGTTCGATTCTCCCCTGTCGTTGGAAGCACAGGTTGCCGGCACCATTCCGTCGAAAATCAATCTTTCCAATTTGCACCTGAAGACCGCCACGGCCGAACTCAACGGCAACCTGGCGCTTGCCAACCAGACCCTGACGGCTGACCTTACCGGCCGCCTGCTGAACCTCTCCAAGCTGCTGCAAACGGCCGATGGCCAGGCGGATTTCGCCCTCAAGGCATCAGGGCCGCTCTCGACGCTCAACGTCGATGCCAGCCTCAAGGCCATCAATGTCAAGCTGGCCGGCCGCTTGCTCGACACGCTCGATGTCTCCGTCAAGGGCGTCGCCGATCCGAAGGCACCGTCCGGCACTGTCAACGCGACAGGCTCGATGGACGGCAAGCCGATCAGCATCAGCGCCAATGCCACCTCGAAGGATGGCGTCACCGACATACCGGGCCTGGACGTCGAAATCGGCGGCAACAGCCTGAATGGCTGGCTGACGCTTTCCCCCAGCTTTCAACCGGCCGGCGCCATCACCTTCGATCTGCCGGACATCGGCCTGCTGGCGGCGCTCGCCGGCCAGCGCGCCGACGGCGATCTCAGGGGCGACGTCAAGATCGACAACGACAACGGCAAGACCTCGCTTGTCGTCAATGCCTCGGGCAAAGGTTTGAGGCGGGACGATCTCGCCGTTGTCAAGCCGGAGATCGGCCTCACCATCAGCGACCTCAAGGCCTTCTCGGCGAATGGCAGCGTCCGCGCCGGCGAGATTGCCTCGGGCACGAACCGCATTGTCTCCCCGGCTCTGACCTTCCGGCAGCAAGGCAACCGCACCGATTTCGACCTCAAGGCCAACTATGACGACAAGCCCGTGACGGCCGCCGGCAATGTCGAGACCGGCGACGGCCAGACCGTCGTCAGCCTCGACAGCTTTGCCGCCACACCGCGTGCCATACCGGTGAAACTGAGCGCGCCGACCAAGGTGACGATCAAGGACGGCACCGTGGCGCTGGAAGGCCTTACCATCCAGACCGGCAGCGGCTCGATCACCGTCACCGGCAGCGCCGGCGATACGCTGAACATCCAGGCCAAGATCACCAGCCTGCCTGCAAGCCTTGCCAATACCTTCGTGCCGAGCCTCGACGCAGAAGGCGCCATCTCCGGAACGGCGAAGGTAACCGGCAAGCCCGCCGCGCCGGATGTCGCCTTCCAGGCGGACTGGGCCAACGCCGCCACCAGCCAGACGAAATCAGCCGGCATCGGCGCGCTCGGGGTCAAGACCACAGGGCGCTTCGCCGACAACAAGGTGACCATCGACCTGGCGCTGACAGGCCCATCGGGCCTCACTCTCAATGGTGGCGGCAGCGTCGAGGTGGCCGGCAGCAAGGCGCTCGCCATGAAGTTCGACGGCACCGTTCCCTTCGAGGTTCTGGGCGCACAGCTCGCATCCCAGGGGCTCGTCGCCAACGGCGCGGCCAGGATAAACCTGCAGATCGGCGGCACCACCGCCGCGCCCTCCTTCGGCGGCAGTGTTAACGTCAGCGGCGCCAAGATCACCGACGTCCGCCGCAATCTCGGCGCAACGGGCATCACCGCAACAGTGACCCTGGACGGCCAGCAGGCCCGCCTCTCGAATGTCAGCGCCACGCTGACGAGCGGCGGCACTGTCTCGGCCAGCGGCACCATCGGCATATCGGGCGACTTCCCCGCCGATATCCTCATCAAGCTCAACAACGCCACCTATGTCGACGGTACGCTTGTGACGGCAACCGTCGACGGCACGCTGGGCGTCAAGGGGCCGATCGTGACAGCGCCTGTTCTCAGCGGCCGGCTGAACCTGCGCAAGGCGTCGATCACCGTGCCGGAGAAGCTGCCTGCCTCCCTGTCGGAGATCAACATCCGCCACAAGAACGCGCCGCGCGCCGTCACTGCCCAGTTCAAGAAAGACAGGGCCCAGGGGACGAGAGAAAAGTCGACCAGCCTCGGTCTGGACCTGCAGCTCGACGCACCTTCGCAGATCTTCGTGCGCGGGCGTGGCATCGACGCCGAGCTCGGTGGCAGCGTCATCATCAAGGGCACCGCGGCAGCGCCAGCCGTCACAGGCGGCTTCACCATGCGCCGTGGCCGTATGACCATTCTCAGCCGCCGCCTGGATTTCACCGACAAGAGCCGTATCAGCTTTGCCGGCGACCTGACGCCGACGCTCGACATGGAAGCCAGCTCGACCGCCAGCTCGACCACCGTCACGGTCAATGTCACCGGGGTCGCCACCGATCCGACCATTGGCTTCTCCTCCTCCCCGGCCCTGCCGCAGGACGAGGTGCTGGCGCAGCTGATCTTCGGCCAATCCATGGCGAAGCTCTCGCCTGTTCAGATCGCCCAGCTGGCCGATGCCGCCAGCCAGCTCGCCGGCGGCCGCTCGACCTCGCTGTTCGAAGGCCTGCGCAACCAGCTCGGCGTTGACGATCTCGACGTCACCACGGATTCCAAGGGGCAGGCTCAGGTGGGCGTCGGTCGCTATATCAACAAGCGCACCTATCTCGAACTGCAGCAAGGGACCGGCAATTCGACCAAGGCCGTCATCAACCTCGATGTCGGGCGCGGCGTCAAGCTGCAGGGCTCAGCCGGCTCGAACGGGGCCGGCGGCGCCGGCATCGTCTACGAACACGAATACGATTGACCTCAGGCGCTGGCCGGCGCCGACGCAGAGAGACTTTGCCGCGGCCGCAACACGTCGTGCTAAGGGTTAGAACCCGGTCTTGCTGGTCTTCAGCAGGATATTCGATTCCGTCGTGTTGATACCGTCGATCAGCCGGATGCGGCGCAGCGTCTCGTCAAAGCCGACAAGATCATGGCTCTCCAGCTCCGCGATGAAGTCCCATTTGCCGTTGGTGCTATGCAGCGCCCTCACCTGCGGCAGTCCGCGCAGTTGATCCGCCACCCGGTCGGCGAGCCGGCCCAACACTTCGATCATAACGATGGCCCGGACGCCGGCGGCTCGCCCCTCGTGGCCGGTGCGGATGGTAAAGCCGGTGATGGTGCCGTTTTCGACAAGCCGGTCGATGCGGGCAGCGACAGTCGCGCGGGATGCACCGGTGGCCGCCGCCAGCGAGGAGACGGAGGTGCGCGAGTTATGCCGGAGTGCACTCAGTAGATCCCGGTCCAGATCATCCATGGTCCTGTCACTTTGCTATGTCATACTTCTCAACTTGTTCAATCATACGCCTAAACCGACACTTTTCCACCTTTTTGCTGTCATCGCCGCAGGCCATACTGCCGATGCAAATTCCGGAGCCGCTTCATGAACACCAACCCGACCGCCGTGACGCTGATTGGCGTACCCCTCGAAGAAGGCTCCGGCCGCCGCGGCGCCGCCATGGGTCCGACGGCGCTCAGGATCGCCGGCATCGACAGGATGCTGACGGATCTCGGCCATTCGGTCGTCGACAGCGGCGACCTGCACCCAGCGCCCGCCGCCGATCTGCCGGATCATCCAAAAGCCCATCATCTGAAGATCGTCGGCGCCTTCACCCGCGATCTGGAAGCGCGCGTCCACGACGTCGCCGCAGCCGGCGGTTTCCCGCTGATCCTCGGCGGCGACCATGCCCTGTCGATGGGCAGCGTGTCCGGCATGGCCCGCCATGCGGCCGCCGTCGGCCGGCCGCTGTTCGTGTTGTGGCTCGATGCCCATGCCGATTTCAATTCGCCCGAGACCTCGCCGTCAGGCAATATCCACGGCATGCCCGTCGCCTTCTTCTGCGGCGAGGCCGAGTTCGCCGACATCTTGCCGGCCAATCGTCCTTTCGTCGACCCGCGCAATGTCTACCAGGTCGGCATACGCTCGGTTGACCCGCATGAGCGCGACGAGATCCATGAGCACGGCGTCAACGTCTTCGACATGCGCGCCATCGACGAACAGGGGGTTGCTGCGATCATCAGCAACATCCTGGCGACGGTCGCCAACGCCAATGGCCTGCTGCATGTCAGCTTCGACGTCGATTTCCTCGATCCCGATGTGGCGCCGGGCGTCGGCACCACGGTTCCGGGTGGCGCCACTTACCGCGAGGCGCATCTGGTGATGGAAATGCTGTCTGACAGCGGCCTCGTCTCGTCGCTCGACCTCGTCGAACTCAACCCCTTTCTCGATGATCGCGGCAAGAGCGCCCGCGTTCTCGTCGAGCTGACGGCCAGCCTGTTCGGCCGCCGCATCTTCGACCGCCCGACCCGCGCCGCATAACGCCAGAGGAGGAATATCCGTGACCCTGTCCGCCAATCTCATCGCCACCGAGCAGCGGCTTGGCGCCCACAACTACAAGCCGCTCGACGTCGTGCTGGCGCGGGGTGAAGGGGTCTATGTCTGGGACACCGACGGCAATCGCTACCTCGATTGCCTCTCGGCCTATTCCGCCGTCAACCAGGGCCACTGCCACCCGAAGATTCTGGCCGCCATGACCGAGCAGGCGGCCAAGCTGACGCTGACCTCGCGCGCCTTCCGCAACGACCAGCTGGCCTATCTCTATGAGGAGCTGGCGGCGCTGACCGGCTCGCACAAGATATTGCCGATGAATTCCGGCGCCGAGGCTGTCGAGACGGCCGTCAAGGCCGTCCGCAAATGGGGCTACGAGGTCAAGGGGGTCCCCGAGAACCGCGCGGAAATCATCGTCTGCTCGGAGAATTTCCACGGCCGCACGCTCGGCATCATCAGCTTCTCGACCGATCCGGATGCCCGCAACGGCTTCGGTCCCTATGCCCCCGGCTTCGTCACCGTCCCGTTCGGCGATGCCGATGCGCTGGCCGCCGCCATCACCGAAAACACCGTCGCCGTTCTGATCGAGCCGATCCAGGGCGAGGCCGGCGTCATCATCCCGCCGGCAGGCTATTTCACCCGCGTCCGCGAGCTCTGCACCGCGCACAACGTCACGCTGATCCTCGACGAGATCCAGACCGGCCTTGGGCGCACCGGCAGATTGCTGGCCGAGGAACATGAGGGCATCGAGGCCGACGTGACGCTGATCGGCAAGGCGCTGTCGGGCGGGTTTTATCCCGTGTCGGCCGTGCTCTCCAATTCGGAGGTGCTTGGCGTCCTGAAGCCTGGCCAGCACGGCTCGACCTTTGGCGGCAACCCGCTGGCCTGTGCGGTCGCCCGGGCTGCGCTCAAGGCGCTAACGGAAGAGGGCATGATAGAGAACGCCGCTGTCATGGGCGACCGCTTCCTCAAGGGCCTGCGCACGATCCGCTCCAACATCGTCCGGGAGGTGCGCGGCCGCGGCTTGATGATGGCAGTAGAATTGGAACCTGAAGCCGGCGGCGCGCGGGCCTATTGCGACGCGCTCAGGGCGCTCGGTATCCTTGCCAAGGACACCCACGGCCACACCATTCGCCTGGCACCGCCGCTGGTCATCACCGCCGATCAGGTCGATTGGGCCCTGGAAAGAATAGCCCGCGTTCTCGCCTAACGGGTACGCCGGGGGGGTGCATTCAGAACCAGACAAATGATTAAATTAAACCCCCTAAAACTCGAGGGGGGTGGGCGTTGTTAAGGATTTTCTTAATAACTGTAGGATTATACAGTCTAACTGGGCAGCGGGATAACTTCTCGAGCATGATGTGACTGCCAGCCGAAGTATCGGCATGTAAAAAAATCATTAAGCATGCAAGTCGCCGAACAAAGCGCCCGTTGAGACGGAAATATCTGGTAGAGAGTGTCTCTGACACATCTCCCTTCTGTTCGCATCGTTATTCGCCTTGGGGTTTGACGACGTTGCAACAGCGGGAGAATAATATGTCCTTGATGTCGATTGGATTTGGAACTGACGCGAAGGCGATTAACGCAGCCTTGATGAACTCGCAGGCGGTGATCGAATTCGATCTGACGGGAAAGGTCATCACGGCCAATGCCAATTTCTGCGATGCGCTCGGCTACAAGCTCACCGAGATCGTCGGCAAGCATCACAGCATGTTCTGCGAACCGGACTATGTCGCGTCACCTACCTACCGCGAGTTCTGGGCAAATCTTGGCGCCGGCAAATTCAACGCTGGCGAATACAAGCGCCTCGCCAAGGGTGGCCGCGAGGTCTGGCTGCAGGCGAGCTACAATCCGATCCTGTCGCATGGCAAACCCTACAAGGTCGTCAAGTTCGCCAGCGACGTGACGAGCGCAAAGCTCGCTGCCGCCGATGCCCAGGGCAAGATCGAAGCCGTCTCCCGTGTCCAGGCCGTGATTGAATTCACGCCCGCCGGCGAGGTGCTGACGGCCAACGAAAACTTCCTGTCGCTGCTCGGCTATAGCCTCGACGAGATCCGTGGCCGCCATCATCGGATATTCTGCGACCCGGCCTATATCGCCACGCCGGCCTACAAGGCCTTCTGGGAAAAGCTGGCTGGCGGCGAGTTCGTTGCCGAGGAATTCATGCGCGTCGGAAAGGGTGGCAAGATCGTCTGGATCCAGGCCTCCTACAACCCGATCCGCGATATGAGCGGCAAGGTCTTCAAGGTCGTCAAGTTCGCCACCGACGTGACCGAGCGTGTCCGCGCGGTAAGTGAGCTTGCCTCGGGCCTGACTGCGCTGTCGAACGGCGACCTGATGTCGCGCATCGACAAACCATTCATGCCGACGCTTGAAGCGGTCCGCGTCGATTTCAATCACTCGCTCGAGAAGCTCGGATCTGCCATGCGCCTCGTGGCCGAGAACGCCAACGGCATCGCCGCCGGGGCCGGCCAAGTTCGCATCGCTTCCGATGAACTTTCCAGGCGCACCGAACAACAGGCGGCAGCCGTGGAAGAGACGGCAGCAGCGCTTGAAGAAATTACCCAGACCGTCGCCGATAGCGCCCGCCGGGCCGAAGAGGCATCCAATCTTGTGGCTCAGACACGCGGCGGCGCCGAACTATCGGGATCTGTGGTTCGCAACGCCGTCGAGGCGATGGGGGAGATCGACAAGTCATCGCGCGAAATCAGCAACATCATCAGCGTCATCGACGACATTGCCTTCCAGACCAACCTTCTGGCGCTGAATGCCGGCGTCGAGGCCGCCCGCGCCGGTGAGGCCGGCAAGGGCTTCGCTGTCGTTGCCCAGGAGGTGCGCGAACTGGCGCAGCGCTCTGCCAAGGCGGCAAAGGAAATCAAGACGCTGATCACCACCTCCGCCACCCAGGTCAAAAACGGCGTCGCGCTGGTCGACCAGACCGGTCGCGCATTGCAGACGATCGTCGGCCAGGTGGGCGAGATCGACACCAACGTTGCCGCCATTGTCGTGGCAGCTCGGGAACAGGCAACGGGCCTGAAGGAAATCAACACTGCCGTCAACTCGATGGACCAGAACACCCAGCAGAATGCCGCTATGGTCGAGGAAACCACGGCGGCCAGCAATAGCCTGGCCGACGAGGCCGACAGCCTGCGCGAGTTGCTGACGCAATTTAGATTTGAGAAACCTTCTTCCGCTAATATTCAACAAAGGCGACCTGATGCCCGGCACGCGGCACAGGTGGCTCCGGCTCCAAGGGCCAAGGCTGTCCGCGCTGGTCGCGGCGGGGCTGCCGTTGCTCTTGCACATGAAAATTGGGAAGAATTCTGATGGCAACGATCACCACCACCAGCTTCAGCGGCGACATGCTTGAGATCATTGCCTTCAGGCTTCATGATCAGGAGTTCTGCGTCAAGACCACCACCATCCGCGAGATTCGCGGCTGGGCGCCATCGACGCCCATCCCCCATTCGCCGGCGGACGTCATCGGCGTCATGAACCTGCGCGGCTCGGTCATTCCGATCATCGACCTTGCCTACAAGCTCGGCATGAGCAGCACCATTGCCAACGAGCGTAGCGCCATCGTCGTCGCCGAGGTCCATAACATGGTTATCGGCATGCTGGTCGACCGCGTTTCCGACATTCTCACCATCGGCTCGAATCAGGTGCAGCCGGTTCCGGAAGTCACCGCCTCCTTCGACCGGGCGTTCTGCGAGGGCATCATTGCCTCGGAAAACGGAATGATCTGCTTCCTGAACCTGGCAAAGATGTTCAAGGAGCAAGACGGCGAAGATCTCGCCGCCTGATTTCAAGCCATCGTTGGCGACAACAAACCGCTCCAGCCTGGGGCGGTTTTTTTGTCTCTTCCAACCAGGCCGCGCACCCCAGTCCGCGCACCGTCAAGTAGCAACAAAGTTCATATCGCTTATTTAGCATATACGATTACTTAATGAAGTCGGTAACATAATGTCATCTGCAGCGACGGGAGCTGCGGGTAGCATCGTCATCGGACTGGTTGTCACAGGTTCTTCCTGAGCCGCACACCCTTTGTTCGTATTGTCGACTCCCCTGACTTTGGGTGACAGCCGCGCTGGCTCGACCGGCGCGCAGGAGGGGACGCTTATGAGCTTTAGCCTGAAATCGGATGCCCACTACATCCTTGTTGCGATGTCCAAATCCCAGGCGATGATCGAGTTCGACCTGACCGGCAAGATCCTGCGGGCAAACGACAACTTCTGCAAGGCGCTCGGCTATCAGGAAAGCGAAATCGTCGGCAAGCATCACAGCCTGTTCTGCGATCCCGACTATGTGGCGACCCAGGCCTATCGGGACTTCTGGCTGCGCCTCGGCCGCGGCGAGTTCGATTCCGCCGTCTACAAGCGGATCGGCAAGAGCGGCCAGGATGTCTGGATCCAGGCAAGCTACAATCCGGTCACGAAGGGCGGAAAGCCCTATAAGATCGTCAAAATCGCCTCCGATATCACGGCCGCCAAGACGGCAGCCATCGAGGATGCCGGCAAACTCGCCGCAATCTCACGCTCCCAGGCCGTCATCGAGTTGACGCCAACAGGCGAGGTCCTCAGCGCCAACGACAATTTCTGTGCGGCTTTCGGCTATGCCCCGGGCGAGATCGTCGGCAAGCACCACAGCATGTTCTGCGAACCGAGCTATGTGCGCACGGAAGACTATAAGGAACTATGGCGCAGGCTCGCCGCCGGCGAATTCATTGCCAACGAATTCGTTCGTTATGGAAAGGACGGCCGCGAGGTCTGGATCCAGGCAGCCTACAATCCGATTCTGGATGCCAACGGCAAGGTCAGCAAGGTCGTCAAATACGCAACCGACGTGACAACCCGCATGAGCGCCATTGCCAAGCTCGGCGACAGCATGAAGGCGTTGGCGCAACGCGACCTGACCCAGACGCTGCCTACGCCCTTCGTCCCCTCGATGGAAAAGCTGCGTCATGATTTCAACGACGCACTGGACAAGCTGTCAGGCGCCTTGAAGACCATCGGCGGCAACTCCAGCACCATTGCTCACAGCGCGCAGGAGATCGGCATAGCCACCGGCGAACTCGCCAAGCGCACGGAGCAACAGGCATCCTCGCTTGAGGAAACGGCAGCCGCCCTTGAGGAGATGACCACCAACGTCAGCAACTCCAGCAAGCGGGCGAATGAGGCAGGACGGGTGGTCGAAAAGACAAGGCTAGGCGCCGAACAATCCGGCATCGTGGTGCGCAACGCCATTGTCGCGATGGACGAGATCGAACAGTCATCGCGCGAGATCGGCAAGATTATCGGCGTCATCGACGACATAGCCTTCCAGACCAATCTTCTGGCGCTGAACGCCGGTATCGAGGCAGCCCGCGCCGGCGAAGCCGGCAAAGGCTTTGCGGTGGTTGCGCAGGAGGTTCGCGAACTGGCGCAACGCTCTGCCACCGCAGCCAAGCAGATCAAGACACTGATCAATACCTCGAGCGAGCTGGTGAAGAACGGCGTCGACCTCGTCGATCAGACCGGCAAAGCGCTTCACGAGATTGTCGGGCAGGTCGCCGACATCAGCAGCAATGTCAATGCCATTGTCGAAGCATCAAGGGAGCAGGCAACCGGCCTTCAGGAAATCAGCCAGGCCGTGAACGTCATGGATCAGGCAACGCAGAAGAACGCCGCCATGGTCGAGGAGAATACCGCAGCCAGCCACAGCCTGGCGCAGGAAGCGGAGGAACTGCGGATTCTCCTCACCAAATTCAAGACCGGCGGTGAACAGTTTTCCGCGCCGGCTATCGCCACCTCGCGGTCTCGGCCCTCCCCTTCCCCGGCCCGACAGCTGGTCGCGCGGGTTGCGAGGGCCCAGGGCTCGGCCGCGCCTGCCAACGCGAACTGGGAGGAGTTCTGAGCGTCTGACCTGCCTGGGTCAGGCGTCTCCGCTCCGCACCCAGGTATCAAACCGCCTCTAGGCCGGCGATACGGTGCGGGTGGGTGAAGACCTCGAAATCGTCGCCCCGCACCAACGCGATCAGGGTCATGCCGGCCGCCTCCGCCGTGCGGATGGCCAGAGCCGTCGGCGCGGATATGGCGATCAGCACCGCACTGCCGAGAATGGCAGCCTTCTGCACCATTTCGACCGAAAGCCGGCTGGTGACGACGACCGCTCCTTCCGCCGGAGGTTGTGCTGCCCTGACAACCGCCCCACAAAGCTTATCGAGCGCATTGTGGCGCCCCACATCCTCCCGCACCGCCAGCAGCCCGATCCCCGGACGATAAAACCCCGCCCCGTGCACGGCCCGCGTTTCCCGATGCAGCGGCTGCGCGTCATTGAGCAGCGCGATCGCTCCGACGACATCAGCCATCGAAAGCGTCAGGGCGATCTTCGAGACATCCGGCACCTGGCGCACCGCCTGCTCGATCGATTCGATACCGCAGAGCCCGCAGCCGACCGGCCCCGCCATATGCCGCTTGCGGGTCCTCAGCGCATCCGCCACGGCATCGACCAGGGTGATCTGCATGTCGATTCCCTGCACATCCTCCACCGCCTCGATGGACGCGATCTCGCTGGCGTTGCCGATTATGCCCTCCGTGAGACTGAAGCCGACCGCGAAATCCTCCAGATCGGCCGGGGTCGCCATCATCACCGCATGCGAAGAGCCGCCATAGGAGAAGGCGACGGGCACCTCTTCCGGCACGCACCGCTCTCCCACCGCCACCGCTCCGTCGCGACGCGCGGTCCGTGTCACCCGAGCGGTGGTCTTGAAATCGGTCATAGGCCAAGCCTCAGCAAATCAACTGTCCGCCATTCACCTCGATGACCTGGCCCGTAATGTATCCAGATAGGGCGGGTGCCGAGAGGAACAGATAGGTCGGAGCACAATCCTCCGGCGTGCCTAGCCGCTGAAGCGGAATTGTCCGCCGCGTTGCTTCCAGCTTTTCGGCGGAGGAATAGCGCTCGTGGAAATCGGTGCTGATCGTTCCCGGCGACACGCAGTTGACCCGGATGCCATCGGGCGCCAGCTCGCGCGCCAGTGCCTTGGAATAGGTGGAGACGAAGGCCTTGGAGGACGAATAGATCGACGATCCGGGGCTCCCGCCGGTCAAGGCCGAGATCGACACGGTGTTGACGATAGCAGCCGTGCCGGCGGCCCGCATCAACGGCAGCAGGCCCCGCGTAACTTCAACGACCGCCGTCTGGTTCAACTGCACAACGGCATTATACTGCTCGTCCGTCAGTGTTGCGGCGGGATAGCGCCCGAACATCGTCCCGGCATTGTTGATGAGCACGTCGACCGTTGCGACCTGTTCGGCAACGGCGGCAACGAAACCGGCCGTCCCCTTGCCATCGCCGAAATCCGCCGTAAACAGCGCCGCGCGGCCTTCGTTTTCGGCCTGGGTGAGAAACGCCGGCAGTTCGCGATCCGCAGACCGACCAACATGGGCGAGAACGCGGGCGCCACATGCCAGAAACTGGCGCGCCACCTCGAGCCCGATACCGCGTCCGGCCCCGGTGATGACCACCGTGCGACCGGCAAACAGATTGGATTGAAACATCGAAACCCTCCACAGATTGGCGGCTCCACCCCGCCCTGCCGCCGCTCTAGCACAGGATGCCGGCCAGCGGAAGAAAGGCGGCCATCAGTGACCATCACACACGTGCGAGCGGCTGGGGTCGGACATCCGAGCCTCCTGCTCCCGCCCATGAAAAAAGCGGCCGAAGCCGCTTTCCATGGTCATTCAATGTGCCGCGCTCAATCGCGGATGACGTTGCCGCGCAGATGCGTCAGTTCCATGATGAAGTGCTCGAGCTTCGACTTGTGCTCGTGATGCGTCGCATCGTTGAGCTCCGCCTGGGCAGCCTCGATACGGCGGGTCAGCTCGTCGCGATGCAGCTCGTCGATCGGCACGGCGGATTCGGCAAGCAGCGTGCAGCCGGTCGGCAGGATGTCGGCAAAGCCGCCGAACACCACATAATCCTTCTTCGCGCCGGCAGCCGTGCGGACGCTGACGATGCCTGGCTTGATGGTCGTCATGGTCGGCGCATGGTTGGCCATGACGGTCATCTCGCCTTCGGTCGCCGGAATGACGACAGCCGTCACCATTTCGGACAGCAGCAGCTGCTCGGGAGACACCAGTTCGAATTTGAAATCAGCCATGGCCCGTCACTTCTCGATTGTCTTTGGAAAAGCAGTGGCGCCGGCAATCCGGGCGCCACTGGTTTGGCAAGCCTTAGACGGCAGCAGCCAGCTTCTTGGCCTTTTCGACCGCTTCTTCGATGGTGCCGACCATGTAGAAGGCGGCTTCCGGAAGATGGTCGTATTCGCCGTTGACGAGGCCCTTGAAGCCCTTGATCGTGTCTTCAAGCGCAACCAGCTTGCCGGGCGCGCCGGTGAACACTTCGGCAACGAAGAACGGCTGCGACAGGAAGCGCTCGATCTTGCGGGCGCGGGCAACCGACAGCTTGTCGTCTTCCGACAGTTCGTCCATGCCCAGGATGGCGATGATGTCCTGCAGGGCCTTGTAGCGCTGCAGCGTCGACTGGACCTTACGGGCAACCTCGTAGTGCTCTTCGCCGACAACCAGCGGGTCGAGCATGCGCGAGGTGGAGTCGAGCGGATCGACGGCCGGGTAGATGCCCTTTTCAGCGATCGAACGCGACAGGTTGGTCGTTGCGTCCAGATGGGCGAACGAGGTGGCTGGCGCCGGGTCGGTCAAGTCGTCGGCGGGGACGTAAATGGCCTGTACCGAGGTGATCGAGCCCTTGGTCGTCGTGGTGATGCGTTCCTGCATCTGGCCCATGTCGGTGGCGAGCGTCGGCTGATAGCCCACGGCCGAAGGAATACGGCCGAGCAGAGCCGACAGTTCCGAACCTGCCTGGGTGAAGCGGAAGATGTTGTCGACGAAGAACAGAACGTCCTGGCCCTTGTCGCGGAAGTCTTCAGCGATCGTCAGACCGGTGAGAGCGACGCGGGCGCGGGCGCCCGGCGGTTCGTTCATCTGGCCGTAAACGAGGGCTGCCTTCGAGCCTTCGCCGCCGCCCAGCTTGTTCACGCCGGATTCGATCATTTCGTGGTAAAGGTCGTTACCTTCGCGGGTCCGTTCGCCGACGCCGGCGAAGACCGAGTAACCACCATGCGCCTTGGCGACGTTGTTGATCAGTTCCATGATCAGAACCGTCTTGCCGACGCCGGCGCCGCCGAACAGGCCGATCTTGCCGCCCTTGGCGTAAGGTGCGAGCAGGTCGACGACCTTGATGCCGGTGACGAGGATCTGTGCGTCGGTCGACTGTTCGATGTAGGCAGGCGCTTCCTGGTGGATCGAGCGCTTGGTGGCGGTGACCAGCGGGCCAGCTTCGTCAACCGGCTCGCCGATGACGTTCATGATGCGGCCGAGCGTTTCCGGGCCAACTGGCACGGTGATCGGGCTGCCGGTGTCGGTCACGGCCTGACCGCGAACCAGACCTTCGGTCGCGTCCATGGCGATGGTGCGAACCGAGTTCTCGCCGAGATGCTGCGCGACTTCCAGAATCAGGCGGTTGCCGTTGTTCATGGTTTCCAGCGCATTCAGGATCTTCGGCAGTTCGCCGTCGAACACGACGTCGACGACCGGTCCGATGATCTGCGTGACCTTGCCGGCCGAACCGGTTGCAGGCGTTGCTGCTGCGGGGGTAGCTGCCATAGCCATATTCTTACCCTCTTCCTAACCTCAGAGCGCTTCCGCGCCCGAAATGATTTCAATGAGTTCCTTGGTGATCTGCGCCTGACGCTGGCGGTTGTAGCTGAGCGTCAGTTTGTTGATCATCTCACCTGCGTTCCGGGTCGCGTTGTCCATCGCGCTCATCTTCGCGCCCATTTCGCCGGCGACGTTCTCGAGGAGCGCGCGGAAAATTTGGACGGAGAGGTTGCGCGGCACAAGATCCGTGAGGATCGACGCGGCATCGGGTTCGTATTCGTAGATCGCGTTCGACTGCGCCACTTCCGTGCCTGCAGCCGTGATCGGCGCGATGGCCGGGACGAGCTGCAATGCGGTCGGAACCTGCGAGATCACCGACTTGAACTCGGAGTAGAACAGCGTGCAGACATCGAATTCGCCGGCATTGAACATCTCGACGATGCGCTTGCCGATGGCGTCTGCATTTGTGAAGCCGATCTTCTTCACGTCGCGCATTTCCTTGCGCTCGATGATCAGCGGCGCAAACTCGCGACGCAGGATGTCATAGCCCTTCTTGCCGACGGTAAAGATCTTCACCGTCTTGCCCTGGGCCTGCAGCTTGCGGATATGGTCGCGGGCGAAACGGGCGATCTGCGAGTTGAAACCGCCGCAGAGACCGCGCTCGGCCGAGCAGACCACCAAAAGGTGAACCTTGTCCTCACCGGTCCCGCGCATCAGCACAGGCGCCTCGTCACTGGTGCCGACAGCCTGCGTGATGTTTGCAAGCACGGCGCCCATGCGCTGCGAGTAAGGCCTGGCCGCTTCGGCCGCCTCCTGCGCACGCCGAAGCTTCGCCGCTGCGACCATCTTCATCGCTTTGGTGATCTTCTGCGTCGCCTTGACGGAGGCGATCCGGTTTTTCAGATCCTTAAGTGAAGGCATCCGTTATCCGTCCTAAAGTGATGCCCTGATCAGGCGAAAGACTTGCCGAAGCTATCGATGGCAGCCTGGAGCTTGCCCTTGATATCGTCGCTGATGGCCTTCTGGTCGCGGATCGCGTCAAGGATTTCCTTGCCGTCGGACCGAAGGTAGGACAGCAGCCCCTGCTCGAACTTGCCGATGTCGCTGACCGCGATCTTGTCGAGGTAGCCATTGACGCCCGCAAAAATCACGGCGACCTGCTCTTCCGTCTTCAGCGGCGAGAACTGCGGCTGCTTCAGGAGTTCGGTCAGGCGTGCACCGCGGTTAAGCAAGCGCTGCGTCGAGGCATCAAGGTCGGAGCCGAACTGCGCGAAGGCAGCCATTTCACGATACTGGGCAAGCTCGCCCTTGATCGAGCCGGCAACCTGCTTCATCGCCTTGACCTGGGCGGCCGAGCCAACGCGCGAAACCGACAGACCGACGTTCACAGCCGGGCGGATACCCTGGTAGAACAGGTCGGTTTCGAGGAAGATCTGGCCGTCGGTGATCGAGATCACGTTGGTCGGGATGAAGGCCGAAACGTCGTTACCCTGCGTCTCGATGACAGGCAGAGCGGTCAGCGAACCGGCGCCCTTTTCGTCAGACAGCTTGGCAGCGCGCTCGAGAAGACGCGAGTGAAGGTAGAAAACGTCGCCAGGATAGGCTTCGCGGCCCGGCGGGCGGCGCAGAAGCAGCGACATCTGGCGATAGGCAACAGCCTGCTTCGACAGGTCGTCGTAGCCGATCAGCGCGTGCTGGCCGTTGTCGCGGAAATACTCGCCCATGGCGCAACCGGCGAACGGTGCCAGGTACTGCATCGGAGCCGGGTCGGAAGCCGTAGCGGCCACGATGATCGAATACTTCAGCGCGCCGCGCTCTTCGAGCACCTTGACGAACTGGGCAACGGTCGAGCGCTTCTGGCCGATGGCGACGTAGACGCAATAGAGCTTCTCAGCATCAGGGCCGTTGTCGTGGATGGCCTTCTGATTGAGGATCGTGTCGAGGATGATGGCGGTCTTGCCGGTCTGGCGGTCGCCGATGACGAGCTCGCGCTGGCCGCGGCCGACTGGGATGAGAGCATCGATGGCCTTGAGGCCGGTCGACATCGGCTCATGCACCGACTTGCGCGGGATGATGCCGGGAGCCTTGACGTCGACGCGCGAACGGCGGGTCGCGTTGATCGGACCCTTGCCGTCGATCGGATTGCCGAGCGCGTCGACGACGCGGCCGAGCAGTTCCGGACCAACGGGAACGTCGACGATGGCGCCGGTGCGCTTGACGATGTCGCCTTCCTTGATGTCGCGGTCGGATCCGAAGATAACGACGCCGACATTGTCGGATTCAAGGTTCAGCGCCATGCCGCGAATTCCGCCTGGGAATTCGACCATTTCGCCGGCCTGGACATTGTCCAGACCGTAGACGCGGGCGATGCCGTCACCGACGGAGAGAACCTGGCCGACCTCGGAAACCTCAGCCTCCTGGCCAAAATTCTTGATCTGGTCTTTCAGAATTGCGGAAATTTCCGCGGCGCGGATATCCATCAGCCAACCTCTTTCAATGCAAGCTTAAGGGTAGAAAGTTTGGTGCGTAGCGACGTATCAATCTGTCGCGACCCCACTTTCACGATCAAACCACCAAGAATAGACGGGTCCACCGTTACGGCGACCGTGACTTCTTTTCCGGTAACGCTCTTCAGCGCCACCTTCAATTCGTTTTCCTGCTCCGTCGTCAGCGCATGCGCAGACGTGACCTCGGCAGTAACTTCACCGCGCTGTGCTGCGGCGATCATGCGATAGGCGCGGATCATGCCCGGCAGGGCGAACAGACGACGGTGACGCGCAACGACCTTGAGGAAGTTGGCGAAGAAACCGCTGATGCCGGCCTTGGCGGCAAGCGCCTCGACGGCCTTGACCTGATCTCCGGACGAGAAAACCGGGCTGGCGACGAAGCGGCGAAGATCTTCGCTTTCGTCAAGCATGGCCTGGAAGCGATCGAGATCGGCGGTCACCTGGTCGACCGCACCCTCGGCGAGCGCCAGCTCGAACAAAGACGATGCATATCGCTCTGCCACACCGGATATAGGATGGGATGTGTCTGCCACGGGCACAATTTTCCCTGATTTCAACCCGAAAGTTAGGATCCGGGCGTGCGGATGCCTAGTACTTTGAATTGGTTTTGATTTCCCCCAGAAATCCGCGGGAGATGCCCCCGCTTCTTCCCATTTCCGAGCCCGTCTAACATAGGAAGTTGAGACTCGCAACACACCTGGGTCCCGATTGCGGCTTTCACGGGGGTTTCTGTCGGAAAAACCCCAAATCTGCCCGCGACGAACTGGCGCAGGTCGGCTTTTTGCTCAGACCCAGCCAAGAAAGTAGATGATCGGCAAAGCTGCAAGGGCGACCTGAAGGACAAGCATGACGAGGTTGGCAACCACGTTTCCCCTGTCCGACATCAGCGACAGGATGCGTCCGAAGGCAGCGAAGACAAAGGATGCCCCGAGCGCCAGGTAGACCATCGGCTGGGCGAGCAGTATCGCGGTCAGGCCGAGGCCGATATAGGTGCCGCCGATCGACCGGCTTTCGGCATAGGCGCCGAGCCGTCCTTCCCGCGGCTGCAGTCCGAGGAAGCGATAGGCATATCCTGGCGCGAACATCATGACGAGGCCCAGCAGGATCGTCGCCGCCGCCGCGCAATAGGCGAGCTGCTCTCCCTGTTCCGTCGGAAAATAAAACTCCATAATCGTCCCCAAATCACCTGATGCTTTGACGGCGTTATGACACGAAGCATTTGTCGAGGAAATGTTGGCGGAGAAAACTCGTTGCCGCCAAAGTCGCTCTTGGTTCGCTACCGGTCAATAGCGTAAGACCTCAGCCCCATTTGGGCCTGATGGGAAAAAGGGGGCCTCGCCCTTACAAAAAGCTCTGCGGATCAATGTCCAGCTGGACGTGCACCGATCCCCGTTCCTTCGGCCCCTGGGCCAGAAGCGTGCGCAAAAAACCCTGCATGTCGGAATTGCGGCGCCCGTGCACCAGCAGCCGGAAGCGGTGCCGGCCGCGCACCAGCGCCAGCGGCGCCTCCGCCGGACCGAGCACGGCGATGCCCGACACCGCGGGCGCTGCATTGCGCAAGCCGCGGGCATGGGTTTCGGCGTCCTGGCGGGTTTCGGCCGAAACGATGATCGAGGCCAGCCGTCCGAATGGCGGCAGGAAGGCCCTCTCCCGCTCGGAGATCTCGCGGTCGTAGAAGGCTGCGGAATCGCCCGAGACGATCGCCTGCATGACGGGATGCTGCGGCTGGTATGTCTGCAGCAGGCCATGGCTCTTCAGCCCGGTGCGACCGGCGCGCCCGGTCACCTGGCTGAGCAGCTGGAACGTCCGCTCGGCGGCGCGCGGATCGCCATTGGCAAGGCCGATATCGGCGTCGACGATGCCAACCAGCGTCATCAGCGGAAAGTTATGACCCTTGGCCACCAGCTGCGTGCCGATGACGATATCGGCCTCGCCGTTGGCAATGGCATCGAGCTCGATCCGCAGCCGCTTGACGCCGCCGAGGATGTCGGAGGAGAGCACGATTGTGCGGGCATCCGGAAAATGCTTCTCCACCTCTTCGGCGATCCGCTCGACCCCTGGACCGCAGGCGACGAGATGATCGAAGGTCCCGCATTCCGGGCAGGCTTCCGGCGTCCGTTCGGCATAGCCGCACTGGTGGCACTGCAGCTGCTGGCGAAAGCGGTGCTCGACCAGCCAGCTGGAGCATTGCGGGCACTGGAAGCGATGGCCGCAGACGCGGCAGAGCGTCAGCGGCGCATAGCCGCGCCGGTTGAGGAACAACAGCGCCTGGTGCCCGTCGGCCACCGTCTTGCCGACGGCGCGCAACAGCACCGGCGACAGGAAACCGCCGCGCTCCGGCGCGTGCCTGCGCATGTCGACCAGGTGCAGGTCGGGCAGCGCCGCATCGCCGAACCGGGTGGGCAGGTGGATGGTGCTGTAGCGGCCGCTCTGGCCGTTGACCTGGCTTTCGACCGAGGGCGTCGCCGAGACCAGCACCACCGGGAAATCGCCGATCCGGGCGCGCACCACGGCCATGTCGCGGGCATTGTAGAAGACGCGGTCCTCCTGCTTGTAGGCAGGGTCATGCTCCTCGTCGACGATGATCAGCCCGAGATCCTCGAACGGCAGGAACAGCGCCGAGCGCGCCCCGGCCACCACGCGCACATCGCCGGTCACCGATTGCCGCCAGACCTTTTCCCGCGTCCGTGGGGCAAGCTCGGAATGCCACTCGGCCGGCTTGGCGCCGAACCGCTGCTGGAAACGCTCGAGGAAACTGGCCGTCAGGGCGATTTCCGGCAGCAGGATCAACACCTGCCGCCCCTGCCGCAGCGTCTCTGCAATGGCCTCGAAATAGACTTCCGTCTTGCCCGAGCCGGTGATCCCGTCAATCAGCGAGACCGAGAACGCCCCCTTCCTCACCTCGTCGATGACCTCGACCGCCGCCTGCTTCTGCGGCCCTTCGAGCCTTGCGGCGACGAAATCCGGATCGGGCTTGGCAACGACCGGCGGCGGCGTCAGAAAAACGGTCTCGAATATCCCCTGCGTCACCAGACCATCGATGACGCTGGTCGAGACGCCGGCCGCATGCGCCAGGCCCGTCCGCGTCCAGGACGGCGCCCCGACGGCCATCTCCATGACGCGGCTGCGGGCAGGAGTCAGCCTCTCGGGCGCGCCGCCGATAAAGCGCAGGCCCTCGACCATCGGCTCCGGATCGAAAGCCGCCGGCACGCGCAGCGCCATGCGCGCGACATGGCCGGGGGGCGACAGGGTATAGGTCGCGACCCAGTCGATGAAATCGCGCATCTCCTTGGCAAGCAGCGGGCAATCGAAAACGCGGGTAATCGGCCGCAATTTCTTCGGATCGACGCCATTGCCATCGCCGCCGTCCCAGACCACCCCGACCACCTGGCGCGGCCCGAGCGGCACCTGCACGATCGAGCCCGGCTCGACCGCCATGCCTTCAGGCACCGCATAGGAATAGGGCCGAGGCGCCGGCATCGGCACCAGAACCGGCACGGTACGTGTCAGCGGCGGCGCGACCGGAAGCGCGCCGAACAGATCGGAGGAATCGTTATTCATTGCGGCAGACCATGCCCGGAGTTGGAAAGAAAGGAAACCGGCGAGTGGCGGCGGTCCCCATCAACTGGGGACGAGGGGCGAGAAGCGCAACTGTGCTGTCAGGTACACACGCCATTATGCCGGAACGGCCATCGTATCTCTCTGCATGCAAAGTGATGCGGTAGGACCTCGACGTTAGACGCGTTCGCGAAACGGGGTTATGCACTCGTCGCTCACTCTTGCAAGCGCCAGCGAATGCAACTATGCATAGAACATCTGAACTGCAGAAAGCTCCCTGTCTTGGCACAGGGCTGACAGGAATTCCGCAGAACATATGTGGTCATCAATGCAGATGGTGCGGAAATTTGATTGACCCACACACCCGCCAATCATCCGTCAATCACGTCTCGCTCGGTAGAATACTCGAATCACCACCTCCAGCCATTTCGACATGCGCTTGTGGGCCATGGGCCCAGCGGATCAGACCTCATCGTGCGTGTTTCATTCACCTGCCATGTCTATTCCAAAATGGACACCGCCCAGGCGATCGAATTCAGGTTTATTGATGAAGGTAGGCGGTGGCGCGAATTTTGCCCTGTCAGGCACCTGGCCTCTGTGGACCTTCCCGCTCTATGCCGAACGATGATGAACGAGAATTTCCCATCCTGGCTGTCGAAGGACAGGAATGGTCAGAGCAATATGGCGATTACCGAGCGTCAGCCTACCTCGGGGAGCCGATACGCGGTTTTCTACTATCTCTATCCCAGCCGAGCAAAAAACATTCATGTCGAGTTCGTCGTCAAAAGCGCTTATCGGCTGGAGATCGACATGGCTCACTATCGAAAACGCGAGCTTGTGAAAAGTCTTTTGAAAACATGTTACTACAAGCAGAAGGCAATCCCTTGATGTCCCCCGCCAGAGATCGACCTTGACAATTTGACGTTGCATCTCTAATTTTTATTACAGCAATGGACAGTGAGGCTTCCGCAAGGACGCCATTGCAAGCCCGCCCTAGCGGCCAGAATACCACGGTAAGGGGCACTCACTCGGCGATGGCCATAATAAAGACCCGCAAGGGTCTTTTTTATTTGCGCCAGGTTCGATGCTGGTTGCGGCCGCAATGGCTGCAACTTGGTCGCAGTTCACGTCAGGCATGGCGTTAGTCGCATAATGAGGCGAAGAGCCGCGCGTGCGCATACCCATCGGCGACCTCAGGGGGAAATCCCATGCGCAGCCAGAATGCGGCAGCATCGGCCGTGCCGGCGTTGACGGTCACTCCGGCAGTCCCTTCCGGGACGGCATCCAGCAGGGTCTCCACCAGCAGGCGACCCACGCCCCGGCCGCGCATGGCGGCGTCGACGTAGAACCTGCGCATCCGCATCATCGAGGCATCGGAGGGCTCTCTCGTCATCCCGCCTATCCCGACCAGCCGCCGATCCGAATGGACGGCGAGCAGGCACTCGCCCGCCCCGGCGAAGCGGTTGCTGCCATCCTGCCATTCAGAAATAAGACGATCGATCGAGCCGTAGCCCTGACGGCGCGCATCGCGCCCGAGCCCGTCGATGTCAGCCGGCAATGTCCGGCAGCGGATTGCGACCAGCGCCATGCTGCTTCATCCTGCCTAGCGCTTCATTGCGCCGTCGCCACCAGCGGCTGCCTTGCCGGCTCTGCCGTTGGTGGCGACAGCGGCACAAACGCCGCATCCGGATCGGTTTCCATGTCGTGGGCGGTCAGCTTTTCCAGCGCCCGCGTCACCTCGTTGACATCGCCCTCCAGCGCCTCGGGCTGGATCAGTTTGCCGACGCGGAAGTCGAAGCGGTCGCCGCGCTTGTTGAGGAGTTCGTAGAACACCGTCATGTCGCGCAGTTCGGTCGACCATTTGGCGAACCAGTAGAACAGGCCGGAATTGCGGGCCGACAGATGCACCGGCAGGATCGGCAGGTTGTATTTGCGCGCCAGCGCCACGGCCGAGGTCTTCCAGGGGCGCTCGTTCAGCCGGCCGTTGGCCCAGTAGGCGATGCGGCCGGAGGGAAACAGCACCATCGCCTTGCCGTCCTCGACCGTCTTGTTGGTGAGCACGAGCGTCTCGCGCGTCTTCAGCTTGCTCTTGTGTTCCTCGCGCCATTCGACCGGGATGATCATCTCGGAAAAGCGCGGATTGACGCGCACCGCATCGCGGTTGGCAAACACCATCATGTCGGGCCGGCGCGCCTTCAACAGGTCGAAGATCGCCACGCCATCGGCAATGCCGGTCGGATGGTTGCTGACCAGGATGAAGCCACCTGTCACCGGGATGCGGTCGGCATTCTCGACGCGAATATCGAGCCGCAGCAGGTCGCTCATATATTCGAAGGACTGGAAGCCCGTCAGCTTGGCGACGTCATCGGCGAACCCGATCGCCTTGTGATAGCGCAGCAAGGCGTGCAGGAAAGGACGCAGCACCGGCCAGAACGGGCTCTTGACGATCTTCTCGCCACGCTCGGCAATCAGCGTATCGACGATATGACCGGGCCTCCCCTGCGAAACCAGGGCAATGGCGCCGGCAAGCTGTCCGAGGGCTGAGGTGGAATCGCGGCGCGTCATCGAATGTCCTGCATGCTTAGGTCTAGGTTATCGCGGCGTAAGATGATGACACCATGACACGCCGGTCGGAACGTTAGCGATTCCATAACCCCCCTTGGAGCAAAGTGGCAGACTATAATTGAAATTCAAGAGGTTTCCCGTGGGCGAGATTCTGATCATGGCCCATCCGCAACTGCTGGACGAGCGGCAGAAATGGCTGGACGCGCTGCGCGGCGAGCGGCGGCTGTCCGCCCATACTCTGGAAGCCTATGAACGCGATACCCGCCAGTTCCTGTTCTTCCTGACCGGCCATCTCGGCGGACCGACAACGCTGAAGGACATCCAGGCGCTGCGCCCGGCCGATTTCCGCGCCTTCCTCGCCAACCGCCGCCGCGACGGTGCCGGCGCCCGGTCGCTCGGGCGGAACCTTGCCGGCTTGCGGTCGCTGCTGCGCTATCTCGAGAAGAAGGGCCTGGTCAATGCCGCCGGCGCCGGTGCCGTCCGCTCGCCGAAGCAGCCGAAATCACTGCCGAAGCCGCTGTCCGACAGCCAGGCGATCAACGTCGTCAGCGACGAGGCGCAGTTGCACGAGGAGCCCTGGATCGCCGCCCGCGACGCCGCAGTGCTGACGCTGCTCTACGGCTGCGGCCTGCGCATTTCCGAGGCGCTCGACCTGATGCCGGACGACCTGCACCCCGGCGCCACCTCGCTGCGCATCACCGGCAAGGGCAACAAGACCCGCATCGTGCCGCTGCTTGCCGTCGTCTTCGATGCTGTGGAGCGCTACAAAAAGCTGTGCCCTTACGATCTCGACCCGGCGCTGCCGCTGTTTCGCGGCGCGCGCGGCGGCAAGCTGCATGCCGGCCTGATCCAGCGTGGCATGCAGAAGCTGCGCAGCGCCTTCAACCTGCCGGAGACGGCGACGCCGCACTCGCTTCGCCATTCCTTCGCCACCCATCTGCTGGCCGGCGGCGGCGACCTCCGGACCATCCAAGAGTTGCTCGGCCATGCGAGCTTGTCGACCACCCAGGTCTATACCGGTGTCGACGCCTCACGCCTGCTCGAGGTCTACGACCGCGCCCATCCGCGGGCGTAAGCTTTCGTTAACCGCATCCGTTAAGGAAATATCCGCTCCGCGCACTTACATGAGCAGAACACGCCTTCCGCCGAAAGATCGACATGACAACTGCATCCCGCGAAAGACATCGGCATCCCCTTCTGTCGAAGCTCGGCACCGCTGGCTTCTGGGCGGCGGCAGCCCTGCCGCTGGCGCTGGCCATGCTGCTGCTTGCCACGCTGGCGCAGCTCTCGCCCGCCCGCGCCGATGACGATGCGACCTGCGGCGGCAAGAACCTCCTGACCGAGCTGGAAAAGAGCGATCCGGCGAAATACGCGAAATTCCTGTCCGACGGCGACAAGGTCGAAAACGGCCACAGCATCTTCTGGAAGATCGAGAAGCCCGGGGTGAAGACCTCCTGGCTGCTCGGCACGATGCACGTCACCGATCCGCGCGTTCTGGTGATGCCGAAGGGCGCCGCCGAGGCGGACGCCAAGGCCGATACCATCATCGTCGAATCCGACGAAATCCTCGACGAGAACAAGGCAACGGCTGCGATCCTCTCCCGCCCGGAACTCACCATGCTGGCGAATGGCGCAACCATCAGCTCGCTGTTGCCGGCGGCCGACGCTTCCAAGCTCGAGGCCGGCCTTGCCAAGCGCGGCATTCCGCTCGGCGCCGTCTCGCGCATGCAGCCTTGGATGATCTCGAGCGTCGTCGCCTCGCCCGCCTGCGAACTCGCCCGCAAGGCAAAGGGCGCAAAATTCCTCGACCAGAAAATCGCCACTGAGGCCGCTGCCGCCGGCAAACAGGTCAAGGGGCTGGAGACGCTGGTCGAGCAATTGCAGGCGATGGCCGACCTGCCCGCCGCCTTCCACCTGAAATCCCTGATCGAAACGCTTGAGCTCGGCGACAAGATGAACGACGTCGTCGAGACGATGACGGATCTCTATCTCTCCGGCAATGTCGGCGCGACCATGGCGATGCTGAAGGTCGTGACACCCGATGGCGACGATGCCGACAGCGACAGCGATTACGCCAGCTTCGAGCAGCGCATCATCCTCGACCGCAACAAGGTGATGGCTGAGCGCGCCGCCCCGATCCTTGCGAACGGCAACGTCTTCATGGCCGTCGGCGCCCTGCATCTGTCGGGCAACCAGGGGCTGGTCGAACTTCTGCGCAGCCAAGGCTTTACGCTGACGGCGGTCGACTGACCGGCGCACTGGCGAGATTTGCAAGCGCCGTCGACACGATAAGATTGTGGAACGGCGTGATTGCCGCGAGATAGAGCCTTCCAAACAGGATCTTGCGCTTCACCAGCGTCATCGCCGACACCGTTGTCCCTCCACCTGCGTGACTGACATCGATGACCGCGCGGAAATCGAGGTGCCGGTCGTCGAACCCGACGACCACCTGGTCGGCCGACTGGCTGACCACCGGGAAGATGCCGACCATTTCCATATCGCTCGCCGAATGCACGGTCGAAGGCTTAACGCCGAAGGGCGCGACGACCCTGTCGCGGACCGTCATCAGCATCTGCACCCATGGTGGAAAATGCCCGAGCGCGCGTCTGGCTGCCTCGATGGCCGTCAGGTCGGAGCCGGGCACGGTCACCTGGAAACAATCGGCCCAGTCGGCTCCCGGCAAGGCGGGATGCGGCAGAGGCGGATGGCTCTTTATCGGTCTGGCAGTAAGTGGCTGCATGGCACATGGCTCCGCGTCAATAGACGTAGCCTACCACACGCCGCAGGACCAACCACTGCCGGGATACACGCTGCGGCAATATGCTTCAGGCGCCCTGAGCGGGGTTTGAGAGACCCCGTTTCGGCGCGCCATAACACGGTTTTCAGGCTCGGGGATAAATTCCGGAAGATTTATTTTTCTTCCCAATCAAATCAGGAACTTGAAGATTTCCATGGCTGATTTCATCCCCACCCGCAGCAGAAGGCCTATTCTGTCCGGGTCAAAGGATGGGGAAACCGGGTCGCGAACCGGTCGCTCCAGCGGAACGAGATCCGGTGTCCTCTGATGGTTGGAAGCGATGATCACGATGCGTTGGGCTGAGTGATCGGGATATCAGGTAACGGAATTCGGTCCCTCCGTATCGATATCATCAAGTCGCAAACGACCGGCAGGCAGCTATACCCCGACATGAAACACATACCAGCCACCCGGCTGCCTGCCATTTTCTTAAGACGTCCGGCCAAACCAGGAGCGACGCCCTTCAGCGTGCCCGGAATCAGCCGGCGTCCAGAAACGGCGAGAGCGCCAGGGCCTGCCGGCCTTGGCGCTCCCTATCCGTTATTACATATGGATCGGCTTGAACGTCGCAGCCATCGCCGCTTCCTTGACGGCTTCCGACATGGTCGGATGGGCGTGGCAGACGCGGCCGAGATCTTCGGCCGAGCCACTGAATTCCATCAGCACGGCGATTTCGTGGATCAGGTCGCCGGCGCCGAAGCCGATGATGTGGCCGCCGAGAACCTTGTCAGTCTCCTTGTCAGCCAGGATCTTGACGAAGCCGTCGGTTGCCAGCATGGCGCGGGCGCGGCCGTTGGCGGTGAACGGGAACTTGCCGACCTTGTAGGCGATGCCTGCGGCCTTCAGCTCTTCCTCAGTCCTGCCGACGGAGGCGACTTCCGGCTGGGTGTAGACGACGCTCGGAATGACGTCGTAGTTCACGTGACCGGCCTGGCCTGCGAGGATTTCGGCGAGTGCCACGCCCTCGTCTTCGGCCTTGTGGGCCAACATCGGGCCCTTGACGACGTCGCCGATGGCATAGATGCCGGCGACATTGGTCTTGAAGTGGTGGTCGATCTCGACGCGGCCGCGATTGTCGAGCACAACGCCGGCCTCTTCGAGGCCGAGGCCTGCCGTGTAGGGCTTGCGGCCGGTGGCGATCAGCACGACGTCGGCATCGAGCGAGGTGGCGTCGCCACCCTTGGCAGGCTCGAAAGTAACCTTGGCGCCGGTGTCAGACTTCGCGACGCCGGTGACCTTGGCGCCGAGATGGAAGTCCATGCCCTGCTTGGCGAGCATCCGGTGGAACTGCTTGGAGATCTCGCCGTCCATGCCGCCGAGGATGGTGTCGAGATATTCGATGACGGTGACCTTGGCGCCGAGGCGCGCCCAGACCGAGCCGAGCTCGAGCCCGATGACGCCGCCGCCAACGACGATCATTGTCGCGGGAACCTTGTCGAGCGCGATGCCGCCGGTCGACGAAACGATGATCTTCTCGTCGAGCTCGACCGGAACGCCCGGGATGCCGGCGACGTCGGAGCCGGTGGCAATCACGATGGCCTTGCCTTCGACTTCCTGCACCTGGCCGTCATCGCCGGTGACGGAGACTTTTCCGGCCGAAACGATCTTGCCTGCACCGATGAAGCTGTCGATCTTGTTCTTCTTGAACAGGAAGGCGACACCATCGACATTCGCCTTCACCGTGGCGTCCTTGTGGGCCATCATGTTCGGCAGGTTCAGCGTCGGGGGGGCCACATCGACACCGAGCGGCGCCATGCCGTGACCGGCCTGGTGGAACATTTCGGAGGCATGCAGCAGCGCCTTGGACGGAATGCAGCCGATGTTGAGGCAGGTGCCGCCGAAGCTGGCACGCTTCTCGATCACGGCAACCTTCATGCCCAGCTGCGCGGCCTTGATGGCGCAGACATAGCCGCCAGGGCCGGTTCCGATAACGATAAGATCATATGCCATTGAAGATGTTCCTTTGCATCGACTGTTTCGCGGCCTCTGTGCACCCGGTCGCGACTATAGGGATGAAGAGCAGGGCCCTCCAGAGAATTACGCTGCCCGTTCCGTGGCAAGCTTGAGGCCGAGGCCAATGAAGACCACGCCGCTGACGCGATCGATCCAATGGCTGACGCGCGTGAAGCGGGCGCGCATGACAGGCGTCGTCATGAACAAGCTCACGCCGACAAACCATGCAATGAGCGCCGTCGCCATCACCAGACCATAGCAAAACTTGACCGCGATAGGCGTCTCGACACTGACCACGGTAGAAAAGATGGACAGGAAGAAAAATACCGGCTTCGGGTTCAACGCATTGGCGGCGAAGCCGAGCAAAAACGACTTTGCAGCGGATTGCTGCACTTTCTCGCCGACCTGTTCCTTTGGCTGAACCGTCAAGTCAGCCTTTTTGGCCCTGAGCGCCTTGTAACCGATATAGAAGAGATAGGCGACGCCGCACCATTTTACGAGATTAAACAGGTAGATCGACTGCGAAATAATCAGCCCGAGACCAAGGATCGTATAGGTGACGTGGAACATCAGCGACGTACCGATGCCGAAACTGGTGATGAGCGCCTCGCGCCGGCCATGCAGCAGGGACTGGCGCATCACCATGGCCAGATCGGCACCGGGAGATATGATACCGAAGGAGAAAATCGCCATCAGCGATGCAAGTTCAAGCAAGTAGGGATGCATAGACTTTCCTCATTCGATGCGACACGGCAGCGATAGCCCTAGAACAACAACACCAGCAACATGGTGGCCAGACCAGCCATCGACCCCACCCATACGGCAGACCGGATGTAGGGAATGCCTGCCAGATAGAGCGGGATGTAGATGATCCTGCACACCAGCCACAGCCATGCGCCGGTCAGGCCGAAACCATGGGGATCACCGGCAAGGATGAGGCCAAACGCCAGGGCAATGAAGGCTGGATAGGTTTCGAGGAAGTTGGCGGAAGCACGCGCAGCGCGGCCGGCAAGCTTGCCGGTCGGCTTCTTTTCATCATCCCGCGGGCTGGCATTCCAGCTGGAGCCAAGTTCCTTTGTCGCCGACATCGCCTGTAGCATGATGTGGATAATCAGCAGCACGACGCTGAGGCCAACCAGCGGCAGAAACGGCGACGCGGCAAGAAATGTCGGCTGCATGATGCTCTCCGGCGAACGAGGTCAGCGGCATCCCCGCAAGGATGCCGCTGAAGGGCAGGTGATGTTCTTAGAGATCGAGAACCAGGCGTTCCGGATCCTCGAGGCTTTCCTTGACGCGGACCAGGAAGGTGACGGCTTCCTTGCCGTCGACCATGCGGTGGTCATAGGAGAGTGCCAGATACATCATCGGACGGATGACGATCTGGCCGCCGACGACGACCGGGCGCTCCTGGATCTTGTGCATGCCGAGGATGCCGGACTGCGGCGCATTGAGGATCGGCGAGGACATCAGCGACCCGTAGACGCCACCATTGGTGATGGTGAAGGTGCCGCCCTGCATGTCGGCCATCGACAGCGTGCCGTCGCGGGCAGCCTTGGCGAGACGACCGAGGTCCTTCTCGATTTCGGCGACCGTCATCTGGTCGGCGTCGCGGATAACAGGGACGACGAGACCCTTGTCGGTGCCGACGGCCATGCCGACGTGACAATAGTTCTTGTAGATGATGTCGGTGCCGTCGATCTCGGCGTTGACAGCAGGCAGTTCCTTCAGCGCGTGGGTGACCGCCTTGGTGAAGAAGCCCATGAAGCCGAGCTTCACGCCGTGCTTCTTCTCGAAGATGTCCTTGTACTTCGTACGCAGAGCCATGACAGCCGTCATGTCCACTTCGTTGTAAGTGGTGAGCATGGCAGCGGTGTTCTGCGCGTCCTTGAGGCGACGGGCAATCGTCTGGCGCAGGCGGGTCATCTTGACGCGCTCTTCGCGCGGCGCGTCTTCGACCGCCGTCGGCGCACGTGCTGCGGCCTTGGCAGGCTCAGCGGCAGCCGGCGCCGAAAGGCCCTTGGCCACGGCAGCGATCACATCGCCCTTCAGAACCTGGCCACGCTTGCCAGAGCCATCGACCTGATCAGCGGAAACGTTGTTCTCCGTCATCATCTTGGCAGCGGCAGGCGCCGGCGGCATCGATGTCGGTGCGGCAGGAGCAGCCGGAGCGGATACGGAAGCGGCAGGTGCAGCCGCCGCAGGAGCAGCAGGCTCGGCCTTGGCAGGGGCGGCAGCAGCCGGAGCAGCGGCGGCGCCACCGGCAGCGATCTGGCCAAGCAGCGCATTGAGACCGACGGTCTCGCCAGCCTGGGCGACGATTTCCGACAGCGTGCCGGCGATCGGCGACGGCACTTCGATCGTCACCTTGTCGGTTTCGAGTTCAACCAGCGGCTCATCGACCTTGACGACGTCGCCGACCTTCTTGAACCAGGTGCCGACGGTCGCTTCGCTGACGGACTCGCCGAGGGTGGGTACGCGAATTTCAGTGGCCATGTTCAAATCCTGAATTTTTGATCGTTATCGGTGGGACGGCGGCAGGCCGAAGAATAATCTCATGTAGCGCGGCAGCGGACGTCATCAATTACGGGATGCGGGGGAGAGACCTTGCAGCCTCTCCCCCGACCGATTTTCAACCGCCGAGGGCGTCCTCGAGGAAGGCGGCCAGCTGGGCCAGGTGCTTCGACATCAGGCCCGTTGCTGGCGAGGCAGCGGCCGGACGACCGGTGTAGCGGACGCGCTGGTACTTGGCGTCGATATGGGCAAGCACCCATTCCAGATAGGGGTCGATGAACGACCAGGCGCCCATGTTCTTCGGCTCTTCCTGGCACCAGACCATTTCCGCATTGCGGAAGCGGCTGAGCTCGTTGATCAGCGCCTTGGCCGGGAACGGATAGAGCTGTTCGATGCGCAGCAGGTAGACGTCGTCGACGCCACGCTTTTCGCGCTCTTCCAGCAGGTCGTAATAGACCTTGCCCGAGCAGATGACGACGCGACGGATCTTGGCGTCCTTCTGCAGCTTGATCGGGCCGTCCTTGATGACTTCGGCATCGTCCCAGAGCAGGCGGTGGAAGGAGCTCTCGCCGGCCATTTCGGCCAGACCAGACACGGCCTTCTTGTGGCGCAGCAGCGACTTCGGCGTCATCATGATCAGCGGCTTGCGGAAGTCGCGCTTCAGCTGTCGGCGCAGGATGTGGAAGTAGTTAGCCGGCGTCGTGACGTTGGCGACCTGCATGTTGTCTTCCGCGCAGAGCTGCAGGAAGCGTTCGAGGCGGGCCGACGAATGCTCCGGACCCTGGCCTTCGTAGCCGTGCGGCAGCAGGCAGACGAGGCCCGACATGCGCAGCCACTTGCGTTCGCCCGACGAGACGAACTGGTCGAACACGACCTGCGCGCCGTTGGCGAAGTCGCCGAACTGGGCTTCCCAGAGGGTCAGCGCATTCGGACGGGCCAGCGAGTAGCCGTATTCGAAGCCGAGCACGGCCTCTTCGGACAGCATCGAGTTGATGACTTCGTAGCGCCCCTGCGTCGCCGACAGGTTGGCGAGCGGCACGTAGCGCTGTTCGGTTTCCTGATCGTAGAGCACCGAGTGGCGCTGAGAGAAGGTGCCGCGTTCGCAATCCTGACCGGACAGGCGGATCTTCGTGCCCTCGACGCAGAGCGCGCCGAAAGCAAGTGCTTCCGCCATCGCCCAGTCGATGCCCTCACCCGAGGCGATCATGTTCGACCGGTTTTCCATGAAGCGCTGGATCGTGCGGTGGGCGTTGAAGCCCTCAGGGATCTCCGACAGCTTGCGGCCGATATCCTTCAGCGTCTTCATCGGCACGGCGGTCTTGCCGCGGCGCTGCTCGTCGGCATTGTCAGCCGCGCGCAGTCCCGACCACTGGCCATCGAGCCAGTCGGCCTTGTTCGGCTTGTAGTGCTGGCCAGCCTCGAACTCCTGCTCGAGATGGGTGCGCCAGTCGGCCTTCATCTTGTCGACGTCTTCCTGCGACACGACGCCCTCTTCGATCAGGCGGGCCGAGTAAAGCTGCAGCACCGACTGGTGGCCACGGATGACCTTGTACATCTTCGGCTGCGTGAAGGACGGTTCGTCGCCTTCGTTATGGCCGTAGCGGCGGTAGCAGAACATGTCGAGGACGACAGGCTTGTGGAACTTCATGCGGAATTCGGTGGCAACCTTGGCCGCATAGACGACGGCTTCCGGATCGTCACCATTGGCATGGAAGATCGGCGCTTCGATCATCTTGGCGACGTCGGACGGATAGGGCGACGAGCGCGAATAGGCCGGATTGGTGGTGAAACCGATCTGGTTGTTGATGATGACGTGCATGGTGCCGGCAACGCGGTGACCGCGCAGGCCGGAGAGGCCAAGGATTTCAGCAATCACGCCCTGGCCGGCAAACGCCGCATCGCCATGGATGAGCAGCGGCATGACCTTGGCGCGTTCCGTCAACGGAATGGTGTCGCCGTCCCAGACGGTGGCACCCATGTCCTGCTTGGCGCGAACCTTGCCCATGACGACCGGGTCGACGATTTCCAGGTGCGACGGGTTGGCCGTCAGCGAGACGTGGATCTTGTTGCCGTCGAAATCGCGGTCGGAGGAGGCGCCGAGATGGTACTTCACGTCGCCGGAGCCTTCGACTTCGTCGGGCGCATAGGAGCCGCCCTTGAATTCGTGGAAGATGGCGCGGTGCGGCTTGCCCATCACCTGGGACAGCACGTTGAGGCGGCCGCGGTGGGCCATACCGAACACGGCTTCGCGCACACCGAGCGCGCCGCCGCTCTTCAGCATCTGCTCCAGCGCCGGGATCAGCGATTCGCCGCCGTCGAGGCCGAAGCGCTTGGTGCCCTTGAACTTGACGTCGAGGAACTGTTCGTAGCCTTCGGCTTCGATGACCTTCTGCAGGATCGCCTTCTTGGCTTCAGGCGAAAAGGCGACGCCCTTTTCCTTGCCTTCGATGCGCTCCTGAACCCAGCCCTTCTCTTCCGGGTTGGACATGTGCATGAATTCGACGCCGATCGTCGAGCAATAGGTGCGCTCGAGGATCTCGATCATCTCGCGGACCGAGGCGTATTCGAGGCCAAGCACGTTATCGATGAAGATCTTGCGGTCGTAGTCGGCGTCGGTAAAGCCATAGGCCTCGGGCGACAGCTCGTGATAATCCTCGACCGGAGCGGCAATGCCGAGCGGATCGAGCTTGGCGTGCAGATGGCCGCGCATGCGGTAGGCACGGATCATCATGATGGCGCGCACCGAATCGCGGGTCGCCTGGATGATGTCGGCACCGTCGGTCGGCTTGCCGGCTGCTTCGGCCTTGGCCTTGACCTTGGTCTCGACGACCTTCTCGATCACGCCCCAATTGCCGTCAAGCGCCGAGACCAGATCGCCGCCGGCCGCGATCGGCCAGTTCTTCTTCTGCCACGAAGCACCCTTGGCAGCGCGCTTCACGTCGCTTGGATTGTCATCCAGCGCCTTGAAGAAAGACTGCCACTCGTCGGAGACCGACTTCGGGTCCGCCTCGTAACGGGCGTAGAGCTGCTCGATATAAGCAGCATTGGCGCCGTCGAGGAACGACGTGATCTGAAATTGCTCGTTGGCTTCTTGTCTTGCCATGGTGATCCGCGGACTGAGGTCCGCCTCCCGACTTGATTGGATTGCCGGCATGTCCGGCGGCCGCATTTTCAATGTTTCCGCCAGAAGCGGCAGTCACTCGGGCCTAGACCCTAGAATCCGAATGGGCAGGGGCTCGCGTCCCTGCCCTTTGTATATAGGATCAGCCCTTGAGGACTTCGACCAGCGTCTTGCCGAGGCGCGCCGGAGACGGCGAGACGCGGATGCCTGCGGCTTCCATGGCAGCGATCTTGTCTTCCGCGCCGCCCTTGCCGCCGGAGATCACGGCGCCAGCATGGCCCATGGTGCGTCCGGGAGGGGCCGTACGGCCGGCGATAAAGCCGACCATTGGCTTGGAACGACCGCGCTTGGCTTCGTCCTTGATGAACTGGGCTGCGTCTTCTTCAGCCGAACCACCGATTTCGCCGATCATGATGATCGACTTGGTTTCTTCGTCTGCGAGGAACATTTCCAGGATGTCGATGAACTCGGTGCCCTTGACCGGGTCGCCGCCGATGCCGACAGCCGTGGTCTGGCCGAGGCCTTCGTTGGTCGTCTGGAACACGGCTTCATAGGTCAGCGTGCCCGAACGCGACAGGACGCCGACGGAGCCCTTCTTGAAGATCGAGCCCGGCATGATGCCGATCTTGCATTCGTCCGGTGTCATCACGCCCGGGCAGTTCGGGCCGATGAGGCGCGACTTGGAGGCGTCGAGGCGAGCCTTGACCTTGATCATGTCGGCAACCGGGATGCCTTCCGTGATGCAGACGATCAGCGGAATTTCAGCTTCGATGGCTTCGAGGATCGCAGCGGCAGCGCCAGCTGGCGGCACGTAGATGACCGATGCGTCGGCGCCGGTTGCTTCCTTGCCTTCGGCAACGGTCGCAAAGATCGGCAGGGATTCGCCAGCCGAACCCGACCAGGTCTCGCCACCCTTCTTAGGGTTGATACCGCCGACCATCTTGGTGCCGTGGTAGGCAAGCGCCTGTTCCGTGTGGAACGTGCCGGTCTTGCCGGTCAGACCCTGAACAAGGATCTTGGTGTTTTTGTTAATCAGAATGGACATTAGTTGTCTTCCTCTTCCTCGAACTCGAGGGGATCGAATGCTTCAAAGGCGTCATTGGAAAAGCGGTAGCCTTTGCCGGCGGCCGACTTTTGCGTCAGGTGCGCCTCGAGGTTCTTGGACCACTGGGTGCGGAACCAGTCATAATGCTGGTCGACCTGGGAAATGCCCAGCTCGCCCTTCCAGACGAACAGGTCTGCATCCTTGATCTTCTCGGCAAAATAGGCCTGCGCGTCGTCATTGTGCGTGAAATGCGCCCAACGCTCGGCCGTACCGTCTTCGCTGTCGTATTCACTGTCCCAGCAGACGAAGTAGCACAGATTGGCATCTGTCTCGTTCGGGCCGAAAGGCTGGCGATTGGGGTTCTTCGGTGATTTGGCCATCGATTAAAGCGCCTTCACAGCTGAGACGATCTTCTGGGCGGCATCGTCCAGGTCGTCTGCGGAAATGACATTGAGACCGGATTCGTTGATGATCTTCTTGCCGAGCGCGACGTTGGTGCCTTCGAGGCGAACGACGAGCGGGACCTGAAGGCCGACTTCCTTGACGGCAGCCAGAACGCCTTCAGCAATGACATCGCACTTCATGATGCCGCCGAAGATGTTGACCAGGATGCCCTTCACGGCCGGATCGGCAGTGATGATCTTGAAGGCGGCCGTGACCTTTTCCTTCGTCGCGCCACCGCCGACGTCGAGGAAGTTCGCAGGCTCGGCGCCGTAGAGCTTGATGATGTCCATGGTGGCCATGGCGAGACCGGCGCCGTTGACCATGCAGCCGATGTTGCCGTCGAGGGCGACATAGGCGAGGTCGTACTTGGAGGCGGCGATTTCCTTCTCGTCTTCCTCGCTGGTGTCGCGCAGCGCCACGATGTCTTCGTGACGGAACAGCGCGTTGCCGTCGAACGACACCTTGGCGTCGAGGACGCGCAGGCGGCCGTTGGTCATGACGATCAGCGGGTTGACTTCGAGCAGCGCCATGTCGGTTTCGACGAAGGCCTTGTAGAGGATCGGGAAAAGCTTTTCAGCGTCCTGACGGGCTTCGCCTTCGAGCTTCAGCGCATCGCTGAGCTTGGCGACATCAGCGGCCGTGACGCCCGTCGTCGGGTTGATCGCGACGTTGATGATCTTTTCCGGGGTGTCGTGGGCAACGGTCTCGATGTCCATGCCGCCTTCGGTCGAAACGACGAAGGAAACCTGGCCAACGGCACGGTCGACCAGGATCGACAGATAGAGTTCGCGGTCGATGTCTGCGCCGTCTTCGATGTAGAGGCGATTGACCTGCTTGCCGGCGTCACCGGTCTGGGCTGTTACCAGCGTGTTGCCGAGCATGTCCTTGACGAAAGCCTGGACTTCCTCGAGCGACTTGGCGAGACGTACGCCGCCCTTGGCTTCCGGCGGCAGTTCCTTGAACTTGCCCTTGCCGCGGCCGCCAGCATGGATCTGGCTCTTGACGACATAAAGCGGGCCGGGAAGCTGCTTGACGGCGGCTTCGACTTCCGACGCGTTGAAGATGGCAACACCTTCAGCGACCGGGGCGCCAAAGCTCTTGAGCAGAGCCTTGGCCTGGTATTCGTGGATATTCATGGATCTATCCCTATTGGAGCGCGACGCCTGCTTCAGCGCCAGACTTATTTCTGCGCCGAATTTACTTCAGCGACGGAGCGATGTTGATGCATGCCTCGCAGAGACCGGCGACGGCAGCGACAGACTTGTCGAAGGCTTCTTTTTCAGCCTTGTTCATGTCGATCTCGATGATCCGCTCGATACCACCGGCACCGATGACGGTGGGCACGCCGACATACATGTCGTTGACGCCGTACTGGCCGGAGAGATAGGCGGCGCAAGGCAGGACGCGCTTCTTGTCCTTGAGATAGGACTCAGCCATCTCGATGGCAGAGGCGGCCGGTGCGTAGTAGGCCGAGCCGGTCTTCAGCAGACCGACGATTTCGGCGCCGCCATCGCGGGTGCGCTGGATGATTTCTTCGAGGCGTTCCTTGGTGACCCAACCCATCGTGACGAGGTCGGTGAGCGGAATGCCGCCGACGGTCGAGTAACGGGCGAGCGGCACCATGGTGTCGCCGTGGCCGCCGAGCACGAAGGCGGTGACGTCCTGGACGGAAACGTTGAATTCCTTGGCAAGGAAGAGGCGGAAGCGCGAGCTATCCAGAACGCCGGCCATGCCGACGACCTTGTTGGCCGGCAGGCCGGAAAACTTCTGCAGCGCCCAGACCATCGCGTCGAGCGGGTTGGTGATGCAGATGACGAAAGCGTTGGGGGCATATTTCTTGATGCCGGCGCCGACCTGTTCCATGACCTTGAGGTTGATGTCGAGCAGATCATCACGGCTCATGCCGGGCTTGCGGGCAACGCCGGCGGTGACGATGCAGACATCAGCACCTTCGATCGCCGAATAGTCGCTGGCGCCGGTGAGGTTGACGTCGAAGCCTTCGACCGGCGAAGACTGGGAAATATCAAGGCCCTTGCCCTGGGGAATGCCGTCCGCGATGTCGAACAGGACGATGTCGCCCAGTTCCTTCAGGCCGGCGAGATGCGCCAGCGTGCCACCAATCATGCCAGAACCAATGAGTGCGATTTTGTTACGCGCCATTTCGGAATATCCTTTGCGATCGAAAACGATGGCGCGACACATTGAAGCATCGACCACGGCAGCAATCGCTTAGACCCAACGGGCTAAAATGGCAATTGATTATTTTGTGACGTTAAAATTCAATCGGTTAGATATAAAAACTCTTACGTAAACGTAAGAACAATTGTCACCAAAACGTTACTCTGCCGCAGACCGGTTACGAATCTGGGCGAGATATTCCGCACTTCTCATCTCGAAAAGACGCGATGCCGTCCGGTCGAATTCGAAGCCCTCCGTTCCGCGACGCTGCACGAGCAGCGCCTCCGGCATCGCCGCCGCCGAGATTGTAACATGCGTCGCATGATCGTAAAGCGTGTCGATCAGAATGATGAAGCGCTTGGTTTGGTTCCGCTTTTCCGGTCCTAGTTCGGGAATGTGATCGATGAAGATGGTATCGAAGCGGGCGGCGATGGCAAGAAAGTCGCCTGCCCCGAGCGGCGCTTCGCAGAGATCGGCGAAGGAAAAGCGCGCCAGCCGGTCGACCGCAGCCGGCACATGGACGACGCGTCCCTTGCGCGGGATCTCGGTCGGCTGTGCCGTGCGCCCGTGCAGCGCCCTTGCCCAGGCCGCGTCCATCGCCCGGTCGGTCTCGGCATTAAGCGGCGTCAGATAGACGGGCTGGCTGTCGTCCTTCTCCATCCGGTAGTCGGTGGGCGAATCCAGCGTTACGACGTCGACATAAGTCTTGAGAAGGGTGATGAACGGCGTGAACAGCGAGCGATTGAGGCCATCGCGGTAGAGATTGTCCGGCTCGACATTCGAGGTCGTGACCAGAACGCAGCCGAGCGAGAAAAGCTCCGAGAACAGCCGCGACAGGATCATCGCATCGGCGATGTCGGTGACGCTGAACTCGTCGAAGCACAGGAGTTCGGCCTCGGCGAACAGATCGGCAGCAACGGGCGGCACCGGGTCGGCAAGCTTTGTCTCGCCGTTCTTGATCTTCAGCCGGTGGGCGGCGATCCTGTTGTGGACGTCGGCCATGAACTCGTGGAAATGCGCCCGCCGTTTCTTCTTCGACGGCGCCATGGCGAAGAACATGTCCATCAGCATCGTCTTGCCGCGCCCGACGCTTCCGTGGATATAGAGGCCACGGATCGGTTCGGGCTTCTTGCGCGCGGCAAACAGCCAGCCGAGCGCACTCGACTTGGCGGCCGGGCGCCGCTGCTTCAGCGCGGCCAGCACTCGGTCGAGATGTTTTGCGACGTCCATCTGCGCCGCATCGACTTGCAATGAACCGGAGGCCGTCAGCGACTTCAACTTTTCGCTGACGCTGATGGAGTAGTCAGGCATAGGCTGCATGGACAAGACTGCCTCAAGCGTCGGGAGATGGCCCGCCGGCCGGGGAGTTTAGCGGCTCAGGCTGATTGGCTGGCCGGATGCTGTAGTTCCGGTAAAGCGCGAATCGGCTGTCTTGTAGACCGAACCCAGCTGGTTGCCGCTGCGATCCTTGAGCACGACCTGCTTGCCGGCCACTTCCCACGAACCCATGTTGGTCAGCTCGCCGACGCAGCCGCGCGTGCCGCCGCGTGATCCGCTGCCGAGATTGGTAAGTGTCAGGAACATGTCGCAGGTGGTGCCGCCGTTGCCGACCTTCCAACTGCCGACCATCGATTCCTTGGTGACATCGAGACCGGAGGCCGCAATCGCCGCATTCTGCTGCGGTGCGCCGTTGCCTGGCGCAGTGGTCGGAGGAGCCGGGAACTGCGAGCCGTTGCCTGTCGGATCGGGGAGCTGGCTGGATTGGACCTGCCCCACTGGCGCGGCCTGGATAGGCGGCGGCGAATAGGCTGGCGAGGCGCTGTAATCGTTGTTGTAACCTGTGCGCTGGCATCCCGCCAGCGTCAGGCCGATTGCCGCAGCCGTCGCAGCATATTGAAATCGCATCGTCAAACTCCTGAATTAGCCCGGCCCTGCCCCGAAGGTGGCGCGCAATCACGGCGGAATTATCGTGAAAGGCCTTGATGAATCAAGTCAGCACAAGGACAAATTGTTGACGGACAGGTCCATGGCGCAAGTCTGGGACAAATTTGGCGCATTTTTGACGAATTCAAGAGAAAAGGCGCTCCCTCTTTCGAAGAAGAGCGCCTCGAGGTCTTGTCAGAAGGGCATACGCAGCGGCTAGACGCGACGCTCGACCATCATCTTCTTGATTTCAGCGATCGCCTTGGCCGGATTGAGACCCTTCGGGCAGGTCTGGGCGCAATTCATGATCGTGTGGCAGCGATAGAGCCGGAAAGGATCTTCCAGATTGTCGAGACGCTCGCCGGTGGCTTCGTCGCGCGAATCGATCAGCCAGCGATAGGCCTGCAGCAGGACGGCGGGGCCGAGATAGCGGTCGCCGTTCCACCAGTAGCTCGGACAGGAGGCCGAGCAGCAAGCGCAGAGAATGCATTCGTAGAGACCGTCGAGCTTCTGGCGGTCGTCGTGGCTCTGCTTCCATTCCTTCGCCGGCTCCGGCGACACCGTCTTCAGCCAGGGCTCGATCGAGCGGTGCTGGGCGTAGAAGTTGGTGAGATCAGGCACGAGATCCTTGACCACAGGCAGGTGCGGCAGCGGGTAGACCTTGACGGTACCCTTGACCTCATCCAGGCCCTTGGTGCAGGCGAGCGTGTTCGTGCCGTCGATATTCATCGCGCAGGAACCGCAGATCCCCTCGCGACAGGAGCGGCGCAGCGTCAGCGTCGGGTCGATGTTGTTCTTGATGTAGAGCAGCGCATCCAGCACCATCGGACCGCAATCGTCGACATCGATGTAGAACGTGTCGATGCTCGGGTTCTGCCCGTCGTCCGGGCTCCAGCGGTAGATCCGCAGTTCGCGCGTGTTCTTTGCACCCTGCGGCTTCGGCCAGACCTTGCCTTCGCGCATCTGGGAATTCTTGGGTAGAGCGAGTTCAACCATGTCCGTTTTCCTGTCGCAGGGAAGTTTCCGCCGATGCGGCTCCCAAAATACGAATTTTATCGTCAAATCCGGCCGCTATGGCCTTTGCAGCAAACTTTTTGTCAGCGGTCACAAGAACATCGTCCTTATCCCCAAGGGCGCATGCCAGATACATCGTGTCATAGACTGAATGATCCATCAGCCTCGAAAGTTCGAAAGCGACGTCGATCAAGGCGATCGACGGTGTCGCATTTTTGAATGTTGACTTGAGTGTCGTAAGAGCATCGGCTGCTTGACTGTTGGAGATGATATTCATGCGGACTTTTCTACGAAGAACGTGCGCCACTTCTGGCAACACAATATCGGGAGCCTTCAGTTTCTTCGGCATTTTCGTGAGTTCCAGGGCCTCAAGATGATCTTCCTCATCAATGAACCATTTCACCACCACCGAAGCATCGACGATAATCATTCCTCATCACGAATCTGGCGTAATATCTCGACACTGTCGGTCTGCTTGACGCCTTTCGGCGTCATCGCAGCGATGCGAACGGCAGCTTCATATAGGCTCTCCTTACCCGGAGCGACTGAAGCGGTTAGCCGTTCGTTGATCTCCTCCTCCAGCGTTCTCTGATGGGCGCGCGCGAGGCTCTCAAGCTTGGTGAGCAAGCCTTCGTCGATCCTGATCCGCATTTCACCCATCACAGTGCCTCCGGCGATGACCTCCGCCTATCTTGCCACAACCCTCGTCAATAAACACGCGCCTTCGGTTCGATCTTCTGCGGATCCATTCCTTCGGCGATCAGTTGGGTGTGAACCGGACGGTAATCCAGCTTCACCTCGCCGGCATCGTTGACCCAGGAGAGCGTGTGCTTGCGCCAGTTGACGTCGTCGCGGCCGCCGAACGGGCCGTCGGTGAAGTCTTCCCGGGCGTGTGAACCGCGGCTTTCCTTGCGGGCTTCGGCGCCGTAGATCGTCACGATGGCGTTGGCCATCAGGTTCTGCAGCTCCAGCGTCTCGACGAGGTCCGAGTTCCAGATCAACGAGCGGTCTGTAACCTTTACGTCGGCCAGTTCCTTCCAGATCGCCGACATGCGTTCGCAGCCCGATGCCAGCGAATCCTGCGTGCGGAACACGGCAGCATCGTCCTGCATCGCATGCTGCATCTTTTCACGCAGCACCGAGGTCGGCGTGTTGCCGTTGGCAAAGCGCAGCTTGTCGAAGCGATCCATGATCTTTTCGCAGGCAGCGACGTTCAGCTGCGGGATCGGAGCCGCGCGGTCGATGACCTCGGCAGCACGGATCGCGGCAGCGCGGCCGAAGACGACCAGGTCGATGAGCGAGTTGGAGCCGAGGCGATTGGCGCCGTGCACCGAAGCGCAGCCGGCTTCGCCGACAGCCATAAGGCCGGGCAGGATGCGCTCCGGGTTTTCGCTGTCGGCGTTGAGAACTTCACCCCAGTAGTTGGTCGGGATGCCGCCCATGTTGTAGTGCACCGTCGGCAGGACCGGGATCGGCTCGCGCGTCACGTCGACGCCGGCAAAGATCTTAGCCGATTCCGAAATGCCCGGCAGGCGCTCGTTGAGAACGGCCGGATCGAGATGGTCGAGGTGCAGGTAGATGTGGTCCTTGTTCTTGCCGACGCCGCGACCCTCGCGGATTTCCAGCGTCATGCAGCGCGACACGACGTCACGCGAGGCAAGATCCTTGGCTGAAGGAGCATAGCGCTCCATGAAGCGCTCGCCTTCCGAATTGACGAGATAGCCGCCTTCGCCGCGCGCCCCTTCGGTGATGAGACAGCCGGCGCCATAGATGCCGGTCGGATGGAACTGCACGAATTCCATGTCCTGCAGCGGCAGGCCGGCGCGCGCGACCATGCCGCCACCGTCGCCGGTGCAGGTATGGGCAGACGTTGCCGAGAAATAGGCGCGGCCATAGCCGCCGGTCGCCAGCACCACCATCTTGGCGGAGAAGCGATGGATCGTGCCGTCATCGAGGCACCAGGCAACGACGCCGATGCACTTGGAGCCGTCGTCCGACATGATCAGATCGAGCGCGAAATATTCGATGAAGAATTCGGCGTTGTGCTTCAGCGACTGGCCATACAGCGTGTGCAGGATGGCGTGGCCGGTACGGTCGGCGGCAGCGCAGGTGCGCTGTACCGGCGGGCCTTCGCCGTAGTTCTGCATGTGGCCGCCGAACGGCCGCTGGTAGATCTTGCCTTCCTCGTTGCGCGAGAAGGGCACGCCGTAATGCTCGAGCTCGTAGACAGCCTTCGGCGCTTCCATCGTCAGGTACTGCATGGCGTCGACGTCGCCGAGCCAGTCAGAGCCCTTGACGGTGTCATAGAGATGCCACTGCCACGAATCCGGCGTCATGTTGCGCAGCGACGCGGCAATGCCGCCCTGGGCGGCGACCGTGTGCGAACGGGTCGGGAAAACCTTGGTGATGCAGGCGGTCTTGAAACCCTGCTCGGCCATGCCGAGCGTGGCGCGCAGACCCGCGCCGCCGGCGCCGACGACGATCACATCATAGGAGTGATCGACATACTTGTAGTCCTTGCCGGTCCGTTCTGGCCCATTCTGATGGGGTGCGGTGGGTGCCATGATGCAATTATCCTACAAACGCGATTTTCAGAATGGCGAAGAGACAGAGCCCAGCAACGACGATCGAGAAGAACGTGTTGAGCATCAGAAAGACGAGCTTGCTGATTTCGCCATGGACGTAGTCCTCGATGATCACCTGCATGCCGAGGCGCATGTGGACGACGCCCGAAATCACCATCAGCGCGAAGATGACGGCAACAAACGGGTTCGACAGCGCGTGCACGACGACGGCGTAAGGGGCGCCGGCATAGATCATCAGGAAGACGACGAAGAAGAGGAACAAGGGGACGTTGGCGACGGCGGTCAGCCGCTGGCGCCAGAAATGCTCGGTACCATCCTTGGCAGAGCCGAGACCGCGAACGCGGCTGAGCGGAGTGCGCATATCCATGGACATTGCCCTCAGAAACGCATCGCCAGGCCGATGGCCCAGACGATGACGGTGAGACAGAGCGAGCCGATGAGATTGGCGATCGCCAGCTTAGTGGAAAACGCCTTGCCGAAGCCGTAGCCGAGATCCCACATGAAGTGGCGAAAGCCGCCGAGCATGTGGTGCAGCAAGGCCCAGGTATAGCCGAGAAGGATCAACCGGCCGATGATCGTGCCGAGAAACCAGTTGGCCCAGTCGAAATAGAACTGCCCGGAGGCAGCAGCGACGAGCCACCAGACGACCAGCAGGGTGCCGACGTAGAGCGCACCACCGGTGATGCGGTGGACGATCGACATGATCATGGTGGGAATGGGTTTGTAGATTTGAAGATGCGGCGATATAGGCCGATTATGTGTGACGTTCGCCATCAAGACCTCGCGGCGTTACGATGCGCTTCCAATGCGGGCAATCCCGGGCAACACACGAATGACAAAGTCCTATGTGCGTTGCATCAAACGCGTGGTTTAATCACCGGAACGCCTGGCGACAAGCACAATTGCTGTGATCGAAAAATTTAATCGATTGACCCCATCCGCACGCCGATTTCGCCGTATGACTCTCTTGCAAATTAACCATTCGACAGGGTTTCCCAGCCCTTCGCGTGGACTTGTCCCTCCATTTCCGGCACCTTGCGTTAACGTTTCGTTAACGATTGTGTCATGGAGGCCGGAATGTCTGGCGGTTTTTCGCGAATCGGAATGCTGTTTGCCGGGATTGCCCTGTGCAGCGCGCTTGCCCTGCCGGTGGGAGCCGCCGACCACGGGCAGGATGGAGCCGTATTCCATCGCGGAGGTCATCGCCCCGGTCCAGGCAATTTCATACACGGGGTCAACGCCTTCGCATTTGACGCCGGAGGTCGGCACGCTTGGCACCATAGGAGCCGCTTCCACGGCGTAGGCAACGGCTTCGACCATCAGGGATGGGTTGGCCAGGGCCATGTGCGGCATCTGCGCATGCTGTCCTCGAACCGCTTGCCCCCTCAGCGTGGCAGCGGCATTTCAGTCGTGGAGCGTGGTGAGATCCGTGACAGCTTTGCCGGCAGCTACTCCGGCTCGATCGATGTCTACCACGCCAATGGCGGCACCTACGTCACCGGCTACAGCGACGGTGGTTATGATGGGCCGAGCGTGTTGGTTCTGCGCCCGCGCGCGAAGATCATCGACGTCGCCAAGGCGGGCAGCGCCTGCAGCTATGAAGGCGGCGTCTGCGTCATCAGGCCCTGAGGTCAGGCGGGCTGAAACCGCCAGACCGTCGTTTTCTTGACTTCGCTGTCCTCAAGCGCACGCGTCACCGGCACCTGATAGGTCGCCTGGAATGTCAGACCGTCCTTGGGGAGATAAGCGCGGCCGGGATCTCCGACCAGCACGACAGTCCCACCGCTCGCCAGTTCAGAAAACCACGGCACCAGCTTGCTGGCGAGTTCGCGATCGTAGAACACGTCGCCGGCCAGCAATATGTCGGCGTCGACCGGCAGGCCGATGAGGTCGCCGCCGGAAAAGCCGATCGTGACATCGTTTTCCATTGCATTCAGCCGCACCGCGCAGGCCGCCCAGGGATCGATGTCGACGGCCAGCACAGAGGCGGCACCGGCCTGTGCTGCGGCAATCGCCACCAGCCCGGAGCCGCTGGCAAAATCCACCACGCGCCTGCCGGCGACGATGTCCGGATTGTCGAGCACGAAGCGCGCGAGGCCCTGCCCGCCTGCCCAGGCAAAGGCCCAGAACGGCGGCGGCAGGCCGATTTCCTCCAGCTCCTCCTCGGTCTTCAGCCAGAGATCGTGGGCTTCCGTCGCCAGATGCAGCCGGATTTCCGGCACGTGCGGCGGCGCCATCACATCGGTGTTGGCGCGGATGAAGGTTTCCGGATCGGTCTTCACACCGGGCTCAGCGCGGCGGATTGTCGAGGCCACCCATGCGGCAGACCTCCAGATATTCCTCGTCCGTGACAGGCTGCACGGAAAGCCGCATCGAGGTGACCAGCGACATCTTGGCGAGCTTCTCGCTTGCCTTGACATCCTTCAGCGTCACCGGCTTCGGCATGTCGCAGACGGCGCGGATATCGACGCAATCCCACTTCGGATCGCCCTTGGCGCTGGAATCCGGATGCGAGAGCGCGCAGACCTCGACGATGCCGACGACCTCGAGCCCCTCGTTCGAGTGATAGAAAAAGCCTTTGTCGCCGATCTTCATCGCCCGCATGTGGTTGCGCGCCAGATAGTTGCGCACGCCGGTCCATTCGGTGCCGGCTTCGCCCGCATCCTTCTGGGCTTGCCAGCCCCAGGTCTTTGGCTCGGACTTGAACAGCCAGTGGGCCATGATCACGCCTCCGGCTTGTTGAACACCCAGTTGAACGGCTTGACCTCGACGCTCTCGAACAGGCCTGCCTTGGCATAGGGATCGGCATCGGCCAGCGCCTGCGCGTCGGCCAGCGAGGCGGCCTCGACGATCACCAGACTGCCGCAGGGCTTCTCGTCCGGACCGAGGAAGGGGCCGGCCATTTTCAAGGTACCCTCGGCATTGAGCTTGTTCAGGTGCTCGACATGGGCCGGGCGGGTGTCCATGCGGACCTGGAGATGGTCGGGCTTGTCCTTGCAGAGAAAAGCGAAAAGCATCGGTTGCTCCTGTTTGATCGTCATATCTATTCGGTAGTGATCGGCCGCGTCATCAGCTGTTCGATGGCGTCGGCAATGTCGAGCCTGCCATCGATGATGGCGGCAACGGCATCGGTGATCGGCATGCTGACGCCGAGACCGGCGGCAAGCCGGGCAGCAACGGAGGCCGCAAGGGCGCCCTCGACCAACGATCCCTGCGCCGGCTTATGCTGCTCTCCCCGGCCGAGCGCGATGCCGAAGCGCAGGTTGCGCGACTGGTGGCTGGTGGCCGTGAGCACGAGATCGCCAAGGCCGGACAGACCACGGACGGTCTCCGCCTGCCCGCCCTGCGCGCCGACGAAGCGCGACATTTCCGCGAGCCCCCGGCTGATCAGCGCGGCCCGGGCCGAATCGCCGATCCCCCGGCCCTCGACGATGCCGCAGGCAATCGCCAGCACGTTTTTCAGCGCGCCGCCCAGCTGCACGCCGATCCGGTCGTCGGAGGCGTAGAGCCGGAAGGTCCGGCCCGAGATTGCCAGCGCCAGCCGTTCGGCAATGGCCATGTCGGCAGCCGCAATGGCCATGGCCGTTGGCAGGCCCTTGGCGATATCGGCGGCGAAACCGGGCCCGGACAGCACGGCGATGGCGTGTTCGGGCAATTCGCGCTCGAGCATCTCCGTCAGCAACGAACCGGACACCCGATCGATCCCCTTGGCGCAGGTGACGACAACAGCGTGCCTGGCGAGATGGGGACCATAATGTCGGGCGGCCTCGGCCTGCGCCTGCGATGGCATGGCGAACAGCACGATATCGGCGGCAGCAAGCGCCTCCGGTTCTGCCGAAAATTCAAGCGTGTCGGGCAGCACGATGCCGGGCAGCGCAGTCTCATGCAGACGGGTCGTTGCCATCCGTGCCATCAGCGCCGCATCGCGGCCGACCAGCACCACCGAACTGCGCCCGGTCTGCGCGACAACGGAAGCGAGTGCTGTACCAAAGGCACCGGCGCCGATAACGGCGATGCGCTCGGGACCGCTCACGATTTGGCGCCCCGCCGGCCGTGGCCGACCAGCGCCGTCGCATTGGCGTCAAGCGGCCAGCGCGAGCGCGGTTCGACGGAGAGATCGTCGGCGGGCTCACCCAACGCCATCCGCTCGAGCCCGGCCCAGGCGATCATCACGGCATTGTCGGTACAAAGGTGGAGAGGCGGTGCGATGAAGCGGAAGCGCTGCTCGTCGCAGAGGGTCTGCAGCGTGCGGCGAATCTCGAGATTGGCGGCAACGCCACCGGCGACGACCAGGGCCGGAGGCTCGGATGAGGCCGGGAATTCGGACTTGAAGCGCTGCAACCCGCGCCCGATGCGATCCTTCAACGTCCGCGAGATCGCCTTCTGGAAGGAGGCGCACACATCGGCGATATCCTCATCGGACAGCGGCGCGATCTCCATCGCTGCCTGCCGGACGGCGGTCTTCAGGCCGGAAAACGAAAAGTCGAGCCGCGCTTCGCCGACCAGCGGTCGCGGAAAGACGAAGCGGTCGGCATTGCCGGTCTTGGCCGCCTTTTCCACAGCGGGACCTCCGGGATAGGGCAGGCCCAGCAGCTTGGCCGTCTTGTCGAAGGCTTCGCCGAGCGCGTCGTCGATGGTCGTGCCCCAGCGCTCGTAGACGCCGACGCCACGCACCAGGATCAGCTGCGTGTGCCCACCCGAGACCAGCAGCATCAGGTAGGGAAAAGACAGATCGTCGGTCAGCCGCGCCGTCAGCGCATGGCCTTCGAGATGGTTGATGGCATAGAGCGGCTTGCCCGAGGCGCGGGCCATCGCTTTCGCCGTCATCAGGCCTACCAGCAATCCGCCGATCAGGCCCGGCCCCGACGTGGCGGCAATGGCATCGACATCGGCAAGCGACACATTGGCGCGTTTCAAAGCGTCTTCGATAAGCGTATCAAGCGCCTCGACATGGGCACGGGCGGCGATCTCGGGGACCACGCCGCCATAGGCGCTGTGTTCTTCCATCTGGCTGAGAACGACGTCGGACAGCACCGTGCACGCGCCATCCGCCTGACGCTCGACAACGGCGGCGGCGGTCTCGTCGCAGCTTGTTTCGATGCCGAGAATGCGGAGGAAGGGCGTCATGGAACCTGAACGTCGGATTGCGGTGGTGGGTAAACCTGTTTACGAGAACTGTCGGTAACAACGGATCATGACGGATGCAAACAAAACCTTTCCGGATCGGCACGCGCGGAAGCCCGCTGGCGCTGGCCCAGGCCCATGAGACGCGGGACCGGCTGATCGCCGCCCATGGCCTGCCGCCGGAAATGTTCGAGCTGGTCGTCATGACGACGATGGGCGACCGCATCACCGACCGCTCGCTGGCCGAAATCGGCGGCAAGGGCCTGTTTACCCAGGAACTGGAACTGCGGCTGATGACCGAGGATCTCGACTTTGCGGTCCATTCCGCCAAGGACATGGCAACCAAGCTGCCGGAAGGTCTGTACCTCTCCGCCTTCCTGCCGCGCGAAGACATACGCGATGCCGTCATCGGTCGGACTGCACCGAGACTGCAGGATCTGCCGCAGGGTGCCACCGTCGGCTCCGCCTCGCTGCGGCGCCAGGCGCTGATCCGCAGGCTGCGCCCGGATATCAATGTCATCGTGTTTCGCGGCGCCGTTGACACGCGTCTGCGCAAATTGAACGAAGGACAGGCGGACGCAACGCTTCTCGCCGTTGCCGGGCTGAAACGGCTGGGCAAAGTCGAGGTCCTCACCGACATCCTCGATCCCGACGCCTTTCCGCCCGCCCCGGCGCAGGGCGCGATCGCCATCGAAAGCCGCGTCGGCGACCGGCGCACCGAGGCGCTGCTGGCGCCGCTCAACGACATCCCCACTTTCGATGCGGTCTCCTGCGAGCGCGGTTTCCTCGCGACCCTCGACGGCTCCTGCCGCACGCCGATCGCCGGCTACGCCACCTGCAATGGCGATCATCTCCGCTTTTTCGGCATGATACTGACGCCGGACGGGCGCCTCGAGCACAGCATCACCGTCGAGGGCCACCGCCGGGATGCCGAGGCTCTCGGGATCGCCGCCGGCCAGACGGTCCGCGACAAGGCGGGCGCTACCTTCTTCGATAGCTGGAGCTGAGCGATGCGCGTGCTCGTCACCCGTCCCAAGGCATCGGGCGAGCGCACCGCGAAGAAACTTGAGGCGCGCGGCCATCAGCCAGTGCTCCTGCCGCTGACAAAAGCGGTTCACGATCTGCAGGCAACGAGTGCCGGTCTCGCAGCCTCGACCGGTGCCCTCGTCGTCACCAGCGCCGAAGCCATCCGCGCGCTCGGCGCGCTGGGCGGGTCACTGTCTGCGCATCTCGGACGCCCGCTTTTTGCGGTAGGCAAGGCAACCGCCGAGAAAGCCAGCGCTGCTGGCTTTTCTACCGTCCATCACTCCACCGGCGATGGCGCAGAACTCGCCGATCACATTGCCGGCCTGCGCCACCTGCTCGGCGATCGGCCGCTCACCTATCTCGCCGGCTCCCCCCGCGCCTCCGGGCTCGAAGCGGGGCTTTTGGCACAGGGTATCGCCTTCGACATCGTCGAAAGCTACCGCATGGAGCCGGTCGACCCATCCGATGTGCAGCTTCGCCAGGCCCTCCTCGACCGGCCTGTCGGCGCCATGCTCTTCTATTCTCGCCACGGGGCCGAGCGCTTCTTCGGTCTCGACTATGTCGGGAAAAACCTGGATCGGCTGAAAAACACGCGGCTTCTCTGCCTGAGCGCGACGATTGCCACAATCGTCCCCTACCCGTTGCGGTCTGGGATCGCCGTCGCCTCGGTGCCGGAAGAAGAGCGCCTGATGGACCTTCTCGATCCCGACGGGAATGCTAATTTGCTCTGAGGCCTTTCCTTAAACCGCTTCACTGTCTACCTTCTTCGCACTGCATGAAATGAGGACGCCATGATCCCGGGGAATCCGCCGCATCATTCGAAGCCCGACGACGAACCAGTGACGATCGAGCTGGAAGCCAACGCTGCGCACGGCCGCGAAAGCACCGTCGACAAACCCTCGACGGACAACGTCCAGACACCGCCGCAGGCAGAACCGGAAACACCGGGCGACGCTGCCGCGAAAATCCGGGAGGACGCTGCTCCCCATGCGGCGACGGAGCCACCCTCCCCGCCGCAACATTCATCGCCATCGGCAGCGCCATCAGGCCACAGCACCTCGGCGCTGATCGCATCGGGCATCGTCGGAGGCCTGATTGCCCTCGTCTGCGCCGGAGCGGTGCAATATGCCGGCCTGCTGCCGACGCCCTCCGTCTCGAAGGACAGCAGCCAGGAAGTCGCGACGCTGGGCAGCGATGTCGAGGGTCTGAAGCAGACGGTTGCCAAGCTCGCAGCGGCTCCGGCAGGCGAGCCGGATCAGGCACTGCAGGCGCGCGTGGCCGCCCTTGAGACCGCCATCAAGAACCAGCCGCAGACCGCCTCTGCCGGTGGCGCAGCGCCGGGGGCCGATGCCGCCTCCGCGCAGAAAATCTCCGAGCTGACGGCCGAAGTCGACCAGCTGAAGGCAAACGTGACGCAGACGACGCAAACCCAGGCCGCCACCGGCGCCGATATCACCAAGCGGCTGGACGATGCCGAGAAGAAGCTGAGCGAGCCGGGCAAGGACGTCGCCGTTGCCCAGGCGATCGCGGCTGCCGGCCTCAAGGCCGCCATCGACCGTGGCGGCTCCTTCCGGCCTGAGCTCGACACCTTCGCCGGCGTCTCGCCGAACGACCCCGCCGTCGCCACGCTCAGCAGTTTTGCCGACACCGGCGTGCCGTCGCGGGCCGAGCTGATCCGGCAGGTGCCCGATGTCGCCAATGCCATCATCGGCGCTTCAAAGAAGACGGATGAAAGCCAGGGCTGGAGCGACCGCTTGATGGCCGGCGCCAAGTCGCTGGTCACCGTGCGCCCAGTCGGCAATATCGAGGGCACCACGGTCGAGGCCATTGCCGCCCGCTTCGAAGACAAGATCCGCAACGGCGACCTGCCGGGCGCCGTCACTGAGTGGAACAGCCTGCCGGAAGCATCCAAGACGGCGTCCGCCGCCTTCAAGCAGTCGATTGAAGCGAGAATAAAGGTCGAGGATCTCGTCGGCGAGACCCTGTCCAAGGCCATCGCCGGCGCCGGCAAGCAGAGCTGAGGGTAAGAGAATGATCGTCAGACTGCTTGTTTTCATAGTTATCGTTCTGGCCCTCGGCTATGGCTTCTCCTGGCTGGCCGATCGCCCCGGCGATCTCTCGCTGATGTGGGGCGGAGAGCTCTACCAGACCAAGCTGATCGTCGCGGCCAGCCTGCTGATCGCCATCATCGCGGCTGTCATGCTGCTCTGGTCGCTGGTGAGGATGATCTGGACCTCGCCCCATTCCGTCACCCGCTATTTCCGTGCCCGCAAGCGCGACCGGGGCTACCAGGCGCTGTCGACCGGCCTTATCGCCGCCGGCGCCGGCAACGCCCTCCTGGCCCGCAAGATGGCAGCCCGAACGCGCGGCTTGATCAGCGCCGACCAGGAACCGCTGATCAATCTTCTGGAGGCGCAGGCAGCCCTCATCGAAGGCAATCACGATGAAGCGCGCGCCAAATTCGAGCTGATGGCCAAGGATCCAGAAACCCAGGAACTGGGCCTGCGCGGTCTCTATCTCGAGGCCAAGCGCCTCGGTGCCGACGAAGCAGCCCGGCAATATGCCGAACAGGCCGCCGACAAGGCACCCTACCTCCCCTGGGCCGCACAGGCGACGCTCGAATATCGCAGCCGCGCCGGCCGCTGGGACGATGCCATCCGCCTGCTCGACCAGCAGAAGATCGCCAGAGTGATCGACAAGGACGAGGCCCACCGTCTGCGCGCCGTGCTTCTCACCGCCCGCGCCGCCGACCGGCTCGATGCCAACCCGGCTGGCGCCCGCGAGGACGCGCTGGCCGCCTTGAAGCTCGCCGACAACCTGGTGCCGGCAGCCCTGATCGCCGCCAAGGCCCTGTTCCGCGAAGACAAGGGTCGCAAGGCCGCTTCCGTGCTCGAGGATGCCTGGAAGGTCTCGCCCCATCCGGAAATCGGCCGCGCCTATGTCCGCGCCCGCAGCGGCGACAGCGTGCTGGACCGCCTGAAGCGAGCCGAGAAGCTGGAAGCGCTGCGCCCAAACAATGTCGAGGCGCTGCTGATTTCCGCTCAGGCGGCGCTCGACGCCGGCAATTTCGCCGTGGCACGCAGCAAGGCCGAAGCCGCCGCCCGCATGAGCCCACGCGAGGGCGCCTTCATGCTCCTGGCCGACATCGAGGACGCCGAGACCCGTGATCAGGGTCGCACCCGCCACTGGCTTGCCCAGGCCTTGCGGGCGCCCCGCGATCCCGCCTGGATGGCCGACGGCGTCATCTCCGACAAATGGCTGCCGATCTCGCCGGTGACAGGCAAACTTGACGCCTTCGAATGGAAATCGCCATTCAGCCAGATCGACGGCCCCGTCGAGGAAGGCTCGCTCGCCTCCTTCGAGACAGCTCTGCGCAGCCTGCCACCGCTCTCCGACTTCCGCCCCCCTGCGCCTGCCGCTCCCGCTCAATCTGCCAGGGATGCATCAGCCGTCGCCAAGCCCGTTGCGGCGCGTCCTGTTCCGGCCCAAACTGTGTCGACGCCAGCGACACCTGTCAAACCCGCGGTGGCTCAGCCTGCCTCGACCCAGCCCGCACCGGCAAAGCCTTTGCCAGCCAAAGCCGCCCCCGCCAAGCCGTCGACGGCGCTGGTGACGGTGACCAAACCCGAAAGCCCGAGACCGCCCGAGCCGCGCCCCTTCTTCGGCGGCGCGCCGGACGATCCGGGCGTTCGCAAGACCCCCGCCGACCCGGAGCCCAAGACCCGGCTGAAGCTCTTTTGAGAACGAGACCGCATGTTTGAACGTTTCCAGGAATTCTTTCAAAGCCTGACCACCGAGCACCCAAAGACGGGCCTTGCCCCCGACGATCCGCGGATCTCCGTCGCAGCCCTCTGCATCCAGGTGATGGAAGCCGACGGCACGGTGGAGGCGAGCGAGAAGAAGGCGCTGCGCCGGCTGCTCAAGGACCAATACGGCCTCGACGGCCGCGAACTCGACGCGTTGATCGCCGCCGGCACCGAGGCGGAGAACGAGGCCGTGGACTATTTCCGCTTCACCTCCGATCTCAAGCGCCATCTCGACGGCGATCAGCGGATCGAGCTGATCGGCATTCTCTGGGACATCGTCTATGCCGATGGCGAGCGCAGCGAGATGGAGGACGACGCCATCTGGCGCATCGCCGAGCTGCTCGGCGTCTCCGGCCGCGAGCGTATCATGAAGCGGCAGGAGGCAGCCGCGCGCGTTCCCGGCCTGGTGATCGAGGCAGACGATGCGGATTGACGCCGCTGACAGCAACCACCGCCGGCCGATCCTGATCGTCCTGCACCAGGAGAGCTCCAGCCCTGGCCGGGTCGGACAGATGCTGCTGCAGAAGGGCTTCGATCTCGATATCCGCCGCCCGGTGCTCGGCGATCCCCTGCCAGCGACGCTTGTCGACCATGGCGGCGCGGTGGTCTTCGGCGGCCCGATGAGCGCCAACGATCCGGATCCCTTCGTGCGCTCGGAAATTGGCTGGCTCAACGTGCCGCTGAAGGAAAACCGCCCCTTCCTCGGCATCTGCCTCGGCGCCCAGATGCTGGTCCGCCATCTCGGCGGCAACGTCCAGGCGCGGGCCGACGAGAAGGCCGAGATCGGCTGGTATCCGCTGCATCCGACAGACAGCGGCCGCCGTTTGCTGAGCGCCTGGCCGCAGATGGTCTACCACTTTCACCGCGAAGGCTTCGATCTGCCTCATGGGGCGGAGCTGCTGGCGACGGGCGAAACCTATCCGAACCAGGCCTTCCGTTATGGCGATAATGCCTGGGGCCTGCAGTTCCACGCCGAGCTCACCCGCGCCATGATGCACCGCTGGGTCGTGCACGGCGCCCATCGCTTCGTCCTGCCCAACGCCCAACAGGGGCGCGAGCACCTCGACGGCCGCATGCTGTTCGACGATGCCCTCAAGCTATGGCTGTCGCACTTCCTCGATATCGTCTTTGCCAAGCAGCGCGCGCTGGCAGCCTGACACAATCAGACGGGCCCGACACCTTCAGACGGGCTTGGCAGCGCCTTCAGGTTCCGGCGCATCCAGCGTGTCGATCTTGCGCAGCTGGGGAAAGCCTATTGCCCAGATGATCGCCACCGCCAGCGTGCCGACGCCGCCGATGACCACGGCGGGCACCGCCCCGAACAGCGATGCCATCGTCCCAGCGCGGAATTCGCCGAGCTCGTTGGACGCGCCGACGAACACCATGTTGACGGCATTCACCCGGCCGCGCACATGATCCGGCGTCCACAGCGCGATCAGCGTCTCGCGCACATAGACCGAGATCATGTCGGAGGCACCCATGATCATGAGGGCGACGATCGACAGCCACGGCGTCTCAGACAGGCCGAACAGCAGCGTGCCCACGCCGAACATGGCGACGCCGGCAAACATGTAGATGCCGGCGCGATGGCGCAGCGGATAGGTGGCAAGCAGCACCGCCGTGGCGATGGCGCCGACGCCGGGGGCTGCCCGCAGCAACCCGAGGCCCCAGGGCCCGAGCGTCAGGATATCGCGGGCGAAGATCGGCATCAGCGCGACGGCACCGCCCAGCAGCACGGCAAACAGGTCGAGCGAGATCGCGCCCAGCACCACCTTCTCCGACCAGATGAAGCGATAGCCGGCAAGGATCGTGTTCCAGTTGGTCGCCATACCGGTGCTGTGCTGGGCCGGCTTGGCGATCATCTGGATGAGGATGGCCCCAAGGATGGAGAAGATCGCCGCGACGGCATAGGCCAGGCTTGGTCCCACGCCATAGAGAAGTCCGCCGGCGACCGGGCCGACGATGGCAGCCGTCTGCCACGAAGACGAGTTCCAGGCGACGGCGTTGGAGAGATCCTCCGGCGGCACCAGGTTCGGCGCCAGCGACTGGGTCGCCGGCCCGAGGAAGGCTCGCTCGATGCCCATGACGGTGAGGATGAGAAACACCGGCAGCGGCGCGAAGGAGCCGGTCGCGGTCATTACCCAGAGCGCCACGGCGCAGAGCGCGCCGACCAGCGTGCAGATCGCCACGATATGGCGGCGGCTATAGCGATCGGCCACCGAACCGGTGACCAGCGTCAGCACGAGGGATGGCAGGAACTGCACGAGACCGATCAGGCCTAAATAGATGGCGCTGCCCGTCTGATCGTACATCTGCCAGCCGACCGAGACGCTGATGATCTGCGCGGCGAAGGAGACAAGGAAGCGAGCGAAGAAGAAACGCGTATAGGAGACGTGGCGGAAGGCGGCAAAGCGATCCGTGGAGGTTAGAAGCGACATCTGTGGCTTTCGGTTTCAGGCCCGGGGCGCGGCATGCCCGCTGCCGTTAAACATGATTCAGCATGGCGGCGGGCATAGCACTTGCTCGTGCCTTCGCCAATGTCTACATGTCTGTCACCAGCGAAATGGAGACTTACATGTCCGGGATACTTCTGGCGCTCTTTCAAGTCATCGATATTATCTTACAGCTCTACGTCTATGTCCTGATCGCCAGCGCCATTTTCTCGTGGCTGTATGCCTTCAACGTGATCAATTCGAGCAACCAGTTCGTCAACTCGGTCGGCCGCTTCCTCTACAACGTCACCGAGCCGGTGCTCAACCCGCTCCGCCGCGTCCTGCCGAACCTCGGCGGCATCGACATCTCGCCGATCGTCGTCCTGCTCATCATCTTCTTCATCCAGGCCGTCCTGCACAACACCGTCTACCCAGCCCTTCTCCAGCTGACCATGTAAACAGCGAGGCTGCTTCCGCTGTTCCCATGGAAGCGCTCGCCATCGGGCGCCGCCACTGAACTTTGCATCCTGAGAGATGACCGCGCAGCCACTCGAGAAGCCTCCCGCGCCCAACGACTTGGGCGCACGGGATCCCTGTGACAAGCAAAGGGATGACGGAGGAGAGATAGCACCCAGACCGACACATCGTCTGGGTAGGGTCGACGAGATAGCACCCTTCCCGCGAGGAACTCGAGCACCGCAGGAAGCCCGCCGCCTCCGTATCGTCTCTTCCAATGCCGCGAACAAAAAAAAGCCTCCGGATCGATGACGATCCGGAGGCTTTGGGCGATGCGGTCTATAAAGCCTGATCAGGCCTTCTTTGTCTCGTTGTGGCGGGCGATGGCTTCCATGATCAGTTCGCCGGCTTCCTTGGCGCCCTTCCAGCCGTAGATCTTCACCCACTTGCCGGGTTCCAGATCCTTGTAGTGCTGGAAGAAATGCTCGATCTGCTTAATGGTGATGTCGGGAAGGTCGGTATATTCCTTGACCTTCTCGTAACGCAACGTCAGCTTCGGCGACGGCACGGCGATGATCTTCTCGTCCTTGCCGGAATTGTCTTCCATCATCAGCACGCCGATAGGGCGAACATTGATAACGCAGCCGGGAACCAGCGGCCGCGTGCTGGCGATCAGCACGTCGATCGGGTCGCCGTCTTCCGACAGCGTGTGCGGCACGAAGCCGTAATTGCCCGGATAGGTCATCGGCGTGTAGAGGAAGCGGTCGACGACCAGCGTGCCGGCTTCCTTGTCCATTTCATACTTGATCGGGTCGCCGCCAACAGGGACTTCGACGATGACGTTGACGTCTTCGGGCGGGTTCTTGCCGATGGAAATAGCGTCGATGCGCATGGGAGTCCTCTAAACTATGATGCCTGGCAGCCACTTAATCGGAATTATTCGGTAAGGCAACAAGGCTTTCAAACCTGCCCGAAGATTGGCGGCGACCGCAAAATGGCGGGAGAGAAACCACCCTATGCGGCCGCAGCGGGATATTCGGCGAATTCCTGCGGCTCGAATACAGGGCATTTGCAAGCGCCGATCCAGGCAGAAGCTCTGGCGCTCGTCCCGAAATTCGCAAGAGCGGATAGACAGCGCCTCCGCCGAAATCGACAGCCACTATGGCCAGACAAAGCCGATCTTCTTGACCTGCGCCTCGCCAAAAGTTTCCAGGCCCTCGCACAAATCGACCCCGCCATGGCCGCGATAGAAGCGCTCGGCATTCTCGTTGTCTTCCAGGCACCAAACGACCATGCCCTTGCAGCCCAGCGATTTCAAAAGTCTGCGGGCCTCGCCGAACAGCAGGCGCCCGAGGCCGATACCCTGGTATTCGGGGCGGAGATAGAGTTCGTAGATCTCGCCTTCCTGCGGCAGCGCCCGGGCCCGGTTGAGACCGAGTGTGGCGTAGCCGGCAACCGTGCCGGCGACATCGAGAACCAGCAGTGTCGCCGGCCCGCGCGTCGCGCGCCGCCACCAGGCCTCGCCGCGGCGCTCAATCATCTGCGCCAGCGAGCGGTGCGGAATGATGCCGGTATAGGCATACTGCCATGAAAGCCGATGCGTCTCCGAAATGGCTCGGGCATCGTGCGGTTCAGCCCGCCGGACATCGATAGATAACGTTTTCATAACGCGCACTCTGGCCCGGCAACGGCAAATTAACCATCCATCAACATATCAGGCGGTTGTTTGCCCACAGGCTTTATTTGTGGACGAGCAACCAAAGTTAACCCTTTTTTAACCGATGTCACAAGGGGGCGGGATTCGAACGGAACAAATAAAAAACCCCGGTGCAAGCACCGGGGTCCGATCATTCAGCGGCTGAAAAGCTTAGGCGCTCTTCTTGCCGAAACGCTTGCGATCGTTCGGGTCGAGGTAGGTCTTGCGCAGACGGATAGACTTAGGCGTGACTTCCATCAGTTCGTCGTCCTGGATCCAGGAGAGCGCGCGATCGAGCGTCATGCGGATCGGCGGCGTCAGGCGAACAGCTTCGTCCTTGCCGGCAGACCGGATGTTGGTGAGCTGCTTGCCCTTCAACACGTTGACTTCGAGGTCGTTGTCGCGGGTGTGGATGCCGATGATCATGCCGGCATAAACCTTTTCGCCTGGCTCGATGATCATCGGGCCGCGGTCTTCGAGGTTGAACATGGCATAGGCCACCGCTTCACCCGACTGGTTGGACAGCAGCACGCCGTTGCTGCGGCCGCCGATTTCGCCCTTGTACGGCTGGTAGTCGTGGAACAGGCGGTTCATGATCGCCGTGCCGCGCGTGTCCGTAAGCAGTTCCGACTGGTAGCCGATGAGGCCACGGGTCGGCGCGTAGAACACCAGGCGCAGGCGGTTGCCGCCCGACGGACGCAGCTCGATCATCTCGGCCTTGCGCTCGGACATCTTCTGCACGACGATGCCGGAATGCTCTTCGTCGACGTCGATGACGACTTCTTCGATCGGCTCCAGCTTGTTGCCGTTCTCGTCGTCATGCATCACGACGCGAGGACGCGACACGGCCAGCTCGAAGCCTTCGCGGCGCATGGTTTCGATCAGAACGGCCAGCTGCAATTCGCCGCGGCCGGAGACGTAGAACGAATCCTTGCCTTCCGACTCTTCGACCTTCAGCGCGACGTTGCCTTCGGCTTCCTTCATCAGGCGGTCACGGATGACGCGCGAGGTGACCTTGTCGCCTTCGGTGCCAGCCAGCGGGCTGTCGTTGACGATGAAGGACATGGTGACGGTCGGCGGATCGATCGGCTGGGCATGCAGCGGCTCGGTGACGGCAGGGTCGCAGAAGGTATCGGCAACGGTGCCCTTGGAGAGGCCTGCGATGGCAACGATGTCGCCTGCGAAAGCTTCTTCGATCGGCTGGCGCTCGATGCCGCGGAATGCGAGGATCTTCGAGATACGGCCGGTTTCGATGGTCTTGCCGTCGACGCCCATGACCTTGATCGGCTGGTTCGACTTGATCGAGCCGGAATGGATGCGGCCGGTGATGATACGGCCGAGGAAGGGGTTGGCTTCGAGCAGCGTGCCGATCATGCGGAACGGGCCTTCGCCGACGGTCGGCTCCGGAACATGCTTCAGCACGAGGTCGAGAAGCGGGCCGAGGCCCTGGTCCATCGGGCCTTCAGGCGCGGTGTTCATCCAGCCTGCACGGCCCGAACCGTAAAGGATCGGGAAATCGAGCTGTTCGTCGGTGGCATCGAGCGCTGCGAACAGGTCGAACACTTCGTTGACGACTTCTTCGTGGCGGGCGTCCGGACGGTCGATCTTGTTGATCGCGACGATCGGGCGAAGGCCGACCTTCAGCGCCTTGCCGACCACGAACTTGGTCTGTGGCATCGGGCCTTCGGCAGCATCGACCAGAACGATCGCGCCATCGACCATCGACAGGATACGCTCGACTTCGCCGCCGAAGTCGGCGTGGCCGGGGGTGTCGACGATGTTGATGCGAACATCGCGCCAGACGACCGAGGTCGCCTTGGCCAGGATCGTGATGCCACGTTCCTTTTCGAGTTCGTTCGAATCCATCATGCGCTCAACCGTGCGCTGGTTGTCGCGGAACGAACCGGACTGCTTCAGGAGTTCGTCGACAAGCGTTGTCTTGCCGTGGTCAACGTGCGCGATGATCGCGATATTTCGCATAGACATATGGGCTACTCGGAGGGTTTGCGGGCAGCCGATGTGCGGCCCTAATCTTCAGTTGAGGCGCTCTTACCCTGTTTTTCGCATTTGCGAAAGGGGGGGCACGACAAAGCGGCATCATCCCTGCCCCAGCGCTTTCGCAAGGCTGGAGCAGGGACTGCTTCTTCATTGGGCAGAGCGGCGGATAAGGCCTTAAGCTGCAAGCCCTTTTTGCGCCAGCATGGCATCCGGGCTCGGCAGCTTGCCGCGGAAGGCGCGATAGGCGTCTTCCGGATCGATCGAGCCGCCGACCGAATAGATATTCGCCCTCAGCTTTTCGGCAAGATCAGGATTGAAGGCATCGCCCGTTTCCTGGAAGGCGGCGAACGCGTCTGCATCGAGCACTTCGGACCACATGTAGGAATAGTAGCCGGCCGAATATCCGTCGCCGGCAAAGACATGCTGGAAGTGCGGGCTGGCATGGCGCATCACCATCGACTTCGGCATGCCGAGCGCCTCCAGCACCTCGGCCTGAACGGCCATGGGATCCTCGACCGGGCCGCGGGTGTGGAACGCCATGTCGACCAGCGCCGAGGAGGTGAACTCCACCGTGTTGAAGCCGGCATTGAAGGTCCGGGCAGCCAGCACCTTGTCGAGCAGGGCCTGCGGCATCGGCTCGCCCGTCTGGTAATGCACCGCATATTGCTTGAGGATCTCGGGCACGGTCAGCCAGTGCTCGTAGAGTTGCGACGGCAGTTCGACGAAATCGCGCGACACGCCCGTGCCGGCCACCGACGGGTAGGTGACGTCGGACAGCATGCCGTGCAGCGCATGGCCGAACTCGTGGAACAGGGTGAAGGCATCGCCCATCGACAGCAGCGCCGGCTTGCCTTCGGCGGGCTTGGCGAAATTGCAGACGTTATAGATGATCGGCCGCTCGCCGAGCGCTTCATTCTTCAGGGGCAGCTTGTGCTGCGACTGGAAGGCGCTCATCCAGGCGCCGGAACGCTTCGACGGACGAGCAAAATAATCGCCGAGGAACATCGCGACGAGGGCATTCGACCGATCGCGGATCTCGAAGACGCGGACATCGGGATGATAGGCCGGCGTGTCGTAGATCTCGACGGCATGCAGCCCGAACAAGCGATTGGCAACGTCGAAGCAGGCGTCGATGATCTTGTCGAGCTGTAGATAAGGCTTAAGCTCCGCCTCGGAGAAATCGAAACGCTCCGTGCGAATCTTTTCCGAATAGAAGCGCCAGTCCCAGGGCATGACGTCATGGTTGCCGCCGCCGGCGCTGATCAGCGCGGCGATGTCGCCCTCCTCCTCGCGGGCGCGGGCGACCGCCTTGCCCCAGACGGTGGTGAGCAGTTCATTCACTGCCTCGGGGGTCTTGGCCATGGTGTTGTCGAGCTTGAGCTCGGCATAGTTGGCGTAGCCGAGAAGGGTCGCCTTCTCGAAGCGCAGCGCCAGCGTCTGGGCAATGATCTCGCGATTGTCCGTGGCGCCGCCATTGCGGCCGCGCGCCACCCAGGCCTCGAAGGCCTGCTCGCGCAGATTGCGGCGTTCGGAGAAGGTCAGGAAGGGCTCGATAATCGAGCGGGAGAGGGTCACCGCATACTTGCCGGCGTCGCCGCGTTCCGTCGCCGCTGCCGCCATCGCCTCGGTGACGAAGCCTGGCAGACCGGCAAGGTCGGCCTCGTCGGACAGCACCAGCGCCCAGCCCTTCTCGTCGGCCAGAACGTTCTGGCCGAAACTGGCGCCGAGGCCCGCAAGCGTCTCGTTGATCTTGGCGAGCCGCTCCTGCTCCGGCTTTGCCAGTTTCGCGCCTGAGCGCACGAAACCCTTCCAATGGCGCTCCAGCACGCGGCTCTGCTCGAGCGTCAGTCCGAGCGTGTCTTTGGCTTCCCAGAGCGCATCGATGCGGGCAAACAGCGCCACGTTCATGCCGATCTTCGAATAATGCCGCGACATCTTCGGCGCGATCTCGCGCTCCAGCGCCTGGATCACCTCGTTTGTGTGCGCGCCGGCCTTGTTCCAGAACAGCGCCGACACGCGCGAAAGCTCGTCTCCGGCGATTTCCAGGGCGACGATCGTGTTGGCGAAGGTCGGCGCCTCGGGGTTGCCGGCGATCTGGTCGATCTCCCCATCATGCAGGGCCAGCGCCGCATCGAAGGCAGGCCCGAAGTCGCTATCGACCACCAGGTTGAAGTGAGGCAGTCCCTGATGCCCGGTCCATTCGACCAGCGCGGTATTGACGAGGGGTTTCGATGACATTGGGCATCCTTTCGGCATCATAGGCATTAGGGGCCATATAGGAGCCCGAAATCGCGATTGTTATGGCCATCGCCGCCATGCGGCAAAAGACAGTTTGGACGGTTTGCGACGCGTAGGTCTCAGGCTTTCCGCCAGCCAAGCAGCCCTGGCGCGGAATGCCAGAGCGCCTGCGCCGCGAAACCCATGAACAGCACGCCGGAGCAGCGCACGATCAGCCGCTCGTGCGACCGGTAGACGCGCCGCACGGCCCCGGCCCCGATGATGCCGATCAGGATGATGTCGGCAGTCACAAAGCCCGCAAAGGCAACAGCCAACAGCACGGGCAATGCGCTGAACTGCAGCGCGCCGGCCGATCCGGCGACTAGGGCCGTGAAGGTCGCGAGCGCGACCGGATAGCCCTTGGGATTGGTGGCGCCGAAGATCAACCCGCGGCGAAAGGGCCTCTCGACCGCAAGCAGCGCGGCGCCATCGGCCCTCGGCTTGGCGGTCACCGCGTGCCAGCCGATCCAGGCGAGATAGAGGCCGCAGAACAGCCCGAGCAGGTCGAAAACGAAGTTGCCGATCGTTCGTGCACCGATGATTGCGGTCAGCGCCAGGGCCGACCACAGGAGATCCCCGAACAGATGGCCGCACATGAAGAGCGCTCCCGCCCGCCGGCCCTGGCCCGCGCCGATCCCCAGCAACGCCAGGAAAGCCGGCCCTGGGATCAGAACGTAGAACAACGCTGCGAGGAACGTTCCGGCGAGGAGGGAATATGTCATGACGCGGATTCCAAAGAGTATTTAGGCAGCTTAGCGCCGGCCTGCTCCGGGTCAAGGCATTGGAGTACGCTTAAAGATTCAATTGTGTTTGTACCTTGAAGTCACTATGGAAAATCAGGGGAAGTCAAAGAACTGAACAGAGAAACACCATGGGCATCACCATAGACACCGACTCGCTTGCTTTTCTTGTCTACGACTGCGCGCGGTTGATGAGAATGGCATTCGAGAAGCGGATTCTCTCTGCTGGTCTTGGACTGACCGCTGGAGAGGCGCGGACCCTCATCCAGATTGCCGCCGTCAATGGTAGCCGCCAATTGGACATTGCCATCCGAATGGGGCTCGAGCCGATGACCGTCAGCGCCTTCCTCGACCGCCTGCAGGCTCGCAGCCTGATCGAGCGGCAGCCCGATCCGCTCGACCGCCGCGCCAAGCGCATCTTTCTCTCGGATGCCGCCGAAGACATGATCCGCGCTATCAGCATCGAAATCGCCGCCGTCCAGCGGGAGGCGACACAGGGTCTCGACGAGGAGGCTCTTGCCCATGTCAGCCGTTCGCTGAAGAGCTTCCGCCAGAATTTGCAGAAGGCCGATCAGCCGGCAAGTGAACTGGTGCTCGCTGGCGACCGCTGACGCCGCACCAGCCTCTCTCACCCGACAGCTGACCACTACGCTTTTCAGCGAACAAGCCGTCGCGACAGCTCGCGCATTCGCCCGTCCGTCCCGTCAGTTGCCACCACAAACAGAAAACCCGCCATCGCAAGCGATGACGGGCATTGATGGCTTTGCGTTATGGCTCAGTTCGACAGGTTGCGCTTGCCGAGCGTGCGCAGACGCAGCGCGTTGAGCTTGATGAAGCCGGCGGCGTCCTTCTGGTCGTAGGCGCCCTGGTCGTCCTCGAAGGTGACCAGCTTGTCGGAATAGAGCGACTTCGGGCTCTCGCGGCCGATGACCATGACATTCCCCTTGTAGAGCTTCAGCGTCACTTCGCCCTCGACATGCTCCTGGCTCTTGTCGATTGCCGCCTGCAGCATCTCGCGCTCCGGCGAGTACCAGAAGCCGAAATAGATGAGCTCGGCATAACGCGGCATCAGCTCGTCCTTCAGATGGGCGGCGCCGCGATCGAGCGTGATCGATTCCATCGTCCGGTGGGCGGTGAGCAGGATCGTGCCGCCGGGGGTCTCGTAGACGCCGCGCGACTTCATGCCCACATAGCGGTTCTCGACCAGATCGAGGCGGCCGATGCCGTTGTCGCGGCCGTAGTCGTTGAGAGTGGCGAGCAAGGTCGCCGGGCTCATCCTGATGCCGTTGACGGAAACCGCATCGCCGCGTTCGAAACCGATCTTGATGATGGTCGCCTTGTCAGGGGCTGACTCCGGCGAAATGGTGCGCATGTGCACATACTCAGGCGCTTCCTGGGACGGATCCTCGAGGACCTTGCCTTCGGAAGAGGAGTGCAGGAGATTGGCATCGACGGAGAACGGCGCCTCACCCTTCTTGTCCTTGGCCACAGGGATCTGGTGGGCTTCGGCGAAGGCCAGCAGGTCGGTCCGGGACTTGAAGTTCCAGTCGCGCCAGGGAGCGATGATCTTGATATCGGGGTTCAGCGCATAGGCCGAGAGCTCAAAACGAACCTGGTCGTTGCCCTTGCCGGTGGCGCCATGGGCGATGGCATCGGCGCCGGTTTTGCGGGCGATGTCGATCAGGTGCTTGGAGATCAGCGGCCGGGCAATCGAAGTGCCGAGCAGGTAGACGCCCTCGTAGACGGCATTGGCGCGGAACATCGGGAAGACGAAATCGCGCACGAATTCTTCGCGGACGTCCTCGATGTAGATTTCCTTGATGCCCATCATCTCGGCCTTCTTGCGGGCCGGCTCGAGCTCTTCGCCCTGGCCGAGATCGGCCGTGAAGGTCACGACCTCAGCGCCGAGTTCGGTCTGAAGCCATTTCAGGATGATCGAGGTGTCGAGGCCGCCGGAATAGGCGAGAACGACTTTTTTCACGTCTTTGTGCGATGCCATGGTTGTGAGGTCCGTTCGAATATACGCGGCGCCAGGTGCCGCAAATCTGGATGTCGCGGCACTTTTATCGAGATTGTCGCGGCGCGCAAGAAAAACTGAAGCCTGCATTCAGCCCAGATGCGCAGTAATATTCATGCGTTGATGCAGGATACGAATGATTGTGATGGTCGTCGCGTCGGCTTTGTAGACGACGAAGTGGGATTGGACAGGCGATCGGCTAGCGGCCATGCTTGCGACGCATCTCGTCAAGGAATTCATCGAAATCGAACGGCTCCGGCTCCCCCGATTCCTCCCCCTCGATGATCGCAGCGCGGATCGCCTCGATTTCCGCGTGGTCGCGCAAAAGGCGCAGCGCGGCCTCCACAACCTCGGCGGTCGAGCCGTAGAAGCCGCCGGTCACCTGCGCATCTATGAATTCGTTCATCTGCGGATCGAGCGTCACCGACACGACCTTGGTCATCCTCGTCTCCTGCGGTTTGACTTGGCTTGCCAAACTACCATATCTGCCAGCGTCCGAACAATGTCTCAACCGGGAGAGACGACATGACGAACACCCAGGCAGTCTTTGCGAAATCCAACGTTGCCGTGATCACCGGTGGCGCCTCCGGCATCGGCCTTGCCGCTGCCAAGCACTTTGCCGGCTTGGGCATGAGCGTCGTGCTCGCTGACCTCGGCGGCGACCGGCTGGCCGAGGCCAAGGCCGCCGTCATCGCGCTCGCCGAAGGCGGCGAAGAGCAGGTGATGGCCATCGAGACCGATGTCAGCAGCAAGGAATCCCTGGACGCGCTGGAACGGACGGTCATCCAGCGCTTCGGCCGCGTGCATGTGCTGATGAACAATGCCGGCATTGGCCCGGAGACGTCGATCTTCAGCCCGCAGGCCGGCTGGGACAACATCCTCGGCGTCAACCTTATGGGCGTCGTCAACGGCACGCGCACCTTCGGACAGCATATGATCGGCCACGGCGAGCCCGGCGTGATCATCAACACCGGCTCCAAGCAGGGTATCACCACGCCACCAGGCAACCCGGCCTACAATGTCTCGAAGGCCGGCGTCAAAGTCTTCACCGAGGCGCTGCAGCACGAACTGCGCACGACGGAAGGCTGCAAGATCACCGCCCACCTGCTGATCCCCGGCTTTGTCTTCACCGGCCTGACCAAGGGCGACCGCACGGAGAAGCCGGCAGCGGCCTGGACCTCGGAGCAGACCGTCGCCTTCATGATGGAAAGCCTCGAACGCGGCGACTTCTACATCCTCTGCCCCGACAACGACGTGCCCCGGGCAACCGACGAACGCCGCATCCTCTGGGCCGCCGGCGACATCGTCGAAAACCGCCCGCCGCTGTCGCGCTGGCATGGCGGATACGACGAGGCCTTCAAGGCCTTCCTCAACGCGAAGGGCTGATTGGCAATAGCCTGCAAACCGGCTAGGAAGTCCGAGATCGCATTGCATCCGAGGAGCATGACATGGACTTCCTGCCGAGCTTTGCGACGGCGCTGACCTTTATCGGGACCAGTCTGCTTCTGGCCGCGACACCCGGGCCGGATATGACGCTGTCCATCAGCCGGGCGCTGTCGCAAGGCAAGACACCGGCGCTGTTCGTGGTGCTCGGCACGAGCCTAGGAATCGTCGTCCATACGATGCTGGTCGCCTTCGGCATCTCAGCACTGATCACCGCCTCGCCTCTCGCCTTTACCATCCTGAAGACCGGCGGCGCGGCTTATCTGCTATGGCTGGCCGTGCAGGCCATCCGCTTCGGCTCTAAGTTGAGCGTCAATGCAGTCGAGGAGCCCAAGCGATCGCCGCTGTCGAACATGGCCAGCGGCTTCTGGGTCAATCTCCTGAACCCGAAGGTCATCATCTTCTTCATGACTTTCCTGCCGCAGTTCGTCACCGCAGGCGATCCTGGCGTCACCCAGAAACTGCTGTTCTTCGGCTTCCTGTTCATCCTGGTTGGCATGCCGGTCAACGCACTGGTCGTTCTGGCTTCGGACAAGCTGGCGTCATGGCTGCAGGACAACAGGAAAGTGCTGCGCGGCATGGACTATACCTTCGCCGGCGTCTTCTCGATCTTCGCAGCGAAGATCCTGTTCACGCATGCAAGATAGTTAGTGGGAAGAGTGCTTTTTCTCAGCGTCACGACGATCGTGACGGGTGATGTAGAGCATGATTCCAGCAAAAATCAGCGCGCCTGCGGGTGCGATCATGAATGTCAGAAACTGGATCAGCTCATTCGTCATCTTCAAGGCCTTTCAAAATACGCCTCGCAGTGAAATGTAATATGGCGGAGATCAAAATGCAAACCACGATGGTGGGTGCAACGACTGGCCACCACGGGGCCTGGGAGCCCGCAGCATTTATCGACGGCGCCAAGGCACCGACTGCAAAAATCGCAATGGCAACCCCGTTAAAATAGGTTGCCGTCAACTTCGTCCTTTCGTTGCGGACGAGGCTATTCATCAGTCCTCACCGTGATTGGCGATCATCATGGCCTCAAAAGCAAGCCGGTCGGTCTTGCGCATGCGTTCCGAATCCGACTTCAGCTGGCCGCAGGCGGCGAGGATGTCGCGGCCGCGCGGCGTGCGGATCGGCGAGGCATAGCCGGCCGCATTGATGAAATCGGCGAATTTCTCGATCTGCTCCCAGTCGGAACACTGGTAGTTGCTGCCCGGCCATGGGTTGAACGGGATCAGGTTGATCTTGGCCGGCACGCCCTTCAGCAGCTGGATCAGCCCCTTGGCGTCCTCCAGGCTGTCGTTGACGTCCTTCAGCATCACATATTCGAAGGTGATGCGGCGGGCGTTCGACAGGCCGGGATACTTGCGGCAAGCGTCGATCAGGTCCTTCAGCGGATACTTCTTGTTGATCGGCACGAGAATGTCGCGCAAGTCGTCGCGCACCGCATGCAGCGAGATCGCCAGCATGACGCCGATCTCGTCGCCGGTGCGGAAAATCTCCGGCACGACGCCCGAGGTCGAGAGCGTGATGCGGCGGCGCGACAGCGACAGGCCGTCGCCATCGGAGGCGATCAGCAGCGCCGTCTTGACGGCATCGAAATTGTAGAGCGGCTCGCCCATGCCCATCATCACCATGTTCGAGACCTTGCGGCCTTCGGCAGGCATGGCCGTGCCCACGGGCGTGTCGCGGTCCGGGAAATCGCCAAGCCGGTCGCGGGCGAGCAGCAGCTGCGACAGGATTTCCTCGGCAGTGAGATTGCGCACCAGGCGCTGCGTGCCGGTGTGGCAGAAGGAGCAGGTCAGCGTGCATCCGACCTGGCTGGAGACGCAGAGCGTCCCACGGCCTTCTTCGGGAATATAGACGGTCTCGATTTCAACCGGCCGGCCGGCGCCGCGGGCCGGAAAGCGCATCAGCCACTTGCGGGTGCCGTCGTTGGAAACCTGCTCCTCGACGATCTCAGGCCGGGCAATGGTAAAATGCTGCTTCAGCATCTCGCGCATGTCCTTGGCAACATTGACCATCGCGTCGAAATCCGAGACGCCGCGCACATAGAGCCAGTTCCAGAGCTGGCTGACGCGCATCTTGATCTGCTTTTCGGCCACGCCCTTCTCGCGCAGGGCCTGCCCCATCTCCTCGCGCGTCAGCCCGATCAGCGACGGTTTTGGCAAGGCTTCGCCGCCACGGGGAACCGGGGCCGGCATCGGCTTGGCAATGGTCATGGCATCTATCACGGACATGGGATCATCCAAACGGTTGATGCCTGCCGTGCTTCCGGGAAGCTGCAGGCGCGATCGAGGGCACTGAAAAAGTGAATTCGGAGACGGAAGGGGCGACGCTGTCGCAGGCACATCCGCAGTTCGCGGCGGCAATAGCACTATTTTCGCTGTTCGTCATCCCCTTGAAAACAGCAGAGGCCGGCCCACGGCCAGCCTCAATGATGACAAGTTCGCGATTCGGCGAAAGGCCGAAGATCCGCGATAGCTTACTTGCAGCTCTCGATCTGCTTCAGAGCAGCGGAAATGCCGGCCAGCGAATAGGTGTAGGACGTGCCGGTGCCCTTCTTCGACGTCGCGGTGACGGTCAGCGAATGGCCGGTCTTCATGGCCGAAACCAGCGCCGGCTCCTGCGCAGCGTTTTCGACCCAGGCGGCCTTGTCCTTGGTGAACATCACGAAGGTCTTGTTGTCGATGGTGACGTTGACCTTCGAATTTTCCTTCAGCACGTAGCCCATCATTGCCTGCGGCTCGTAGGAGATGTTCTGGCCAGGGCGCTGTGTGACGATGAAGAAGTTATCGCCATGGTCGATGCCGGTCGCCGGCAGCTTTGCCGTCGGTACGGACAGCACGTAGCAGACCTTGCCGGTGCCCGACTGGTAGGAATAGGCGCCCCAGGCATCGAACTGCTTGATGCGGGTCGGGGCTGCCGATTGGGTCTGCGCCGCGGCGGCAGGGGCGGCCTTCGGCTTTGTCTTCTGGGCGGATGCGATGCCGGCGGTGGCCAGAACGAGCGTAAGGGCGAGTGCGGAGCTTTTTACAAACATGATTTCCTGCCGGTTTCTTGCGATCCAGAGCCCGACGTGAATATCGTCGGGAGATGCGTATTCACGAGGCGCTGTATTTTGGCGTAATTCTGGTTACCAAACCGTCAATGGGATGGGGTGATTGCCTGTTAACTGTGCCATTGCAGCCAAATGATGATGACTGAATTCGAAGTTTGAAGAGAGATGGGCCTGGAGGACAACAACACCAGCCCTCACGGCGATTTAATCCAGAAAGATTCAGGCAAGAGTTTGACGTTTTTTGAATCCGCTGTACCTCATTAAGCAATCGAACAATTGGTTGCGCACGGCAGTCGTAAGGGGCAGGTGACGGGGAATGGATGCGAAGGAACAGCAGCGCTTCGCTGCCCTCGCCAGGGCCGTTGCAGAGCGCCGCGACCAGACGGCCTTTTCGCACCTGTTCGATTATTTCGCGCCCAGGCTTAAATCCTGGCTGCTCAGGCAGCGCATGCCGGACGGCGAAGCGGAAGAATTGGTGCAGGAGGTGATGATCGTTCTCTGGCACAAGGCCGCACTTTACGATTCGACGCGCTCTTCGCTCTCCACCTGGCTTTTCCGCATCGCTCGCAATCGCCGTATAGACATGCAGCGTCGATCAAGAGTTCGTGTTCTCGATGACAGCGACCCTGGTCTCCAGCCGTCGGCGGCACCGGCCGCCGACGCAACGCTGGAGAGCGAAGATCGAGATGCGCAGGTTCGGCGGGCCCTGGCAGAACTGCCCCGCGAGCAACAGGAGCTCCTGCGCGCCGCTTTCTTTCTCGGGCAATCCCACTCGGAGATCGCCGCGATCACCGGGCTGCCGCTTGGGACGGTGAAATCGCGCATCCGGCTGGCTTTCGGTAAATTGAAGAAGCGGCTGGAAGCGCAAGCAATCTGAAGCAATTCCGCAACGACCTCACCAGCCGGTCCTGCTGGTGACGGCCAATTCAGGCCGGCTTGTCCGCCTCGCCTTCGTCGGCCAGCGCCTTGTCGGCAGCTTGGTAGTGACTGTCATTGATATGCCCGCTGACCATCCGGAAAGCCGCCGTCAGCACGGCGATGTCATCGGTGTAGCCGACCACCGCCATGAAATCAGGGATGATGTCGAACGGCATGATGAAATAGGCAAGCGCTGCGAGCAGAATGCCGCGCACGCGGGTCGGCGTCTGCGGGTCGAGCGCGCAGTAGAACGCCGCGACGAGGTCACGCGAGAACGGCACATAGCGGACCGCCTTGCGCAGCGCGGGCCAGAACTTGCCACGCACGATCTTCTCCCGGCGCTGACGGGTATCCTCGTCGCCGGGAAGCAGAATCTCACCGAACTTGATGTTTTCCATGGCCGAACGTCCTATTAAGCTCCGTGCATATATGCGACCGGTCAGGCGTCATATCAAGAAAGCCGGCCGGTCGCCGCCTTGTCCATCGCCTTCGCCATGCGGAAATCCTGTTCAGTCAGGCCGCCCGCGTCATGGGTGGTCAGCGTCACCTCGACCCGCGAGTAGACATTGAACCATTCCGGATGGTGGTCGAATTTTTCCGCCGCCAGCGCGCTTTGCGTCATGAAGCCGAAGGCTTCGCGGAAATTTGCGAACTTGAATGCCTTGGCGATGGATTTTGCATCGCCCGCCAATGTCCAGCCCTCCAGCGCCGTCAATTTTTCATCGACGGCAGCACGTTCCAGTTTTTCGTATTTCATGCGATGGTCCCTTCTTAACAACCGAAAGATCGTATGCACCGCTTCAAGATCCTCTTCGTCTGCATGGGCAACATCTGTCGCTCGCCGCTGGCCGAAGGCATTTTCAAACATATGACTGACAACGCCGCACGCGCCGGTGAGTTCGAAATTGATTCCGCCGGCACCGGCGGCTGGCACCAGGGGAACCCGCCAGATCCCCGTTCCGTCGCCGTTGCGGCAGCCCACGGCGTCGACATCTCCACCCAGCGTGCGAGACGCATTGCGGTCGGCGATTTCGACCGCTTCGACCTGATCCTGGCGCTCGATCGTGACATTTTGAGGAATCTGCGAAAGATCGTCCCGGCGGGAGAGACCGACAAGCTCCAGCTTTTCAGCCGCTATGCGCGTGGCATCGATGAAGACATCCCCGACCCCTATTACGGCGGCCGGGAGGACTTCGATCGCGTCTACACCATGCTCTTGACCGGATGCACATCCTTGCTGGACACCGCCGGAAAGCTGCGCACCTCGTGAAGCGGGAACACCTCTTCGGTGAGATAGGGGCCGCCACCGACCGATTCCCGGGATGACAGCAGCACGAAGCGCGAGGCAGTGAACAGCGACGTCTGGAAATTGCCGCGCCCAGACAGATAATGCGCGACATCGTCCAGCCGGGAGGATTTCAGCCGCGCCAGCGTCACATGCGGCATGAACTTCCGGGGGTCCGCCGACAGGCCCACCCGCTGGCAGATCCGCTCGATCTCGCCCTGCAGCGCGTACATTTCCGGATTGGGCGTAACGCCGGCCCAGACCGAATGCGGTTTCTTCGAGCCGAAGGCGCCGATACCATCCAGCTTTATCTGGAATTCGGGCCTTTCGATCCGGTCGAGCCGCTCGACGATCTCATCGGCGGTCCGACCGTCGACGTCGCCGATGAAGCGCAAGGTGATGTGGTAGTTCTCTACGTCAATCCACCGGGCGCCCGGTAGACCACCGCGCAACAACGACAGGCTCATCGCCGCGTTGCGGGGAATTTCGAGGGCGGTAAACAGTCTCGGCATGGCGAGATCCCCGAATCTTTTGCAGATACACGCAGCGAATCACGCAATCAAATGGGGCGCAAGTGTCTATTTCCCCGCGGCCCCGATCGTCCCAACGAAACTTGTCACCTGTGGCATAATCCGCTGCACCATGACATCCACCCCTTGAGGGTTGGGGTGCATGCCATCTTCCAGCTGTAACTTGGGCTGCGCGGCAACGCCGTCAAGGAAGAAAGGGTAGAGCGGCAGCTGATATTTGTCGGCCAGACGCGTGTAGATCGGATTGAAACGCGCGGCATAGTCGCCGCCCATGTTGGGAGGCGCCAGCATGCCGGCGAGCAGCACCGGAATGTTGCGGGCCTTCAGCTTGGCGATGATCGCGTCCAGGTTCTTCTCGCTTTCCTCCGGGGCAATGCCGCGCAGCGCATCGTTGGCGCCGAGCTCGAGGATGACGCCATCGGTACCGTCTGGCACCGACCAATCCGCCCGCGCCAGACCGCCGGAGGTCGTATCGCCCGATACGCCGGCGTCCGAGACCGCGACGTCGAGCCCCTTGGCCTTGAGCGCGGCTTGCAGCTTGGCCGGAAAGCCGTCGCCCGGCGGCAGCATGTAGCCGGCCATCAGACTGTCGCCGAGACCGACCAGATTAATCGTCTTTGCCGCCGCCGGTCCGCTAAGGCCAAGCATGATCGCCGTGGCGATGACGACGAATTGAAACCCAGCAACTTTAAAACGCATGATCGATTCCCTAGATTGCCTGCATCGGTCGCACGGCGCCGACCCGTCTTCGCTTATATAGGGCAGTTGTCATTGGCTAAAACAATCATCGAGCTGAAGAAGGCGGATTTGACGCTGGGCAACGCCGCCGCATCTGTTCACGTGCTGAAGAGCATCGACCTAACCATCCTTGAGGGCGAATCCGTCGGCATCGTCGGCCCGTCCGGCTCCGGCAAGTCGACGCTGCTGATGGTGCTGGCCGGCCTCGAAAGCCTCGACAGCGGCGAGATCGTCATCCGCGATACGCCGCTGCATGCCTTGAGCGAGGACAAGGTCGCCGATTTCCGCGGCCGCAACATCGGTATCGTCTTCCAGTCGTTCCATCTGATCGCCAACATGACGGCGCTGGAAAACGTTGCGGTGCCGCTGGAATTGGCCAATGTCCGCGGCGCCTTCGACATCGCAAGGCGCGAACTGCACTCCGTCGGGCTCGGTGAGCGTCTCAGCCACTATCCGGGCCAGTTGTCGGGCGGAGAACAGCAGCGCGTGGCGATTGCCCGGGCGCTCGCGCCCTCGCCCGCCCTCATCATCGCCGACGAGCCGACCGGAAACCTCGACACGGAGACCGGCAGGCAGATTGCCGACCTGCTGTTTGCAAAGCAGGCCGAGCGCGGCACGACGCTGCTGCTGGTCACCCACGACAACGCGCTGGCTGCCCGCTGCTCGCGCCAGATCCGCGTCCGCTCCGGCGCCATAGACAGCGACAACACGCGCACGACAGAGCAGCGGACGGTCCTCGCATGACGCTTGGCAGCGCCCGCCTGTCCCTCGCCTTCCGTCTGGCGCTGCGCGAACTGCGCGGCGGCCTCGGCGGATTCTACATCTTCCTCGCCTGTATCGCGCTTGGCACAGGCGCGATCGCCGCCGTCAATTCCGTGTCGCAATCCATCACCGATGCGATCTCCACCCAGGGTCAGACGTTGCTGGCCGGAGACGTGCGCTTCGAGATCAACAATCGCGAGGCGACCCCTGAGGAGCTTGCCTACCTCAAGGGCCTCGGCACCCTGTCGGCCACGACTGGCGTCCGCTCGATGGCGCGCCTGCCGGATGGCTCCGACCAGTCGCTGGTCGAGGTCAAGGCTGTCGACCAGGCTTATCCGCTCTACGGCAAGTTCGAAGCCGAACCGGATCAACCGCTGCCAACGCTGCTGACGGCCAAGGACGGCACCTACGGCGCACTCGTCGCTCCCTTGCTGCTCGACCGCCTCAACCTGAAGATCGGCAGCGAACTGCTGCTCGGCAACGCGAAACTGCGAATTTCGGGCACGATCAAGAACGAGCCGGACGCGATTTCCGAGGGCTTTGCCTTTGCACCCCGCTTGCTCACCAGCGCCGATGCGCTGACCGCATCCGGCCTAGTGCAGAACGGCAGCCTCGTCGAGCACGGCTACAAGATCCGCATGGCTGACCCCGTCAATGGTATGCGGAATATCGCAGACCGCGCCAACAAGGCCTTTCCGCAAGCCGGCTGGTCGATCCGCACCAGCGACAAGGCAGCGCCTTCGCTGGCCGACAACATCACCCGCTTCTCGCAATTCCTCACTCTGGTCGGCCTGACCGCGCTGATCGTCGGCGGCGTCGGCGTTGCCAATGCGGTGCGCGCCTTTCTCGACAGCAAGCGCACCACCATCGCCACCTTCAAATGCCTCGGAGCGCCGGCTGCCGTGGTGGTGGTGATCTACCTGATCCAGATTGCGCTGATTGCCCTTGCCGGTATTTTCGTCGGTCTTGTCCTCGGAGCCGTTGCGCCCCTTTTCGCGGCGCAATTCATGGCGCAGTTCCTGCCGGTTTCGACCGCGCCTACGCTCTATCCCGGCGCGCTGTTGCTGGCCGCCTTGTTCGGCCTGCTCACCACGCTTGCCTTCGCCATCCTGCCACTTGGCCATGCCCGTGAAGTGCCGGCGACCGCGCTGTTCCGAGAGCAGGGCTTCGAAACCCGCAAACTCCCCTCCTGGCCCTACCTGCTCGGCGCAGCCCTGCTGCTCGCTGCTCTCTCGGCCCTGGCGATCTTCACCGCCTATGACCGTTTCATCGCCATCGTCTTCATCGTCGCCATCGCCGCCGCCTTCGTCGTGCTGCGGCTGGTGGCCTGGGGCCTCGCATGGCTTGCCAAGCGAAGCCCGCGGGTCAATTCGCCGGCGCTGCGGCTGGCGATCGGCAACATCCACCGGCCCGGCGCGCTGACGGCATCGGTCGTGCTGTCTCTCGGCCTTGGCCTCGCTCTGCTGGTGACCCTGACGCTGATCGACAGCAACATGCGCCGCGAACTGACCGGCCACATGGCAGATCAGGCACCGAATTTCTTCTTCGTCGATATCCAGGGCAGCGAACTCGAGGGCTTCAAGACCTTGGTCCAGGGACAGGCGCCGAAGGGCAAACTGACCGAGGTGCCGATGCTGCGCGGCCGCATCACCGCCTTCAACGGCGAGGACGTCACCAAGCGCCAGGTGCCGCCGGCCGGCCAATGGGTGCTGCGCGGCGACCGGGGCATCACCTATGCCGAGACAGCGCCGGAAAACGCTTCCGTCACCGAGGGCAAGTGGTGGGACAAGGACTACGCCGGCGAGCCGCTGGTGTCCTTCTCGCAGGAAGAAGGCAAGGCGCTCGGCCTGAAGCTCGGCGACACCGTCACCGTCAACGTCCTCGGCCGCAACATCACCGCCAAGATCGCCAATTTCCGCAAGATCGAATGGCAAAATCTCTCTATCAACTTCGTCATGGTCTTTTCGCCAAACACCTTCAAGGGCGCCCCGCACGCCTGGCTGGCGACGCTGACGGACCCGTCGGCTACCGCTGCGCAAGAGGCGACGATCCTGCGGACCGTCACCAACGCCTACCCGACCATCACCAGCGTCCGCGTCAAGGACGCGCTCGACATGATCAATTCGCTGGTCGCCCAGCTCGCCACCGCCATCCGCGCCGCCGCCTCGATCGCGCTGATTGCCTCGGTGCTGGTGCTGGCCGGCGCGCTGGCCGCCGGCAACCGCGCCCGAATTCATGATGCCGTCGTGCTGAAGACGCTGGGGGCGACGCGCGCCGTGCTGATCCGCGCCTTCACCTTCGAATACCTGATCCTCGGCGTGGCGACGGCGATCTTCGCGCTGGCCGCCGGCGCGGTCGCCGCCTGGTACGTCGTCAGCCGCATCATGAAGCTGCCGTCGAGCTTCCTGCCTGATGTCGCCGTCTCGACCATTGTCATCGCCCTGGTGCTGACGGTCGGTATCGGCCTGATCGGCACCTGGCGCATTCTCGGCCAGAAAGCCGCACCCGTGCTGCGCGAACTCTAGGGGACGACTTTAACCCAAGCGACCAAAAGCCCTAAAGTTACATCGATTTAACCCGATTCGCGTTATGGGGCTCTTGTACGCGCGACGCGAAAGCCTCATATTCTCGTCAGGCATGCTGGAGCTCCGCAGCGGCGCCCGGGACTGAAGTGCCCGACACCGTCATCCACTCGGAGCTTGAAAGAGGAAAACATGGCTGACTTTCGCAATATTCCCAACCGGGCAACCGGTGCGCAATCGAGCGCGATGATAGACGAGGGCCTTCGCAGCTACATGCTGAAGGTCTACAATCTGATGGCACTTGGCCTGGTGATCACCGGTCTTGCCGCCTACGCGCTGATTGCTGCGACGACCACCAACGACCCGGCTCAGGCTGCGGCCAACTTCCACGGCGTCATGCTGACCAGCGCCGGCGTTGCCGTCTACGGCTCGCCGCTGAAGTGGGTCATCATGCTCGCACCGCTGGCGGCCGTGTTCTTCCTCAGCTTCCGCATCAACAGCATGAGCGTCTCGGCTGCCCGCACGACCTTCATGGTCTATGCGGCGCTGGTTGGCCTGTCGCTGTCGTCGATCTTCCTGGTCTACACGACCGGTAGCGTCGTCCAGACCTTCTTCATCACGGCTGCCGCCTTCGGTGCCCTGTCGCTCTACGGCTACACCACCCAGCGCAGCCTCTCGGCCATGGGTTCGTTCCTGATGATGGGCCTGTTCGGCATCATCATCGCCTCGGTCGTCAACATCTTCATGCAGTCCTCGGCCCTGCAGTTTGCCATCTCGGCAATCGGCGTCCTGGTCTTCGCGGGCCTCACGGCCTACGACACCCAGCGGATCAAGGAAATGTACTTCGAAGCAGATGACAGCGTCGTTGCCGGCCGCAAGGCCATCATGGGCGCACTGACCCTCTACCTCGACTTCATCAACCTGTTCATGTTCCTGCTGCAGTTCATGGGCAACCGCAAGTAAGACAGCTGGTCGGCTTTGCCGGCAGCAGTTGGAAATTCTTCGGGAAACGGGGGCATGATTGCTCCCGTTTTTTTGTGCGCAGGTGGCCCCGCCTATCGCGTCAAGACCTCTGCAATCAATGCGTAATCGCCATCACCAGCCAGTCGCTTTCGCCGATCGCCGCCAGCATTGCATGGGCATCGGCAAGCGCGCCGCTGTCCGCCAGCAATCGCCAAGCTGCCATAGCACTCTCATCGCTGCCATCAGGAGGACCGACGACCAGCCGGTCGATGCGGGCTTTCATCGCCTGTGCCGCCTGGCCCGTCGTCCAGCCGCCGGTGTGACGAAAGCCGCCCTGTTCTATGGGTCGCACCGAGCTCACATAACTCTGCAACATCGCCTCGATCGGCCGCCCGTGCACGAGCAGGGCAATGTCTGCCACGGACCAGCCGAGTTGCGGCAAGTGCGTCTCGAGCAGGTAGTGGTTGGTGTCCGCGCTGGCGCTGAGATTGGGCACTTCGGCCATTCCATCGGCGAGGACGGCAAGCGCCGCCAGGCCCGGACTGACGAAATCCGGCTGCATCCAGGAGGTGGCTGAGCCTTCAGGATCGAACAGGAAGGCACGATGAACTTCTTCTCTCTCCGCCAGCTTCGCATAGCCATCAAGCGAGATCGCTGAGAGTCGGGCTAGATCACCAGATTCCCAGGCGGCGAAAACACAAGCAACTTCTGCTTCGAAGTCCGCCGTGAACGGTCGTCGAAAGGCGTGGTGCAAAACGGCCATGTCACTTCTCCTTCAAAAACCGCCGGACTGGTCCCCGGCGGAGTTATCGAAGTTAGTAAATGATCTTCTGTATCAGCAGCTCATCAAGCGTGACAAATGCCGAGGGTGCCGTTGACAACAGTAACATGGGCGCCCGGTGTCAATGCCAGGATATGAAAGCCCGCCGCGGCGACACGGCTTGCGGCATTGTTTGAAGCTGCGGCCGTCATCTGCGCCTTTGCGATGCTCCAGTGATTGGCCGGATTGTTGTCGAAATCGATTGTCCAGAGGAAGGGCTGCGCTTGGTCAGCTGGGTTGGCTACAAATCCGAGACCCAGCACGCCCACCGTATCGGTGGCGCCAGGGATCGGCGCGGGACCGGTGGCCGAGAGGTCGACCTTGACAAAGCATTGTGCCGCCGGCATGGCGACCAGCGCTGCCGGATCATTGGCAAAGTGGAAGAACGACAATGTCGGGGCGTGGCCACCAACTCCGAAGTTGGCGGCGTTCCATACCACAGCACCGTTGCCTGGATTAGCGGCAACGCGGCGGTAGACGTCGTAGGCATTTGCGTGGCTTGCAAGACCAAGGGCGGTCGCCAGAGCGAACACGACGGCAAGAAAGCGCAGATGGAGTTTATACGTTTTCACGACTGATTTTCCTTTTCACAACAGAGGTTGATCGCTCGTCGCACCATGCGGGGAGCGTTGCCCGGCGAGGTCGTCGCTGGAGCGTTTGGGAGTTGCGGAGACGGTGTCGCCGCCAGTTTACGGGGCATGCGGAGCGCGTTCGGTGCGCGCCGGGTCCGAGTGGGTGACAAAACGCAACCCGCTCATCGGATGCCTGGCCGCGCGCGTGCTTGCCGCACACTCGGGACCAGTGCATCTCCAGTCACTTGTTCTGACTGGCGAAGGGGGACGGCGGCAATCGGGCCGCCGTCCTCAGGATCAATCGACGACGATCACGTTGTTCAGGCCGAGGGTGGCCGTGCGTGACGTCAGCGCGCCGCCATAGGTGACTTCGACGGCCGAGGTGATGTCCTCGATGTCCATGACGTCGCCTGTCCGGTAGTTGCCGAAGATCACCCAGTAGTTCGGGTGCGGCGTGAACACCGCCGTCATGTTCGGTGCGGCCTGAACCGCGAAGGTTCCGGAGCCGGCCATTCCGACGCCGACGGATGTGCGGCCCGGCGCGACATTGGGCAGTTGCTGGATCGTCAACGAACCGAGCGCACCGGTGCTGCCGGGATTTGCGAAGGTCGTTGCACCGAAGCTGTCCTTGGTCAGCTGGACAATATTCTGCCCGTTCGGATCGGCCGGCCGACTCTGGTTCGCCGCGAAGTTGATACCCGCCTGCAGCACGCCGGTTTCCGACCAGACGAAGCTGTAGTCGAGGCCCCAGGTGAAGGTAACCGTGCTGGAGATGGCCGTCGGGCGGGCAAACCAGGCCAACGAGAAGACATTGCCGGGGACTGTCATCGGTGGCGGCTTCTGGAAGATCGCAAAGCTGCCGGACATCTGCGAATTGTTGACGCAAGTCAGTGAGTAAGAGGTCATTGGAGTAGCCTTTCGTTTCGGTGCATCCCCCGGATCAAAGGGGACCGGCACCGCCCGGGAGAGGACGCGGTGCAGGTCCGTCCTCGCCGCTCCCATGGCAGGGCGCTTGGGAGCGGCGAGGGAATGCCCGGCTCGGTTGGCGGAGGCCGGGCAAACGGGTAATCAGCCAATCTGGACGATGAGATTGTCGGCGTTGACTTCGATGCTGGCGCCGGCCGTAGGCTCGGCGCTCGAGGCTATCGGCGTGAAGGTGATGAGTTGCGGAGCGCCGACATCCGAGAAATCGCCGGCGGGAAACTGGAAGGCGGTGCCGAACACCACGGTGGCCACGGGAGAAAGATCCGGCGTCAGCGTCAAGTTCGCCTGACTGCCCGCCCGCCCGACGAGAATGGCGCCGGGTCCGACCACCATTCCAATGCATGTATCGACGGGCACTGCCGGCGCAAACGTCAGGACGATGCTATCCGCCGGCCCACCGGACACGGCTGTGAATGTGAAAGCTCCATTCGCCCAGTCGAGGGTGACTGTATCGCCGAGCGCCACCGGTTCTCTCGGCGCATCGGCGAGCTTGGAGCCGGCAGCCAGGGCAAACAAAGCGAGCGCGCCGCTCCCGCCCTGCCACGTCATAGCGGTAGCGTTGCCTTGGGAGATGCCATCGGACACCAGCGCCAGCAGCGTCTGGACACTCGCCAGTGGATTCGTGAGCGCCGGCGGGTATACGTTGAAATAGCCATCACCGAGGGTGCTGGATTGATTGCTCGCAGCCAGCTGAAAGGTCGTGGCGGCGCTGGCAGGCGCTTGGATAGCGGCTGGATCATATTCGCTGGATGGTGTCGCAGTCGACATGGGCGCATCTCCTCGCCTTGGGTTCACAAGATTTCGTTGCAGTAACAATGGCTTCGTTGGGGTCGATAGTAGCGATGCGGTGCCGAATGTCCTTGGACAGGCGTCCCGAAAACCTGGACGGCCGTCCCAATCGACAGACGGCGGATCACTGAACTCCGAGGGTGAGCAGCCACTCGGCAAAAGACGTGCCGGAGCCAGGAAAATTGGCGGCCGCAGCCTGGCTGCGCTTGTCCCGCGCCGCCGTCCGCGCCTCCCGAGGCGATTGTCCATAGGCCTGCCGGAACAGGCGGCTGAAATGCGCCTCGTCGGAAAAGCCGACATCGAAGGCGATGTCTCCGATCCTGAGACCGGCGCGACGGGGATCGGTCAGGGCCTGGAGCGAGCGGCGCAGCCGGCGCCGGCGGATATAGCGGTCGACACCGCCGCTCGCCTCGAACTGCCGATAAAGCTGGCTCCGGGAAATGCCGACCTCGCGCGCCAGCCGTGCCGATGTCAGATCCGTCCGATTGAGATTGTCTTCGATGTGGCGGCGCAGCCGGCGGCCGAGACCGCCCTTCGCCGCCACCGCGATCACCGCGCCAGACGGCGTAGCGAGCAGACAGCCGAGAAGTTCGGGAAAATAGGCGCCGAGCGCACCGGCCTAGCCGGCATCGAAATATTGCGACGCCTTGAAGAGCCCATCGATCACGCCGCGCAGCAGGATACCCATCGCCGTCTCCTTCTTCAGGACGCGCCACGGCATGGAGCCCGTCGAGGCGACGGCGCTGGGCAGTGCCGTGCGCGGCACGATCACGTGCAGCGCATCCGCCGCCGACATCGCAAAGACAAGCGGTGTAGTAAGGTCGACGATGGTGATATCCCCGGGCGAATGGCCCGCGCTGGGCTGCCCGCCGCAATGCGGCCACTCAGCAGGCACGAGATGACGAGATGATCGACGTCGTCCCTCTCGACCAGCCGCGCGCTACGCGAAAACCGAGCACCGCCCGCAAAACTCCTGCAGAGGAGAAACGTACCAAGATGCCGGACGGTCAGGCTGGCTTGAAAATCATTGCCTGTGGAAAAATGCACGCCGTCAAACAGAACATCGAGGCAGGCGCGCCAGGCATCGACGGGATCATCGACACCAGAGGTTAAAAGACGCAGCTCGGGGACCGCACCGGGCGTAACGGCGACCGCCTCCGACTGCGTTGATATTTCCACGGGATCGTCCCAAGGCAGAATCAGATAGGATGAAAATCCTAGTCTATTTCTATCTTGAATAGCACCATATAAGTATACAACCGCCGGTGTGAGGAGGTATCCCAACCCACAATGCGCCGTTCACCGTGAATATTGACGGGAGAGCTGAGGAAAGCGCGCGTGTCGATAAACTTCACGGCAAGGAAGGAGTTAGGATTTCGATCCTGCTTTTGCAGTCAACGAGGAGCGGGCTATCTGGTGGAACCGCCACGCTTCGCACCGCTGGCGCTCGACATCATTTTGGCGGGACATACCCACGGGAGTTGCCGAATCTGGTCGTGGGTTGAAACTCTTTAGCCACCGACTTCGTACCCGGTTGCTTGGCACCACAAGTTGCGGAGAGATTTTTTGCGTACCGGAATTATTCTTCTGAGCCTATCGACCATCATGTGCTGGGCCCTGGCCTTCTATCTCGTCTACCGCACCCATTGAGACATGCTGGCGGACGGCACGCCGCCTCAGACTGGCGCGCGGTCTGGCTATTTTTCCACCAGCTTCAGCGCCTTGTCGAACACCTTCAGCACCTGCCGCAGTTCATGCCCACGCTTCAGGATCATGCCGTTGGTGTTGATGACGGAATAGGCGCCCTGCTTGGCAGCAAGCTTCGGATCCTTCTCGATGCGAAAGAGCGGAAGTTCGCCCGAGCGTTTGAAGACCGAGAAAATCGCCTTGTCGCGGGTATGGTCGATGGCGTAGTCGCGCCACTCGTTTTCGCCGACCATGCGGCCGTAGATCCACAGAATGGCGTCAAGCTCGCGGCGATGGAAGGTCACCGGCAAGGTGTCCTTGCTCTGCTTGTATTGGCTGATATCGACGACGACGGAACTGTTGTTCTCGACGCCATGGCCTTCGCCGCGCCTTAAATCCGGCTGATCAGTCATTAATTCCTCGAAGCCTCCGCTCGTGACAGCAGGATGACAGTGTCGCCCCGCCGCTGCAAAAATGCAAGACGGCGGAGTTCTTGATCTGTCTGTCTTGACGACAAGCCTCGCTGCGCCAGTTCTATTGCTATTCCTGGTCGCGTTGCCAGGAATCCCCGGCGGGCAGGTTCGGCATCCCCCCTCAAGCCTTGAATCGCCTGCCGGGCTGGCCGCCTTGGACTTGGCATATAACTGCCTAGTCGTCCGCGCCGAGGGTCATGGCCGTTGCACCAATGATCGCCGCCGGGTCTCCCGCCGGCGTCGAGGACTGCAGCAGAACCGCGAGCCCCTTGCGGCCAGCCTTTTCCATGACGTTGGCAGGCAGCGTCAGGTGCATTGGCTTGCCCTCCCACATGCCAACCGTCTCGACGTCCGAAACGCTGTGCATATAGGCGATCTGCTGACCGACATTGTCGCCCTTGGTTACGTCGACGCGCTGCTGTCTATCAAAATAGGCGACGACGACATTGGCTTTGCCCTGACCCGCCGCGATATCGATTTCCAGCTCGTCGCCCTTCATGGCCGCACTGACCGGGACGACCAGCCCCTGCCCGGCCCGGGAAAGATCGTCGAGCTTGACGTTGATGGCGCCGAGATCCGCTCCGTTCAGGTGATCCCGCCCATTGAGGACGGCCTGCGGCGTGTAGACGCTGCTTCGCCCGAGGGTGCGCGCATAGCTGTACTGGCGATCGGTGTTTTCCTTCGACGCCATGGTGTCGTTCCAGCCGAGGTAATTCCAATAATCGACGTGATAGGCGAGCGCGACGACGTCGCCCTGGGCGATCAGCCGCTGCAAGGCGGCATCGGCGGGAGGACAGGAAGCGCAGCCCTGCGAGGTGAACAGCTCGACGACGCCCTTCAGCTTACCAAGCTGCTGCGCATGCGCCGACCCGGCAAGGGCAACGCCAGCCAGCAGGGGGATCAAGAGCCGAAGGGACATGGCAGAACACCTCATTTCAGACCTTGATTGTCAAAATCCGTGGCCGGCATCAAGCCTGACAAACCTGAAACAAGAGATAATGGCTCGCAACCTCGCAGCAAAGTCACGAACGGGTGAGACAGCGCCGCAACGACACGCGGCAATACACATCAGCGTGAAACGACAACGCCGCCGGAGATCGCTCTCCGGCGGCGTTATGGATCGACAGGAATGCGATCAGGCGGCGAGGTCGCGCAGAACGGTCTGCAGGATGCCGCCATTGTTGAGGTAGACCACCTCGTCGAGCGTATCGACGCGGCTGATCAGCGGCACGTTCTTCACCGTGCCGTCGCCGTAGGTGATGACGGCGGTCTTCTTTTCGCGCGGCTTGATGTTCTCGAGACCTTCGATGGTGACGGTCTCGTCGCCCTTCAATTCGAGCGAGGCCCAGGTCGTGCCTTCTTCGAAGACGAAGGGGATGACGCCCATGCCGACCAGGTTCGAGCGGTGGATGCGCTCGAAGGACTGGGCGATGACGGCCTTGACGCCGAGCAGGTTGGTGCCCTTGGCAGCCCAGTCACGCGACGAGCCGTTGCCGTATTCGACGCCGGCGAAGATGACCAGCGGCACGCCTTCGGCCTTGTACTGCATGGCCGCGTCGTAGATAGATTCCTCTTCCTTGGACGGGTAGTGGATGGTGTAGCCACCTTCCTTGCCGTTCGGGCCGAGCATGTGGTTGCGGATGCGGATGTTGGCGAACGTGCCGCGCATCATCACTTCATGGTTGCCACGCCGCGTGCCGTACTGGTTGAAGTCGGCAACGCCGACATGGTGTTCCAGGAGATACGCGCCGGCAGGCGACGCCGCCTTGATCGAACCGGCCGGAGAGATGTGGTCGGTGGTGATCTTGTCGCCGAACAGGCCGAGAACGCGGGCACCCTTGATATCGGAGATGCCGGCGCCGCTCTTGCCCATGCCGACGAAGTAGGGCGGGTTCTGCACATAGGTCGAATTGTCGTCCCAGGCATAGGTCTGGCCCGGAGGAACCTGCACGGCCTGCCAGTTGACATCGCCCTTGAACACGTCGGCGTACTTGGTTTCGTAGAGTTCGCGGGTGACGTATTTCAGGATGAATTCCTGGATTTCATGCGAGGTTGGCCAGATGTCCTTGAGGAACACCGGGCTACCGTTCTTGTCGGTGCCGAGAGGCTCGTTGGTCAGGTCGATCTGTACCGAACCGGCAAGCGCGTAGGCGACGACCAGCGGCGGCGAGGCGAGATAGTTCGCCTGGACGTCGGGCGACACGCGGCCTTCGAAATTGCGGTTGCCGGAGAGAACGCCGGCGGCAATCAGGCCCTTGTCGTTGATGGTCTTGGAGATCGGCGCCGGCAGCGGGCCGGAATTGCCGATGCAGGTGGTGCAGCCAAAGCCGACCAGGTTGAAGCCGAGCTGGTCGAGATCGGTCTGTAGGCCGGACTTTGCCAGATATTCGGCAACGACCTGGCTACCTGGTGCGAGAGAGGTCTTCACCCACGGCTTGGACGTCAGGCCCTTGGCAACGGCATTGCGCGCCAACAGGCCGGCAGCGATCAGCACCGACGGGTTGGACGTGTTGGTGCAGGAGGTGATGGCGGCGATCGCCACGTCGCCGTGACCGAGGTCATAGTCCGTGCCTTCGACAGGGTAGCGCATGCCGAGCTGGCCTGGCTTCTTGTAGTCGGCTTCAAGCGCTGCGGCAAAGCCGGCGGCGATGCCTTCGAGCGGAACGCGGCCTTCCGGACGCTTCGGGCCGGCCATGGCGGGCACGACGTCGCCGAGGTCCAGTTCCAGCGTGTCGGTGAAGACCAGCTCGGAGCCGTCATTGTCGCGCCACATGCCTTGCGCCTTGGAATAGGCTTCGACCAGCGCGATCCGGTCGGTGGTGCGGCCGGACATGGTGAGGTAGTTGATGGTTTCGCCGTCGACCGGGAAGAAGCCGCAGGTGGCGCCGTATTCCGGACCCATGTTGCCGATGGTGGCGCGGTCGGCAAGCGACATGCTGTCGAGACCGACGCCGAAGAATTCGACGAACTTGGACACGACGCCCTTCTTGCGCAGCATCTGCACGACCATCAGCACGAGGTCGGTTGCCGTGCAGCCTTCCTTGAGCTTGCCGGTCAGCTTGAAGCCGATGACCTCTGGCAGGAGCATGGAAACCGGCTGGCCGAGCATGGCAGCCTCGGCTTCGATGCCGCCGACGCCCCAGCCGAGAACGCCGAGACCGTTGATCATCGTGGTGTGGCTATCGGTGCCGACGCAGGTGTCGGGGTAAGCCACCGTTTCCCCATCCTCTTCCTTCGTCCAGACGGTCTGGCCGAGATATTCGAGGTTCACCTGGTGACAGATACCGGTTCCCGGAGGAACGACGCGGAAATTCTTGAAGGCCTGCTGGCCCCACTTGAGGAAGCGGTAGCGTTCGCCGTTGCGCTCGTATTCGAGCTCGACGTTGCGGGCGAGCGCCGTCGGCGTGCCGAACTCGTCGACGATGACGGAGTGGTCGATGACCAGGTCGACCGGAACCAGCGGGTTGATCTTCTCCGGATCGCCACCGAGAGCGACCATGGCATCGCGCATGGCGGCCAGATCGACGACGGCGGGAACGCCGGTGAAGTCCTGCATCAGCACGCGGGCCGGACGGTAGGCGATCTCGCTTTCAGCGGTCCCCTTGTCGGAGAGCCAGGCGGCGACGCTTTCGATGTCCTTCTTGACAACCGAGCGGCCGTCTTCGTTGCGCAGCAGGTTTTCCAGCACGACCTTCATGGAATAGGGCAGCTTGGAAATACCGGAAAGGCCGTTTGCCTCAGCCTTGGGCAGGCTGTAGTAGACATATTCCTTTCCGTTCACGCTGAGCGTGGAACGGCAATTGAAACTATCGAGAGATTTAGACACGAGAGACCCCGTTCTGATAGCCAACACAGTCGTGCGGGACGCCTATGCACGTAATGCACATCAGGATGCGGGTACGGCCATTTCCGCTGTCCGCACGTGAGATTGCTTTGAAAACAACCGCAAGTTCGGCGCTAGGATGAAGTTCACGCCGACCGCTGGCGCGTTGCAGGTCTTATAGATAATTTCTAAAAAACTTGCCATAGCAGACAAGCGCAAAATCGGACAATTTTTTGCGTCTGCTTCGTGCCAACAGGGAAGGCCTTCACCCATGCATCTGAGTGCCGAAAAGCTGGCTGCCAGGCGGGGCGAAGACCTGATTTTCGTTAACATTTCCTTTCACTTGAGCGCCGGCGAGGCGCTGATCCTGACCGGCCGCAATGGCTCAGGCAAATCGACCCTGCTGCGGGTCGTCGCCGGCCTTCTGGCCGCAGATAAGGGACGGACGATCTTCGTCGACGAAAAGGGCAGTGCCGAGCGCCCGGTGCGGGAAATCAGCCACTATTTCGGCCACCGCAACGCGATGAAAAGCGAGCTTTCCGTGGCCGAAAACCTCACCTTCTGGCGGGCCTTCCTCGGCGATGCCGACGACGGCACAAGCCCCGGCCACTCCCCTGGACTGCCCGTCGAGGACGCCGCCGACGCCGTCGGTCTTGCCGGCATCCTGCACCTGCCGTTCGGCTATCTCTCGGCCGGCCAGCAGCGCCGCCTCGCCTTTGCCAAGCTGCTCGTCGCCCATCGCCCGGTCTGGATCCTCGACGAGCCCACCGCCGCCCTCGACGCCAGCGCCGACCTCCTGTTTGCCGACCTCATCACCGCCCACCAGCAACGCGGCGGCATCGTCCTCGCCGCCACCCACCAGCCTCTCGGGCTCAACAATGCCCGCGATCTGGCAATGACCGGATTTGCCGGGGTGGATGAGGGAGTGTGGGGTTGATGGTCTTGAGTTTGCGGCAGCCTACCCCCCTCTGTCACTGCGTGACATCTCCCCCACAAGGGGGGAGATCATTCTTTTTCCTTGCCAACCTCGCACGCGATCGCAGGTCCTTGCTTGTCAAAAGCAGCCACGACCGCCCAATCTCCCCCCTTGTGGGGGAGATGTCACCGAAGGTGACAGAGGGGGGTGACCCTCCTCACGACAGAAGCCTCGGCAACTCTCCGGACACGCGCAACTTGCCCACCGACGGAGCCCACCCATGATCGCCCTCTTCCTGCGCGACCTAAAACTCTCCGTACGCTCCGGCGGCGGCGCGCTGATCGGCGTGCTGTTCTTCCTCACCGTCGTCGCGGTCATCCCCTTCGGCGTCGGGCCGGACCTGAAGCTGCTGGCCCGGATCGGCCCGGCCATCGTCTGGATCGGCGCGTTGCTGTCGGCGCTGCTCGGCCTCGACCGGCTGTTCCAGGCCGAGCGCGACGATGGTTCGCTCGATCTGCTCCTGATGCAGGAGACGCCGCTCGTGCTGACCGTGCTCGTCAAATGCGCCGCCCACTGGACGGCGACAGGCCTGCCGCTGGTGATCGCTTCGCCGCTGCTGGGCCTGTTCATGAACATGAACGAGACGGCAATCGGTGCCACCATGCTGACATTGCTGGTGGGCACGCCGGCCATCACGCTGATCGGCGCGGTCGGCGCAGCCGTCGCCGTCGCCCTGCCGCGCGGCGGGCTGCTGGTGTCGATCCTGATCCTGCCGCTGGCAATCCCGGTGCTGATCTTCGGCGTTTCCGCCACCTATGCGGCGGTCGAGGGGCCGGCGCCGTTCCTGCCGCCCTTCCTGATCCTCATCGCCCTGACGCTGTTCTTTGCGGTCCTCGGACCCGTCGCAGCCGTGCTGGCACTCAGAAACACGACGGATTGATTGCCGTGCCATCGGCCTATGAATTGCAGCCTTCACAATATCGCGCTAAGGACAATCGATGAGCGACGTCAGCCCTGCCCTCCGGTTTTCCGATCTGGCCAATCCGACCCGGTTTCTGGCGCTGGCGAGCCGTGTCATTCCCTGGCTTGCGGCGATCACAGCGCTCCTCTTTGCTATCGGCCTCTATCTCTCCTTCTCGACCGATGCCGACTACCAGCAGGGCGATACCGTGCGCATCATGTACATCCATGTGCCGGCCGCCTGGCTGTCGATGATGTGCTACACGGTGATGAGCCTTGCTGCCGTCGGCACGCTGGTCTGGCGCCATCCGCTGGCCGACGTCGCCGCCAAGGCCGCAGCCCCGCTCGGCGCCGCCTTCACGCTGCTGGCGCTGGTCACCGGCTCGCTTTGGGGCAAGCCGATGTGGGGCACCTACTGGGTCTGGGACGCGCGGCTGACCTCGGTCTTCATCCTGTTCCTGATGTATCTCGGCCTGATCGCGCTCAGCCGCGCCATCGACGATCCCTCGCGCGGTGCGCGGGTGACGGCGGTGCTGATCCTCGTCGGCTTCGTCAACATCCCGATCATCAAGTTCTCCGTCGAATGGTGGAACACGCTGCACCAGCCGGCAAGCATCATGCGGCTGGACGGGCCGACCATCGCGCCGGAATTTCTCTGGCCGCTGTTCGTGATGGCGCTCGCCTTCACGCTGCTGTTCTTCACGCTGCACCTGATGGCGATCCGCAACGAAATCTGGCGCCGCCGCATCGCCGCCCAGCGCCGCCTTGCCGCCCGCATGGCAAGCCGCGAGGGTTGAGACGATGGATCACGCCTTCTACGTCTACGGATCCTACGGCTTCGCCGCGTTTGTCGTCCTTGCCCTCGTCGGCTGGACATGGGCCGACGGCCGCCTGCGCCTGCGCGAACTGGCAGCCCTCGAAGCCTCCGGCATCCGCCGCCGGTCGCAGCCCAAGCCGGAAGCGACCGCACCATGACCGAAAACATCAACGAGGATACCACCCCGCCGCGACGCGGCATCGGCCGCTTTGCCTTTGCCCTGCTGCCGCTCGCGGTCTTCGGGATCATCGCCGGCACAGCCGGCAAGATGCTCTACGACCAGGATTTTCACGGCAAGGACATCGCCGCCATTCCCTCGGCGCTGATTGGGGAAAAGGCGCCCTCGCTGGCGCTGCCGCCGCTTGAAGGCGCCAACGTACCGGCCCTCACGGATGAGGCGATCAAGGGCAAGCTGACGCTGGTCAACGTCTTTGCCTCCTGGTGCATTCCTTGCCGCGAGGAGCATCCGCTCCTGAAGCAGCTGGCCGCCGACAGCAGGCTCAACATCGTCGCCATCAACTACAAGGACCAGCCCGCCAACGCGCTGCGCTTCCTCGAGGAACTCGGCAATCCCTTCAAGGCGATCGGTGTCGATCCGAAGGGGGCAGCGGCCATCGACTGGGGCGTCTACGGCGTCCCCGAATCCTACCTGGTCGCCCCTGATGGCACCATCCTCTACAAACGCGTCGGCCCCTTCGACGCACTCAGCCTGAAGGAAGGGCTTTATCCAGCGATCGACAAGGTATTGGGCAAGCCGGGATCGTAACCTCGATACGCCCGCCGTCGTTCATTAACCTCGCGCGGCGGGCCACCAGTCGCACCTGAACCACTAGCCACAGCGTTAGCCGCCACCCTCTCCTCCCTCATCCCTGTGCTTGTCACAGGGATCCAGTGCGCCGCGTCTGCGGCGCGGGGGGACATGACTCTGCAAGGGCATCATTCACCGCGCAGACGCGCGGTGGCTGGATTCCTGTGACAAGCACAGGAATGAGGGAGAGTGGGGGTGGCGCTTCTTCGTTCAACAGACCTACAGCGCTGCCTGCCAAACTTACAGCGCTGCCCCGACACACCTATATCGCTGCCTGCAAAGCCAGAACGCTGCCAGACCTACAGCGCCGCCTGCCAGGTCTTCACCGCCTCGACCGGCCAGACCAGCATCAGCACGTTCAAAGTGAGGTTGTCGCGGATCAGCCAGCCTGTCAGGAGCTCGAAGAAGATGGCGATGGCAATGGTGAGCCACACCGGCGCGCGCCAGGCGAAGAGGAAGCCGACGACCATGAACACCGTGTCCATCGCGGAATTCAGGATGCTGTCGCCGACATAGGCGAGCGACATCGTCGTCGTCCGATAGCGGTCGATAATGATGGGCGAGTTCTCGAGGATCTCCCAGCCGGTTTCGATCAGCATGGCGACGAACAGCCGGAGCGACAGAGGCTTGGCGCGCAGAATGAGGTGCGTCAGACCGAAAAACAGGAAGCCGTGAATGATGTGCGACGGCGTGTACCAGTCGGCGATATGCTGCGAATTGCCGCTGGAATTGACACCAGGCTCGAACAATTTGACATAGCCGCAGGTGCAGATGGCAACCCGGCCCATGAAGTGCTCGGCAACGACCTGCACCAGCAGCACGGCGAGGCAGGCGACGAACCATGCCGTGTGGCGGTTTGCCCGGTGCGTCTCTTCGACGACCGTCATTTCTCGGCATCCGCGGCAGCGGGCGGCTGCACGGTGTGCTTCATGATCAATGGCATCTGCGAGAGCGTGAAGAGGATGGTGATCGGCATCGTGCCCCAGACCTTGAAGGCGACCCAGAAATCGTCGGAGAAGTTGCGCCAGATCACTTCGTTGAGGACGGCGAGGAACAGGAAGAAGATGCCCCAGCGCACGGTCAGCTTGCGCCAGCCCTCGGCATCGAGCTGGAAGGCGGCGTTGAACACATAGCCGAGCAGCGACTTGCCGAAGAACAGCCCGCCGAGAAGGGCGCAGCCGAACAGCGCGTTTATGATCGTCGGCTTCATCTTGATGAAGGTCTCGTCCTGCAGGTAGATCGACAGCGTGCCGAACACCAGCACAACGATGCCGGAGACGAAGGGCATGATCGGCAGATGGCCGAGCACGAATTTCGAGACGACGAGCGACAGGATGGTGGCCGCCATGAACAGCCCGGTGGCAACGAACAGCGGTCCGCCCAGTGTGGAGAGCGCTGGGAACTGCGTCACCAGCCAGGGGCCGCGCAAATTGGCAAAGAAGAACACCATCAGCGGCCCGATCTCGAGCGCCATCTTCAACATCGGATTCTGACGATCCGCTGTGCTCGGTGTTACGTCGTTGTCGCTGCTCGTCATTATCCGTCCTGACCTGGTCCAAATTCCGTTGCGCCATGATCGGCGTCGATGGCTTATCTATGGCGGGCAAGGCGCTTGCGCCGCCAGCCGGCCCTATCCGTCAATCCCGGCGATCGCCTGGGCGAACTCCTCGGCCTCGAACGGCTCCAGATCGTCCACCCCTTCGCCGACGCCGATGAAATAGACCGGCAGCTTGTGCTTGGCCGAGATGGCGACAAGAATGCCGCCGCGGGCCGTGCCGTCAAGCTTGGTCATGATAAGACCGTTAACGCCGGCAACATTGCGGAAGATCTCGACCTGGTTGAGGGCGTTCTGGCCGGTGGTGGCATCGAGCGTCTGCAGCACGGTATGGGGCGCCTCGGGATCGAGCTTGCCGAGCACGCGGACGATCTTTTCCAGCTCGTCCATCAGCTCCTTCTTGTTCTGCAGCCGGCCAGCGGTGTCGATGATGAGCACGTCGGTGCCGTTGGCCTTTGCCTGCTGGAAGGCTTCGTAAGCGAGCCCGGACGCATCGGCGCCGATCTTGGTGCCGACAAAGGTCGACTTCGTCCGGTCGGCCCAGATCTTCAGCTGCTCGATGGCCGCAGCGCGAAACGTGTCGCCCGCCGCCACCATCACCTTCAGGCCGGAGCCCGACAGTTTGGAGGCCAGCTTGCCGATCGTCGTGGTCTTGCCGGTGCCGTTGACGCCGACGACGAGGATGACATGCGGCTTGTGGCTGAGGTCGAGTTGCAAGGGCTTGGCCACCGGCTTCAGCACCTTGACGATCTCGGCCGCCATGATGCGGCTGACATCCTGGCCGGACACATCCTTGCCGTAGCGCTCGGAGGCCAGCGTATCGGTGATGCGCAGCGCGGTCTCGACGCCGAGGTCGGCCTGGATCAACAGATCCTCGAGATCCTGCAGCGTCTGGTCGTCCAGCTTGCGCTTGGTGAACAGCGCGGTGATCTGCCCGGTCAACTGCGAAGACGTGCGCGACAAGCCGGCGCGCAGGCGCTCGAACCAGGTGGTCTTCGGGGCTTCCGGCACGGGCGCGACGATGGCCGGGCCGGTGGAAAAACCCTTGGGGAGGATGGGAGGGGACGGGATGGTCGGCTGCGGGGCCAGATCGCCCCCCTCTGTCAGCTTCGCTGACATCTCCCCCACGAGGGGGGAGATTGGGGATGCGGCAGCCTCTTCGGGCACCACTCCCTTCGCTGGGGAGGCGAGGCTATCAACGATTGTCGTCGGAGCCGCGTCATCCTCCGGCTGATCTCCCCCCTTGTGGGGGAGATGTCCCGCAGGGACAGAGGGGGGTGTCGCCCCACCCTCGGGAATCTCAGCCTCGGCTTCCAGCAACGCCAAAGGCGTGACGCCGAGATCGTTGAGCGCCATGACATCGGGCAGGATCGGCGGCGTTTCATCCTCGCCATCGCCCACGATCCCATCGGCCACAGGCCCGCCGGCCGTCTCCATCTCCGCTGCGAGAACGGGATCGGCCGCCACAGGCAGATGTTCCTCGCGACTTTTCGGCTCCAGCTCGGACGTGACAGCCTTGTCCTCGACCGGCACCTCCGGGACATCGTTGAAGCCCGGCTGGTCGTGACGGAAGGTGAAGACTTTCTTGATGAATCCGAGCGCCATGGAATTTCCGTCAGTCAGGCCGCTTGCGCGGGGTCAAGTTGCATGTCGAGACGCTTGCCGTCGTGGCCGGTAATGACGGCTGCGACCAGCGCGCGGGGCGCAAGGCCAGGTGCCGCGACAAGCGTGAAGTTTTCCGTATGCGCCATGCCGTTGTTTTCGACAAGCAGCCATTGCGTCGTGCCGACCATGGCATCGAGATGGGATTGCTGCAGCCGAAGTCCAGTGGCCCTCAGCCGCGCCGCTCGCTCCTTGACCACACCCCGGTCGAGCTGCGGCATGCGCGCTGCCGGCGTTTCGGGTCGCGGACTGTAGGGAAAGACGTGCAGATGGGCGATGCCGGCCTCTTCCGCCATGCTCACGGCATTGTCGAACATCGCCTCCGTCTCCGTGGGGAACCCGGCGATCATGTCGGCACCGAGGCTGATGTCGGGCCTGAGCGAGCGCACTTGCGCGCAGAAAGCCAGCGCATCCGCCCGCGAGTGGCGTCGCTTCATTCTTTTCAGGATCATGTCGTCGCCATGCTGCAGAGACAGGTGCAGATGCGGCATGAAGCGCGGCTCGTCGGCAATCAGGTCGAGCAGATGCCGGTCGGCCTCGATGCTGTCGATCGACGACAGCCGCAGCCGGCGGATTTCGGGCACCTGGCGGAGCAGGGTCTTGGCGAGCATGCCGAGCGACGGCTGGCCCGGCAGGTCGCCACCATAGCTCGTGGCATCGACGCCTGTCAGCACGATCTCGACATAGCCCGAGGCCGCCAGCTGCCGCGCCTGCGCGACGACCGCTCCCATCGGCACCGAGCGGGAATTGCCGCGGCCATAGGGGATGATGCAGAAGGTGCAGCGATGGTCGCAGCCGTTCTGCACCTGGATGAAGGCGCGCACATGCCCGTCGATATGTTTGACCATCTGCGGCGCCGTGTGGCGGACGCTCATGATGTCGTTGACCCGCAGCTTTTCCTCCGCCGAGACGCCGAAATCAGGCAGCGCCCGGTAGCTGTCGCGCGTCAGCTTCTCCTCGTTGCCGAGCACCATGTCGACCTCGGGCATGGCGGCAAAGGTCTGTTTCTCGGTCTGGGCGGCACAGCCTGACACGATGATGCGGGCATGCGGATTGTCGCGGCGCGCCCGACGGATGGCCTGGCGCGCCTGGCGCACCGCCTCGCCGGTCACAGCACAAGTGTTCACCAAGATGGCGTTGTTGAGCCCGGCCTTCTCGGCCTCGCCGCGCATGACCTCGGATTCGTAGGTATTGAGCCGGCAGCCGAAGGTGATGACCTCGACGCCGCTCACCGCGCCAGGACCTCTGCCTGCTGTTCGTCGCGCGTAAAGACGCCCGTCACCGGATCGAGTCGGCCGGACCATTCCCAAACGGCAGGACCCGTCATGACGACGTGGTCGTCGCCGCGCCACTCAATCTGGAGCGTGCCGCGCGGCACGCTGCTCGCCACATCGATCTCGACGGTGCGAGCGGTACGGCCGGTGCGGGCGGCGGACACGCCGGCGGCACAGGCGGCCGAGCCGCAGGCGAGCGTCAGCCCGGCGCCGCGCTCCCAGGTGCGGGTGATCATCGACGACGGCGAGGTGACCTGCGCCAGCGTAATATTCGCCTTTTCCGGGAACATCGGATGGTTTTCGAGCATCGGCCCGAAGCGGGCAAGATCGTAGGACATCACATCGCGCTCGACCCAGAAGATCGCGTGCGGATTGCCCATCGACACGACGGACGGCGAATGCAGGATCGGCGCCTCGATCGGCCCGATCTGCAGTTCGATGCGGCTGGTGTCGAAGAACTCTTCCGACAGCGGGATCCTGTCCCAGGCGAATTGCGGCTTGCCCATATCGACCGAGATCGTCCCGTCGTCGTGCTCGACGGCATTCAGGATGCCGGCGACCGTCTGGAAGGTGAACGACTTGCGGCCGGTCTCCGACGACAGCGCCTGGACGACGCAGCGCGTGCCGTTGCCGCAGGCCTGCGCCTTGGTGCCATCGCAGTTGAGGATATCGATGAAGGCATCCGTGCCCGATGCCTTGGGATCGTGGATCGCCATGATCTGGTCGAAGGCGGTGGCAGGGTCGGCATTCAGCGCGATCGCCGCCTCGGGCGTCACCTTGTCCTTGCGACCGCGCATGTCGACGACCAGGATCTTGTTGCCAAGCCCGTTCATCCGCGCGAATTCGACCGTGTTGCTCATCAGACCGTTCCGTTGTTCTCGGCTGTATATGGCGGAAACTGCCGGGAATTACCAGTCTGGGTGGACCTCATGGCGGCAAACCAGCCAAAGGCGATGATGACGGGCGATACGGGCAAGCCTGCAAGGGCGAGCGGCAGTGTCAGAAGCGGCAACAGGCACACGATAAACAGAGGCACGAGACCAAGAAGACCGTTCCGACGATTGAGAGCGCCCGTTTCGACCGCCGAAACGACGGCAAGCGCCGCGACCGCAGCCAGCGCGCAGAAATCGTAGATCAGCGAATAGGGCGAGATCATGAAGGTGGCAAAGACCGTTGCCGTGGCGCGGGCTTGTAGACCGTCTGTCCGTCGCAGGCAGATGAGGTAGGCAACGAAAGACAGGAGCGCGACCGGAAGGTGCGCGAGAAGCGCCGTATCAGGAGCGACCGACAGCGCCCGGAGCGATCCGTAGACCGAAGGCATCATATGCGTGAAGATGCCGGTGAGGTGCAGCATCACATCGCCCTGGTAGGGAAGGTTGACTGTGAAATAGCCGACCCAGGCTTGCGGCCCCCAAATGAGGGTTGCCAGGCCGATCATCATCGATGCCGTGGCCGTGGCCGAAAGTATGACAGCCCAACGGCGCTCGAAGATCAGCAGGACCGGCAGCAGAAAGCCGAGCTGCGGCTTGATGGTCAGCATGCCGAGGGCGATGCCGGCAAGCACCGGCCGGCTCTGGCGCAGCGTCAGCCCATAGACAAAGAGGCCGGAGATCAGAAACCCGTTCTGGATGAATACGACATTGCCGAGAATGGCCGGAAGCAGCAGAAGGAGCAGCAGCATCCTTGATCCCCCGGCCGACAGCAAAACGGCGTGGAGATAGATGCAAAGCGTCAGGGCCAGGAAGACGGCCGCCGCCGGCAGGTAGCCGAAAAGCCCGAACGGCATGATGAAGAAGAGATAATGCGGCGGGTAGCTCCAGTTGTGCCATCCGATGTCCGGCCCGGCAAATTCGCGCAACGCCGCGAAATAGGTCTGCTGCCCACTGAAGAGCTCCATCGCCCTGCCGCCCAGGATCAGCTTCGATCCCACCCAGTAATTGGTAAAGTCCATTTTCTCGAGCCTGTGCTCGAGATCGACCGACGGATTTGCATAAAGAACGTATGCCGCGATCAGCAGCAGCAAAGGCAAGGCAAGCCACGCGATGGCAGACAGCCGCCGTGGTCGTGCTAGACGTCTGGCAAGGGCAGCTTTCAGCATCGACGGCCTCGACTTGAATTATGCTGCAGTTCTTACCGCAAAGACGTAAAAAATTGCCCGCCTTCCGATCTGTGCCCAAGATCGAAAACCGGGAAGCCCCAGTTCATGCCGATCCTGCGCCCAGGCGTTGCAACCAGCCTGGTGCGATGCGTGACCCGCCGTCAGACACAGACATTCACTCCCATGGGCAAGCAGCTGCCCGAGCATCAATCGTCGGCAACATCTGCCTTGTCCAGCAGATCCGGCCGACGCTTCCGGGTTAGCTGCAGGGACTGCTCGGCCTGCCACTTGGCAATGGCGGCATGGTTGCCCGAGGTGAGGATCGCCGGAATGTCGCGGCCTTCCCATTGCTGGGGGCGCGTATAGTGCGGATGCTCCAGCATACCGTTCTCAAAGCTCTCATGGGTGCCTGAGAGATCGTTGCCCATGACACCAGGCAGGATGCGGACGATGGCATCGAGCAGCACAAGTGCTGCCGGCTCGCCACCGGAGAGTATGTAATCGCCGATCGAGACTTCCTCGAGATGGCGGGCATCGATCACCCGCTGGTCGACGCCCTCGAAACGGCCGCAGACGATGACGACGCCCGGGCCATCCGCCAGTTCGCGGACGCGAGCCTGCGTCAAGGGCTTGCCGCGCGGGCTCATCAGCAGGCGGGGACGGCCGTCGTCGGTGCCGGCCTCGTCGATGGCACGGGCGAGCACGTCGGGCTTCAGCACCATGCCGGCGCCGCCGCCGGCGGGCGTGTCGTCGACGGTGCGGTGGCGGTCGGTGGAAAAATCGCGGATCTGCAGCGTGTCGAGCGACCATTGGCCGCGCGCCGCTGCCTTGCCGGCGAGCGACGTGCCGAGATGGCCGGGAAACATTTCCGGATAGAGCGTCAGGATGGTCGCCCGAAACGTCATCGGGCCTACTTCTTCGGGCGGTCGGATTTCGGCGGCTGGCCGATATCGGTCGGATCGTCGATCAGGCCGGCGGCCATCGGGTCGATCAGCACCTTGCCGTTCTCGAGGTCGATTTCCAGCACGGCCGCTTCGGAAAACGGGATCAGCACCGGCCGCTTGCCCGGCCCCTTCAGCTCCAGCAGATCCCCGGCGCCGAAATCGTAGACGCCGCTGACGACGCCATAACCGACACCCTGGGCATCGACGGCCTCGAGGCCCTCGAGATCGGCGTAGAAGAACTCGTCGTCTTCGAGCTCGTCGTCCGGCAGGTTGTCGCGCTCGACGAAAAGCTCCAGGCCGTTCAGTGCCTCGGCAGCATCGCGGTCGTTGATGCCGCGGAAGCGAATAATGACGATATTCTTGCTGGGGCGGATATCCAGCACCTCGAACACACGGCCGTCGGCAGCATGCAAATTGCCGTATTCGCCGAGCGCCATCGGATCGGAGGTATAGGATTTGGCCCGCACCTCGCCGCGCAGCCCCTGCGCGCCGCCAAGCGTGGCCATCAGGATAGGGTTTTCGAGTTTCGCCATGACTATGCCGCAGACTGTGAGGGTGAACATCGTTCTTTTCATAGAGGAACCGGGAACGATGGCAAATAAAAAGCGGGCGGCATGTTGCCATGCCACCCGCTCAAGGATTGCCGGTGAAGGCTTATTCGGCGGCAGCCGTTTCGGCAGCGGCGGCGAGGTCAGCGGCCTTCTGGGCGCGTTCAGCGATACGCTCTTCGGCCTTCTTGCCTGGCTTTGCCTTTTCAGGGTTGCTGCGCGGGTCGCGCTTGGCAACGCCGGCTTCCGAGAGGAAGCGCAGGACGCGGTCGGTCGGCTGGGCGCCCTGTTCGATCCAATGCTGGATGCGGGCCGTGTCGAGTTCGACGCGCTTGGCATCGTCCTTGGCAAGCATCGGGTTCCACGAGCCGACCTTTTCCAGGAAGCGGCCGTCGCGTGGCGAACGGGCGTCGGCGATGACGACGTGGTAGTAAGGACGCTTCTTGGAGCCACCGCGGGCGAGACGAATTTTCAGTGCCATTGTATCATACTCCTTCAGAGTGTTGTCCGGACGCCTTGGCGGGCGGCCTTGGTCTTTCAGTCTTTGACGATCACGCCTTGAATTCGGCGGCGATCTGTTCGTGGTGCCGGATGACTTCGGTAATGACGAAGTTCAAGAACTTCTCGGCGAAATCCGGGTCCAGATTGGCATCCTTGGCGAGCCGCCGCAGACGTTCGATCTGGTATTCCTCGCGCGCCGGATCGGCCGGCGGCAAATTGTACTTGGCCTTGAGAACGCCGACGGCCTTGGTGCAGCTGAAGCGTTCGGCCAGCATGTGGACCAGCGCCGCGTCGATGTTGTCGATCGACTGGCGGTAGCCGGCAAGCTGGGATTTGACGTCGATATCAGTCATGCGGGCACTCCCTCACTTCTTCTTCGGCAGGCCGGGCAGGCCTGGAAAACCGCCGCCGAGGCCCGGCAGCTTCGGACCGCCGAGACCCGGCAGTCCGCCCATGCCACCAAGTCCGGGCATGGCGCCCGGACGACCGAGACCGGCGGCTTCCGCCTGCTTCTGCAGGGCTTCCAGCTGCTTCGGATCGAGGCTCGACAGATCGGGCATGCCGCCCATTCCGCCCATTCCGCCCATGCCACCAAGACCCATCTTGCCGGCCAGCCCGCCCATCATCTGCTTCATCATGCCGCCCTTGCCCTTGCCGCCCATGGCTTTCATCATGTCGGCCATCTGGCGGTGCATCTTCAGGAGCTTGTTGATGGCGGCGGAATCGGTGCCGGAGCCGGCGGCGATGCGCTTCTTGCGGGAATGCTTGAGGATATCGGGATTGGCGCGCTCGGCCTTGGTCATCGACTGGATGATGGCGATCTGGCGGCCGAACAATTTGTCGTCGAGGCCGGCAGCGGCCATCTTGTCCTTCATGCCGGACATGCCGGGCATCATGCCCATGATGCCGCCCATGCCGCCCATCTTCTGCATCTGACGCAGCTGGTCGGCGAGATCGTCGAGATCGAACTTGCCCTTGGCCATCTTGGCGGCCATGGCGGACGCCTTTTCGGCGTCGATATTCTCGGCGGCACGCTCGACGAGCGAAACGATGTCGCCCATGCCGAGGATGCGGTCTGCGATGCGGCGCGGATGGAATTCCTCCAGCTCGCTCATCTTTTCGCCCACACCGATCAGCTTGATCGGCTTGCCGGTGACGGCGCGCATCGAAAGCGCCGCACCGCCGCGGCCATCGCCGTCCATGCGGGTGAGGACGAGGCCGGTGATGCCGACGCGTTCGTCGAAATTGCGGGCGAGGTTGACGGCGTCCTGACCGGTCAGGGAGTCAGCGACCAGCAGGATTTCATGCGGGTTCGACTTGCGCTTGATCTCGGCCATCTCGACCATCAGCGGCTCGTCGATATGGGTGCGGCCGGCGGTGTCGAGGATGACGACGTCGTGGCCACCGAGGCGGGCAGCCTGGACAGCACGCGCCGCGATATCGGTCGGCGACTGGCCGGCGATAACGGGCAGCACGTCGATCGAGGCCTGCACACCCAGCTGGCGCAGCTGCTCCTGGGCTGCCGGGCGGCGCGTGTCGAGCGATGCCATCAGCACCTTCTTGCGGTCGCGCGTCGTCAGCCGGTGGGCGATCTTGGCTGAGGTCGTGGTCTTGCCCGAGCCCTGCAGGCCGACCATCATGATGACGACGGGGGCCGGCGCATTGAGGTCGACGCCGACGCTGTCGGCGCCCAGCATCTCGATCAGCTCGTCATGGACGATCTTGACGACCATCTGGCCGGGCTTGATCGACTTCAGGACTTCGGCGCCGACGGCCTTCTCGCGGACGCGGTCGGTAAAGCCGCGCACGACATCGAGCGCCACGTCGGCTTCGAGCAGGGCACGACGAACCTCGCGGAGCGCCGCGGCAACATCGGCTTCCGACAAAGCGCCACGGCCGGTCAGTCCATTCAGAATGGAGCCAAGGCGGTCCTGGAGGTTTTCAAACATCTGCTCTTCCTTCTCGCTTCCAGATCATCTGCCGCGCATGCCTGATGGCCTGCCCGTCGCCCGCCGGAAACGTTGTTCTTTTCCTTGACGAAAACAAGACGCAAAGCCAAAAAGCACCCGAGGGCGCATCGCGCTGTCGGGTGTTGACCTCCGGGATCCACATCCCTTTCGGGGGTCCCGGTCGGCGGCTAGGAGGCTTGAGCTCGTCGCAGATGGGCGCGGTAAACAGCAATTGGCCGGGAAAGTCAAGATCGGTGGGGAAATTGGCCGGATGCCCTGTCCCTATGAAACGCAGTTCTACTGCTTAAAGCAATTTTCGCGGTGCCAGTTCAGAAACTGTGGGTGTGGTCTCTGCAGTACCTGACGCGGCACCAAGGCGCGACCACTCTTGTTGATGAAGGCGCGCACGGCATCTTGGTCGTTCGCCTGCCGGGACACCAAGACTTCGAACTCATCCGTCAGGCTTATCAGTCCCCGGTCAAACATCCAGTGAGCCGTGCCGGAAAGGGCGATGCCGTTGGTAACGCTGTCCGGGCCGTTGGCCTCGACGGGTCGGATATGGGCCGCTTCCACTTCCGCTCGCCCGCCGCCATTGATCAATCTCAATCCGGTTATCGCGCATCGTTCGTCGTAGGCGCGCAACACAATTCGCCGGAAAACGCGGTCGCGGACGATCCGCGAATTTACATAGCTTATTCGATCGCGTTGCTGTTCGAAATCGAAAGGCGCTTGGTCTTCTGCAAATCCGGTCGAATTGAAGGCGTCGTCAACACGTGGCAGCAATGGGTCGCTGTCACTGAAGCCCAAGGCCAGGATACGGTTGAAGTCGCTAGCCGAAATTGGTCGAACGGCCGATTGTGCTCTGCCGGAGATCTTGCCCAATGCGTTCAGCAAGCCGAGTTCGACCACTCCCTCAAGCCTGCGGAATGGAACGGGATCGGCGAAATCCAGATAGGTCCCCGGCTCAATCAACGCGAGGTACATGTCCGACGTCTCCGGATCGCGAACGATCTGCTGAACCTTTGCGATGGCAAAGTACCCCCGCGATTCGGAGACTTTCACAGGCGAATAGTATATAATCCAGCTGCCTAGGCACGCTTCAACGCGACCGAGATACTGGCTAGGGAACCGATAATGCTCGGCCGGCCGGTCTTTGTATATTGAATCTGCACGGTGGATGAAAACGCCGAAAGCCATGCGCAATCCATAACATGGCGTTCGGCAATAGATAGATCGAATGCGGTTGCAAACGCTGCTTGACGGCCGCGTATCCATCCCCACCTTAGGGCGACATCAACCGGATGGAAAAATCCCGCGTGGCGCAGACGAAGAATCCCTACTACTCCGGGCCGGTCACCGACCATTTCGATGGCGTGCGCTTCTTCAATCCGGATGGCATCGAGCCCGGTGGGTTTCGCGATGTGCTGAAATGGCAGTTCGGCAGCGGGCGGCAGCGGGTGCCTTGGCCGAAGACGGTGGAAAGCCCTTTTGCACCGGCCAAGCCTGAGGCGCGGATTTCCGGCGAAGGGCTGCGGGTGACGATGGTCGGGCATGCCTCGATGCTGATCCAGGTCACTGGCCTCAACATCCTCACCGATCCCGTCTGGTCGGAGCGAGTCAGTCCTTTCTCCTTTATAGGGCCCAGACGCGTCATCGCCCCCGGCATTGCCTTTGCCGACCTGCCGCCGATCGACATCGTGCTCGTCTCGCATAACCACTACGACCATCTCGACCTTTCGACGCTGAAACGTCTGCAGCAGGCGCACAGGCCGCGATTTGCAACGCCCCTCGGCAACGACACGATCATCCGCCGTGCCGTTCCGGACGCCGATATTGTCACCATGGACTGGGGCCACAGGCTCGAGATCGCCGATGGCGTCAGCATCGACGCCGAGCCCTGCCACCACTGGTCGGCGCGTGGGGCGGGCGACCGGAGGATGGCGCTCTGGGCGGCGTTCGTTCTCTCGACGCCGGCAGGCAAGATCTACCACATCGGCGATACCGGCTTTCACGACGGCATCAATTACCGGGCGGCGCGCGAAAAGCATGGCGGCTTCCGCCTCGCCATCCTGCCATTCGGCGCCTACGAGCCGCGCTGGTTCATGAAGGGGCAGCACCAGGACCCGAAGGAAGCCGTCGAGGGGATGCAGCTCTGCAATGCCGCCCATGCCGTCGGGCACCATTTCGGCACGTTCCAGCTGACGGACGAGGCGATCGACGATCCGCTGGTCAGGCTGAAGGCAGCCCTCATCGTTGCGGGCGTCGCGCCGGAGCGGTTCCGTGCGCTACAGGCCGGTGAGGTGCTCGATGTCCCGTTGGAATGATACGCGCCCCGGAAACCCGGCGTTTCCGGCCTGTCCATCGAGAAAAATACCGGCCAAGGGATGACAAACCGTCCTCGTTGGTGTAACTGCCCACCCGGACATGGGGTCAACCCCGTCGACCAGCAAATAAAGAATAGTGCATTCGCTCCCGTCCGAAAGGACAAAATCCCGCGGCATCGACCTGAGGATTCCGGCAGAGCGCTCTGGCTGTTTCAGAAGAACTCGAAAAGGTTAGACCAATGAACATCATTCAACAGCTGGAAGCCGAACAGGCTGCCAAGATCGAAGCCGTCCGCAAGCTGCCGGAATTCTCCCCTGGCGATACGCTCCGCGTCAACGTCAAGGTGACCGAAGGTACCCGCAGCCGCGTACAGGCCTATGAAGGCGTGTGCATCGGCCGTTCGGGCGGCGGCATCCACGAGAACTTCACCGTTCGCAAGATCTCCTACGGCGAAGGCGTCGAGCGCGTATTCCCGATCTTCTCGCCGATGATCGAAAGCGTCGAAGTCGTTCGCCGCGGTAAGGTCCGTCGCGCCAAGCTGTACTACCTGCGCGATCGTCGCGGCAAGTCGGCTCGTATCGTTGAAGACACCGGCATCCGCGCCCGCAAGCTGAACGACGCCGAGCGCGCTGCCGTTGCCGAAGAAAAGGCACGCATCGAAGCCGAGAAGGTAGCCGCAGCACAGGCTCTGGCCGCCGAGAAGGCAGCAGCCGAAGCCGCAGAAGCCAAGGCCGCCGAAGAAGCAGCAAAGGCAAAGGCCGCTGAAGCAGCCGCCGCCGCTGCCGAGCCTGCAGCAGAATAAAATCTAGGGTTGACTTGCATGGTCAACTGAATGATCTTGACACAGATCGCCGGGCATGGTCCGGCGATCTTGATTCGGAGGGTTTGATGACAGAAAAATCAAAACTCGGACTTTACGATCTGCATGGCCCGGCGGTTGACAGGCTGCAGCTCGCCTGCGATGACAATCATGCCGATGCGGCAGATGAAGCGAAGGCGCTGGAAAATTTCCGCAGCTTTTCGGACTCGTATCTCTCCACGCAGCTCAAGTTCCTCGGTGACGCGAAACTGGGCGAGTGATCCGTGGATCCCGAACCTGTCCGCATTCGTGCATTGAAGCGGGCGCCGGTGTTTGCGGATATAGCCAACTGGATGCAGAGCAAAATTCCTGGCTTGGCCGATGCGACAACATTCAGAGCCGATGCCCCGGTCCTTCTGGGACATGCCTATTTTCTGCTCAATGATTCCTACAAGATTCGACGCAACCAGATAAGCAATACCGACGACTACAAGAAGGCTGCACTGTCGGCCCTGTCCGTCATGGCCTTGCGGCCCTTCGAACCATCTGAACCCGACAATCTCACGTCCAACGTGGCCTATTTCGCAAACCCCATCTATGCCATTGCATCTGCAAACGCGTGGCTGTCGAGCCGCAACCTGCTGGAGCATTACAATTTCGCCTATCTGAGGCGATTTTATCTGTCTTTGCTGCGCATCCGACTCGGCTGCCTGGACGATTTCGTCGCACGTGCCAGCAATGGCGAGGATTACGCCGCCATCAAGATGATTGAAATGTCGTGGCACGATGCCGACGTGGTGGAAGATTGGATCCATAAATTCTGGTTGCTTTCGCAGCGGAAACTTTAAATAGCCGTCCGTGCCTGTTGCCACGCGGCAGAATTTGATGACTAAATTGCCGACGTCCTTTGGGGAGATATTGCATGCCGTTCCGCCGCTCGTTCCTGCTGGGCCTCACCGCCCTTGTCCTGTCGCCCCTGGCGGCCTTCGCCGCCGACCTGCCTGATCTTAAGGGCAAGACAGTCGTTGTCGTGACGGAGAATGCCTATCCGCCGCTGCAGTTCGTCGAGCCGAAGACCGGCAAGGCAATCGGCTGGGAATATGATGCGATGAACGAGATCGCCAAGCGGCTGAATTTCAAGGTCGAGTATCAGAACACCAGCTGGGACGCGATGATCCAGGCGGTCTCCGACGGCCAGTATGCCATTGGCATGACCGGCATCACCATCAAGGAAGACCGCAAGCAGAAGGTCGACTTCTCCGATCCCTACATGCGCAGCCAGCAATTCATGCTGGTGCGCGGCGACGAGAAGCGCTTTACCGACGCCAAGACCTTCGCAGCCTTCAAGGACGGCCTGGTCGGCGCCCAGCCGGGCACCACGCCTTTCTACACCGCCGTCTACGAAGTGCTTGATGGCAACGAGCAGAACCCGCGCATCAAGCTGTTCGAAACCTTCGGCGCCACCGTTCAGGCGCTGAAAACAGGCGACGTCGACACCGTGCTGACCGACGGCACTGCTGGCAAGGGATACGTCGACAGCTCCGCCGGCGCCCTGAAGCTGATCGGCGGCCCGCTCGGCGTCGAGGATTTCGGCTTCATCTTCCCGAAGGGTTCCGATCTCGTGGCGCCGGTCAACGCTGCCATCGCGGCGCTGAGGGCCGACGGCACCTTCAAGGCGCTCGATCAGAAGTGGTTCGTCGACTACAAGATGGGCAACTGATGCGCGCTATAGTGAAGCGCCGCCGGTGATCGCAGCCCGTCCCTCGCCAGGCGGCAAGGATCGGAGCGACTATCCCTGGTGGCTGGTCGCCCTCGTCGTCATCTGCCTGGCCGTCGCCGTCGTCATCGCCACCAGCGGCCTCTATACCCAGGTCTTTCTGACCGTCGTCACCGGCGTCGGCATCACTGTCTTCGTGACGCTGGTGTCCTTTGCGCTGGCGACGCTGCTGGGGCTCGGCATCATGCTGCTCGGCCGCGCCGACAACGTCGTCCTCAGGCAGATCTCGCGTTTCTACATCGAGGTGATCCGCGGCATCCCGATGCTGGTGCTGCTGTTCTACGTCGCCTTCGTCGGTGCGCCGGCCATCGTCGCCTTCTACAATTTCCTGACCGCGCCGCTGGTGTCAGCCGGCTGGACGGAGCCCATGATGGTGCGCGAGTTGTCGCTGATGTGGCGGGCGATCATCGCGCTGACGATCGGCTACGCCTCCTTCATCGCCGAGATTTTCCGCGCCGGCATCGAGGCGGTCGACCACGGCCAGATCGAGGCATCGAAGGCGCTCGGATTGTCCAGGGTGCAACGCTTCCGCCTGGTGGTCTTCCCGCAGGCGATCCGCGTCATCCTGCCGCCGCTGTCCAACGACTTCGTGTCGATGGTGAAGGATTCCTCGCTGGTCTCGGTGCTCGGCGTCGCCGACCTCACCCAGATGGGCAAGGTCTATGCCTCAGGCTCGTTCCGCTTCTTTGAAACCTATTCGATCGTCACCTATATCTATCTGATCCTGACGGTCGGCCTGTCGCTGCTCTTGCGCCAGTTCGAAAAGCGGATGCGCCAGACCCGGCGATAGGGCTCCGATGATTCGAATTGCCGAGCGTCGGAAAAATTGATAAAGCCGAACCCATGGAATCGAAGTTTAAGTGCATCGGTGGAGAGACTTTCGTGCTGCAGGACCATAAGCGTCTGCCGGCCCGTTTCTTTGCGATGATTTCAGGCGCGCTCAACAGCCGACTTCGCTGATCTCGCCCTGCGGCCGGCGGACCCTTTCCGTCGCTTCCATTCTTTGCCACGCCCAACCCCATATGGATCTGAAGCCATGAGCGCACCCCGCACCCTGTACGACAAAATCTGGGACGACCACGTCGTCGACACGCAAGACGATGGCACCTGTCTGCTCTACATCGACCGCCACCTGGTCCACGAAGTGACCTCGCCGCAGGCTTTCGAAGGCCTGCGCATGACCGGTCGCAAGCTGCGCGCGCCGCAAAAGACGCTCGCCGTCGTCGACCACAACGTGCCGACCTCGCCGGATCGCCACCTCGGCATCAAAAACGAGGAAAGCCGCATTCAGGTCGAGGCGCTGGCCACCAACGCTGCCGAATTCGGCGTCGAATATTACTCCGCCAGCGACATCCGCCAGGGCATCGTCCACATCGTCGGCCCCGAGCAGGGCTTCACCCTGCCCGGCATGACCATCGTCTGCGGCGACAGCCACACCTCGACCCACGGCGCCTTCGGAGCGCTCGCCCATGGCATCGGCACATCCGAGGTCGAGCACGTGCTCGCCACCCAGACGCTGATCCAGCAGAAGGCCAAGAACATGCTGGTGCGGGTCGACGGCCAGCTGCCCGACCACGTCACCGCCAAGGACATCATCCTGGCCATCATCGGCGAGATCGGGACGGCCGGCGGGACCGGCCACGTCATCGAATTCGCCGGCGAAGCCATTCGCGCGCTGTCGATGGAAGGTCGCATGACGGTCTGCAACATGACCATCGAGGGCGGCGCCCGCGCTGGCCTGATCGCGCCCGATGAAAAGACCTTCGAATACATCAAGGGCAAGCCGCGCGCGCCCAAGGGCGAGGACCTGGAAAAGGCCATCGCCTACTGGAAGACACTGCAGACCGACGAAGGCGCCCACTACGACAAGATCGTCGTGCTCGACGCCGCCAACCTGCCGCCGATCGTTTCCTGGGGTTCTTCGCCGGAAGACGTCGTCTCCGTCCAGGGCGTCGTGCCAAACCCGGCTGAGATCGAAGACGAGAACAAGCGCACCTCCAAGCAGCGCGCACTCGACTACATGGGCCTGACTGCCGGCACCAAGATGACCGACATCAGCATCGATCGCGTCTTCATCGGCTCCTGCACCAACGGCCGCATCGAGGATCTGCGCGCCGTTGCCAAGGTCGTCGAGGGCCGCACGGTGGCCTCCACCGTCGACGCGATGATCGTGCCGGGCTCCGGCCTCGTCAAGGAACAGGCGGAAGCCGAAGGCCTCGACAAGATCTTCAAGGCCGCCGGCTTTGACTGGCGCGAACCTGGCTGTTCGATGTGCCTGGCGATGAACGACGACCGGCTGAAGCCGGGCGAGCGCTGCGCCTCCACCTCGAACCGCAATTTCGAAGGCCGCCAGGGCCACAAGGGCCGCACCCATCTCGTCTCCCCCGCCATGGCCGCCGCCGCCGCCATCGCCGGCCACTTCGTCGACATCCGCGAGTGGAAGTAGGCGGGTAGGAATAGATTATGATTTTTCTGGAGGCCGGGAGACCGGCCTTCAGTTTGGGGATAGCCCCGTACGAGAATTGGTCAGCGTGGCGCTACCCTCTCCTCCCTCATTCCTGTGCTTGTCACAGGAATCCAGTGCGCCGCGTCTGCGGCGCGTATAAACCTTCACATAACGTTGTCCTCTCACGGCGCAGACGCGCCGTGGCTGGATTCCTGTGACAAGCACAGGAATGAGGGATGTTGGGAGGAGCCCACTTCGTGCGACACTCCCCTCAGAACATCGCCTTCACCGCCGCAAAGCCCCGGCCGACGAAGTCGCCGAAGAAATAGGGGCCGAGACCCCACACTGCGGTCCAGAGAGCTGCGCCGATGATGTTGGCGCCGAGAAAGCGGGCCCAGGGCATGCCCATCGAGCCGGCGATGAGGCCGTTGAGCTGGCGCAAGAGGATGAAGAAGCGGGCGGTGACGACGATGATCGGACCGCGAACCCGAAAGATCTCCTCGAACTTGTGCAGTCGTTCGGGTGTCAGCCGCACCATCCAGCCATGCTTCTCAAGAAGCGGCCTACCGCCGTAATGGCCGATCAGGTAGCCGGTGAAATCGCCGGCGACGGCCGCCACCCAGACCACGAAGAAGACGCTGACGATATCCAGTTCGCCACGGGACGCCAGCAGCGAGGCGCTGACAAGCGCGCTTTCTCCGGGCAGCGGCGCTCCAAGCGATTCGAAATAGATAATGAGGAAGAGTGTGAGCAGCCCGTATTCGTGAAGGAAAGGCTGGATAGACGACCAGGCATCATGCAGGAAGCTCACGGGCAGCACTCGGGATCACGGGTTCGATGCGAGATGCCTACCCCACTCCCGGCCGGCAGGCCAGACGGGAGCGGGAAATTCTTTGACGATTGATCAGAACGTCGCCGTCATCGGATCCGGACCGATGCGGCCATCAGGCGTATCGAGCGTGTCGATCTCCTTCAGGTCGTCGGCATCGAGCTTGAAATCGAAGACCTTGAAATTCTCGGCAATACGGCTCGGTGTTACCGACTTCGGAATGACGATCAGGCCGTTGTCGATGTGCCAGCGGATGATCACCTGCGCCGGGGTGCGACCGTGCTTGCCAGCGATCTTGCCGATCACGGCATTGTCGAGCAGCTGGCCCTGGCCGAGCGGGCTCCAGGACTGGGTCTTGATGCCGAGCGCATCATGGGTCTCGCGCAGCGCCCGCTGCTGGAAATCCGGATGCAGCTCGATCTGGTTGAGGACCGGCGTGACGCCGGTTTCGCCGATGATCCGCTTCAGGTGCTCGCCGGCGAAGTTGGAAACGCCGATCGATTTTGCGCGGCCTTCCTTGTGTAGCTGCACAAAGGCCTTCCAGGTGTCGAGGTAACGGTCCTTCTTCGGCGCTGGCCAGTGGATGAGGTAGAGGTCGACATAGTCCGTGCCGAGACGCTTCAGGCTCTCGTTGAAGGCCTTCAGCGTGCTGTCGAAGCCCTGCGCCTCGTTCCAAAGCTTGGTGGTGAGGAAGATGTCCTTGCGGTCGACACCGGAAGAGCGGATGCCCTCACCGACGCCCTCCTCGTTGCCGTAGATGGCGGCCGTGTCGATATGACGATAGCCGGCCTCGATGGCGGCCTTGACGGCCGGCGCTGCGGTTTCGTTCGGTGTCTGCCAGACGCCGAGGCCGACCTGCGGAATGGAGCGGCCGTCATTGAAGGTAATGCTGGTTTGATCGGTCATGCTGTCTCTCCAGAATGGTATGTTATCGTTGCGCAGGGCGGGCCCGGACCGCATCTGCCCGGGCACCAGGCCCCCGCCGGCCAAAAGAACCGACAGCTCCGATATAGGTCTTCGTCGGCGTTTATCATCCCTTTTTGTGACGGCCGCGTCACAGCACCCGCACGACGGAGCCTGCGCGCAGATACGGAATCAGTCGGCGCATATCGGGCAGGCTGACGGCAATGCAGCCGGCGGTCGGCTCGTAGCCGGGGCGGATCAGATGGAAGAAGATTGCCGACCCACGATTGCGGCGGCGGTCCGAGATATTCCAGTCGAGCACCAGGCAGATGTCGTAAAGCCCATCCGGGCGGCGCATCGTCTCGTGGCTGGATCGGAGTGGCCTTCGGACGAGGCGATTGTAATTGGCATCCCCGGGTTGATCGCACCATAGCATGTCCGGCCGGATGCGGCGCATCGGCAGCGTCGTCGGTGGCAGTCGCAAACGATCCCCTCGCACGAAGCCGGAGAGCAGCTTTATCGCCGTGATCGGTGTCGCCCCGTCGCCTTCTCGCTTGCGCACTGTCCGCCCATTTCTGCCGATCGCCGCCGGCACCACGACGGTGCCAAATGCCACCAGCGCGCGGCTGCGATCTCCCGGCGCGGGGCGCACGGTGACAACGGAAGTCAACTTCGGCGCCCTTTGCCTTGCTTTGCCCATCTTTTTCCCATGTTCTGCGTTCAACGGCGTCTTGATGAAACTCTAGCAGTTTCAAGGGGACGACCAAGCAGCAAGCGTCGCTTCGCTTGCCAAAAATGCAATTTGGCGTAAGCCTTTCACTCGATCGAAGCACGAGGACGATAGCCGTATGACTGCACGCACCATTCTGCTGGTGGATGACGACACCGATCTGCGCGAGATGCTGGTCGAACAATTGTCGCTTTACGAGGAATTTACCGTCCTGCAGGAAGCCAATGCCGGCAAGGGCATCGCCACAGCCCGCGCCACCGCCGTCGACCTGCTGATCATGGATGTCGGCCTGCCCGACATGGACGGCCGCGAAGCCGTCAAGCTGCTGCGCAAGGGTGGCTTCAAGCCGCCGATCATCATGCTGACCGGCCACGACACCGACAGCGACACCATTCTCGGCCTCGAAGCCGGCGCCAACGACTACGTGACGAAGCCCTTCCGCTTCGCCGTCCTGCTCGCCCGCATCCGGGCGCAGCTGCGCCAGCATGAGCAAAGCGAGGACGCGACCTTCACCGTTGGTCGCTACCTGTTCAAGCCGAGCCAGAAGCTCCTGACGACAGAGGACGGGCAGAAGATTCGGCTGACGGAAAAGGAAGCGGCGATCATCCGCTATCTCTACCGCGCCGAGCAGAAGGTCGTCACCCGCGACATCCTGCTCGAGGAAGTCTGGGGCTACAATTCCGGCGTCACCACTCACACGCTCGAAACCCATGTCTATCGCCTGCGCCAGAAGATCGAGCGCGATCCCTCCAACGCCGAAATTCTCGTGACTGAAAATGGCGGCTACAAGATCATTCCGTAAGGCGATTACCGATGGCGCTGGTTGACGATATCAATCTGTTTTCGCAGCTGCCGCTGTTTCAGGGCATGGGCGACGACCAATTGCGGCTGATCGCCTTCGGTGCCGACCGCCGCCATCTGGCAGCCGGCCAGACGCTGTTTCGCGAGCGCTCGCCGGCCGAATGCGCCTATGTGGTGGCAAGCGGCCGCTTCGAGCTGACGACGCTGGATGCCCGCGGCGCCTCACGTGTCGAAGCCGTGGTGGAGGCAGGCACGCTGCTGTCGGAACTGGCGCTGGTAACACTGGTCGAGCGCAAATATACTGCGGTCGCGCTGGAGGATTCCACCGTCATCCGCATCACCCGGGCCCTCTTCCACCGCCTGATCGAGGAATATCCAGAGGCAGCCCAGCTGATCGAAGGCCGGCTGCGCGAGAACTTCGCGGCCATGGTGAAGCAGGCAACCGCCATGCTCCACCGCTTCACCTGACGCGCTCAGAGATCGAAATAGGCAGTAACCGGGACATGGTCGGACGGACGATCCCAGCCGCGCGCATCCTTGCGGATCTCGATGCGCTGCAGGAGCGGCCCGAGATCGGCTGACGACCAGATATGGTCGAGGCGGCGGCCGCGATCGGCCTCCTGCCAGTCCTTGGCCCGATAGCTCCACCAGGTGTAGAGCTTCTCGCTGGCCGGCACCTGTTGGCGCATCAGGTCGACCCAGGCGCCGCGCTGCATCACCTCGAGCAGACCGTCCGTTTCAACAGGCGTGTGGCTAACGATCTTCAGCAGCTGCTTGTGCGACCAGACGTCATGCTCCAGCGGCGCGATGTTGAGGTCGCCGACGAGGATCGCCGAGGTGTCGGGTTCGGCGTTGGCGCTCAGTTGCTTCATTTCCTCGACGAAATCGAGCTTGTGGCCGAATTTCGGATTGATCGCCCGGTCCGGCTCGTCGCCGCCGGCCGGCACATAGAAATTGTGCAGCCGCACCCGCCGTCCGCCCTGCTCGAAAATCGCCGAGATGTGCCGCGCATCGCCGACGCCGCAAAAATCCTGGCGGCGATCCTCGACGAGCGGAATGCGCGAGGCGATGGCGACCCCGTGATAGCCTTTCTGACCGTGGATGATGATGTGCTCGTAGCCCATGGCCTTCAGCGGCGCGAGCGGAAAGAGGTCGTTGATGACCTTGGTTTCCTGCAGGCAGAGAATGTCGGGCTGTCGCTCCATCACAAGCTTTTCGATGATCGGCATGCGCAGCCGGACCGAGTTGATATTCCAGGTGGTGATCGAAAAGCCCATGCCATGCCTCTTGAACGAAAGCCCATGGATTAGACCGAGCCGCGTTGAAAAGAAACGGGCAGGCCTTCGAAAACCGAAGGCCTGCCCGCTTTGTGACGGTTTGAAAACGCCCGATCGAAGCTCAGTGGCGGGCGGACGTATCGCTCGGAATCTTGAACACGCTTTCGTCGAAGGCGACGTTGGTCTTAACGTTGCTAATGACGACCGAGGTGTCCTTGCCCTGGTTGTCGGTGACCGTCCACTGGCGCAGGTCGTAGGTCTTGGAATCGAACATCATGGTGATGGTCGAATCGCCGAAGATCGTCCGGCTGCCGAGCACGATGGTCGTCAACTCCGGCTCGACCTTGACGCTGCGCACCATGTCGGCCGACAGGTCGATCTTGCTGGCGAGCAGCAGCGTCAGCGGCGTCTTGGACAGCGGATAGGTGTTCCAGGTCTTCAGCTGCGAATTGCCGACGACCACATTGTAGCCATCCGAGATCACCCGCATCGGCGACGGATCGTCGTAGTTGAAGCGCATCTTGCCGGGCCGCTCGATGAAGAACCGGCCGCCGGTCTGGTCGCCACGCGGGCCAAACTGCACGAAGGCGCCCTGCATGGTCCGGGTGGCGGAGAAATGGTCGGCAATCGCCTGGGCAAGGGCCGGTGGCGGTGCGTTGGAGGTTGCCTGGGCGAAGGCGTTGAAGGGCAAGGCGGCGGCCACCATCCCGATGGCGCAGGCGCCGATAAAATGGCGGCGCGTCAAATGCAACGGGCTGCGCGCGACGGCGCCGGCTTCGGTCTTTTTCATTCAAATCTCCTTTGCCGATTCTATGGCGCTGAAAATCGGCGGCTTCATGACCTTTTCGGCAACGGATATAGAGCGCGGCGCGGATTTGCCGAGTGCCCGACGGCGCCCCGGCCACGCGACCCCGACTATCCCGCCTAGCGGTCGAGGATGTCGGCTTCGGTCGGCACCAGGATCTCGCGCTTGCCAGCGTGGTTGGCGGGTCCGATGATGCCCTCCTGCTCCATCCGCTCGATCAGCGAGGCAGCGCGGTTGTAGCCGATGCCGAGACGACGCTGGACATAGGATGTCGAGGCCTTGCCGTCGCGCAGCACCACGGCCACGGCCTGATCATAGGGATCGTCCGAATCCGACAGGTTGCCGGTACCGGCCGGGCCGTCGCCATCTTCGTCGTCCTCGTCGCTGTCTGCGGTGATGGCGTCGAGATATTGCGGCTGCCCTTGCGTCTTCAGGTAGGCAACGATGTCCTCGACCTCGCCGTCGGCAACAAACGGGCCGTGGACGCGCTGGATGCGGCCGCCGCCGGCCATGTAGAGCATGTCGCCCATGCCGAGCAGCTGCTCGGCACCCTGTTCGCCGAGGATCGTACGGCTGTCGATCTTGGAGGTGACCTGGAACGAGATGCGGGTCGGGAAATTGGCCTTGATCGTGCCGGTGATGACGTCGACCGAGGGGCGTTGCGTCGCCATGATGACGTGGATGCCGGCGGCACGCGCCATCTGCGCCAGACGCTGCACAGCGCCTTCGATGTCCTTGCCGGCGACCATCATCAGATCGGCCATTTCGTCGATGATGACGACGATATAGGGCAGCGGCTTGAGATCGAACTCTTCCGTCTCGTACATGGCTTCGCCGGTCTCCCGGTCGAAGCCGGTCTGCACGGTGCGCGAGATCGCCTCGCCCTTGGCGGCGGCCTGCTCGACACGGGTGTTGAAGCCGTCGATGTTGCGCACGCCGATCTTCGACATCTTCTTGTAGCGCTCTTCCATCTCGCGGACGGTCCATTTGAGCGCGACGACAGCCTTCTTCGGGTCGGTGACGACGGGTGACAGCAGATGCGGGATGCCGTCATAGACGGACAATTCGAGCATCTTCGGATCGATCATGATCAACCGGCACTGCTCCGGCGTCATCCTATAGAGCAGCGACAGGATCATCGTGTTGATCGCCACCGACTTGCCCGAGCCGGTCGTACCGGCCACCAGCAGATGCGGCATCTTGGCAAGGTCTGCAATGACGGGTTCGCCACCGATGGTCTTGCCGAGCGCCATGGCGAGCTTCGCCTTGGAGGTCTCGAAATCCCGCGACGCGATCATCTCGCGCAGATAGACGGTTTCGCGAATGTTGTTCGGCAGCTCGATGCCAATGGCATTGCGGCCGGGCACGACGGCGACGCGGGCGGCAATCGCGCTCATCGAGCGGGCGATGTCGTCGGCAAGGCCGATGACGCGCGAGGACTTGATACCGGGCGCCGGCTCCAGTTCGTAGAGCGTGACGACGGGCCCGGGACGGACATGGATGATCTCGCCCTTGACGCCGAAATCCTCCAGCACGCCTTCGAGCATGCGGGCATTCTGTTCGAGCGCATCGGCCGACAGCGTCGAATCGCGCACGACGGCCTTCGGCTCGGCAAGAAGGTGCACGGCCGGCAGCTGGAAGCCCTGCGGACGGATGAACGAGGTCTGCGCCTCGCGCTCGGCGCGCGCGCCGGGCTTCGGGCGTGGAGCAGGCGGAATGACTCGGTGGCCAGCGTTGGACGGCGAAGCCCGCGAGCCGATCGGGCGAATGACATCGTCATCCTCGTCATCGGGCAGGATGCCGGCCGGGCGGCGCGGATCGGCGTCGAACGGCGGATCGTTGTCGTCGTCATAGCCGTCGTTGCCGACAGAGATCGGCGGCGCCGAAATGACGCGGCGCGACGGACCGCCGTCCATCGACGGTTCCAGCCGTTCGCCGCGCAGGACCGGCGCCTTGGCCCGCGCCGGTTCGTTCAGGCGGCCGAATTCGTCGTCGTTGAAATCATAGGGCGCATCGAAGGCGTGGTCGCGACGCTGGCGCGGGCCCATGCCGAACAGCCGGCGCAGGCGCGCCTTGGCGTTGTACCACATGTGGATGACGACGCCGAAGGCCAGGAAGCGAGGCTCCTCGTCTTCCTCGTCGTCGCCGACCGCGCGCATGCGGCTCGGGATATCGTCTTCGTCTTCCTCTTCGAAGTCGTCGATGGTGTTGCCGATCAGGCCGGCGGCAAACAGCATGCACCAGATGGCCGGCACGGCAAAGACGGTGCCGACGATGGCGCCGAAGACGCCGCTCGGATAGGCGCCGACGAACAGGGCGGGGAAGCGCAGGATCATGTCGCCGACGACGCCGCCGATGCCGTTCGGGATAGGCCAGGTCAACGGCTCCGGCATGCAGCCGACGGCCGCAGCCGAAAGTGCGGCGCCCCCGACCCAGGCACTCAAGCGGGCCGGCAGCCGGTGCAATCGGCGTCCCGAGATGAGGGCCAGGGCCCAGGCGACAACAGGCAGCATGACGATGACGCTGGAAAGGCCGAGCGCCTGCATGACGATGTCTGAGAAGATGGCGCCGTAGCTGCCGAGGATATTGGTGGGCGCATTGCCTGTGGCGTAGGAATAGCTCGGATCCATCACGTTCCAGGTCGCCAGCGCGGCGATCGCCAGCGCCAGCAGGCCAAACAGCGCGAAACCGGCAAGTCCGGTGATCTGCCGAATTACGAATGTCGAGAGCGTGAACCGGTCGGGACGACCATCCAACGCTGCCGAATTGCTTCTGCCCATGATGCTTAAGCCCGTCTGTTGGCGATGATCGGACGAATCGACGCAATGCCGATCATTCAATACGTCCCGTCCAACTAACCAGAGGAGGGTTAAAGCGATGTTAACCATGCGGACACGCCGCGGCGGCAGGCCAACAAAAGCAGCGGCAGGCCAACAAAAAAGGCCCGAACCAGGGTCCGGGCCAAAAGCGGCCTGTGTTTCCACAGGCAGCGACGGGATGTTCAGCCCTGCCGCAGACGTTGCTGCGGCAGGGCAAGGCTTGGAACTTACGAGCTGTGGTAGGCAGCTTCGCCGTGCGAGGCGAGGTCGAGGCCTTCGCGCTCGGCTTCGACGGTGACGCGCAGGCCGACGATGACATCGACAACCTTGTAGAGGATGAGCGAGCCGACGCCGCACCAGACGATGGTGGTCAGCACAGCGATTGCCTGAACATACAACTGGTGGCCCATGTTGTTTCCTTCGCCGACATAGCCGACACCACCGAGCGATGCACTGGCGAAGACGCCGGTGGCCAGCGCGCCGAAGATGCCGCCGATGCAATGGACGCCGAACACGTCAGCCGTATCGTCGTAGCCGAACTTGTTCTTCACAACGGAGACGAAGAAGTAGCAGAGTGGCGAGACGATGAGGCCGAGAGCGATGGCACCCATCGGGCCGACGATGCCTGCAGCCGGCGTGACGGCAACGAGGCCGGCAACCATGCCGGATGCGCCGCCGAGCATGGAAGCCTTGCCGCGTGTGACGGTTTCGACCAGCGACCAGGAGATGATGGCAGCCGCCGTGGCGACGAAGGTGTTGACGGTGGCGAGCATCGCGCCGCCCGAAGCTTCAAGGTTGGAGCCGGCGTTGAAGCCGAACCAGCCGACCCAGAGCATGGAAGCGCCGACCATGGTGAGCGTCATCGAGTGAGGCGCCATCATGTCCTTGCCGTAGCCGGTGCGCTTGCCGATGAGCAGGGCGCCGCAGATCCCGGCGATACCGGCATTGATGTGGACGACGGTGCCGCCGGCGAAGTCGAGGGCGCCCAAACCGAACAGGAAGCCGTTCGCATCCCAGACCATGTGAGCGATCGGGAAGTAGACGAAGGTAACCCAGAGAGCGCAGAACAGCACCGAGGCCGAGAACTTGATGCGCTCGGCATAGGCGCCGATGATCAGGGCCGGGGTGATGGCGGCAAAGGTCATCTGGAACAGTATGAAGATGAATTCAGGAATGACGACGCCCTTCGAGAAGGTCGCAGCCGTGGAGTTCATGTTCACGCCAGACAGGAACATCTTGGCCGTGCCGCCCCAGTAGGGGCTGGTGCCGCCGCCGAAGGTGAAGGAGTAGCCGTAGATCACCCAGATCAGCATGACGGTGGCGCCGATGACGGTGCACTGCATGAGAACCGAGAGCATGTTCTTGGAGCGGACGAGGCCGCCGTAGAACAGCGCGAGGCCGGGAACGAGCATGAACAGGACGAGGATCGTCGAGATGAACATGAAGGCGGTGTCGCCCTTGTCGGGAACCGGGGCAGCGGCGACGGCGGTCGCAGCAGCGTCGGCGGCGGCAGGCGCGGCCGTCTGCGCGAACGCAATCACCGGCGCGAGCAGAGCGGCAGAAGCGACGCCCAGCCCTGTCAGCGTGGAAGACAACTTAGAAAGAGACATTGCGGAAAACTCCCTGATCGGCCGTGACTTACAGCGCTTCTGAATCGGTTTCGCCGGTACGGATACGCACGGCATGATCAATCGAATAAACAAAAATCTTGCCGTCGCCGATCTGGCCGGTCTTTGCCGACGTGGCAATGGCCTCGACCGCCTTGTCGACGATCTCGGTGGCCACAGCGACCTCGATCTTCAGCTTCGGGAGGAAACTGACCGCATATTCCGTGCCGCGATAGATTTCGGTGTGCCCCTTCTGACGTCCGTAACCCTTCACTTCCGTCACGGTCAGGCCCTGAATGCCGACCGCCGTAAGGGCCTCGCGGACCTCATCGAGCTTGAACGGCTTGATTATGGCCATCACAATTTTCATCTGGTTCCCATCCTTTGTTACCCTCGGCGCGGGGCCGACTCTCCTCGACGCCGACCAGCAAATGGGCAGCGACTGCCCTTCTACATTCAAAGGCCGTGCCAGTTTGAAAGGAGTGATTAAGTTATTGAAATAATAAGATTTAAAATCGCATTGCCAAAAAGGAGGCAAATTTGCCCGGCCAAACCGAGCAAATATGAGGCAAATTCAAGAATTTGCAAACTATTTAGGCATTTGCCTTTTTCCGAATCAGACCTTCCTGGGCGACGGACGCAATCAGGACGCCGGATCGCGTGAACAGGCTACCGCGCGCCAGTCCCCGGGCACCTGAGGCACTGGGACTGTCCTGAGTGTAGAGCAGCCAGTCGTCGAGCAGGCAGGGACGATGGAACCACATCGCGTGATCGAGGCTGGCAACCTGCAGGCTTTGATCGAAGATCGAGGTGCCATGGGCAAACAGCGCGCCGTCGAGCAGCGTCATGTCGGACAGGTAGGCAAGGACCGCCGCCTGGTAGTGCCGGTCGCTGGGAACGGGACCGGTCGCCCGGACCCAGACGTCCTGCTGCGGATCGAGCTTGGTGTTGGAGAAATAATGGGTGAGCGACACCGGCCGGATCTCGATCGGCCGTGGCTGCTCCCAATATTTGCGGATCGGCGCCGGCGCCTTGGAAAGGTAGGTCTCCTTGATCTCCTGCTCGCCGAGCAGATCCTCGGGCGCCGGCCGGTCCGGCATGGCGATCTGGTGATCGAAGCCGGGCTCGTCGAACTGGAACGACGCCGACATCGAAAAGATCGCCTGGCCGTGCTGGATGGCCAGCACCCGGCGCGTGGCGAAGCTGCCGCCGTCGCGCAGCCGCTCAACCTGATAGAGGATCGGTACGGCGGGATCGCCCGGGCGCATGAAATAGCCGTGCAGGGAATGGATGTGGCGCTCCGCATCCACCGTCCGCTGCGCCGCCATGACAGCCTGCGCAACCACCAGGCCGCCAAAGACGCGCTGCCACCCGACATCGGGGCTGAGCCCGCGGAACAGGTTCACCTCCAGAGCCTCGAGGTCGAGGATGGAAAGCAGCTGCTCCATGGCATCGGGATTGGGATGGCGCGACATAATGGATGCACTCCGGCTGTAGGAACGGACGACAGGCTGCTCTATATACAGTCGCAATGGATCACGGGAAGCAGGAGCAGGCAATGTTGGACATGCTGGTGGTGGGTGGCGGCTATGTGGGCCTGGCGGCAGCGGTGGCGGTCAAGCAGGCGGCGCCGCATCTCGACGTGATGGTCATCGAGGCTGCTCCAGAGGGCAGCTGGAAGAAGGACCAGCGCGCCTCCGCCATCATCACCGCCGCCTCGAGGATGCTGGATGTCTTCGGCGTCTGGGATGAAATCCGCCCCGAGGCCGAGCCGATTACCCGAATGATCGTCACCGATTCGCGCACCGCCGATCTGGTCCGCCCGGTTTTCCTCACCTTCGAGGGCGCCGTCACCGATGGCGCACCCTTTGCCCATATGGTGCCCAACGTCGCCATGGTCGGCGCGCTGCGCGGTGCCTGCGAGCGGCTTGGCATCACCATCCGCGAGGGCCTGTCGGCGACCGGCTTCAAGACCACAGATGCTTCCGTGTCTCTGTCCCTCTCGGACGGCAGCACCATCGAGACCAAGCTGCTGGTCGCCTGCGATGGCGTCAAGTCGAAGCTGCGCGACATGGCCGGCATCAAGACCGTCAGCTGGAACTACGGCCAGTCCGGCATCGTCACTACCATCGAGCACGAACGGCCGCACAATGGCTGCGCCGAGGAGCATTTCCTGCCCTCCGGCCCCTTCGCCATCCTGCCGCTCAAGAACAACCGCTCGTCGCTGGTCTGGACCGAGCGCACCGCCGATGCCGACCGGCTGGTGGCGGCCGACGACCTGATCTTCGAAGAGGAACTGGAGCGCCGCTTCGGCCACAAGCTCGGCGGCCTCAAGGTGGTCGGCAGCAAGCGCGCCTTCCCGCTCGGCCTGACGCTCGCCCGCGCCTTCGTCGCGCCCCGCTTCGCGCTCGCCGGCGACGCTGCCCATGGCATCCACCCGATTTCCGGCCAGGGCCTCAATCTCGGCTTCAAGGACGTCGCCGCACTCGCCGAAACCATCGTCGAGGCCGATCGGCTCGGCATCGATATCGGCTCCATCCACACGCTCGAGCGCTACCAGACCTGGCGGCGCTTTGACACCTTCCGCATGGGTGTGACGACGGATGTGCTGAACCGGCTGTTTTCCAACGATATCGGTCCGCTGCGCGCCGCCCGCGACTTCGGCCTCGGTCTGGTCGACCGGCTTCCCATGATGAAATCCTACTTTATCGGCGAAGCGTCCGGGACAACGGCACCCCACAATCCGCGCCTGCTGACGGGTCAGGCGATCTGATCTCAGCCGGAGGCGTCCAGTCAAGGCAACGACGCCTCAGTCCTCGAGGCGGCGCGCTTCTGATATGAGCATGATCGGAATGCCGTCGCGGATCGGATAGGCCAGTCGGCCCTTTTCGGAAATCAGCTCGTTGCGCTCGCGATCGTAGCTCAGCCGGCCCTTGGTGAGCGGGCAGACCAGCAGGTCAAGCAGCTTGGTATCAACTTTGCTGACGGCATCGTCCATCACGTCAGCCTATTGCAGAATAAGGTCGGAATCGCCGAAGCCGCGCGCGAGCACGATTTCGGTGATGGCAACGAAGGTTTCCGCCCGCGTCTTCAGGTCCGGCGCCTCGAGCAGAGCCTGTTTTTCAGCCGGCTCGAACGGCGCCATCATCGCCAGCGAATTGACCAGCGTCATGTTGCCGGCCCGCTCGACGCTCTCCCAGTCCGCCTCCAGCTTGTTGGCCTCGAGATAGGCCTTGAAGGCCGACAGCAGGGCCGGACGATCGACACTGCCCTCCTCGTCCTCGGACTTGAGGTCGGCGATGAAGGGAGCGATGCGGAACGTCCTGAAGGGATGATGGCCAGAGACCTCGTCGATCAACCGGAAACGGCAGATGCCGGTCAGCGACACCATGTACCGCCCGTCGCCGGTCTCGGCGAAGGAGGTGATGCGACCGAGGCAGCCGACATGGGCGAGCTGACCGCTTTCGGAGGGCTCGGTGAGCGCCGGCTGGATCATGCCGATCAGCCTGTTGCCCGAGATCGCCGCGTCGAACATGGCGAGATAGCGCGGCTCGAAGACATTCAACGGCAGCTGGCCGCCGGGCAGCAGCAGCGCGCCGCTCAGAGGGAAGATCGGCACGGCCTGGGGAAGATCGCTGGGCTTCAGATATCTGGCGTTGCCAACCTGCATGAAAACATTTCCCATCCCGGAGCTTCGAGCACACTGCACCCGTGACGCGCCCTTGTCTCTTCAAAATGTGGTGCCTGCCGCCGAAAACGCAAGGCGGCAGGCCGAAGTTTACGAGAACAGGATAGACGACAGCCGCCGTCTTGCGGCGATCGTCGCCGGATCCTTCGGCCCCCAGACGTCGAAGAACGCCAGAAGCTCGCGGCGGGCGCCGTCGTCCTCGAATGTCCGGTCGCGCCGCATGATCGTCAGCAGGTGTTCGGCCGCAGCGTTGCGATCGCCTTCGACATTGCGGATCTTGGCAAGCTTCAGGCGCGCCGCATGATCGTCCGGCTGCAGGGCAAGCTGCTGCTCGAGCGCTGCGGGATCTCCGAGCTTGGCTGCTTCCTCGATCTGGTCGAGCTTCTTGACGACGGCCTGGATGCCGGCATCCTTCGACAGCGTCTCCGGCAGGTCCGTCAGCGCCTCACGGGCCCGCTGGCTCTGTCCGGCGGCGATCATGCACTCGGCCATACCGGCCAGCGCCTTGGCATTCTCCGGGTCCGCCTGCAAAACGGCGCCGAACAGCTCGGCAGCACCATGGATATCGGTATTGGCGAGCAAGACCGCCGCTTCCTCTAGGATGGCTTCGATCTCGGCCGCTTCGTCGGTCGGACCGGCGGGCCCGGCGATCTTTTCGATAAAGGCCCGCACCTGGCTTTCCGGCACCGCGCCCATGAAGCCGTCGGCCGGCCGGCCATCGACGAAAGCGATGACGGCGGGGATCGACTGGATGCCGAGCTGGCCCGCGACCGAGGGATGGTCGTCGATGTTCATCTTCACCAGCTTGACCCGGCCGGCGGCTTCGTTGACCACCTTTTCGATGACAGGCGTCAGTTGCTTGCACGGACCGCACCAGGGCGCCCAGAAATCGACCAGCACGGGCTGGCGACGCGATTCTTCGATAACATCACGCGTGAAATTCGCGGTGGTCGTGTCCTTGATGTGCGAACCGCCGGCCGCCACCGGGGCACCCGTATTGATCGAGGCCGACATCTGGCCGCCGAGGGAGGCCGCGTTGTAAGGGTTGTCTGTGCCGCTCATGAGTGTCTCCCGCCTGTCCGCATGTCGGACCGAAATTATAGCGTTATAATCGTATCTCAGCCCGCGACTTTCAAGACGAGCGCTGTGTGTCCGGTCGCTTCCATGAAGCGAAGCAGGTCCTGCGAACCGATCGACGTGGTCGCATCGTTCGCCAGCGGATGACAGTTGATGATCTCCTCTTCCATCAGCGCCGAATCGATCACGAAGGTGACGTTGTGACCGGTGTCGTTGATCGCGCCGAAGGCCGTGACCGCGCCCGGGATGACGCCCAGGTATTCCATCAGCTTCTCAGGCTTGCCGAACGACACCTTGCTGGCCGCGCCGATGATGGTGTGAACCGTCTTCAGGTCGACGACAGCATTCTCCTCGACGGTCAGCAGGAAGAAATTGTCCTTCTTGTCTTTGACGAACAGGTTCTTGGTGTGGCCGCCGGGGATCGCATCGCGCAGCGAGACCGACTCGGCCACAGTGAACACGGCAGGGTGATCCAGCGTCTTGTGGGCGATTCCCAAGCCGTCCAGGAAGGCAAACAGCTCGGTGCGGGTTTTCAAAGAGGGCTCGGTCATGGGTCTCGCTCGGCACGGTGCGGAAATGGTCGTTGCGTTGATACGTTCCTGCCCGGTCTTTGGCAATCTTTCCGGCCGAAACTCCTGCATTTGCTGGGTTTTTTGCCGATGCCACGGAGCGTGTGACACTTTTTTCGCGTCGTCGAAAGATTTCCTGTTGCATTTGAAAAACGGTTGGGCCATATAGCGCCCGTCGCCGCAAGGTGACGCCACGGTCCACCGACTACCCCCGGACCGATGGATTGAGCGGGTGTAGCTCAGGGGTAGAGCACAACCTTGCCAAGGTTGGGGTCGAGCGTTCGAATCGCTTCACCCGCTCCAATTTCTCTCCCGGCCTTTGTCGGTGTAGAGACGCCTACGGGAAAAAATCCATCCAGATTTTAAATTACTCGATACAGCAGCATTCAGCTTTGTTTGCTGCAAGCCTTAGTCTGAAGCGACCGAATGCCGGTCACAATCCCAGCAAATATCGCGAGCCCCATTTCCTAAAACAGCCCGCCACTTTGTCCGGCACGATCGGACCTGCTTTGTCCAGCGACCACCTCTGCCGGTGATCGGGCATCGTCTCGACGCGCCTCTGCGGACAGGCAGGGAGCCGGGCGGCATGCCCCGCCCGTCGATGACCCGGGCGACCGCCTGCCCTCTCCCCCGCTTCACACGTCCGGCACGTTGTCGGCCAGTTCCTTCAGCCAGATCCTTGCATTGCCGTCAGACGGCGCGCGCCAGTCGCCGCGGGGCGAGAGGGAGCCGCCCGAGGTGACCTTCGGGCCGTTCGGCGAGGCCGAGCGCTTGAACTGGCTGATGGTGAAGAAGCGGAACAGGAAGGTCTCCAGCCAGTGCTTGATCTCAGGCAGCCCATAGGCATGCCGCTTCTCCGCCGGGAAATTGGGTGGCCAGGCGCCTTCCTCGATATCCCTCCAGGCATGATAGGCCAGAAACGCCACCTTCGACGGCTTCAACCCGTAGCGGCTGATATAATAGAGGGCGAAATCGTGCAGCGCGTAGGGGCCGATGCGGTCCTCCGTGCTCTGCATCTCGCCATTGGCATCGGCCGGCACCAGCTCGGGTGAGATGATCGTGTTCAGCACCCTGTCGAGCGTCGCATTGGTATCGGCATCGAAATCGCCTGATTGAATGACCCAGCGGACCAGATGCTGGATCAGCGTCTTCGAGACCGAGGCATTGACGTTGTAATGGCTCATATGGTCGCCGACGCCATAGGTCGACCATCCCAGCGCGATCTCCGAGAGATCGCCGGTGCCGAGCACGAAGGCATTGCGCTGGTTGGCGGCGCGGAACAGGAAGTCGGTCCGCAGCCCCGCCTGGACGTTCTCGAAGGTGACGTCATAGACCGGCTTGCCGCCGGCGAAGGGATGGCTGAGATCCTTGAGCAGCTGCAGCGCCAGCGGCTTGATGTCGATCTCGTCGGCCGTGATCTGCAGGCTGCGCATCAATGCCCAGGCATTGGCCAGCGTCTCGTCGCCGGTGGCAAAGCCCGGCATGGTGAAGCCGAGGATGTCGGAGCGCGGCCAGCCGAGCTGGTCGAAGGCGCGCGCTGCCACCAGCAGCGCATGGGTCGAATCCAGCCCACCCGAGATGCCGATGCACAGCCGCTTGATGCCGGTCGCCTGCAGCCGCTTCTGCAGGCCCTGCACCTGGATGTTGAAAGTCTCGTAGCAATCCTGCGCCAGCTGGCTCGCATCGGCGGGCACGAAGGGAAAGCGGGCAACGCTGCGGCGCAAATCCGTATCGCCTTCCGGTCGCGCGGCAATGAAGCCGACGCGGCGGAATTCGCGGTCCGGGCCGACATTGAGCGCGGCTTCTCCAAATGTCCCTTGCCGCAGCCGCTCCTGCTTCAGGCGCTCGACATCGACATCGGCGATGCACATCTGCGCACCGGACGGAAAACGCTCTGTCTCGGCCAGGAGGTCGCCGAGTTCATAGATGCAGGCCTGCCCGTCCCAGGCAAGATCGGTGGTCGATTCGCCGGGACCGGCGGCCGAGTAGACATAGGCCGCCAGCGCCCGCGACGACTGGGTGGCGCAGAGCCGCTTGCGGGTGTCGGACTTGCCGACGGTGATGTTGCTGGCGGACAGGTTGGTGAGGATGGTTGCGCCTGCCAGCGCGCCGAAATCGCTCGGCGGCGTCGGCACCCAGAAATCCTCGCAGATTTCGATATGAAAGACGAAGTCCCTGCGGTTTTCCGCCTCGAACAGGAGATCGACGCCGAAGGGCACGCTTTGGTCGCCGACCGTGATCGTGGAATTGCGGATGGTGCGGCCCGAGGCAAACCAGCGGCGCTCGTAGAATTCGCGGTAATTGGGCGGATAGGCCTTCGGCACCACGCCGAGGATGTGGCCACCATGGATGGCGATGCCGCAATTGTAGAGCCTGCCATCCTTGTGCAACGGCGCCCCGACGATCAGCACCGGCGCGATCGTGCGGGTAAAGGCGGCGATGTCGAGGAGGGCTCGCTCGACGCTGTCGAGCAGCACGCTCTGCCCGAGCAGGTCGTCGATCGCATAGGCTGATATCGACAGCTCGGGAAACAGCATCAACCCCACATGCTGCGCGTGACCTTCTGCTGCCATGCGCATGATCTCAGCGGCATTGGCAACCGGATCGGCAATCTCGCATACCGGGGTACAGGCGGCGACCCGGACGAAACCCTGGTCGTAGGCGGAAAAGAAGGTCATCGCGGTCTCCCGTCGCCACCAGCCGCCAGGCCGGACGACATCATTCTGCAGGCAATCCTCAATACGCCCTGATGCGCGCAACCGGCAAGGCCAAGCTTCGCATAGCTCATCCGCCAGCGCCGCACAGCCTCGCCGCGTGCCAGGTTAGATGCACTCCGGAGGCACCGCCTTGGGCCGCGACCGGTTGAACCGTCACTGCAGTCGGGGCCGGCATATCAGATACGACGGCCGGCGCGTCGAGCGATAAAACGCCGAAGGACGGCCGATCCTGGAGCGGCCGTCCTTCAGTTAGCCAGCTAAGATAGCTTAGGCAGCCTTGTTCTTTTTGCCCTTGGCGTTGACCGAGGCATCGGCCAGCTGCGTCAGGGCTTCGTCGGTGGCGCCTTCTTCCTGCAGCGTCGCGTCGAGCAGTTCGGCCGCTTCTGTCATGCCAAGCTGGGCGGCCCAGTTCTTAAGCGTGCCGTAGCGAGCGATTTCATAGTGCTCGACAGCCTGGGCAGACGAGATCAGGCCGGCATCGAGAGCTGGCGAACCGGCGAATTCTTCCATGATTTCTTCGCCCTCGGCGATGATACCCTGGATGGCTTCGCAGGTCTTGCCGCGGGCTGGCTTGCCGACCAGTTCGAAGACCTGCTGCAGGCGCTCGATCTGGCCCTGGGTTTCTTCCTGGTGCTTCTTGAATGCAGCCTTCAGCTCGTCCGACTGGGCGGCGCGTGCCATTTTCGGCAGTGCCTTGAGGATCTGGCGTTCGGCGAAATAGATGTCCTTGAGCGTGTCGATGAACAGGTCGTTGAGGGTCTTCTCAGCCATGATATTCTCCTTGGGGTTTGTATTCCGGTGACTCAACCTGCATCCCGAGCATTTGTTCCGAGCCTATTCCGGCGGAGGAAGGTCAGGCATTTTGCCGGCGAATCGACCCTCTTTTGGGGACACGTAGGGACCATCCGGGTCGCAAGCTACGCGCACAGCGTGGATACGGACGCAGTGGAACGGAACCAATTGAAAGGTGACACGGTTTTGACTGCAGACATGCATCCACAGAGCGAATTCGAAATTCTTGCCGAAATTCTATTACAATATCCGCGATCGCGAGGAGTGGACGGACGTCAACGGCGGCTTCGAGATGCCCAATCTCGAGATTGCCAAGGATGAGGCAAAACGCGCCGCCATCGATTCGCTCAGCGACCGCTTCCCCGCCAGCATCGATCTCACGGTCGAGCTGTTCGACGACGAGGGCACCCTCGTCTGCACGGCCCATATCGTCTTTACCAGCGAGGAACACTGACGGCTGCGAGCAGCAACGTTGTGCCTATGCCCGCGATGTCGTCAGGATGTCGCGCACCGTCTCGGCGAGATCGTCGATGGCGAAGGGCTTGGTGATCATCCGCATGCCGGGGGCCAGGAAGTCTGCCCGCGAGGCAGCGGTGGCCGCATAGCCGGTGATGAACAGCACCTTCAGTTCAGGGCGGGCGGAAATGGCGATTTCGGCCAGCTGCCGTCCGTTCAGACCAGGCAGCCCGACATCCGAAATCAACAGGTCGATGCGCTGGCGGGATTCGATGATCGGCAGCGCGCTGTCCGCGTCGATTGCCTCCAACGCCTTGTAGCCGAGCTCCTGCAGGACGGCGATGACCAGCATGCGGACGGCATCATCGTCCTCGACGACCATGACCGTTTCGCCGTCGCCCATCGGCGGCGCACTGTCCTCGACCACCGCGTCTGCCTCAGCCCCGGCCACGACGTCGCTGCTCGGCAGATAGAGCTTGATGGTCGTGCCCTGGCCGAGCTCGCTATAGATGCGCACATGGCCGCCGGATTGCTGGGCAAAGCCGTAGATCTGCGACAGGCCGAGCCCGGTGCCCTGGCCGATTGGCTTGGTGGTGAAGAACGGCTCGAAGGCCTTTTCCATCGTCGCCTTCGACATGCCGATGCCCGTATCGCTGACGGCAAGCACGACATAGCTGCCCGGCTGGAATTCCTCGTTGCGCAGGAGATCGGCGGCGGTGAAGACGGCGTTGGCGGTCTCGATGGTGAGCTTGCCGCCCTCCGGCATCGCGTCACGAGCGTTGATGACCAGATTGAGGATGGCATTTTCCAGCTGGTTGGCATCGGTGACCGCCTGCCAGGCGCTGTCGTCGAGGGCAACGGACAGGGCGATCTGCTCGCCGAGCGTGCGATGCAGCAGGTCTTCCATCGAGGTCACGAGCGCGTTGATATCGAGCGGCTGGCGATCGAGTGACTGCCGGCGTGAGAAGGCCAGCAGCCGATGCGTCAGCCCTGCCGCCCTCTGGGCCGAGGTCGTGGCGGCATCGATGAAGCGGTCGACATCGTCGAGCCGACCGGCGCTGATCCGCCGGCGCAGGATGGCGAGCGATGCGATGACGCCAGTCAGCATGTTGTTGAAATCATGGGCGATGCCGCCGGTCAGCTGGCCGAGCGCTTCCATCTTCTGCGACTGGCGCAGCTGCGCTTCGGTGTCGCGCAGCGTCTCGCCCTGCTCCTTCTGGAAGGTGACGTCACGGCCATAGGCATAGATGATGTCCTCCTCGTGGGAGGTCATCCAGGAAATCCAGATGGTCGAGCCATCCTGGTGGATCAGCCGCGCTTCGAGATCGGTGTGGGTGTTGTCCGCCGCCCTCTCGATACCGGCGCGCATCACCTCGGTGTCGTCCGGAAAGGTAAAGTCGAAGATGCTCTTGCCGATGACCTGCTCCGGACCATGCCCGAGCGTCTCCGACCAGGCCGGGTTGACGTCCCGGAAAATCCCGTCCGCGCCGAGCACGACCAGAAGGTCGCGCGAGTTCTGCCACATTCGGTTCCGCTCCCGGGTGCTTTCCCGCACCCGCTCGGCCAGCGCCTCGTTCGCCTCGCGCAGCCGCGCCTGGGTCTGCTTGGCGGCCGTGACGTCGTAGATCACGCCGATGAAGCGGCGACCGGGCGCGCTCGCATCCTCGGCATATTCGCCGCGACGGGCCAGCCAGCGCTCGGCGCCGTCGTCGGCGCGGGTGATGCGGAACTCGCTGCTGGCATTGTCCTGCATCCCGTGGGGCGCGGTAATGTCGATGATCGGCGGATCATCCGGATGGATCAGGATGTTGAGCGTGCGCACCGGCAGCACGCGGGTCGGATGCAGCCCGAAAAGCCGGCAGAACTGTTCGGAAACCGTGACCGTGCCGAAGCCGGAGACATATTCGAAGGTGCCGATGCCGCCCGCCACCTGGGCGATGCGCAGCTGCTCCTGGATGCTTTTCTGCTCGGTGATGTCGACCAGCATGCCGATGAATTTCACCGGCTGGTCATCTTCGTCGAAGACGGCGCGGCCGCGGGCATGCACCCAGCGAAAGCCGCCATCTTCCTTCATCAGCCGGTATTCCTTGGAGAAGACCTCCGCGCCGGCAATGATGCCGGCCACCGCCAGACGGATGCGCTTCAGGTCGTCCGGATGGATGCCGACGAAGAACTGGCGACTGGGCACGCCCTCGGCAAGCGCAACCTCGTCCTGGCCTGTGACGGCCGCGAAGCGCGCATCGGCGACAAGCGTGCTGGTCGGAATGTCCCACTCCCAGCCGCAGCTGGCGCCAGCCGCCTCCAGCGTCAGGTCGAGACGCCGGCGTGCGACTTCCACTTCGCCTCTCAGCTGCGCCAGCTCCCTCTCGAGGCCGCGCGCTTCCGTTCCCGAATCCGGCAAAGCTGTTGCTGGGTAATCGGAAATTTCCTCGTTCATGCACGGCCCCGTTCGGCGATCAGATGGGTCAAGGCGTATCCTGTGTTACGCGCTCGACGAAGGCTGCAATCAATTGCTTCAGGATTTCCAATGACGGCAGATCCAAGATCATGGCAATATAGCCGCGAATGTCGCGGTCACGCACCGAAAAATTTATGTAGAGGAACAGCACGAAGCTCTCCTCGACCGGATTGCTGGCGACATCGAACAGCATCTCGCTGTTGCCGCGCCGGACATCGGGCAGCGTCATTTTCAGCGACTGCTGCAGCATGTTGGCCATCGAGCCGAGACAGCCGTTGAGGATGACATTTCCGGCCTCGGCCAGGGCCTCGCTTTCCATCGAGACGACCTCGTCCTGTTCCATGTCGTCGCCGACCATGGCGCGCACCAGCCGCAAGCCGTTGCTCTCCGGAAACATCAGCAACGCCCTGCCCGAAAAGGCGCCGTCGAACTGCTGCTGCACGGCGATCAGGTCTTCGCTCTCCCGTTGGCCGATCAGGGCGGCGGCGGAGGCGCGGGTGACGATCTCGACCGAGGGGACGGAGAGCAGCACCTGCTTGCTCACCATCTTGCGCAGGCTGGCGGCAGCACGGCTGACGCCGATATTCACCAGTTCGGTCAGCGCATCGCGTTCCAGCTCGTCCAGGTACACCTCGCCCGTCATACTCCGCTCTTTCTGAGCCGCAAGGCAGCCCCGGCGATGAACGGTCCGATGGCATCTTCGGTGACCGGCTTGCCGACGAAGGTAGCGTTGAGGGCGCGAACGGCGGCGATGATCTCGTCCTGGATATTGGCGGTGATCACGGCGATCGGCATGTGCGGGTGGGCGGCACGCAGTTCGGCCGCAAGCGCCAGCCCGTCCTTTTCCGGCATGTTGAAATCGAGCACCGCAACGTCGATCGTCTGCCCCTCGACGATATCGATCGCTTCGGCCGCACTGCTGGCCTCGACCCGCAGCCAATCGGGCTGGTGGGCGGCAATGGCCTTGCCGGCTACGATCCGTGCAAGCTTGCTGTCATCGACGACAAGAACTGTTACCGGCATATTATCTCTCCGTATTGTCGAACGTGCAGCAATTTCAAGCTGTCGTATTAAGGTGTAGACGCGACCTTCGCAAGTTTTAGCGCCAGTCGGGGTCGATTTGTTCATCGATAGTGCTTGGCCAGCGCCGGCAGAATATGCTCGCTGATGAATATATTGTTCGGGGCGCCCTCCAGCCTTGGCTTGAACATGAGAATGACCTGCCAGAGCGCGGTGTGCACAGCCTCCGCTCCACTGACATCCACCGGCAGCGTCGGATGGGTCTCGATATGCCCGAACAGCGCTTCCGCCTGCTCCACGCCGCAGGGGCCTTCCAGAATGATCGCGTGGGCTTCCAGTCTTACCGTCATCCGATCAAAGCCTCCAGATCGAGCACCAGAAGCACCCTGCCGTCGCCGAGCAGCGTCGTCCCGGCGATGCCCGGCATGCCGCGCAGCAGGCCGGAGAGCGGCCGCATCAGGGTCTCGGCCCGTTCGGCGATGGCGTCGACCGCGATGCCGACGCGCCGGCCGTTCGCCTCGACGACGAGCACCCGCGCATCGCCGGCCGGCCGCCGCTCCAGATCGAGCTGCAGCAGCGTGCCCAGATGCAGCAAGGGGATCGTCCCGTCGCGCAGCACGAAAGCCTCGCCGGATCGGACCGGCATGATGGCCGCCGCCGGCAGCCGCAACGTCTCGACGATGCCCTCGATCGGAATGCCGTAGCGTTCCCCCCGCGCCTCGACCACCATCAGCCGCGACATGGCGAAGCTGACCGGCAGCGTCAGCCGGAACGATGTGCCGACCGATGGTTCGCTCGACAGCTCGACCGTGCCGCCCAGCCGCTGCACCGCGCTTTTCACCGCATCGAGCCCGACGCCGCGCCCGGAGAGATCGCTGACGCTGGCAGCCGTCGAAAAGCCGGGCAGGAACACCAGCTGCAGGGCCGCGGCATCAGGCAGTTCTGCCGCCTCGGCGGCGCTGAGCAGTCCCTTGGAGACCGCCGCCGCCGCGATGCGGGCCGGCGCCATGCCACGACCGTCGTCGCGCAATTCCACCTCGATATGCTCGCCCCGCTGCCGCGCCGTCAGCCTGACGGTGGCGCGGGCCGGTTTTCCCGCCGCCAGCCGCTCCGCTTCGGGCTCGATCCCGTGGTCCAGCGCATTGCGCAGCAGATGCAGCAGCGGCTCGAACAGGTCCTCGACGATCTCCCGGTCCGCCTCGACGCCATCGCCTTCCATGACCAGGTCGATCGCCTTGCCCAGACGACCGGCCGTTTCCCGCACGAGACGCGGGAAGCGCCGGAAGGTCTGGCTGAGCGGAATGAGCCGCGCCTTGGTGACGGCGCCGTAGAGTGCGCCGACCAGGCGCTCGATCTCATGGTGGCTGGCAAGGATCTGCCGGGACAGGCGTTCGTCCCCGATAGCCCGCCGTGCTTCGTCGGCGAGAGGCAGCAGCCCGTTCTTGGCGGTGATCAACTCGCCGGCGATCTCGACCAGCGCGTCGATCCGCGCCGTATCCACCCGCATCGTCGCCGGCGCGTTCTCGGCTTGCACCGCTGCCTGCGGAACGTCCGCCTCGGGCTCGGGCCGCAGCGCCGGTGCCATGGCAATCATCCGCACCTGGTCGGGGATCAGCCGGAACACCGCCTCGATCTCCGAGAGCGGCGCGGCCGTGATTGCCTCGATCAGCAGATTGCAGCGAAAGGGGTCGAATTCGCCGGGCGCCGGCCAGGGCTCGCGCGGTTGGACCCGCAGATGAAGGATGCCCGGGACCCGCGCCATGGTGGCAAGGGGGTCGTCGCCGTTGAAGAAGCATTCCGCATGGGGTTCGTAGCGCAGCGCCACACAAGCGCTGCCCGCGTCCAGCGCCTGGCCGGAAAGCTGAAGAAGTTCGCTCGCCCATTCGGGAATGCCCTCTTCAGGCGCATGGGCACCAGTGGCGTCCGTCGAGGTCTCGCCCTCCTGCCGAAGCATGGCCAGCAGCGAGCCCGCCTCGCCGGCCACCGGCACTGAGGGCAAGCCGTCGCGGGCGATATCCTCGACACATCGCTCGACCCATTCGACAACCGCCAGCAACGGGTCGATCAAGCCGGCATCGATGTCGATGCTGTCGGCGCGTGCCGCCATCAGCAGGTCTTCCGCCTGGTGCAAAACGCCATGCATCGGTCCGAAATCGAACAGGCCGACGGAGCCCTTGAGGGTGTGAATGGCGCGAAAGGCGCTCTCCAGCCGAGGCCTGTCGCGCGGTGTCCGCTCCAGCGCCAGAAGGTCGTCGGAGGCCTGCTGCACCAGTTCGCGCGCCTCCAGGGCGAATTGCTGCATCAACTCTTCCATCACGCGCCTCCGGCACGGCGATAGACGATCGCGTCGGGGAACCGCGCCGCTTCGAAGAGACCTGAAATGCGCGTCATCGATTCCGTGTGCCCAAGGCAAATGTAGCCGCCCGGCGCAAGAAAGTCGTGCAGATTGTCGACCGCCGTTTCCCGCGCCGCATCGTCGAAATAGATGAGCAGGTTGCGGCAGAAGATGACATCGAACTTGCCGAGCGAGGACAGGCTGGCCCGGTCGACCAGGTTGGCCTTGACGAAGGAAACCGATTCGCGGAGATCGCCGATCAGCCTGCGTGGCAGGTCCTGCTCCGGCTCGAAGTAGCGCCGTACCACCGCGTCCGGCAGCCTCGACAGGGAGCGCTGGCTGTAGACCGCCTCGGCCGCCTGCTTCAAGATTGCCGTATCGATGTCCGAGCCGATGATTTCGACGTTGTAGGCATCGACCAGCGCCCAGTTTTCCAGGAGCCAGATGGCGATCGAGTAGGGTTCCTCGCCGCTCGAGCATGGCATCGACCAGATCCGGATACGGTCGCCAGGCTTCTTCGTCCTGATGATGTCAGGCAGGATGGATCGGCTGAGGCAGGCGAGCTGATGTTCCTCGCGATAGAAATAGGTCTCGTTGACGGTGAAGCTGTTGATCAGCGGCTCCACGGCGCGTGGATCGTCTTTCAGCATCGCCACATAGGCCCGCACCGAGGCGGCGCCGCTTGCCTCCATCAGGTCGGTGATGCGGCGTTCGATGTAGTAGCGCTTGGATTCGCCGAACACCATGCCGGTGCGGGCATAGATGATGGCGCAGAGCTCCTCCAGTTCCGCCGAGCCCAGCGGCTCGTTGCCGGTCGGCCGCCCCGGTGATCCATTGTTCGTCATGCCACCATCTCCAGCACGGTGGCGGCGATCCGGTCGAGCGGCGCGATGACGGTGGCGCCCTCCAGGCCGACCAGCGCCCCCGGCATGCCCCAGACGACGGCAGTCTCCTCCGATTCGGCGATGGTCCGGCCGCCGGCGCGCCGCAGCGCGGCCATGGCGGCGGCCCCGTCATTGCCCATGCCGGTCATCAGCACCGCGACGAGGTTGGGGGCCGCAATGTGCTCTCCCGCCGAGCGCACCAGCCGCTCGACGCTCGGGTGCCACAGCCAATTGGAATCCGATGGGCTGGGAAGGCAGACCAGCCGACCGGCCCGCATGGCGACAATGATATCGGCGTCGCCCTTGGCGATGTAGATGTTGCCGGGCTCGATCCTCGTCTGGGCGGTCACTTCCCGAACCTCGAGGGCGCAGATCGCATTGAGCCGGCGCGCCAGCGGACCGGTGAACGACGCCGGCATGTGCTGGGCGACGATGACGGGCCACGGAAAATCCTTGGGCAGCAGCGACAGCACGGCATCCAGTGCCGGCGGCCCGCCTGTGGAGGCGCCGATGAGCACGACACCCTCGACCTCCTGCGTTGCCGGACGCGGCTTCAGCCTTGGAGTCGGCGCAAGAGCAGGCCGGGCGATCGGCTGTTCCCGCTGTCCGCCGCGCAAGCGCTCCACCAGCCGGCGGCTGCGGCGGACGCGGACGGTGGCAGCGTTGCGCACCTTCTCCACCAGCTGCGGCGCCAGGCTGTCGATCTCGAGCGAAATGGCGCCGCCCGGCTTGGCGACAAAATCGACCGCGCCCATGTCGAGCGCCGCCAGCGTCTCCTCGGCGCCCTCCTCGGTCAGCGCCGAGACCATGACGACCGGGCGGGGATGTTCGAGCATGATCCTGTCCAGACAGGCGAGACCGTCGAGACCGGGCATGTGGATGTCGAGCGTGACGACATCCGGGTTGAAGGCCTTGATGGCCGCCAGGGCCTCCAGTCCGTCGCGCGCCACCTCGACCTCGAAGTCGCCCTCGTCCTTGAAGATGCGGGAGAGCAATTTGCGCATCAGCGCGGAATCGTCGACAACAAGCAGCCTGATCACGAGGCGACCGCCACGGGCGTTTCCGAAAGAGATGCCACCACATCCCGCTCGGCGCGGCTGAGCAGCTCGCGCGGATCGACCAGCAGGATCATCCGGTCGAGCGCCTCGATATGGGCGACGCGATCGAACACGGCGGCGCGATCGTCGGAGAACTCCGGCGCCACCGACAGGGCAGAGGCAGGAATGGCCACCACTTCCGACACCCCGTCGACAATGAATCCGGCTGTCAAGCGGTCGATGGTCACGACAATGGCGCGCGGTCGAGCCGTCGTGCCGCCGGACAAGGCCTCGAAACGCAGCCGCTGGTCGATCAACGGCAGGGCCTTGCCGCGCAGATTGATGATGCCGGAAACGAAAGCCGGGGCGTTCGGCAACCGGGTGATCGAATCCGGCAAACGAATGACCTCCTCCACCGCTGTTATCGGCAGGCCATAGCTCTCCTCGCCCAGCGTGAAGATCAGGAAACGTTCGAATTCCATGTCGTCCGCTTCGATCGGCATTGGTGCTTCCCCGCCGCTGCTGTTGACCACCTGTTCGAGCGCGTCGTTGCCGAACAATTTTTCCGCCGAAAGAATCGAGACCAACGCCCGGCCGCCCTCGACCCGGCCGATCGCCTCGATTTCCGCCGGGCTTTCCGCGCTCCGCACAAGCACCGGCGGCAGCGGCTCGATAGCGCTTTCGGGCACGCGGCGGATGGCATCGATCTGGTCGATGGCAAGACCGACCAGGCCACCTCGATATTCGACGACGACGATGCGCGACGCTGTCGATCCCGCATCGGGCAGAGCCAGCAGCGCCGCGAGCATGAATATCGGCAGCGCTCTGTCCCGGTAGGTCGTCATGCCGACGAAGCTCTTGCCGTTTGCAGGTGTGACGAGACCTTCCGGCCAGGCGAGGATCTCGGAGACGCTGTCGAGCCTCAGCCCGAACGTCTGGCCGGCAGCGCGGAAGGTCAGCAACGTCCGGATGCGGTCAACCTCGGCTGCCACGCGCGACCGGTCGACGGCCCCGAGCGAACGGGCCAGCGCCGGACGGGGTCTCGCCGGCGCCACCATGGCCGAGGCCAGCAGGGCGGCGATATCCACCACCGTCGGCCGATCCGGGGCGTCATTCGTATCGAAACGGACGACGTCGTCGACCAGGAGTCCGACCGGTTCGCCATGCTCGAAGACGATGACTTTTCGCGCGCCGCTCTGCTGCTTGCCGAGAAGCGTTGCGACAGCGACCACCGGCAAGGGCGTTCCGCGCAGGTTGGCGATGCCCACCAGTGCGGCAAAACCATAGGGCACGCGCGTGACGGCAGGCGTGCGGATCACTTCCAGAACCCGGCCGGCATCGATCGCATGGAGTTCGCTGCCGATCCGGAAGACCAGATGGCGACGGTCGGCCTGCGTCGTGGGCAAAGCCCCATCCATGATCAGGCCCCCGCCAGCTGCAACTCGTCGGCGAGCGAGGCAATCTCCTCGACGGCAGCCGCCAGATCCTCGGCACCGCGCGATTGCTGGCGGGCGGCAGTCGCCGCCTCCTCGGTTGCCGTGCTCGCCTGCTGGGCGACGGTGGCGATCTGCTGCGTGCCGGCCTGGACTTCGCGGGCCGCCAGCAGGATCGCTTCGGCGGCGGCAATCACGCTGTCGTTCCCCTTGGCGATGAGGCCCACATCCGCATCGATGACGGACAGCCGATCGATGATCAGCCGGCTCTTGGCGATCTCCGCTTCCGAGGCGATCACGATCATCTCGAGCTCGCGGGCCACCGTGGCAATCTGGATCTGCAGCGCCCGGACGACGTCCTTGACGCTGTCGATGTTTTCGCCGGCATCGGACGCCAGCTTGCGGATATCGGACGACACCAGAGCAAAGCCGCGTCCTGCCTCGCCGGCCCGCGCCGCCTCGACCGAACCGCTGACGGCGAGCATGCTGGTCTGGACGGCCACCAGCACGATGCGATCGACGGTGCGCTCAATCCGGAAGCCGATTTCGCCCAGCGCTGACAACCTGTCCAGCGCAACACGGGTTTCGCGAAGCGCGGATGCCATGCCGGAGGCGACGGCCTCGACGCTCTTCTTGTTGCGGCTGATCAGCTGGATGATGTCTTCCGCCCGGTTCCTCGCCTGCTCGGCGCTGCGGTGGGTCTGCAGCGCGCTCTTCTCGATCTGCGCCATGGCGGTGTGCGACTGCTGGGTGGCGGCCGCCTGCGCCTCGGCGCCTCGGCTGATCTGCTCGATGGCGATCAGAATTTCGCCGGCCGCACCCGAAAGCTCCTGCACCGTGGCCGACAGCTGCTCGGCGGCGGAGCTCACCTCTTCCGACAGGGTCGCCGTCTTGACGTCGCTGAGCAGATCGTCGGCCAGCACCGCCAGCGATTGCGCGGTGCGCTGGCTCTGATCGAGCGCGGCACTCTGCTGCTCGACGGAGCGCTGCGCCTGCGCTGCGGCGGCGGCCTGTTCCTCGGCGGCGGAAGCGACGATTTCGGAGCCCTTCTGCGCCTCCCGCGTCGCCACATCGGCCTCGATGGCGGCCGTCAGGATCGACTGGCTGCTCTCCGACAGGGCCGTCAGATTGGTTCGGATCGCGCTCAGCTCTTCGGTGATGTCACGGCTGGCGTCCGACTGGCTTCGCGCCGTGTTGGCAGCCGCGCGGATACGGTCGGCCACGCCGCGGACGCCATCGACGATGGTGGCGGCATTTTCGGTGACGTCGCGCGAGCTGCGCTCGGCTGTCTCGGCGAGCGCCCGCACCTCATCGGCGACAACGGCAAAGCCCTTGCCTTCGGCACCGGCCCGGGCCGCCTCGATGGCGGCGTTGAGGGCAAGCAGATTGGTGCGATCGGAGATATCAGCGACCATCAGCGTCGTCGCGCCGATCGATTCCGCCTGCGCCTGCAGCCTGTCGATGACGGCGACCGATGTCAGCTGTCGTTCGGCATTGGCGGCGATGGCGTCGATGGAGGCATCGATCTGCGCCGTCGCATCGAACACCGAGGCTTGCAGCGCCTCCGTCCGACGCCTGGAGGCCTCGACCTCGAGCCGGGTCTCGGCGAAGCGGCTGGCGAGATGGATGGTGGCGGAAAGCGATTCATGGGCGGCACCGGCCGCCTCTTCGGCGCCGGCGGCGATCTGCTCCAGCGCGCGCCGCAGCTCCTCGGCGGCCGATGCGGCCTCGGAAACGCCGCTCGCGAGCTCCTCCGTGGCAGCTCCGATTCTCTCGGCTGCCTTCTGCTGGCGAGCGCGGGAGCGATCCTGCGCCCGGCGCGCCGCGACAGGCTTGATTTCAGGCTGTTCCGCGCTGCGGACGGGGGTCGGCGAGGAGCCGACAGGGGTCGGCGGAGAGCTGCGCTTAGCGGCCAGATCGGATGTCTTCACCAAGGCCATGGAATACCCGTTGCAATGTTGTTGGGCGCCAGGCGCCGAGCGGATCCGATGCCGGGATGGCAGCAGTCGCGAAATAGTGCCGAAAACAAAAAAAGAAAGCAACGCGGCGGCACGGCGGCACAATTTTCTCGTCATGGTTACCGCTGAGGCCCGCCAGCGTCTTAGCCGGCAAAATCGATCAATGCCTTTAGGAGTTGATCCGCGAAAGCTTTGCGCAACTATCTTTGCCGAACGATAGGGCAAACGCCGCATTCTTAAGCACTCGTTGATAAACAGGTGGCAGCATCGATCACAGTGATTTGCAGTTGACGTTAGACGTGTCGCGCAGCACATGGGGGGAGCGGACAATGGATGGATTTGCAATGCTTCAGCGCAGTGAGGAGACCGACGAACTTCTCGTCGACCGCCTGCAGAAATCTGCCTTCACATATTTCCTGCGCCACACCAACCGAGAGAATGGGCTCGTCGCTGATACCTCGATCGGCGGCAGTCACTGCAGCATCGCCGCCGTCGGCTTTGCGCTTTCGAGCTATCCCGTCGCCATCGAGCGCGGCTGGATCGACCGCACGGAAGCCGCCGAGATCATCCTGACGACGCTGAATTTCTTTGCCGACAGCGACCAGGGCGAAATGCGCGGCGCCACCGGCCACCGGGGCTTCTATTACCATTTCATCGACATGAAGACCGGCAACCGCGCCTGGAACAGCGAGCTGTCGATGATCGACACCGCTCTGCTGTTCATGGGCGTGCTGACGATCGCCGAATATTTCGACCGCGACGAGGCCGACGATGTCGAGATCCGCGAACTTTCCAAATTCCTCTACGAACGGGCCGACTGGCGCTGGGCGCTGAACAAGGGCGACACGCTGTCGATGGGCTGGAAGCCGGGCGGCGGCTTTCTGCGCTGGCGCTATCAGGGCTATGACGAAGCCATCCTGCTCTACGCCATGGCGATGGCCTCGCCGACCCATCCGATCCCGGCGAAATGCTACGACGCCTTCGCCTCGACCTACAGCTGGATGATGGTCAAGGACAAGCCGTTCCTCTATGCCGGGCCGCTGTTCATCCACCTGTTCTCCCACGCCTGGATCGACTTCCGCGGCATCCGCGACAAGTACATGACAGAAAAGGACAGCGACTATTTCCTCAACACCCAGATCGCCATCGACGCGCAGCGAGACTATGCCGACCGCAACCCCGGACACTTTTCCGGCTACGGCCGCGAGGTCTGGGGCCTGACCGCTTGCGACGGCCCTAACCCCACCGGAAGCCGGCACAGCCGCCGCGGCCGGCAGAAGGTTTTGGGTTACGCCGCCCGTGGCGCCCCATTCGGTCCCGACGACGGCACCATCGCCCCCTGGGCACCGCTGGCCTGCCTGCCCTTCGACCGCAAGGCGGCCCTCAGCGGCACGCGGACGATGATGGCCGCCTATCCCGCCATCCTGCTCGACGGCTGCTTCGTCGGCGGCTTCAACCCGACCGTCGAAGGCAAGGGTCCCGAAGGCTGGGTCGACGACCGCTCCGTCGCCATCGACCAAGGCCTGCTGGTGATCATGATCGAGAACGACCGCACCGGCATGATCTGGAAGCTGCTGCGGGGCTCGCCGATCATCCGCAAAGGCCTGGAAAAGGCCGGATTCAAGGGCGGCTGGCTGGACGGCGAAACGGCCGCCGTCGCCTGATCTTCCAACTTTCTCGTCAAGGAACACGCGGTGGCCCGAGCCACCGCGCATCGCAGGCTTTCGCCCTTATTCCACGTCGAACCTGACGCCCTGGGCGAGCGGCAGCGTGCGGCCGTAGTTGATGGTGTTGGTGGCGCGGCGCATATAGGCGCGCCAGGCATCCGAGCCGGATTCACGGCCGCCGCCGGTTTCCTTCTCGCCGCCGAACGCCCCGCCGATTTCGGCGCCGGACGGACCGATATTGACATTGGCGATGCCGCAATCGGAACCGCGCGATGAGAGGAAGGTTTCGGCTTCCCTCACGTCGTTGGTGAAGATCGACGATGACAGGCCCTGCGGCACGGCATTATGCAACGCAAGCACCGCATCGAAATCGCTGTATTTGATGACATAGAGGATCGGCGCGAAGGTTTCCTCGACGACCGGACCGGTCTGGCCGGGGATCTCGACCAGCGCCGGGCGCACGTAAAAGGCATCCGCCCCCGCCGCATCGACGCGCTCGCCGCCGGTTACCGAGCCGCCCTCGGCCTTGGCTGCCGTCAGTGCGGCTTGCATCTTGTCGAAGGCCGGCTTGTCGATCAGCGGTCCGACCAGCACGCCGTCTTCCATCGGATTGCCGACGCTGACCGAGCCGTAGGCCTTCTGCAGGCGCGGCACCAGCTGGTCGTAGACGCTGTCGTGCACGAACAGGCGCCGCAGCGAGGTGCAGCGCTGGCCGGCCGTGCCCATGGCCGAGAAGGCGACGCCTCGGAGCGTCAGGTCGAGATCAGCCGTCGGGCAGACGATGGCGGCATTGTTGCCGCCGAGCTCGAGGATGCCGCGGGCAAAGCGGGCGGCGAGCTTCGGGCCGACGGTGCGGCCCATGGCGGTCGAACCGGTGGCGGACACCAGCGGCACCTTGGCATGATCGACCAGCGCCTCGCCGATAGCGCGGCCACCGATCAGCAGCGTCGAAAGGTTAGCCGGCGCCGTTCCGCCCTCGGCCACATAGCGCTTCAGCGCCTTCTCGAACAGCGCCTGGGTGGCAAGCGCCGTCAGCGGCGTCTTTTCCGACGGCTTCCACACCGTCGAATTGCCGCAGACCATGGCGAGCGCCGCATTCCACGACCAGACGGCAACGGGGAAATTGAAGGCCGAGATGATGCCGGTGACGCCCAGCGGATGCCAGCTTTCCATCATCCGGTGTTCGGAACGCTCGGTGGCGATCGTCAGGCCATAGAGCTGGCGCGACAGACCGACCGCGAAATCGCAGATATCGATCATCTCCTGGACTTCGCCAAGCCCCTCGGAAGTGATCTTGCCGACCTCGATGGAGACGAGCCGGCCGAGTGCCACCTTGCCGGCCCGGAGCTCCTCGCCGAGCAGTCGAATCAGTTCGCCGCGCTTGGGCGCCGGCACCTGGCGCCAGGCAAGGAAGGCCTCATGCGCCGCATCGATCGCAGCCTTGGCCTCAGCGACCGAGTGCTCCGGCAGGCGGCCGATTTCGGCGCCCGATATCGGCGAGGTCACAGCCAGCGTGCCCCCGGTGAAGCGGTCGGCGGGCACGCCGAGATCGGCGAGGATCTTCTTGGTTTCCTGGGCTAGGTCGAGAGCGGTCATAGCGGGCTGTCCCTTGTTCTTGTCTGATGATGGCCTGGCCGCTGCTTAAAAGCGGGACTCGGCCAGATGGGCAATCTGGGCGCCGGCCTCGTACCACATTTCCTTGGCGGCACGGAAGCGGGGGGCGCCGACCGCGCTTGTCGGCAGCGGCAGGTCGCTTTCGCCGATCTCACCGAGGATATGGGCGGCAAGGCTCTTGCCGAAGGTCGTGCCGGGCGCGATGCCGCGGCCGTTATAGCCGGAGAAGCCGACGACATTATCGGCGAATTTGTGAAAGCGCGGCAGGGCATCGTCGGTCATGCCGATCTTGCCGTACCATTCGCATTCGAACTCGACATCGCCGAGCTGCGGAAACAGCCGCTTCAGCGACCGCCGGGCCCAGCCCTTGTGGATCGCCGCACCCGTGTTGCGCAGCGCCCCGACGCTGCCGAACACCAGCCGGCCGGCCTGGTCCATGCGAAAGGAGGAGAGGACTTCCTTGGTGTCCCAGACGCCCTCGCGAGCGGGCAGGATGGATTTACACAGGTTATCGCCGAGCGGCACGGTGGCGAAATTGAAATAGGGCAGATGCACCTGCTCACCGCGCACCTGCTGCCAGGGACCGGTCGAATAGGCATCGGTCGAGACGATGATCCAGTCGGCGGTGACGCTGCCGCCTGCCGTCTTCACCACCCAGCGGCTGCCGTCGCGGCTGGTGTCGGTGACGCGGCTGCCGGTGTGCAGCGTCGCCCCGGCGCGGATGGCGGCATGGGCGAGGCCCCGGGCATAGGCGAGCGGCTGCAAAGTGCCGGCCCTGAGGTCGAGCAGCGATCCGGAATAGCCGGCGCTGCCGACGCGACGGCGCGTTTCCTCGGCGTCGAGCACGCTGACAGGCGCACCACGGCTTGCCCACTGGGAACAGCGGGCCTCGATTTCCTTAAAACCCTCGGCGCCGACGGCGCAGTGAAGCGTTCCGTTGCGCTCGAGCTCGCAGGCGATCTGATGCTTGTCGATCAGCGCCATGACGAGCTGCGGCCCGTTGCCGAGAATATCGAGCAGGCGCTCGCCGTAGACAGGGCCGAGCACGCCCGGCACGTCGTCCGGCATCACCCACATGCCGGCATTGATCAGCCCGACATTGCGCCCGGCGCCGCCGAAGCCGATCTCGTTACCCTCGAGCAGCACGACGCGGGTGCCGGCTTCGGCCAGATGCAGCGCCGACGACAGGCCCGTATAGCCGCCACCGACAATCACCACATCGGCCGACATCGCGCCGGAAAGCGGCTCGGTCACGGGCGGTTGCGGGGCGGTCTTTTCCCATAGGCCATGGGAGCGCGGGTCATTGAGCATCATTCTGTCCGGTCGTTGCGTCACGGCACCTTAGCGCCCGACTTGCGGTTGCGAAAGGCCATTTGCGACGCCCGGCCCAGGCACCGCCGACACAGCCTCCGAAGGTCACATCTGTCCGGTCACGCGGCCGGTTTCGGTCCGTGTCATGGGGCATTTCGGTATCCTTTTCGCCTTTTTGGCAGGCTTTCGCCGCCTGGGGCAGGCCGGATCGGCCGGGGCACATCGGGTGCCTGATAGTTTTTAGTTTAGATGACACACGACGTGCCCCGTTCGGCTTTTTTATCCGCAACTCCGGATCCTCTGTTTCCGACCCAGGTCCCCTTGCGGGAAAAAGCTGCCGGAGTTACGCCACACAGGCATGCCGGGCTGCTTGATGCCGCCGCCCGAAGGGATCCATTTTCTGCGGACTCCTGTCGAAACCGCCTGCGTAGACAGCAACCCCGACAAGCACCGGCCCCACCTCGCCGGCAACGCAGACCGGTGTATCCGAGGGTGGAACAGGGAGAAGTATAGGTGAGCCCGGAAAAGTGGGGATGAAATAATGTTCATTTCATTGATTCCATTGGAAAATCCCAACGGTTTGTCCCCCACGATGCCGCAAGCGCCGCAGCACTTTCTCAAGCGGGGCGTGGTCGCATGACGGGAAGCTTGGGGAGGCGTGTCGGCATGGCAACGGGTGTCATGAGACTACGCGTTGGCAGAATGCAGATCGCGTCTTGTGCCGCCAAACGTCCCCCATTTGACGAATGAATTGCATGCGACGGCGGCCCCTCCACTGCGCCAGCGCGCGCGGTTCTGTTCCCGGATCTGATTTTCCCGGCGTCTTTTGGAACGAATCTCCGGGGCCATCCGTTAATTGGTTGGAAATCAAAAGGAGAAGTCAAATGGGTAGCACATCTGATAAAGCCGCAGGTCTCGCCAACGAAGCCGTAGGCAACGTCAAGCAGGGCGTAGGCAAGATGGTCGGCAACGAAAAGATGCAGGCCGAAGGCAAGCTGCAGGAAATCAAGGGCGAAGGCCAGCAGGCCGTCGGCGATGCAAAAGCCACCGTCAAGGACGGCGCCCATGCGGCTTCGGACTACGCCGACAAGAAGCTCTGATTATTCGGGCATGAATGAGGAAGGACGGGGATCGCATCCCCGTCCTTTCGCGTTTTGGCCTTTTGGGTTTCTCTCGCTCCTATGAGGAGCATGGCAAGTAATAGCCGGTGAACATCACTATAATCGAGGATTTCGATTGTTTGACCGCCGATGCAACCTTTCCAGTTGTGGCGCATTGTATAGGCAGGAAAACAAAGGAAGATAAAATGACCGATTATGATGTAACCCAGCTCAAGTCTTCTTGCCTCACGGCTATCGCTTTCATCGCTGCTTCTGCCGCTGCGCTCGGCCTGATGTTTCAGTTCGTCGGCTAATCGACACGGTCTTGGGCGCAAGACGCCCTTGCCGCACGCAGTCGCCGCTCCCTGTCCTGGCGACGCGTCCCGAGTATGAGGCACAGAAACCGCAAATCGTATCGATGCCGTTTCGAGTCTTACCGATACTATAAATTCCATATCCCTGCTCCGGCGACATAACACATAGCCTACGGTCTATGTGCAACATCGCGTGCTATCTAAAGCGGTTGCGGCCGCAGGCGTATCATTGCGAACGCCTCCTATTCAAAATCCTGCGCCATTGCGCAGCAGATCGAACCGTTTCGCTGACAAATGCGAAGATCCAGCCGCAGGCTCGCTCCAGAACCGGCCCATCGGCTGATCTCTTGACTCTTTCACAAAATATTTTATTACCTGCGGCGGAAAAGGAAGACGGTCCATGGTTCGTTTCGAACAGATCCGCGTCTGCGCTCGCCTGGCATCGCATGCCGGGCCTGATTGCCGTTTTCCACTGTCTTCCAAAACCAAGGCCAAAACCACGACGAAAACCGTCTGACGTTCCTGGCCCGCCGCTCTCTCCCCGGCTCGGCTGGGGACAGGGAACCGCCAATGGCGGCTCCCCCCTCACCGGACAGTGGAGAGATGAGAAAAGAGAGCACGAAATGGGTTTCAAAGTCGCAATTGCAGGCGCTACCGGCAACGTCGGTCGCGAGATGCTCAACATCCTTTCCGAACGCGGCTTTCCCGCCGACGAAGTCGTGGCGCTCGCCTCGGCCCGCTCGCAGGGTACCGAAGTGTCGTTCGGCGACCGGACGCTGAAGGTTCAGAACCTCGAAAACTATAATTTTGCCGACACCGATATCTGCCTGATGTCGGCCGGTGGTGAGATTTCGAAGAAGTGGTCGCCGAAGATCGGTGCGCAGGGCTGCGTCGTCATCGACAATTCGTCGGCCTGGCGCTACGATCAGGATGTTCCGCTGATCGTTCCGGAAGTGAACGCAGACGCCATCGACATCTTCACCCGCCGCAACATCATTGCCAATCCGAACTGCTCGACGGCGCAGCTTGTCGTGGCCCTCAAGCCGCTGCACGACTTCGCCAACATCAAGCGCATCGTCGTCTCGACCTACCAGTCGGTATCGGGCGCCGGCAAGGACGGCATGGACGAGCTGTTCAACCAGACGCGCGCCGTCTTCGTCGCCGACCCGCTGTCGAACAAGAAGTTTCCAAAGCGCATTGCCTTCAACGTCATCCCGCACATCGATGTGTTCATGGAGGACGGCTATACGAAGGAAGAGTGGAAGGTCTTGGCCGAGACCAAGAAGATCCTCGATCCAAAGATCAAGGTGACCTGCACGGCCGTGCGCGTTCCTGTTTTCATCGGCCATTCGGAAGCGGTCAATATCGAGTTCGAAAACGAGATCAGCGCCGACCAGGCTCGCGATATCCTGCGCGAGGCACCCGGCTGCATCGTCATCGACAAGCACGAGGACGGCGGCTACATGACGCCATACGAGTCCGCCGGCGAGGATGCCACCTACATCTCGCGCATCCGCGAGGACGCGACGGTCGAGAACGGTCTCAACATCTGGGTGGTCTCCGACAACCTGCGCAAGGGTGCCGCGCTCAACGCCATCCAGATCGCCGAACTGCTGATCAACAGGGGTCTCATCAAGCCGCGCTCGCAAGCGGCCTGAGGCACTACCGTTTATAAATATTTTACCTATATACCCCGCTATTCGACCACGGATGGCGGGGTTTTTCCACGGCCGGCGGCTCTTGCCGCCACGCCCGGTACATCCCGTCAGGCTCGACGGGTCAAATAATCGGTTGCGCCGCCAGGATGGGTAGGCGTCAGAACACGGGAACGAGGAATGCGGATGAAAAGGTCTGGTTGGGCGGCTCTGGCTGCCGTGCTCATGATGACGGCACCGGTGGCGGCAGAGGCTGCCCAATGCGGGAACACTGCGGCAGGATTTCCTGCCTGGGTCGAGCAGTTCAAGCAGGAAGCGTCAGCCCAGGGCGTCAGCCGCCAGGTGCTCGACCGGGCCTTCGCCGAGGTGCACTACAACCAGCCGACCATCCGCGCCGATCGCGGCCAGAAGAGCTTCAAGCTGTCCTTCGACGAGTTCATGAAGAAGCGCGGCGGCCAGACGGTGATCAATCGCGGCCGCGGCATGAAGCAGGCGAACGCGGCGCTGTTTGCCAGCATCGAGCGCAAATATGGCGTTCCCGCCGGCCCGCTGATCGCGATCTGGGGCATGGAAACCGGCTTCGGCAGCTACATGGGCAATGAGCACACGCTGTCGGCCGTCTCGACGCTGTCTTACGATTGCCGCCGCAGCGACTATTTCACCGACCAGCTCTATGCGGCGCTGAAACTGGTGGGCGAAGGCTATCTGAGCCCGTCGGCGCGCGGTGCTGCCCATGGCGAGATCGGCCAGACGCAGTTCCTGCCGCGCAACGTCGTCAATTTCGGCGTCGATGGCGACGGCAACGGCCGCATCGACATGGTCGGCTCGAAGGCCGATGCGCTTGCCTCCACCGCCAACTTCCTGCGCGGCCATGGCTGGCGTCCGGGCGAAGGCTATCAGCCCGGCGAGCCGAACTTCAATGCCATTGCCGGCTGGAACGCGGCTGTCGTCTATCAGCAGGCGATCGCCTATATCGGCAAGCAGATCGACGCAAGATAGGCCTTGTCGTTGTCATGATGTGAGGGGCTCCGAGCGATCGGGGCCCTTTTTTATGGTTCATGCCGGCTTGTGGCGGCGCTGCCCGATGATGGCCGAGGTCGCGACGCAGTTGCGGCCGCTGGCCTTGGCGGCATAGAGCGCAAGGTCGGCCTTCTTGATCAGGTCCTCGAACTGGTCGCCCTTGGCCGAACGGGGACGGGCGGCGCAGCCGAAGCTGGCGGTGACGGCAAGCGTCTCGCCGCACGGAAGCGGGATCCGGGCCTCCTCGACCGCCACCCGCACCCGCTCGGCAACGAGCGCCGCCTCTTCCCTGTCCAGCTCGGGCAACAGGGCCAGAAACTCTTCGCCGCCATGGCGGACGATCAAGTCGATGCTGTGGAAGGTGCGCTTGGCAATCTCCGCCACATGGCGAAGCACGAGGTCGCCGACATCATGGCCGTGTTTATCGTTGATCATCTTGAAATGATCGAGATCGAACAGAACGATGGCGACGGGACCGTCATGGTTGCCATCGAGCATGGCAGCGGCGGCGGCCTCGAAGCCGCGGCGATTGTAGAGCCCGGTCAGAAGGTCGGTCTCGGAGGCGCTGCGCAACTCCTCGACCAACGCTTCGCGCTCCCGGGTCAAGCGGTCGAGAAGCCGGATGCCCTTGACGCCAAGCCCGCCGACGACGGCCGCAAGCAACGCCAATGCCAGCACAAGCGAGAGCACGATCATCAGATGCTTCTGAGCCTCCGCAGACATGCGTTGGCCGGTTTCCTCGAGATCATGGGTCACCGCCAGGATATTCTGGCGCAGAAAGGCAAGCCTCGCCTGCTCCCCGACGGTCCACATCTGGCGTAGCTCGGGCGTCGGGCGAAGGACGCCGGACATCATCGCCTGGGTATAGATATCGGCACGCTTTTCGCTCGGACGATTGAGGAAGTCGATGATGCCGCGGATGACAGGCACGGAGGTGTGGAAGCGCAGCCGGTCAGTGCCAAGCCGCCGCGTCACGTCGCCCTGCAGCAGCTGCTCGTGCGACATGGTGGAAAAGCCAGAGCGCTTGAGATAATGGCCGCCGATGTAATCGACGATGAGCTCGCCGTGATAGGTCAGCAGAATGCTCATCAGTTCGTTCGATTTGCGCAGCAGCAGCGGGTCGTGGATCAGGGCGGAGAAGGAATCGCCGACGCCCAGCTGGCGAAGGGCTGCCTGACGATAGACGTAGCCGACATCGGCCTGGCTGTCATAGCGCCCGTCGTCCACCGCCGACCTGAGGCCGACGATCCGGCTGTAAGCGGAACGCAGTTTTGTCAGCTGGGCGTTTATGCCGCTCGAAAAAGTCCCTGATAAAGGCAATCTGTCGAAGAAGGCCTGGCGGGCGCCATCCACCGCCAGCCGAGTGCGGCGCAACTCTGCGGCTGTCTCCGGGCCGGGATCGCGCAAGAAGGCATGCGTGGCGTTCATCTCGGCCGGTATTTCCGTCGAGGCAATGGCGCCGCCCGTTGCCAGCAGCGCGGCAACCCTACGGTCGCTTTCTAACGTACCGTATTGCTCGAAGGAAAGGCGCATGAGCTGCACACTTTCCGCGACCATGAATATGAACGGCAGCATGATTGCCGTGATCACGGTCTTCTTGATAGTTTCGAACTTCATCGAAGCCCCTTGCATAAACGCATAGGATGCTATCACCGGATGCGGGAGCAGGGGTAACGGTTTCTGAGATCCTGCTAAACTTTCTGTTGAGTCCGTCAGGCGCCGGGGCGGATGAAATCGCCGGTTTCGCTGTCCATGACCCACAATTCGCCGGTCGAGATATCGAACCATGCCCCGTGAAGGTGCAATTTGCCTTCTTCTTCCAGGGCGGTGATATCCGGGAAGGTGCGCAGGTTGGCGATCGAGTTGCGGATCGACACCCGCTCCAGCGCCGTCTGACGCTCGGCCATTGTCATGATGTCATTGCTCTGGATCTGCTCGGCAGCAGGTGCCACCAGCGACATCCAGCGGCCGATGAAATCGCCCGGCGACAGCGGCTCGGCACTCGGATCGAGTGCTGCGCGGATACCGCCGCAGCGGCCATGGCCCATGACAATGATGTTTTCGATCTTCAGCGCCTGAACTGCAAACTCCAGGGCCGCCGAGGTCGCATGGAAATGGCCGTCGGGCTCGTAGGGGGGCACCATGTTGGCGACGTTGCGGATGACGAACATCTCGCCGGGCCCGGCGTCGAAGATGGTCTCCGGCGCTGCCCGCGAATCGGAGCAGGCAATCACCATTGTCGAGGGGCTCTGGCCCTGTTCGGCAAGGCTGCGATAGCGTTCGCGCTCGTCGACGTAGCGACCGCTCATGAAGTTGTTGTAACCGTCGATCAGGAACGATGGAAATCTCTGCATGTTTCTCGATTAGCGCGGAGAGGCGCGGAGATCAACACCCGTTTGAAACTCTTGAAGCCGCCTGTCACTTCTTTCGGCGCTGGGATGGATGCATGAGATGGCGCATCTGAACCATGGCCATGGGGGTCGAAAGACTGGCGGCGTCGGCGGCGAGCGTCAGTTCGTCACTGCCGCGCTTGACCGCCCGGGCGAGCACTTCGAAGACGCTGGCGGTGGCCAGCTGCAGCGCCCTTTCCTCTTCCATGCCGGACATCAGCCGCGACAGAAACAACGACGCCAGCAGGTCGCCAAGGCCGTTCGGGGCATTGTCGATCGACCGATGCTCGGCAAGCAGCGCATTGCGGCCGCTGAGGTAGAGATTGCCGGTGCCGCCGGTCATCATCGGCACGGCCGAGGTCACCAGCATGCGCGACGGCCCGAGCGCTAAGGCCGCCTCCATCACCGCATTGTTGTCGTCGAGCGGTGCGCCGGAGAGCCAGGCCAGCTCGTAGCGGTTCGGCGTCGCCAGCGAGGCGAGCGGCAGCAGATGGTCGCGGATTGCCTCCGCCGTCGGCTGCGGCACGTAGAGGCCGCCGAGATCGCCGATGACCGGATCGCAGGCGTAAAACAGCTCCGGCGATTTTTCGCGCAGCGCCGTCACCAGCCTTGCCACCGAACGGGCCTGCGCGGCATTGGCGAAATAGCCCGACAGCACTGCCTTGACCTCCGGTAGCCAAGGGGCGGCAAGAATATCGTCGATGGCGAGGTCGAAATCCGCTTCGGAAAAAGTCAGCCGCGTCGATCGGCCGTGGCCTGGATGCCAGGGCAGCACGATGGTCGGCAGCGCCCAGACAGGGTGCCCCAGCGTCTCGAGTGCGAAGACGGCGGCGCGGTTGCCGACCGAGCCGCGCACCACGTGGCTGGAGATGACGAGAACGGCGCCTTGGGCTGTGTCAGACATGCTGTTGTTTTCCGTAATTTCTGGCAGCTAGATGATATTTTGTTGCAGAATCTGTCAATCGGAGGTCGAGCCGATGCCAGCCCCAGTACGATGCGCCGGGGCCATGCTCCCTGCCGGTAGCAGTCTCTTCCAAGGCATTTATGACGATCCGGGCCTCCGTCATATTGTTTTGCAATTGCATCTCTATCACGTCTAATGATTTGCTGAAAAACTTGATCCATCGGGAGGATGTATTCGTGGCCAGAACAAATCCAAAGCGCGAGAAGCTGATCGAGGCGGCTGCGAAGGTTGCCAGCGCATCGGGCAAGAGCTTTCTCGATCCCAGGATCCTGTTTGGCCAGGCCAGCAACGACGATCTTGCCCGCTACAGCGCCGAGATGCTGGCGCTGGCGTCCATCCACACTGCCGACGAGCTCGACAAATGGTCGGGCGAAGCGCGCGTCAGCGTCGCTCCGATCGAAGGCGTGACGCCCGAAGGCATTGCCGTTTCGGTGCTGTCTATCACCGATCGCAACATGCCGTTTCTCTACGAATCCGTCATGGGCGAGGTCACCAGCAGCTACCGCGACGTCTCCATGGCCGTCCATCCCATCCTGCCGCTGCAGGAGGACGGCAGACCTGCCTTGAAGGCAGCGGCGAATAGCGACGCCGGCAAGCGGCTCAGCCACATCCAGCTGCATCTCGCACCGCTGACGGAAGAGCAGGCGGAAGCGCTCGCCGCGCGGGTACGTACGGTACTGGAACAGACGCATCTGGCGGTCGGCGACTGGCAGCCGATGCTGGCCAAGCTCGATACCGTGATCGAGGAACTCGCAGTCCATTCCGCCGGCCGTCGGGCGGCCGATCGCGACGAGGCGCTGGCCTTCCTCTCCTGGCTGCGCGACGATAATTTCACATTCCTCGGCATGCGCGACTATGTCTATTCCGGCAAGGGCAAGGACGCCACCGTCGAGCGCGACAGGGGCACCGGTCTCGGCATCCTCTCCAATCCCGACGTGCGGGTCCTGCGCCAGGGCCAGGACGCGGTCACCACGACGCCCGAGATCCTCGCTTTCCTCAACGGGCCGAATTTCCTCATCGTTACCAAGGCCAACGTCAAGTCGGTGGTCCACCGGCGCGCCTATATGGATTATGTCGGCGTCAAGCGCTTCGATGCGGACGGAAATATTACAGGCGAGCTGCGCATCGTCGGCCTGTTCACCTCGATCGCCTACACGGCGGAGCTTTCGGATATTCCGCTGCTTCGGGCGAAGGCCCGTGAGGTCACCAATCACTTTGGCTTCGATCCGACCAGCCATTCCGGCCGCATGCTGCAGAACACGCTGGAATCCTATCCACGCGACGATCTTTTCCAGATCGACACGACGCTGCTCGCCACCTTCTGCGAGCAGATCAACGACCTGACGGAGCGGCCAAGGGTTCGCGTCCTGCCGCGCATCGATCATTTCGACCGCTTCGTCTCGGTCATCGTCTACGTGCCGCGCGAGGAGTATGACTCTGTGGTGCGCGAGAAGATCGGCGCCTATCTGCGCACCGTCTATGACGGCCGCGTTTCGGCCTATTATCCGGCCTTCCCCGAAGGCGGTGTCGCGCGTGTGCACTTCATCATCGGCCGGACGATCGGCAAGACGCCACATATTGCGCAGGCCGTGCTGGAGGCTGCGGTGCGGTCGATCGCGGCACGCTGGATCGACAGGCTCGTGGCGCTGGGCGGTCCCGCCGCACCGCGCCTTGCCGTCAGCCAGGCCTTTCAGGAGGCGTTCACGCCCGAAGAAACCGTTGCCGACCTTCCCGACATCATTGCCTGCGCCTCTGATGCGCCTATTCGCATCGGCTTCTACACCCGCAGTTTCAGCGACAACGATATCCTGTCACTGAAAATCTTCCACGGCGAAGGCAACCTTGCCCTTTCCCGACGCGTGCCGCTGCTCGAAAACCTCGGCTTCAACGTCCTCAGCGAACGAACCTTCGACATCCGCGTCGATGGCGACCACGTTCACGGCGATGTCGTGCTGCACGACATGGAACTCGAGGCGCGCGATGGCGTCGCCTTCGATCTGAAACGCCATGGTGCTGCCCTCGAGGAGGCCTTCCTCGCCGCCTTCGAGGGCAGCATCGACAACGATGCCTTCAACCGGCTGATCGTGTCGGCCGATCTCACGGCCCGCACCGTCAATATCCTGCGCGCCTATGCCCGCTACCTCCGCCAGGCCGGCATTCCCTATTCGCAGGATTATATCGCCACCACGCTCGACAAATATCCCGGCATCGCCGCCAGCATCGTCCGGCTGTTCCTGGATTCGCTCGACCCGTCGCTCGAGGAAAAACCACGGCTGAAGCGGCTGGCTTCTCTCCACGCGACGATCGAGACCGAGCTTGCCACCGTGCCGAGCCTCGACGACGACCGCATTCTCCGGCGCTACGTCAATGCGGTCGATGCAACGCTGCGCACCAACTATTTCCAGCGCAACCCTGATGGTTTGCCAAAGGCGATGTTTGCCATCAAGCTCGACCCGAAGGAACTCGAAGGCCTGCCGGAGCCGCGGCCCTTCCGCGAAGTCTTCGTCTATGGCGTCGAGGTCGAGGGCGTGCACCTGCGCTTCGGCAAGGTCGCGCGTGGCGGCCTTCGCTGGTCCGACCGGGCGGAAGACTACCGAACGGAAGTGCTGGGTCTGGTCAAGGCGCAGCAGGTGAAGAACGCCGTCATCGTGCCCGTCGGTGCCAAGGGGGGCTTCTATCCGAAGCAGCTGCCGGTCGGCGGCAGCCGCGACGCCATCTTCAATGCCGGCCGCGAGGCCTACAAGACCTATATCCGCACGCTGCTATCGATCACCGACAACATCTCCGGCGCCGACATCATCGCGCCGGCCGATACGCTCCGGCTGGATGGCGACGATCCCTATTTCGTCGTCGCCGCCGATAAGGGCACGGCAACCTTCTCGGACACCGCCAACGGCCTCGCCCAGGAGGCAGGCTTCTGGCTCGACGACGCCTTTGCCTCGGGCGGATCGGCTGGCTACGACCACAAGAAGATGGGCATCACCGCCCGTGGCGCCTGGGAAACCGTCAAGCGGCATTTCCGCGAGCTCGACATCGACATCCAGACGACGCCGTTCAGCGTCGTCGGCGTCGGCGACATGTCGGGCGACGTGTTCGGCAACGGCATGCTGCTGTCGCCGAAGATCCGGCTCATCGCCGCCTTCGATCACCGCGATATCGTCATCGATCCAGACCCGGACATGGCGGCAACGCTTGCCGAACGCCAGCGGCTGTTCGACCTGCCACGCTCCAGCTGGCAGGATTTCGACAAGAGCCTGCTGTCTCCGGGCGGCATGATCATTCCGAGAACGGCAAAATCGGTGACGCTGACGACGGAAGCCGCTGCCGCCATCGGCATCGGCAAGAGCGTCGCCACGCCCTTCGAGATCATCACCGCGATCCTCAAGAGCAAGGTCGACCTCCTGTGGTTCGGCGGCATCGGCACCTATGTGAAATCGCCGACCGAAACCGACGCCGATGTCGGCGACCGCGCCAACGATGCGATCCGCATCAATGCCGACGAGGTCGGCGCGCGGGTGATTGGCGAGGGTGCCAATCTCGGCGTCACCCAGAAGGGCCGCATCGCCTATTGCCTGAAGGGCGGACGCTGCAATTCCGACGCCATCGACAACTCCGCCGGCGTCAACACCTCCGACGTCGAGGTCAATATCAAGATCGCCTTGGCCTCCGCGATGCAGGACGGCCGCCTGACACGCGCCAAGCGCGACCAGCTGCTGGCCTCGATGACCTCTGAGGTCGCAACCCTCGTCCTGCGCAACAACTATCTGCAATCGCTGGCGATTTCGCTGACCGAGCGCAAGGGCACGGGCAACGGCCTGGAGCTCGGCCGCTTCATCGGCGTACTCGAGGCCGCCCGCAAGCTCAGCCGCAAGGTCGAGACACTGCCCGACGAGGCGACATTCGCCGAGCGCTATGCCAACGGCCGGCCGCTGACCCGCCCGGAGATCGGCGTGCTGCTCTCCTATGCGAAGATCGTGCTGTTCGACGCGCTGCTGGAAAGTCCCCTGCCGGACGATCCCTATTTCGCTGCCACCCTGACCAATTATTTTCCGCAGAAGATGCAGCGCGGCCATGCGAGCGATATCGCCGGCCACCGGCTGCGCCGTGAAATCGTCGCCACCGATCTCGCCAACGAGGCGATCAACCGGGGCGGGCCGGCCTTCGTCGTGTCGATGATGGATGCGACGGCGGCAGGCGCTTCAGAAGTGGTCAAGGCGGCGGTGCTTGCCCGCGACGGCTTCGACCTCGACCGGCTCTGGGCCGAAACCGATGCGCTCGACGGCAAGATCGGCGGCGAGATACAGAACAGGCTCTACAGCGACATCGGCCAGATCTATACGGTGCTCACCCGCCTGCTCCTGAAGACCACCATGGTGAAGGCCGAGATCGGCGAGACCGTCGCGCGGCTGCATCAGGCGTCGAAGAAGCTGCGGCCGCTGCTGTCGGGCCGCATTCCGGCCGAATTCGCCGCCGAGATCGACGGCCGCCGCGCCGACTACCTGGCGGCCGGCGTGCCCGAGGCGCTCGCAGCCGAAATCGCCACGCTCGGCACCTTCGCGCTCGTCCCCGACGTCATGCAGATCGCCGAGAACACCGGCGAGCCCCTGTCGCGGGCGGCGGAGACCTATTTCGAGGTCTCGCAGACATTCCGCGTCAGCCGGCTACTGGTGTCCGGCAGCCGCATCGTCACCGGCGATCACTACGAGAACCTGGCGCTCGCCCGCAGCCTCGACCGCATCGCCACCGCCCGCCGCGACATCGTCATCGCCGCCCTCAACGCCCACCGCCAGGACAAGCAGCCGATCGCCGCCTGGCATGCCAGCGACCGCATCCGCATCAACCGCATCGCCGAGGAGCTGGCCGGCCTCAGCGAAGGCGGCGACATAAACCTCGCCCGCATCACCGTGGCGGCAGGCTTGCTCAGCGACTTCGCCCACGATTTGCCGCGGTGAGGCGGGGCGGGGTTGGCGCGCCGGAGCGACGCGGGGCGTCGGAGCATGTCGGTTTGAGTGCCGGTCGACATTTGTAAGGGACGAAGGCCCTCTCCTTCCCTCTTCCCTGTGCGCGTCACAGGGATCCAGCCACGGCGCGTCCGCGCTGTGGGATGAGTCGATTCGCAGCAACAGATAGTTCCCGGCGCTCAAGGACTTGGGCGCACTGGATCCCTGTGACGAGCACAGGGATGAGCGAGGAGAGGGTTATCGGCAGCGGCTCGATTGCCCTTCGGTTGCGCGTCCGAAATATAACGGGGCGGCGACGAGCGGGCGGGCACGGTCGGGTATCGTGCTTCCCTGAGCCCTGTCTTTGTCATAGGGACCAGCGAGGATGGCACCCTCGTCCGTCACCCTTGCTGCCACCATGCCCCCCGCGCTTGCACTGCCTGGTTCGGGATGGCAAGGTCCGGGCGATAGCCTTTGGCCTAGCAGGGAATAGAGAGTGACCGTTACAGAGCGTGACGATGCCGTGACGGCGAAAGTGCCGGCGCGGGGCATCTGGGGTTGGATGCTGTTCGACTGGGCGGCGCAGCCTTTCTACACCGTCGTCATAACCTTCATTTTCGGCCCCTATTTCGTCGCCCGGCTGACCACCGATCCGGTCGGCGCGCAGGCGATGTGGTCGAACATGGCGACGATCAGTTCGATCGTCATTGCTGTGCTGTCGCCGATCCTCGGCTCGATCGCCGATCAGTCCGGTTCCCGCAAGCCATGGATCGCCTTCTTCGCCGTCATCAAGATTGCCAGCCTGTTCGGCCTGTGGTGGGCGGCACCGGGTTCGCCTGTTATCTATCCCTTCGTGTTCATCATCCTCGCCTCCATCGCGGCGGAGTTTTCCATCGTCTTCAACGATTCGATGATGCCGCGGCTGGTCTCGAAGGACGATGTCGGCAAGCTTTCCAATACCGCCTGGGGGCTCGGCTATCTCGGCGGCATGATCGTGCTGATCGCGGTCGTGGCGCTGCTGGCCGGCAACCCGGAGACTGGGCGCACCATCCTTGGATTGAAGCCGCTGTTCGGCCTCGACGCCGTCCTCGGGGAAGATGCCCGCATCACAGGGCCGATTGCCGCTATCTGGTATTTCATCTTCATCCTGCCGATGTTCCTGTTCACGCCCGACGCGCCGCGCGGCCTGCCGTTGCGAACAGCCGTCGGCAGCGGCATCAGCGAGCTGGTGAAGACCGTCAAGACACTGAAACACCGGCCGGGCATCGCCCGGTTCCTGATCGCGCGGATGGTCTATCAGGACGGAGTCAATGGCGTCATCATTCTCGGCGGCACCTTTGCCGCCGGCATGTTCGGCTGGCCGACCATCGAGATCGGCATCTTCGGCATCATCCTCAACGTCGTCGCGATCTTCGGGTGCCTCGCTGCCGGCCGGCTCGATGCGCGGCTGGGCTCGAAGACGATGATCGTCGCCAGCCTGGTGATATTGCTGATCGCCACGGTCGGATTCATCTCGACCGGTCCCGGCTTCACGCTGTTCGGACTGGTGCAACTATCGACCGTCGATTCCGGCGGACTGTTCGGGACGGCGGCGGAAAAGGCCTATGTGCTGTACGGGCTGCTGATCGGGCTGTCCTTCGGGCCGGTGCAGGCCTCGTCGCGCTCCTATCTGGCGCGCAGCGTCAGCCTCGAGGAGGCCGGCCGGTATTTCGGCATCTACGCGCTGTCAGGCCGCGCCACGAGCTTCATGGCGACGCTGATGTTCTCGGTTGTGACGACCTGGAGCGGCTCGGCCCGCCTCGGGATGGCGACGCTGATCCTGTTTCTCGCCGGCGGCCTCTTGCTGCTGCTACCGGCGCCCTACCCCGCCGATGCGAAGCCGCAGCGCGTTTGACGTGCTCTCCGTCATGCTCGGGGCTGTCCCGAGCATCCAACCCGGTTCATTGGCTGGCCCGGTAGATCCTCGGGACGAGCCCGAGGATGACGGCGGAGGGTGTGGGTCAAGTCACCATTCAAAGAACGACGAGGCGCTGGTATAGCCTCGTGTGTCTCCGTCATGCTCGGGCCTGTCCCGAGCATCCATCCCGGCCCCTTGGCTGGCCCGGTAGCTCCTCGGGACGAGCCCGAGGATGACGACGGCGGGGTGTCGCCCGCTCCTCTCTAAAGACGAGTGGGCGACGGTATATCCCAATTTGCGATGAGGATATCCCTCAGTGGCGGAAGTGGCGGACGCCGGTGAAGACCATGGCGACGTTGTGCTCGTCGGCAGCGGCGATGACTTCGGCGTCACGCATCGAGCCGCCGGGCTGGATGACGGCGGTGGCGCCAGCGGATATGGCGGATAGAAGGCCATCGGCGAAGGGCAGGAAGGCTTCGGAGGCGACGGCGGAGCCGCGGGTCAGGGGCTCGGGGAGGCCGAGTGCCTTGGCTGCGTCCTCGGCCTTGATGCCGGCGATGCGGGCGGAATCGACGCGGCTCATCTGGCCGGCACCGATGCCGGCGGTCTGGCCGTTCTTGGCATAGACGACGGCGTTGGATTTCACATGCTTGGCGACGCGGAAGGCGAAGCGCATGTCTTCCAGCTCCTGGGCCGTCGGTGCGCGCTTGGTGACGATCTTCAGTTCGAGATCGTCGACCATGACATTGTCGCGGCTCTGGACCAGGAGGCCGCCGGAGACGGTCTTGGCGGTGATGCCGCGGGCGCGCGGATCCGGCAGGGCGCCGACCGAGAGCAGCCGCAGGTTCGGCTTGGCGGCGATGATGGCGCGGGCCTCGTCGCTGACCTCGGGGGCGATGATGACTTCGGTGAACAGTTTGACGATTTCTTCAGCCGTTTCGGCGTCGAGCAGGCCGTTCAGCGCGATGATGCCGCCGAAGGCGGAGGTGCTGTCGCAGGCGAGCGCCCGCCGGTAGGCTTCTGCCAGCGTCGGGCCGGTGGCGACGCCGCAGGGATTGGCATGCTTGATGATGGCGCAGGCAGGACCCTGCTCCGGCGGGAATTCCGCCACCAGCTCATAAGCTGCGTCCGTGTCGTTGATGTTGTTGTAGGAGAGCTGCTTGCCCTGCAGCAGCTTCGCCGTGGCGACGCCCGGGCGGTTGTCGCCAGTCACGTAGAAGCCGGCCGACTGGTGCGGGTTCTCGCCGTAGCGCATTTCCTCGCGCAGCACGCCGCCGATGGTGCGGTGGCGCGGCGTCGAGATGTCGAGGGCTTCAGCGAACCAGTTTGCGATCATCGTGTCGTAGGCGGCGGTGCGGGCATAGGCCTTGGCGGCCATCTTCTGGCGGAAGGCATAGGCGGTCTGACCGGCATCGCCCGACAGCTGCGCCAGCAGTTCGGGATAGTCCGTGGGGTCGGTGAGGATGGTGACATAGGCATGGTTCTTGGCCGAGGCGCGGATCATGGCGGGGCCGCCGATGTCGATGTTTTCCACCGTCGTCGGATAGTCGCCGCCGGCAGCGCGAACATCCTCGAAGGGGTAGAGATTGACGACCACGAGGTCGATGCCCTCGATGCCGTGCGCCTTCATCGCCGCCTGGTGCTTGGCATCGTCGCGGATGGCGAGCAGGCCGCCGTGGACGCGCGGGTGCAGCGTCTTGACGCGGCCGTCCATGATCTCAGGGAAGTCGGTGATCTCGGAGACGTCGATGACGGCGATCCCGGCGGTGGCAATGGCCTTGTGGGTGCCGCCGGTCGACAGCAGGCGGACGCCCTTGTCGTGCAGCGCCTGGGCCAGCTCCACGATGCCCGCCTTGTCGGACACCGACAGCAGCGCGGTCCTGACCTTCACCTTGTCGGGAGCTGGGATTTTCTTCGATACAACGGCCATGATCGTTCTCCGGTCCTGTCTTCGGAAGGCGTCCGGCAGGGACGCTCGAGATGATGGCGTCGCGTTAGCACAGCCGGCCGGATGATAAAACCTTCGGGCACCTCAGCGGCGCGATAAAAACCAGCGGATCTCGGTTTTTTCCGGGATCGAGAAGGCGATCTCCAGCAGCTCGGAGGCACGAACGCCCGACGAATCCGCAAAAAATACGTCCTCGCCAATCAGCACGTCGTTGCCGGGCGAAGAAAATGTCCATGTCTCGCCGTCCGGTGCCGTCAGCGTGACGGCGTCGGGCCGCGTCTGGTCGATGCTGATGGAGGGGTGGATGTGAAACCGGGCCGAGGCGCGACGCTCGGCATCCGCTTTCTTCGGAGCCTTGCGCTGCTCCGGCGCGAAAAAACGGTCGCAGCCGGTGATGATGGTGCCGGCGCTGTTCAGTGTGATCTCGCGCTCATGCATCAGCCCGAAGTTGGCGACATAGCCGTCATGGGCGGCCTTGACGCTGTCGCGTCCATCCTCGGTATCCTGCCTTTCGACGGAAACCGCGCTGACGCCGCTGGTCATGACCGGCCCGAGCATGCCGGATCGGGAGAAACTCAAGGACGAGCTGTCGTCCAGTGTCACGGTCGAATGCGCCGCCGTTGCGCGGGCCATCTGCACGTAGCGGCTGCCGGCGAATTTCGGCGAGCCGGCATTGATGACGATCCGGTGCCGGCCGGACGACATTTCGAACGAGAGGCAGCCGGCATGGGCGGTACGCGACAGGTCGACAGACAGCGGGCCGCCGGTGTCGATGATGACGAGCGTCTGACCAGAAGAGAGGCGCTGGTAGTGGGCATGGGGCAGCGCCTTGAACGGTTTGCCGGCCGTTTCGTCATAGCGCAGAACCGACATCAGCTCGTTGGCAAAGGTCGAGGTGGCACCGTTGAACAAGGCGAGATCGCCGTCCTGGTGGCGGAAGAAGCGCAGCGCCGGGTACATGCGGTCGATGCCCGCAATCAGGCGCGAGGGTACGTCATGGCCGAGATTGATATAGGTTTGGCGCAGCGGCAGCAGGTCGAGCAAGAGTTCGAGGGCGGCGCGGGGATTGCGCGAAACATGCGAGCCGTCGGCCAGGATCTGCCGGTCGATTTCGCGGTCCAGCGCCTGCCCCGCCCGCTTGATGGTCGCCGCGCGCGTCGGCATCGACACCGACGACATAGCCAGCGCAATGCGCACACGGAAACGTGCTTCGCCATCCGGCGCCGTTGCCGCGACATGGCGGAGGTAGCGGACATGATGGGTGAGCGAGCGCATGAAGCGGCGGTAGAAGCCGCTGTCGGTGCCCTGCAGCACCACGGGAGAATGCGACAGCCAGGCGATCAGCCGCTGGGCGGCGATGTCGGTGTCCCAGGCAACGCCGACCGTCTTTCGTCCGTGCAGGCTGATCCAGTCGTTGACAAGCGAACGGGCAAGCACGCTGCCCTGGCCTGTCTTGTCGGCCCGCATGTGGCGCAGCCAGCTGAAGCTGTGCAGCCTTGTGGCAAAGATCTCGGACGGCAGTTCCTGAGAAAAGGGCGAGCGGCCGTTCGTCTCCATCACTCGACCCGCGAGCGTGATGCGGCCGTTGATCATTTCCTCGGCAATGAAGGGATCGATGCTACGCAGGTCGGTCGGCGCCACGATCAGACGTTCCGGCACACGCACCGTGTGTCGGGTCAGGCGCAGACGTGTCAACGCTGCGCGACGCGATAGCCGCCGCCATGCCTCCCGTGCGTAAAGACTCACACAACGCCCGCCAAAGTCTTGATATTATCGATCGCGATTGTCCGCCTCTAGCGTTAACGCAGCGTTAGCAAACGGCGCTAGCGGCGAAAAACTGCCCCATAGCGGCGCAGATAGGGCGCCAAAGGCATTCGTCCATCAATCGCCACGGCGAAGCACACTGGCATAGAATCCATCGAGGCCGGAGGCAAAACCTTCCGGCAAGGACAGCATGGCGGGAGTGGTGCGGAAATCTCCGAGCGGAGAAATCGCCATTTCGAGACCCGGCCAGTCCTGTGGCCGGATGGCGACGCGCTCGACGTCAGGGATATCGGCAAGAATCCGGGCAACGATCTCCTCGCCTTCGCTGGGATCGAGCGAACAGTTCGAAAACACCACGATGCCGCCGGGCTTGACCAGGGTCAAGGCATGGCGCAGGAGCCGCTCCTGCAGCGCGGCGAGCTTGGCGATATCCTCACGGCCCTTGGTCCACAGGACGTCCGGATGGCGACGGGTGGTGCCGGTCGAGGAGCAGGGTGCATCGAGCAGGGCGGCATCGAACAGCTCGTCGGTCGCATATTTTGCCATATCGGCGACGACCGTCTCGGCCTTGAGGCCAAGGCGGGCAAGATTGGACGTCAGGCGCCGCAGGCGGCTTTCCGACTGGTCGAGCGCGGTGACGGTGCCGCCTGCCTGGATCAGCTGGGCCGTCTTGCCGCCCGGGGCGGCGCAGAGATCGAAGACGCGCTTGCCGGCAAGCGAGCCGAACAGCTTTGCCGGAATGCTGGCGGCCGCGTCCTGAACCCACCATTCGCCCTCATCGAACCCGTCGAGAGCGGGGATCGTACCGTCGAAGTTGGCAAGGCGGACGCTGCCTGTCGGCAGGACCAGGCCGTTCAGCCGGCGCGCCCAGCCTTCGGGATCGGATTTGACTGTCACGTCGATGGCCGCTGGCTGCAGCTGCGTGTCCGAAATGGTTAGCGCTTCGGCCCGTCCGTAAGCCTTCTCCAGCCGTGACAGAAACCAGGCGGGCATGACCGGGACTGTGGCGGTGCGGCTGAGGATCTCGTCCTTTTCGCGCCCCATTCGGCGCAGCACCGCGTTGACCAGCTTGGCGAAACGGCGGTTGCGCGGGTCCTGGTTCGCCTGCTCGACAGCAAGGTCGACGGCCGAGTGGTCCGGAATATCGAGATAGAGCATCTGCGCTGCGGCCACGACCAGCACATGGTGCAGGGCGCGCGCACCCTCCGGCAGGGGCGCATCGAGCAGCGAGGCAATGGCGGCCTCGATGCGCGGCAGGTGGCGGAGGGCGGAGTTGAGAATGGCGCGCACGAGCGCCCGGTCGTTGTCCTCGAGCACGCGGTAGGCCGGGTTGCCATGGTCTCCGTCGAGCATGCCGTCGAGCGGCGTCTTGCGGTCGATGACGGCAGCGAGGATCTTCGAGGCGGCGGCACGGGCGGCAAGGCCGGGCTTCACCGGGCCGCGATCGTCCGGGCGGCGGGCGCCGCGTTCGGCCTGGTTTGAGCGAGCCGGGCGGCGGCCGGTGGATTTCGTGTCGTCTGACGTCAAGACCAGGGTCCTTTGGGCGGTTGTGGACCACCGCGACTGGACCCCGTATTCGGCACCGAGCGCGATTTGCGCACTGCATTAGCAGGCCGGACCGGCGACGTCGAGCCGTCACCGGTGAAGGCGCCGGTGCTCGGGCTGCCGTGCATGGCCATGGCCTGCAGGGCGGCGATGCGGCTTTCGGTATTCGGATGGGTGGAAAAAAGGTTGTCCATCGGCCGGCCGGAGAGCGGGTTGATGATGAACATATGGGCCGTTGCCGGATGCCGTTCGGCGTCCTCGTTGGGAATATGGGAGGCCTCACCGGCGATCTTGCCGAGCGCCGAGGCAAGCCACAGCGGATTGCCGCAGATCTCCGCGCCACGGCGGTCGGCCGCATATTCGCGCGTCCGGCTGATCGCCATCTGCACCAGCATGGCCGCCAGCGGCGCGACGATCATCGCCACCAGCGCGCCGATGCCGCCGAGCGGGCTATTGCTGTCGCGTCGGCCGCCGAAGATGAAGGCAAAGTTGCCGAGCATGGAGATGGCGCCGGCGAGTGTTGCGGTGATCGTCATCGTCAGCGTGTCGCGGTTTTGCACATGGGCGAGTTCATGGGCCATGACGCCCGCCACTTCCTGCGGTGTCAGCGCATTGAGCAGGCCGGTCGAGGCCGCGACGGCGGCATTCTCCGGATTGCGGCCGGTGGCAAAGGCGTTCGGCTGCGGGCTGTCGTAAAGGTAGACGCGCGGCATCGGCAGGCCGGCATTGGCGGCGAGATCGCGGATCATGCCGAAGAATTCAGGCGCGCTGCGCTCGTCGACCGCCTGCGCATTGTAGGTCGACAGCACCATGTTGCCGGAATTCCAGTAGGAAAAGAAGTTCATGCCGGCCGCCACGACGAAGGCGATCATCATGCCGGACCGGCCGCCGATCAGAAAGCCGACACCCATGAAGAGCGCCGTCATGAAGGCCAGCAGCATCGCGGTTCGCTTCATGTTCATGGTCTTCTCCGTCAATTGCCCCTGTCGCGCTTCCAATTCCGGCGCGACAGCCTATAATCTGGCTATTCGCCCGCCTAAATCAATATTTGCTGGAGAGCGGCATGCAAATGGCTGACAACGACAACAGCGAACCCGTCGAAACCACGGGCGAGACCGTAGCACCCCGCAAGCCGCTGTCGCCGGCTGCCAAGCGGGCCCTGGCCGAGGCCGAAGAGCGTCGCCGGCTGCAGGCAGGGGCCGATCTGCCGCCCGAAATCGGCGGTCGCGGCGGCGCAGAGCCATCCCGTTTCGGCGACTGGGAGATCAACGGCCGCGCGATCGATTTTTGACCGGTAATTATTCCTATTGACATTCCAGCAATTCAGGAAATAATTCCTGAATTATGGTCCGATCCTTCATCATCCTTTGTCTCTTTCTCGTCTCCCCGCTCTCTGCGGGTGCGAAGACCAGCACTGTCCGTGAGACCATCGCGGGCCCTGTCTCTGCCGAGATCATCGAAGTGATCGACGGCGACACCATTCTTGTCGATGCAGCGCCCTGGCCGCAGCAGACAATCGAGGTCTATGTGCGGCTGCGCGGCATCGATGCACCCGAGCTGCATTCCAAATGCGCCGCGGTGCGCGAGGAGGCCGAGCGGGCGCAGGCGGCGCTCGAAGAGATCATGCCGGCCTCCGGCGAGGTGCAGCTGACGAAAATATCGGGCGACAAGTATTTCGGTCGGATCCTCGCCGATGTCACCATCGCCGATGGCCGCAACCCGGCCGACATGTTGCTGTCGTCCGGCTATGCCGTGTCCTACCATGGGGGGCGTAAGGCGCCCGAGCTTTGCCCGCAGTAGCGCCGTCGCTCAGGCGGCCTCCGCCTTGTTCTGCCGGTTGGCGATCAGGTCGTCGACGACGGCGGGATCGGCCAGCGTCGAGGTATCGCCCAAGGCCGAGAAGTCGTCTTCGGCGATCTTGCGCAGGATGCGTCGCATGATCTTGCCGGAGCGGGTTTTCGGCAGGCCCGGCGAGAACTGGATCTTGTCGGGCGTGGCGATCGGGCCGATCTCGGCGCGGACATGCTTGATCAGCTCGGCGCGGAGAGCATCTGTGCCTTCGTGGCCCGACATCAGCGTCACGTAGCAGTAGATCCCCTGCCCCTTGATCGCATGCGGATAGCCGACAACGGCCGCCTCCGAGATCAGATTGTGGGAGACCAGCGCCGATTCGACTTCGGCCGTGCCCAGGCGGTGGCCGGAGACGTTGAGCACGTCGTCGACGCGACCGGTGATCCAGTAATAGCCGTCCGCGTCGCGCCGGCAGCCGTCGCCGGTGAAGTATTTGCCCTTGTAGGTCGAGAAATAGGCCTCGATGAAGCGCTTGTGGTCACCGTAGAGGGTGCGCATCTGGCCGGGCCAGCTGTCGGCGATGCAGAGATTGCCGTCGGCGGCGCCCTCGAGCACCTTGCCCTCGGCGTCGACCAGCTCCGGGATGACGCCGAAGAAGGGTTTGGTTGCCGAGCCCGGCTTGAGGTCGGTGGCGCCAGGCAGCGGCGTGATCATGTGGCCGCCGGTCTCGGTCTGCCACCAGGTGTCGACGACAGGGCACCGGCCATCGCCGACGACATTGTAGTACCAGTTCCAGGCTTCCGGATTGATGGGTTCGCCGACCGTGCCGAGCAGCCGCAGGCTTGCGCGCGAGGCGCGGGTGACGAATTCGTCGCCTGCGCCCATCAGCGAGCGGATCGCTGTCGGCGCGGTGTAGAAGATATTGACCTTGTGCTTGTCGATGATCTCCCAGAAGCGGCCCTGGTCGGGGAAGTTGGGAACGCCCTCGAACATGACTGATGTCGCGCCGTTGGCGAGCGGGCCGTAGACGATGTAGGAGTGGCCGGTGACCCAGCCGACATCGGCGGTGCACCAGTAGATGTCGCCGTCGTGGTAGTCGAAGGTGTATTCGTGGGTCATGGCGGCGTAGACGAGATAGCCGCCGGTGGTGTGCAGCACGCCCTTCGGCTTGCCGGTCGAGCCTGATGTGTAGAGGATGAACAGCGGATCCTCGGCCTTCATCCTTGCCGGCGGGCACTCGGCCGGAACCTTGGCCATTTCCTGGTGATACCAGAGGTCGCGACCCGGCGCCCAGCCGGTCTTGCCGCCGGTGCGACGCACGACCAGCACCTTGTCGACCATCACCTGCTGGCGGGCGGCGATATGGATCGCCGTATCGGTGTTGTCCTTCAACGGCACCGGCTTGCCGGCGCGCACGCCCTCGTCCGAGGTGATGACGAAGGTGGATTCGCAATCGACGATGCGGCCGGCCAGGGCATCAGGCGAGAAGCCGCCGAAGACGACGGAATGCACTGCGCCGATGCGGGCGCAGGCGAGCATCGCATAGGCCGTTTCCGGGATCATCGGCATGTAGATCGTCACCCGGTCGCCCTTCTTGACGCCGTGTTTCTTCAGCACGTTGGCAAGGCGACAGACCTGCTCGTAGAGCTCGTTATAGGTGATCTTCTTGTCGATATAGGGATTGTCGCCTTCCCAGATGAAGGCGACCTGGTTGCCGCGCGTCTTCAGGTGGCGGTCGATGCAGTTGTAGGCGACGTTGGTCAGCCCGTCCTCGAACCACTTGATCGACACCTTGCCGGTAAACGACGTATTCTTCACCTTGGTATAGGGTTTGAACCAGTCGATCCGCTTGCCGTGCTCGCCCCAGAAGGCGTCCGGATTGGTGACGCTGCGGGCGTACCAACTGTCATATTTTTCTCGTGTGATCAGAGCGCGTTGCTTGGCCGGCTTGGTGACCGGATAAATTCTTTCAGACATGTTTCCTCCTCGAAATGCCTGGCGCGCCCTGCTTTTGCGCAGAAGCTGCGGTCTTTGTCCTCACAAATAGCAGCTTAAGATACAGCGTCCATTGGACAAAGCGCATTTCGTCGGCAAAGAATTGCAATTCTGCGGCACTCGCGATATACAGAGCGTCATTTCCCGGACATCAGTGGTGAAAAACACCCACGGACCGCGACCCCGGCGCGGACGGACAGAAGGACTATATGCATGGCCCAACAACTGCTTATGCCGAAGGCTACGGCCATCTGGCTTGTCGACAACACTGCCTTGTCGTTCGAACAGATCGCGCAGTTTTGCAAGCTTCACCCGCTGGAAGTCAAAGCCATCGCCGACGGCGAAGCGTCGCAGGGCATCAAGGGCCTCGACCCGATTTCCACCGGCCAGCTGTCGCGCGAGGAAATCGCCCGCGCCGAAGGCAAGCCGGACTACAAGCTGAAGCTTTCCGAACCGAAGGTGCGCGTGCCCGAATCCAAGCGTCGCGGCCCGCGCTACACGCCGGTGTCGAAGCGTCAGGACCGCCCGAACGCCATTCTTTGGCTGGTGCGCAACCATCCGGAACTGAAGGACGCCCAGATCTCGCGTCTCGTCGGCACCACCAAGTCGACGATCGAGCAGATCCGCGACCGGACCCACTGGAACTCGACCAACCTTGCGCCGATGGATCCCGTGACGCTCGGCCTCTGCAGCCAGATCGACCTCGACTTCGAAGTCGAAAAGGCTGCCAAGGGCCGTCCGCTGCCGACCGCCGCCGAACTCGGCGCCACCCTGCAGCCGTCGCAGGAAACCGAAAAGCTGCCGTTCTCCTACGAGCGCGAAGAAAAGGAAAAGACCATCGACGCCGATGCCGTCTTCGCCAAGCTCAAGTCGCTGCGCGCCCCGAAGGACGAGGACGAAGACCAGTACTGAGTTTCCGTTCGTTCGATGGACCTGCACCAGACCCCGGCTTTTGCCGGGGTTTTTCTTTGCGCCAAGTACAAGCGCAATCCCGATGACGGCCTTGGAAAGGGCCAGGTCGGATGGTTGGGCTTGGCGTTAAATCCGGCATCGAACGTGGGGCGCGCGTGGCGGAAACCGATCAGAGTTTCGGCAGATCACGGGAGCGCGCCATGGCCGGAGTTTGTACGCAGGGGATAGACACCGGCTTTGCCAGTCTCGGCTATGCGAGGATCGCCTTCCTCGGGCTGGTGCAGGGTTTGACCGAACTTTTGCCGGTCTCCTCGACCGCGCATATGCGGCTGGTGCCGGCACTTCTCGGCTGGCAGGACCCGGGCTCTGCCTTTTCGGCGGCGATGCAGCTGGCAGCCCTTGCCGCCATCGTTTCCTATTTCTGGAGTGACGTCCGTTCCGTGACAACAGGGTCGCTGGTGGCGTTGCGCGACCGGCAATGGCAGGCGCCGGCCTTTCGCATGGCGGTGGCGATCGTCGTTGCGACGATCCCGATCGTGATTGGCGGATTGCTTCTCTCGTCCCGGCTGAATGCCTGCGGCACGTCGATCCGCAGCTTGTCGGTCATCGGCGCCGCCTGCCTCGGCATGGGCGGGCTGCTGGCGGTGGCAGAGCTTTACTGCCGTCATACCAAGACGATGGACAACATGAAGCTGCGGCATGCGCTGATCGTCGGCATTGCCCAGGTCGGTGCATTGTGGCCGGGCGTATCGCGCTCCGGCTCGACACTGACGGCGGCGCTGTTTCTCGACCTGAAGCGCGAGGAAGCGGCGCGCTTCTCGTTTCTGCTGGGTGTGCCGGCGATTGCCCTGGCGGGATTGAAGGAGCTGTTCGAGCTTTATCGCGCCCATATTCCGGCGGAGGCCTGGAGCGTGCTGGTCGTCGGACTGATCGTCGGCAGCATCTCGTCGTTTGCAGCGATATGGGGATTGATGCGGTTTCTGGAGAAATTTTCCGCCTGGCCGTTCGTCGCCTACCTCGTGCTGATCGGCATCGTCATTCTGTCGGGTGTCTGGGCATACGGCTGGGTTTGACCCCAGCCGTGGCAGTCTGCAGACTTAATGCCGTGTCGTCTCTGTTCCCTGGATGGCGGACAGAAGCCATTCCGTGCCCGGGCGGCGGGTAAAGGTCCAGATTTCAGTCGATTCGCTGGCATTCCGGTCGTCGCCGTCGACGAGCTTGCCGCTGCTGCGATCCACCATGGCGTCGATGCTCGAATAGCGCATGGCCATCGTGGCAAAGTCGACGCCGTTTTCACGCCAGGCTTCGGAGACGTCGCCCTGCAGCAGCTTCACCTGAGAAACCGTGTTACGCACGCCGTTGGTGGCGTTTTCGCCGAGTTCCTCTGCGAGATAGGACATAGCTTCCGGCGTCGTCAGGGCGCGGATGGCACCGTAGTCCTCGGCACCATAGGCGGTCTGGATCTTCGTGAGCAGCGCTTCGAAACGGCTATAGTCCGTCGGCGACAGGCCGATTTCGTCGCTCGGCTTGGCGGCCGTCTTCGGTCCATTGCCGGAGCCGTAGCCAGACCCGCCCATGGTCGGAATGCGGAAGGACGGCGTCATCGGCGACGGACCGGCATAGGCATTGGCGCCAGGGCGCGCCGACGGTGCTGCAGAAGCGCCCTGCCGACGATTGGCGAAGAAGCGCATGGCCAGCATGACGAGGCCGCCGACCACGGCGATCTGCAGCAGCATGCCGAGGAAGCCCGCAGCGCCGCCGAAGCCATGGCCCAGGAACATGCCGAGCAGGCCACCGATCGCCAGGCCGCCGAGCAGCGAACGGCCGAAGCCGCCGAACATGCCGCCGGTGCGCGGTGCGTTGACGCCGGGCTGCGGAGCCGATTGCGGCGCGGTCTGCGGTGTCATCGAGCGCTCGATCGGCGCTGCCGTCGTGGGAGCGGTGCTGGTTGCGGGCGGTGCCGAATAGGTGCGGGTGCCACGGCTGCCGAAGCTCATGCCACCGCCGGCGCGCCGGGCGTCCGCGTCACTCATTGTGGCAAAGACGCTCGCCGCGGAAACGACGGCAATAAGGGCGATTTTGGCGAAACGCGGGGCAGCGGGCATTGCTTCTCCTGTGAGGCACGAATTGTCCAGCCCTCCATATAGGGAGTGCAGATCACAGTTTTAAGCTCTGATGCCGATTTCCGCTGTCAAACAGCGCGCGAAGGCAAGGAAGCGAGGCGCCGTCCCACAGAAAGAGGCCTCCATCGCATGCTATCTACGGCGTAACGCGTCCTTAGACGGACGCGCGTATTTCGACCGGAACACCCTTGTAGGCCGGCGTTCCCGATTTCCGGTCGTAATGGCCAAGGGCGATGACGCTGTTCATTTCCGGATAGTATCCGGCGACCGAGCCCTTCGGGATATCGTAGGTAACGACGGTGAAACCGCGCACCGTTTTTTCTGCCGCCGGGCTCTCGTTGGGGTAGTGGCTGGCGATGATGTCGATCTTGTCGCCCTCCGCGAGGCCACGCGCCGCCAGGTCGTCCTTGTTCATGAACACCACGTCGCGCCGGCCGAAGACGCCGCGATAGCGGTCGTCCATGCCGTAGATGGTGGTGTTGTACTGGTCGTGGCTGCGCAGCGTCGTCAGCACCAGGATGTTGTCATTGGAGAGCCGTGGATCTTCGTCGACGCCGGGGGCGACCAGGAAGGTCGCCTTGCCGCTTTCGGTCTTCCATGTGCGGTAGCTTGCCGGAATATCCAGCCGGAAGCCGCCCTTGACGCGGACGCGCGCGTTGAAATCGTGAAAATCCGGAAAGACCACCTCGATCTTGTCGCGGATACGGTCGTAGTTGTCGACCATGCCGTCCCAGTCGATACCATAGCGGTCGCCCAGCGTCGCCTTGGCCATGCCGGCAACGACCGAGGGTTCGGAGCGCAGGTGCTCGCTCGGCGGATTGAGGAAACCGCGCGAGGCATGCACCATCGACATGGAATCCTCGACCGTCACCGACTGCGGCCCGGACTTCTGGGTGTCGAGATCGGTGCGGCCGAAGACCGGCAGCAGGATCGATGTCTTTGCGAGCAGCAGGTGTGAGCGATTAATCTTGGTGGTGATGTGGACCGCGAGGTCGAGCTTGCGCATGGCAGCGAAGGTGGCGTCGGGATCGGGCATCGCCACGGCGAGGTTGCCGCCGAGGCAGATCAGCGCCTTCGACGTGCCGTCGCGGATCGCCTCGACGGCTTCGACCGCATTATGGCCCTTGTCCATCGTCGGGCGGAAGCCAAAGGCACGCTCGATGCCGTCGATCAGTGACTTGGTGGGAATCTCGGTGATGCCGACCGTGCGGTCGCCCTGGACGTTGGAGTGGCCGCGCAACGGGCAGATGCCGGCGCCTTCCTTGCCGATATTGCCGCGCAGCATCAGGAAATTGGCAAGCTGCTGGACATTGGCGGTGCCGTTGGCATGCTGCGTGATGCCCATGCCGTAGCAGAGGATGACCTTGTTGGCATTGAGGTAGACGTCGACGGCACTGTCGAGCGCGGTGCGTGTCAGGCCCGAGCTTTCGAGAATCGTCTCCCAGCTGGTGGCGTCGACATCCGCCTTCAATGCCTCCAGACCGACCGTATGGGTCTCGATGAACTCGCGGTCCAGCACGCCCGTGCCGCCGGCAGCGAGATCGGCGGCATCACGCTCGAAGATCGCCTTCATCAGGCCCTTCAGCGCCGCCAGATCGCCGCCGGTGCGGACCTGGTGATAGGCCGAAGCGATCGGCGTCGAGGAGAAGGTCGCCATTTCCACCGGGCTCTGCGGCGAGGCGAATTTCTCCAGCGCCCGCTCCTTCAGCGGGTTGAAGACGATGATCGGCACGCCGCGGCGGGCCGCCTCATGCAGGGTTCCCATCATGCGCGGATGGTTGGTGCCGGGATTGTGGCCGAACGAGAAGATCGCATCGCAGTGGTCGAAATCGTCGAGCGTCACCGTCCCCTTGCCGACACCGATCGATTTCGGCAGGCCGACGCTGGTCGCCTCGTGGCACATGTTCGAGCAATCGGGGAAATTATTGGTGCCGTAGGCGCGAACGAACAACTGGAACAGGAAGGCGGCCTCGTTCGAGGCGCGGCCGGAGGTGTAGAATTCGGCCATGTGCGGATCGGGCAGCTTGTTCAGCTCGGCGCCGATCAGCCTATAGGCTTCGTCCCATTCGATCGGCACGTAGCGGTCGCTGGCGCGGTCGTAGACCAGCGGGTGAGTAAGGCGGCCGGCGTCTTCGAGCTTGTGGTCGGTCCAGTGCCAGAGGTCGCTGACGGTGTTGTCTGCAAAGAAGGTCGGGCCGACGCGCTTGGCGGTCGATTCCCAGGTGATCGCCTTGGCGCCGTTTTCGCAGAATTCGAAGGAGGAGGTGTGTTTCGGATCGGGCCAGGCGCAGCCGGGACAGTCGAAGCCATCAGCCTGGTTCGCCTTCAGCAGCGTCGCTGTCCCCTGCGCCACCACCTGCTGCTGGGCCAGCGTCTTGGCGACGGCGCGCAGCGCGCCCCAGCCGCCAGCCGGCGCGTCATAGGTTTCGATGCCTTCGGGACGCTTCTTGCTCACGGTGCTTCCTCTTCCTGATCGATTTGGGCAAAGCGACCACAGCCGCATTCGGTCATTATAGACCAGCGCTGACGAAGGGCCAGTCACGAAGCGGCGACCCCGCGCCTGCCACCGACGCCGTTTTTGCCGACCGAATGGCAACAATATTCACTGTTGCCAGGGCCATAGGGTCGCCGCGGCGTTGAATTTCAGCGGGCGTAGTGCCAGTATGGTTCAAATGATTTGCAGCGACGGGGAAAGCGGGATTTGGCCACGGGCAAGGTAAAATGGTTCAACGTAACCAAGGGCTATGGTTTTATCACGCCGGACGATGGTAGTGCCGATGTCTTTCTGCACCTTCGTAAAATAGAAGAGGCCAAGCTTCCGCCGCTCGAGCCTGGGACATCGTTGGAATATACGCTGGGCGACAAGAACGGCAAGATCTTTGCCGAAAACCTGGTGCTGCTGGCAGCGCCGGCTCCTGCCCCCAAGGTTGAAGCGCCCGTCCAGCAGAAGCGCAGCCCGAACCCGGTCGTCCAGGAACTGGATGCCGACGCCGAATTCGAGCGCGAATGGGGTCTGCGGCGATTCTGATCGAATTTCCGAAGGCAAAAGCCCGCCCTCCCGAAGTCAGCGAGGAGGAACAGGCAGCCCTGCCGACGCCGCGGATGCTCTCTTGGGCGCGCAATGCGACGCTTTCCCGCCTCGAACGCCGGATGATGACGGAGCGGGAACTCTCCGAAGCGATCGTCAAGAAAGCCAAGGCAAAATTCGAGGATGTCACGGAGGAGCAGCTGAAAGCCATTTCGGCTGCGGCCGTGGCGCTGGCCTATGAGCAGAAGGCGCTGGACGACGGCGCCTATGCCCGGCAGAAGACGCAATCGGCGGTGCGCAACGGCAAGTCCAAGCGCTTTATTGCCCAGACGCTGTCGGCGAAAGGCGTCGATACGGAAGTTGCCGCCACTGCCCTTCAGGAAACCGACGATCTCTACGCCGCTGTTGTCTTTGCCCGCAAGCGCGCCTTTGGTCCATTCCGACGCGGAGACGCGGACGAAAAGCGCAAGGCCAAGGAACTCTCGGCGCTTGCCCGCAACGGTTTTGGCTTCACGATCGGCAATGCCGTGTTCGAGATGAGCCTGGAAGAGGCGGACGCCATCCTGCGCGGCTGACCGCCTCCCCCGTCAAGCCAGCTATTCGTCTTCGGCCGCGTTGGCTGCGTCTTCGTCCAGCAGGTTCTGTGCCAGCTCGCTGATGGCGACCTCGGCTTCTTCCAGCGACCATCCGACAGCCTCGGCGCGCTTGGCAAGTGCTGCCAGCGCCGGAGACATGGTGCCGCCTGCTGCCGCGACCACGGTGTTGGACTGAACGCCGGCGATCTCCATGAACGCCTTTTCCAAGGCCTCCTGGCAGTCGATATCCCTGTCGCGATACTTTCCTTCGCGCTGCGGCTTGGTGAGCGGGTTCATCTTGTCTCCGATCCGGTCTCGTTAGCGGGCGATTTAAGCCTGCACCTGTCCGTATGCAAGGGCGTGCGCCAATGTTGCTATGCCGCCGCCCGATCCGATGTCTGAACACCGGCCGCGAGCCCGGTGCCCGTGCCGCAAGGCGTGCTCGGGTTGATTTTTCTGGATCGAGCCCATCTGGACGTTTATTGCCAGGGAACGCGCCGTCTCCATCGACGTTGCAGGCAGACGCAACGAGGCCCTCCGATTGATGCTCTTTCGTAAATTACCAGATTTCTCCCGCCGTCGCGCCCTGTGGACGGCGGCAGCCTCCGCTATGCTGGCGCCGTCAGCGGCCTTTGCCGCCGAAGGCGCCAAGGGCGGGGGCTCGGAAAGCCTGTTCCTGATCCAGATCGTCATCCTGGTGGTCATCGGACGCCTGCTCGGCGAGGCCATGGTGCGGATCGGCCAGCCATCGATCATGGGACAGATCATCGGCGGAATTCTGCTCGGTCCCTCCGTGCTCGGCCAGATCTGGCCGGATGCGCAGGCGCAGATGTTCCCGAGCTCGCCGGAGCAGAAGAGCATGATCGATGCCGTGGCGCAGCTCGGTATCCTGTTCCTGCTACTGCTGGCCGGCATGGAGACCGACTTAGGGCTGGCGAAGCGCCTGAGACGGGCGGCGCTCGGCGTTTCGCTGACCGGCATCGTCGTGCCGTTCGCCTTCGGCTTTGCGCTCGGCGAGCTGATCCCGACCGATTTCCTGCCCGATCCGGACAAGCGGCTGGTGACCTCGCTGTTTCTCGGCACCGCGCTGTCGATCTCGTCGGTCAAGATCGTCGCCTCTGTCGTGCGCGAGATGGATTTCATGCGCCGCAATGTCGGCCAGCTGATCGTCGCCTCGGCGATCATCGACGATACGGTCGGCTGGGTGATCATCGCCGTCACCTTCAGCCTGGCGGAGAAGGGTGCGGTCGACCTGCCGACGCTTGCCAAGGCCGTCATCGGCACGCTCGCCTTCATGGCCTTCAGCTTCACCATCGGCCGCAAACTGGTGTTCGAGATCATTCGCTTCACCAATGACCGCTTCCGCAGCGACCTGCCGGTTCTGAGCGCCATCATCGCCATCATGGGCGGCATGGCGATCATCACCAACGCGATCGGTGTCCATACGGTGCTCGGCGCCTTCGTGGCCGGTATTCTGGTCGGCGAATCGCCGATCCTGACGCGACAGATCGACGAGCAGCTGCGGGCACTGACGACGGCCCTGTTCATGCCGGTGTTTTTCGGCCTCACCGGATTGCATACCGACCTCAGCGTGCTGGCCGATCCCTCGACGCTGTTGCTGGCCGTCGGGCTGATCGTCATCGCCAGCCTCGGCAAGTTCGGCGGTGCCTTTGCCGGTGCCAAGATCGGCAAATTCTCCAATGCCGAGGCCTTGGCGCTCGGCTGCGGCATGAATGCCCGCGGCTCGACCGAGGTGATCGTCGCCACCATCGGCCTGTCGGTCGGCGTTCTCGACGAGCGGCTGTTTTCGGTCATCGTCGCCATGGCGGTCGTGACCACCATGGCCATGCCGCCGACGCTGCGCTGGGCCCTGGCGCGCCTGCCGATGCGCGACGAGGAGCGTGAGCGGCTGAAGCACGAGGAGTTCGAGGAGCGCAGCTTCCTGCAGAAGTTCGAGCGCATCCTGCTCGCAATCGACGTGTCGCCGAGCAGCCATCTGGCGGCGCGCATCTCCGGCCATTTCGCCGCCGTGCGCAAGACACCTGTCACCGTGCTCGATATCGTCGGGGAAGATGCTCCGACCCAGTCGAAAACGGGCACTGAAAAGGCGGATGCCGATACGGATCCCAAGGCGGCCGAGGCCCGCCTCGAGGACGGCGCCGGGCGCGTCCAGGCGGCGGCCGATGAGGCAGTGGCCGCGACGACCGATCCGGCATCGACCGAAACAACCGATATTCACATCACCACCAAGATTAAGGATGCCAACCTGCGCAAGATCCTCGGCGAGAGTGCCGAGAAGGGGCATGACCTGCTGTTCGTCGGGGTGGAGCCGACCGTCGATGCGGCCGGCGGCTTCCACGAGCAACTGTCGGTGATGACCTCGGCTTTCAAGGGAACGACTGCGATCGTCTCCTGTCGTGGCGATTTGCCGTCGGACCCGGACTTGCGCATCCTCGTGCCGATCAGCGGCACCGAGCGCTCGACGCGCGCGGCCGAGCTGGCTTTCGTCATCGCCAAGGCGACGGGGTGCCGGATCACCGTGCTTTACATCCGCGAACCGCACCAGATGCGTTCGCTGCCGCGTGTCAGCGATTCCAGCAATGCCCATGTCGCCGCCTTCAAGAAGATCGACGAGATCGCCCTCTACAATGGCGTCAAGGTGCGCAAGATCGTCCAGGAGGGCTCAGCCCCGGAACTGTCGATCCTGCGGCATGCCCGGCGCGGCAACTACAGCCTTATCGTGCTCGGCGTCAGCCGCAGGGCGGGCGAGCGCCTGTCCTATGGCGCCATCGCCGATACGCTGCTCGAAACCGCCGATCGCTCCTTCGTGTTTTTCGAGACGGAATAGCGATCTCGGCGACTAATTCGATTGGGAACCTATTGATCGGGACTGCGTTCTGGTGGTCATTCTCCATCATCTCAGGATGCCACCTTGGACAATACCCCGCACGCCCCGACCCGTCGCGCCGAAAGGCCTGCCGATGCCGTGGAGGACGAGAACCAGACGCCGACCGCCGATGGGCAGGAACAGGACGAAGCGCAGGCCGAGGCGGAAAAGAAACCCTCGGTATTTCGCCGCCATCCCTTCATCGTGCTGCTGGCGGCGATCGCCATCGTTCTGCTTGCTGTCGGCGCCTATGCCTACTGGCTGATCTATGTGCATCCCTATGAAACGACCGACGATGCCTTTGTCGATGCCCGCAGCTTTTCGGTTGCGACCAAGGTGTCGGGCTATGTCTCCGATGTGCCGGTGACAGACAACCAGCATGTCAATGCCGGCGACGTGATCCTCAGGATCGATCCGCGCGACTATCAGATTTCGCTCGACCAGGCGAAGAGCCAGATCGACGTGTCGAATGCCGCCATTGCCAATGCCGATGCGCAGATCGCAGCCAGCGCCGCCTCGATCGATCAGCAAAAGGCGCAGGAAGCCTCGGCAAAGGCCGCGCTGCAGTTCGCCAAGGACGAGGCTGCTCGTCAGGATCAGCTGCTTAAAACCGGTGCCGGCTCGCAGCAGACGCAACAGCAGGCGACGTCGACCCTGCGCCAGAACGAAGCCAATCTGGCCCAGGCGCAGGCGAGCGTCACCTCCGCCGTCAAGAACAAGGCGGCGGCCGAAGCCCAGCGCGCCAGCGCCGTCGCCGATCTTCACCAGGCCGAGGCGCAGGTCGAGACCGCCGAGCAGAACCTCAAATATACGACGATCACGGCGGCCCAGCCGGGCCGCGTCGTCCGGCTCAGCGGTTCCAAGGGCCAGTATGTGCAGGCGGCGCAGGCGGTGGCCATGTTCGTGCCGGATGAAATCTGGGTAACGGCCAATTTCAAGGAAACGCAGTTGACCGACATGCGCCCGGGGCAACCGGTCGATGTGACGATCGACGCCTATCCGGATCATGTGCTTGCAGGCAAGGTCGCCTCCGTGCAGCCCGGCTCGGGCACGGCCTTCTCGCTGTTGCCGGCCGAGAACGCCACCGGCAACTACGTCAAGGTGACCCAGCGGGTGCCGGTCAAGATCGTCGTAGACAAATGGCCATCAGATGTTTCGATCGGACCCGGCATGTCGGTGATCCCGACCGTCACCGTGCGCCCGAGGCACTGAGCGTGAGCGGCGCTGTCACCGCCGGCGGGGCGAAGTCGGATGCTTCCCCCACCGTTAATCCCTGGCTCATCGCGATGGTCGTCTCGCTGGCGACCTTCATGGAGGTGCTGGATACGACGATCGCCAATGTGGCGTTGCGCTATATCTCCGGCGGCCTCGCCGTCAGTTCCGACCAGGCATCCTGGGTGGTGACCACCTATCTCGTTTCCAACGCCATCGTTCTGGTGGCGAGCAGCTTCATCGCCAAGCGCTACGGCCGTCGTCGCTTCTATCTCGCCTGCCTTGCCGTGTTCACGGTCTCCTCGATCCTCTGCGGGCTGGCTTGGAACCTCGAGTCGCTGCTGCTGTTCCGCATGATCCAGGGCTTTGCCGGTGGCGGCATGGTGCCGATCTCGCAGTCGATCCTGGCGGATTCCTTTCCGCCGGCCAAGCGCGGCCAGGCCTTTGCGTTGTTCGGTGTCGCCGTCGTCGTGGCGCCGGTCGTCGGCCCGACGCTCGGCGGTTATCTGTCCGACAACTTCTCCTGGCACTGGTGCTTCCTGATCAATGGCCCCGTGGGCGTGCTTGCCATCGCGCTGGTCTACATGCTGGTGAAGGAGCCGGAAAAGCTGCGCCAGGAGCGGGCTGAGATGCGCCGCAAGGGTATCCGCTTCGATATCGTCGGCTTCCTGCTTGTTGCGACCTTCCTCGGTGCCCTCGAGATGGTGCTCGATCGCGGCCAGACGGAAGACTGGTTCGATTCGACCTTCATCGTCGTCACCACCACCCTCTGCGTCGCCGCCTTCATCGCCGCCATCCCGTGGCTGATGACGAAGCGAAACCCGATCATCGATGTCGGGCTGCTGGCCAGCCGGCAGTTCGGGTCCTGCTTCATCGTGATGCTGGCAACCGGCGCCATCCTGATCGCCACGACCCAGTTCATTCCGCAGGTCCTGCAGGAAAACTTCGGCTACACCGCGACCTGGGCGGGCCTGGCGCTGTCTCCCGGCGGCCTCGTCACGATGGTCATGATGTTCGTCTGCGGTCGGCTGGCGACCAAGGTGCAGCCGCGCTATCTGATCGCCATCGGCGGCGGCATCATCGCGGCCGCCATGTGGGACATGACGCGGCTCTACGGCGATCTCAATTTCGGCTTCTTCGTCTGGTCGCGCATGTATCTGGGTCTCGGCCTGCCGCTGATTTTCATCCCCATCACGTCCGCCTCCTATGATGGGCTGCGGCCCGACCAGACAGACCAGGCCTCGGCGCTGATCAACGCGGCGCGCAACACCGGCGGGTCGATCGGCGTGTCAATTGCCTCGAACGTGCTCGCCCATCGCGAGCAGTTCCACCAGAGCCGGCTGGTCGAAGGCGTGGTGCCATCGGATCCGGGCTATACCAGCAGCCTGCAATCGGTGACGAACTATTTCATCGGGCGCGGATCGAGCATGGCCGATGCGCAATCGCAGGCGCTCGCCTGGATCAGCAATCAGGTGCAGCAACAGGCGAGCTATCTCGCCTATATCGACGTGTTCCACACGCTGATGGTCATCTCGCTCGCCGTCATCCCGCTGGCGCTAATCCTGCGCAAGATCGACCTCAGTGGCGGAGCGCCAGCCGGTGCGCATTGAGCCTACCCGTTCGCGATGTCGGCTGCGTCAGCCCCGTTTCGCTCCGATCGCGGCACGTCTGACACCTGTCGGTGTCGGGATAGGGTTGAGAATTTGCCCGAAGCAAACGACGGCTATGCGCTCGCCTGTGGTCTTTGCGATGTACATGTAGTTGTCGGCACGCTTGACGAAGGATGCCATTCCGTCGTCGGCCTGCAGGAAGGCTACGCCGATGGCGGCGCCGGTATAGGTCACCATGCCGTCAATGGCGATCGGCTTGAAGACACGCTCCATGGTCTCCTGGATGGTCTGCCCGAGGCTTATCCGCAATGCCGGGTCGATGTTGATCAGCACGGCGAACTCGTCGCCGCCGATCCGTGCGATAAAGTCGTTGGCACGGAAATGTTCTCGCAGGCGCGCTGCGACAGTCCGCAGGACCTCGTCTCCCGCGCCATGGCCCAGCCTGTCGTTGACGGCCTTGAATCCATTGAGATCGATGAAGGCGAGCGCCAGCGTGTCATTGGTCGGCCCGTGACTGGCGATATGATCTATGATAAATTCGTCGAAGCTGGCCCTGTTCGGCAGTCCCGAAAGGGCGTCCGTGCGGGCAGATGCCTTCAACGCGTTTTCGATCTCCCGTTGCTGGCGGACGCGCGACGAGACATCAACGATGACCTCGACATCGAAGGAGACACCATCGACGACGGTGCGCTGGGCGGAGATCAGCGTCGGTATCGTCGTGCCGTCGACATGGCAGATATCGACCTCTTCGAGTTCGAAGCTTCCCTCCTCGGTCAGCAGGCGATGACGTCGGTCGCGGGCCGGGCTATCGATGGCCGAGCCCTCGGAGGTCAATATCTTGCCCTTGATCCTGTCCCAGCTCTGCCCGGTGAGCCGCAGATAGGCGTCGTTCACCTTGGCGTAGCTCGAGGTTTTCGCGTCACTGGTGGTTATCGCCATGGCGATCGGTGCCAGCTCGAACATCCGCATCAGCATAGAAGCCAATACCTCCGGGGGGATGATGTCACGCTCGTCCATATCAGTCCTGTATTGTCACGAATGTGAACATATAGCCCAAAATTATTAAGGGCATGCTTATTCGCGGCTGAGCTTAAACTGTAGCCGGCGTTTCAATATCGGTCATGGAAACGGATCTGTGCGCCCACAGTTGGCGGGGCTTTGTCTGCATAGAGGCGGGGTTATCAAGGCCGGAGGAAGCGGGTTTTTGGCTTCGTCTCAGGAATGCAGCCCGCGCGTCGGTCTTTCGTCGCCGCGATGGTAATTGTGAGCATCGACAAGAGCTTCGATGATGGCGAGCGTCAGCCGGACAACCCGCTGCTCCCGCGTCCAGCCTGAAGAGTTGTCTGTCGATTCAATGATATCGAATCCCTGATCGGCAACGATGGCTTCAGCCCGATCGATGGCCCAGCCGGTAAAGTTCTTGGTGCCGCTCATTTTCATTCCCGATAACACACAGCTATCTGTCCTCGGACGAGGACTAAAGGATTCAAACGAAGAAAGAGTTAAGCCGAAAACCCCGGTCTCGGACGAGACTGTGCCAAATTCGAGCAGCAAGGTTGGCTGGTGCGCGGCGGTGCCAAAATTGACGAAATACAAAAAAGCCGGGCATTTCAGCCCGGCTTTGGAGATCGTCAGTCGCTAGCATCAGGCCCAGGGATGGGAGGCTGCGTTTGCCTTTTCGAAGCGGTCGATCGACGCGCCCTTTTCCAATGTCAGGCCGATGTCGTCGAGGCCGTTCAGCAGGCAATGGCGCTTGAAGGCATCGAGGTCGAAAGTGATCGAGCCGCCATCGGGGCCGCTGATCGTCATGTTTTCGAGGTCGACCGTCAGGACGGCGTTGGAACCGCGCGAGGCGTCGTCCATCAGCTTTTCCAGATTCTCGGGCGAGACCGTGATCGGCAGGATGCCGTTCTTGAAACAGTTGTTGTAGAAGATATCGGCGAAGCTGGTCGAGATGACGCAGCGGATGCCGAAGTCGAGCAGGGCCCAGGGCGCATGCTCGCGCGACGAGCCGCAGCCGAAATTGTCGCCGGCAACCAGGATCTTGGCGTTCTGGTAGGCTGGCTTGTTGAGAACGAAATCGGGGTTCGGCGTGCCGTCGTCCCGGTAGCGGGCTTCGGCAAACAGGCCGACGCCGAGGCCGGTGCGCTTGATGGTCTTCAGATAATCCTTCGGGATGATCATGTCGGTATCGACATTGACGACCGGAAGAGGTGCCGCGACACCCGTCAGCTTCACGAACTTGTCCATGGGAATTCCTGCCTGCGATTTCGCCGTATCAACGGATTTTTTCAGCCCATAGAGCAAATCGGGCAAGAAATGAAGAAAAATATCACTGCGATGCCCGGTCGACGCGTACCCTGGCGATCAGGCCGCGCTGCTCACATGTCGATGATCGTGCCTCGGCCATCGTTCCAGACGCGCATGGATCGGCTGCGGTCCGCCTTGGCGCGAACGGGCACCGGCTTGGCGCGGGTCGAAAGCACGCGAACGGCGAGAAACAACGTGAGAATGGCGGCGAAAACCAGCGTCAGTGAAACGGTGAGAAGCGCAAGCCCCGCAAAAACGGCGACGCCGACGACGGCTAAGAACAGCGAACGGATATTCTTCATGGCTTTGGGACCTTTCTCTGCAGCCAATGTGGCCCCAGATCTCCTTGCTTGCAAGAGGAGCGTGGCTTTTTGTTGTCTTGCCTGAGAGGGTAAAGCTTGGCAGAACTCGCTGATGAGCCGTTTACCGCACACCCGTTCCACCCGCCTGCGTCGTTCCGTCCTCAGCGTGCCGGCGATCAACCGGCGGGCGCTCGACAAGATCCACAGTCTCGACTGCGATGCGGTGATTTTCGATCTTGAGGATTCGGTGGCGCCGGACAGCAAAGCCGAAGCCCGCGACAATCTGCGCACCTTCTTCGCCGGCCCTCTGCCAGTCGGCAAGGAGCGCATCATCCGCATCAACGCGCTGGCCTCCGGATACGGCAATGCGGACCTGGATCTGGTGCTGGCCCTCCAGCCGGATGCCGTGCTTCTGCCCAAGGTCGACGAGCCACAGGATATCATGGCGGTCAGCGACCGGCTTTATGAGGCCGATGCGCCGGAGAGCCTTCGCATCTGGGCGATGATCGAGACGCCGAGCGGGATTCTGAATGCCGCCGCGCTCGCCGAGGCCGGCCGGACAGCCGGCTCGCGACTCGATTGTTTCGTCGTCGGTCTCAACGACCTGCGCAAGGAGACCGGCGTGCTGCCTTTGCCGGGCCGCAGCTATCTAGTGCCATGGCTGATGCAGGTGGTGCTGGCGGTGCGCGCCTACGGGCTCGACGCGATCGACAGCGTCTTCAACGATTTCAAGGACCTCGATGCCCTTGCCGCCGAATGCGCGCAGGGGCGGGCGATGGGCTACGACGGCAAGATGCTGATCCATCCGGCCCAGATCGAGGCTGCCAACCGGCATTTCGGCCCCGACCAGGCGGCCATCGAACAGGCACGAAAGATCATCGCCGCCTTTGCCGATCCGGCCGCTGCCGGGCTCAACGTCATCACTCTTGATGGGCAGATGGTCGAGCGGCTGCATCTTGTCGAGGCCGAAGCGCTGGTCCATAAGGCCAGCCTGATTGCAGATAGAAAGACGCCTTCATGAAACTCTATCGCTTCCTCACCGGCCCGGACGATGCCTCCTTCTGCCACAAGGTTTCGGCCGCGCTTGCCAAGGGCTGGGTGCTGTCGGGCTCGCCGACCTACGCCTTCAACGCGGCCACCGGCGCAATGCAGTGCGGCCAGGCGGTGGTGAAGGACGTCGAGGGCAAGGACTACGATCCCGAGATGAAGCTGTCCGAGCAATAGCCAGCAGCTTTAGCGGTCGGTCGCCTCTTCGGCACTTGCCTCGATGCGCTCCATGTCGGCGTCGCTGAGACCAAAATGGTGGCCGATCTCGTGGATCAGCACATGGGTGATGATATCGCCAAGCGTCTCGTCGTTCTCGGCCCAGTAGTCGATGATCGGTCGGCGATAGAGCCGGATTCGGTTCGGCATCTCGCCGGTTTCTACGGTGAAACGCTCGGAAATGCCGCGCCCCTCGAACAGGCCGAGCAGGTCGAACGGCGTTTCCAGTGCCATGTCCTCGAAGATCTCGTCGTCCGGAAAGTCCTCGATCTCGATCGAGAGGTTGCCGGTCAGCGCGCGGAATTCCTCTGGCAGATGACCATAGGCTTCGGCCGCCAGCGACTCGAATGCGCTGATGGTCGGCGCATGGCGGTCCCGCCAATCGTCGCTCTGGTCAATGCGCGCCATGATTTCATTCCCTTCTTTCGGCCCATATAGAGGCTTTGGCGGAATTTTTCGAGAGCCAATTCAATGCAGGAATAAATTCACAACGAATCCCTGTTGACTCTTCTTTAGCGGTCTGGAATCTATGGGAACATAACAGGAACGATCTCATCAGGAGCTAACGTCCATGGCCCACAATGCCGTGGCGCGGGAGACGCTTTTTGCCCTGCGCGAAACCATCGCCCGTCTGGAAGGCAAGCCCGTGCCGGCCCTTGCGGCGGCTGAACACGCTGTTCTGGCAGGCCTTTCGCCGGTCTCGCGACCCCCTGGCCCAAAGGCACCCAAGGTGCTTTCCACCGGCGTGCCCGATCTCGACGCGGTGCTGCAGGGTGGTTTTCCCCTGGACGCGCTGACTGAGATCCGCTCGTCAAGCCTGCGCGATGCTGGAGCGACGACAGGCTTTGCTCTGGCGCTGACGGCAAGGCTGAGGACACGGGACGGTGAGGCCGGACTTTCTCCGGTCCTGTGGATCGGCGAGCGGATGGCGATGCTGGAAGCTGGCCTGCCCTACGCGCTGGGGCTTCGGGATTTTGGCGTCGCGCCCCGCGGTTTCCTCTACGCAGCGCCGCGCAAGCTCGACGAGGCGCTGTGGTTGGCGGAGGCTGCCCTTGCCAGCGCCGCCTTTACCCTCGTCGTGCTGGAGGTGCGCGGCAATCCCAACCATTTCGGGCTGACGGAAAGTCGGCGCCTCAGTCTCCGGGCCAAGGCGGCAGGGCGACCGCTGTTCGTCCTTCGGCAGGCCGGAGAAGAGGAGGCGAGCAGCGCCCTGCTGCGCCTCCATGTCGAACCTGCGCCGGCCTCGGCGCGGTCCTTGCCGGACGGATCGATGCTGGGCGGCAGCATCGGCAACCCGTCTTTCCGTCTCAACCTGGAAAAAAGCCGCAACCCGGCTCCCCTCTCCTTTGTCCTGGAATGGAATGCCCATGACCGCCAATTTTCCCCTGTCTCCCAGTACCCTGCCCTTGTCGCGCGGCCAGCAGCGTATCCTGGCGCTCAGCTTTCCGCGCCTGCCGACCGATCGGATCGCCCGCAAGCGATGGGGTCTGTCCTGGCGTACCACCGGGCGTCCTGAGGCGTCGCCGCTGGTCTGCGCCGGGCGGGTGAAGAATGCCATGCGGCTGACGGCGCTGGAAGCTGCGGCCGAGGTCATCGGGCTGAAACCGGGGCAAGGCGTGGCGGAGGCGCGGGCGATGTGCCCGGATCTCGATGTGGTCGAGGATGACGAGGTGGCCGACCGGCGGCTGCTGGAGGCCATGGCCGATTGGTGCGATCGCTATACGCCGCTGGTGTCGCTCGACGGTCGCGACGGATTGTTCCTCGATATCACCGGCTGCGCCCATCTGTTCGGCGGCGAAAAGGCCCTGCTGAAGGACATCCTGTTCCGGCTGTTCCATCTCGGCCTGGAGGTGAGGGGTGCGATTTCCTCCTCGCCGGGCCTCTCCTGGGCCGTCGCCCGCTTCGGTCGCAGCGGCATTGTGGAAGAGGACGAGATGGAGACGGTGCTTGCGCCGCTGCCGGTGGCGTCGCTGCGGCTCGACGGCCCAACCGTGGCCGCTTTGCACAAGCTCGGCCTGAAGCAGGTCGGCGACATCCTGTCGGCCGCCCGGGCGCCGCTGGCGCGCCGCTTCGGCTCGCTCCTGCTGCTGCGCCTCGACCAGGCGCTTGGGCTCGACGAGGAGCCGATCTCGCCCCGCCGTCCGGTGGCAAGCCTTTCGGCCGAACGGCGCCTGATCGAACCAGTGCGCGCGGAGGACGATATTCTTCAACTGGCAGGCCAGCTCGGGCTCGCGCTGAAGCCGGGGCTGGAGGCGCGTGGCGTCGGCGGGAGGCTGTTCGAACTGCTTCTCTTCCGGGTCGATGGTGCCGTATTCCGGGTTTTGGCGGGAGCATCCAAGCCTTTGCGCGAGCCGGAACGGATTGCGGCATTGTTTCGCGAGCGCATCAAGGCTGTGCACGACGACCTCGATGCCGGCTTCGGCTATGAAATCGTCCGGCTCAATGTGCTGCAGCACGAGGTGTTCGATGCGCTGCAGGCGGATTTTACCGCTGCGGGGCAGTCGGAACAGTCTTTGGCTGCTTTTGTCGACCAGGTCGCGGCCCGTTTGGGGAGCGCCTGCCTTCAGGCGCTGGAAATGGTGGAAAGCCACGTGCCGGAGCGCGCGGCCCAGTTTGTGCCCGCGGCCGGGCTGTTGTCGGAAAAGCCGGCTCCGGATCGCGCTCCTGCAGCTGGCTCAGGCCGCTCCGAGCGGCCGGTGCGGCTTTTCAGGACGCCCGAGCCGGTCGAAACCTTCATGGCCGAGGTTCCGGAAGGGCCGCCGCAACGGTTTCGCTGGCGGCGGACGATGCATGAGGTGCTGCGCGCCGAGGGGCCGGAGCGGCTGGCGCGTGAATGGTGGATCGACGGCGAGGATGCGCCGCCGCGCGATTATTTCAGGCTGGAAGTGCAGGGCGGCCATCGCTTCTGGATGTTTCGCGAGGGGCTCTATGGCCATGGCGCGCCACCGCGCTGGCTGATGCACGGGGTCTTCGCGTGAGCCCGGCCGCTTCCGCCGTCTTTTTCGAGATCGGCGCCAGGACAAATTTCTCCTTCCTCGAGGGAGCGTCGAGCCCGGAGGAAATGGTCGGGGCGGCCGAGGTCGTGGGCCTTGCGGGGCTGGGCATCGCCGATCGCAACAGCGTGGCGGGCGTGGTGCGCGCCCATGCGATTGCCCGGCAGAGCAATTATCGTTTCCAGCCCGGCGCCCGGCTGGTGTTTGCCGATGGGACGCCGGATATTCTCGCCTACCCCCAAAACCGCAAGGGATGGGGCCATCTTTGCCGCCTGCTCAGCGCCGGCAATCTGCGCGCGGAAAAGGGCGCCTGCATCCTCTATGAGGAGGATCTTATTGCCTGGGGCGACGCGATGATGCTGGCCGCCGTCCCCGCGCCTGCCCTTGTCGAGGACAAGGCCGGCTGGCAGGCCCTGTCTGACTGTCTCGAACGATTGCGGACGCGCTTTCCACGGCAGTTGCACCTGGTCCTCTCACCGTCCTATGACGGCCGCGACCGCTTGGTCTTCGAGGCTTTTGCGATGCTGGCATCGAAAGTGCGGTTGCCGCTGATCGCCACCAACCAGCCGCTCTACCATGTCCCTGCCCGTCGCCCGCTGGCCGATATCGTCACGGCCATCCGCGAACATGTGGCGGTCGCCGACGCCGGCTTTCTGCTGGCGCCGAATGCCGAGCGGCACCTGAAGCCGGCGCGGGAAATGGCGCGGCTGTTTGCCGCCTATCCCAGTGCGGTCGAAAACAGCCAGAGCTTCTTTGCGCGCCTGCAATTCTCGCTCGATGAGCTGAAGCATAATTATCCGGACGAAAGCGCGCCGGGCGAGACGGCGGCGCAGACCCTGGAGCGCTTGACATGGCTTGGCGCCGCGCGGCGCTATCCGGCGGGCGTGACGGAGAAAATCGCCACGCAGATCCGCTACGAACTCGACCTCATTCGCCAGAAGGGCTACGAATCCTACTTCCTGACGGTTCACAACATCATCCAGCACGCCCGCTACGAGCTGAATATCCTGTGCCAGGGGCGCGGCTCGGCGGCCAATTCGACGCTCTGCTATTGTCTTGAGATCACCGAGGTCAATCCGGAGAAGAGCACGCTGCTGTTCGAGCGCTTCATTTCGATGGACCGTGACGAGCCGCCTGACATCGATGTCGATTTCGAGCATGCCCGTCGCGAGGAGGTAATCCAGCACATCTACAAGACCTATGGCATCGCCCATGCCGGCCTGACGGCGGCGGTGACCAGCTACCGCGCGCGCTCTGCCGGTCGCGAGGTCGCCAAGGCTTTCGGGCTCTCGGAAGACGTGCAGTCGGCTCTCGCGAGCACCGTCTGGGGCTGGTCATCCGACGACCTGTCGGAGCGCGAGGCGCGCGCCGCGGGGCTCGACCTGTCGGACCGCACCACCCAGCGGGTGCTGTCCTACGCGTCGGAACTGATGGGATTTCCGCGCCACCTGACCCAGCATGTCGGCGGCTTCGTCATCACCCGCGACCGGCTCGACGAGATCGTGCCGATCATGAATACCGCCATGCCCGATCGCTACATGATCGAATGGGACAAGACCGACCTCGATGTGCTCGACATCCTGAAAGTCGACATCCTGGCGCTCGGCATGCTGACCTGCCTTGCCAAAGCGTTCCAGATGCTGGCGCTGCACTACGAGGTCAAGAAGACGCTGGCCGATCTCGGCAACCGCGATCACGAGGATGGCGAGCCGGTCTACGACATGATCTGCCGGGCGGATACGATCGGCGTCTTCCAGATCGAAAGCCGGGCGCAGATGAGCATGCTGCCACGCCTGCGGCCCCGCGTTTTCTACGATCTGGTGATCGAGGTGGCCATCGTTCGGCCTGGGCCGATCCAGGGCGACATGGTGCATCCCTATCTGAAGCGGCGGGAAGATGTCCGCCTCGGACGGGAGATCGATTATCCGAGCCCGGCGCTGAAGGAGGTGCTGAAGCGCACCCTCGGCGTGCCGCTGTTTCAGGAGCAGGCGATGCAGATTGCCATTACCGCCGCCGGCTTTCCCCCGGCCAAGGCCGATCGCCTACGCCGCTCCATGGCAACCTTCAAGCGCTCCGGAAAGGTCAACGAATTCAGGGATGACATGATCGCCGGCATGTTGGCGAACAACTATACCCAAGAATTCGCCGAGCGCTGCTTCAGCCAGATCGAGGGCTTTGCCGAATACGGCTTCCCGGAGAGCCACGCCGCCTCGTTCGCGCTGCTGGTCTATGCTTCCTGCTGGTTCAAGGCCTACTATCCAGATGTGTTCTGCGCAGCCCTTTTGAATTCGCAACCGATGGGCTTCTACGCGCCGGCGCAGTTGGTGCGCGATGCCCGCGAGCATGGGGTTGAGGTGCGTCCGGTCGATATCAACCTGTCCGAATGGGATTCGACCCTCGAATCCTGTGCGAGGGGATCGCCCATCGATCGGCGGCATGCCTCGATGCGCGATGTCATCCGGACGCAAAAGGCGGTGCGGCTCGGCTTCCGTCAGGTGCGCGGCCTGTCGGAGGAGGATATCCGGCATAGGCTCGTGGCCCGGCGTGGTGGTGGCTATGGGTCCGTGCGCGATCTCTGGCTGCGCTCGGGACTGACGAAAAGCGACATCGAGAAGCTGGCCGATGCCGATGGCTTCCAGTCGATTGGGCTTAGCAGGCGCGAGGCTCTCTGGGCGGTGCGGGCGCTCGATGCCAGGAGCGCTGCGGAAAAGCTGCCGCTGTTCGATCTTGCCGACCGCGCCGATCTGCAAATCGAACCCGATGTCATCCTCCCCGCCATGCTCCCGGGCGAAGAGGTGATCGAGGATTATCGCGCCCTGTCGCTGTCGCTGAAGGCGCATCCGGTGGCCTTCCTGCGGGCTGATTTCGCGCAGATGGGCATTGTCCGCAATGTCGATCTTCTGACCGTGCCGTCCGGCCGCAAGCTTACCATTGCCGGCCTGGTGCTGGTGCGCCAAAGGCCCGGTTCGGCCAAGGGCGTGGTTTTCATGACGCTGGAGGACGAGACCGGTGTTTCCAATGCCATTGTCTGGCCGAAGATCTTCGAGAAATACCGATCCATCGCCATGGGGGCGCGGCTGGTCAAAGTGCGTGGCCGGCTGCAGAGCGCCAATGGCGTCATTCACGTCGTTGCCGACCATCTTGAGGATCTGACACCGTCGCTCGGCCTCCTCCAGCGCGAGGCCCGCCGCTTCGGTGCCAGCGAAAGGGCCGACGAGGCCCTGCGACCGACAGCCGATCACCGGCAGAAGAAGCAGGCCTTGCAGAGCGAACGGCTGAAAAAGGAGCGCCTTGCGCGCAGTCTTGCCCATGATGCCGAGGTCGCCGAGACCGCCAGCGTCATGCCACGCGGGCGGAATTTCCATTGAATTCAGTGCGGCTCACGGCGATGTGACACTTTGACAACGGCTTCAGGCGGCTAGCAACGGAATCTTTCTTGACATCCCGGCTCTTCTTTTGCAAAAACAGGATAGCAAGTGTCATGTTTGACGGACTGAAGAACCATGCTGGTTTGCAGCTGTAATTACATCACCGATCACGACATCAGGGCGGTCATCACCGAGCTGCTGGATCAGGATTGCTGGCAGTTGATCGTGCCCTCGAAAGTCTATCACGCGATGTCGAAGCGCGGCCGCTGCTGCGGGTGCTTTCCCGCTGTTGTCGACCTGATCATACAGACAACCGAAGACTACCACGCCCGCCGCCACTCGACAGACAGCGAAATAGTTGATTTCATGTCCCGTCTCAAAAAATTCCATGAAGACCAGAGGAGAGCGGATATTGAAAGGCGACTTAAGAGTCATCGAGCGGCTTAACGAGGCCCTGTTCCTCGAACTGGGCGCAGTCAATCAGTACTGGGTCCACTACCGCCTTCTTGAAGACTGGGGCTACACCAAGCTCGCCAAGAAGGAACGCGCCGAATCGATCGAAGAGATGCAGCATGCCGACAAGCTGGTCGCGCGCATCATTTTCCTCGACGGCCATCCCAACCTCCAGACACTGGCGCCGCTGCGCATCGGCCAGAACGTCAAGGAAGTGCTCGAGGCTGATCTTGCCGGCGAATATGACGCTCGCGCGGCCTACAAGATTTCACGCGACATCTGTCACGATGCCGGCGATTATGTCTCGATGAAGTTGTTCGAAACGCTGCTCGCCGACGAAGAGGGCCACATCGACTTCCTGGAGACGCAGCTCGAGCTGTTCTCCAAGATCGGTGCCGAAAAATACGGCCAGCTCAACGCCGACTCGGCAGATTCAGCCGAATAGCTTTGCACGGCAGCTCAGGCTGCCGCGCCCCCTTCCCGATCAGCCGTCACTTTTTTCGATGCCGGCGAGATGCTGGAATTCGGCCACCACCTGTTGATAGACCGCGCGCTTGAAGGTGACGATCAACTCCGGCAGTTCTTCCATCCTCTTCCATTCCCACTGGTCGAATTCCGCCTGATGCCCGCCGGGTGGCGGGTTGATGGCGATCTCGCTTTCGTCGCCGTCGAAGCGGAAAGCAAACCAGCGCTGTGTCTGGCCGCGGAACTTGCCCTTGAGGCCGATGCCGATCAGCGCCGGCGGAAGATCGTAGTTGATCCAGTCGCTGGCTTCGGCAAGCAGCGTCACCGTCTTCATGCCGGTCTCCTCGTAGAGCTCCCGGTACGCGGCCTCCAGCGGATCCTCGCCGTCGTCAATCCCGCCCTGCGGCATCTGCCAAAGGTTGGACGAGCCGTCATATTCCGAATTGCCGATCGGAATGCGCCGGCCGGCCCAGACGAGGCCCTCGGCGTTGAGAATCATGACGCCGACGCAGGGGCGATAGGGCAGGTCGTCGGCTTTGACGGGAGTGGATTTGTTGCTCATGGGATCCTCGTGTCAGGGGCGTTTCGGGTCATTGGCCAGCGCCGAAACGGCGACGATCTCGATGCCGCGCGTGGCAGCATTCTCACACCAGGCGGAGATCGCGTCGACGCTTTCGTCGAAGGCGGAAGCAATGCCGATCGCCGAACCGTTGCGGCGGGCAATCCGCTCGAGCTCATCGAGCTTGCGGGTGATGGCGTCGGCGTTGAGTTCACCGTCGAGCTGGATATCGGCAAAGGCGTGGGGCACCGCCAGCCTCTTTGCCAGGGTGCCGGATTTCGACTGCGCCGAAGTGCCGTCGTCTAGAAACAGAAGGCCGCGCTTGCCGATGTCGCGCATGACGGGTTCGAGCGCCGCGGGGCTCGCAAGAAAGCGGCCGCCGAGATAATTCATGACGCCGGTATAGTTGGTGATCTCGCCCATCGCCTTGTGCAGGTTCTCGATATTCCGGGCGGCGGATTGGGAGGTGAGAAGAGTGTCGGGGCCAGGATTGTTCGCGGGGTAGTCGAAAGGCTCGAGCGGCACCTGCAGAAGGATCTCATGGCCGCTGCGCCGAGCGTCCTGCATCCAGCGCTGCAGGCTGTTGCCACTGGCAGCAAAGGCCAGCGTCACCTCTTCCGGCAATTGCTTGATGGCCCGCTGCGTGCCTGTCTGGCTGAGACCGAGGCCGCCGACAACGATGGCGATGCGGGTCCCATGGGCGCCGGACCAGGGGCGTGCATATTGGTCCATCGGCCGCAGGCCCGTGGGCGAGACGATCGGCAGGCGGCCAAAGGGCGAAGTCTCCAACAGTGTGTCATTGGGCGTGGCGGCCATGCGCGGGTCCTGCCCGATCTGGTTCCCGGCGACCAGAACGGCGCCACTGCCGTCACGCGACTTGGGCGCATAGGTGGTGACGACGGAGCCATCGCCGGTCAAGGTGCGCTGGACATTGGCGCCCGACTGCGGATCGGCTCGGGGCATGCCCTCGGGCGTGGCGTCATCGACGGCCGGCGCATCGCCGGGAACCGTCGCCGGCGGCGCTTTTGCCGCGGTTTCAACCGGAGCGGTCTTCTCGAGCGGATCGCGGATGAGCGATGTGTAAAGGGAAAAGCCGGCAACGGCCATCAGGCAAAGGGCAGCCAGGAGGCTCCCGAAGGGCGGCAGACGGCGCTTGCGGCGCGGAGGACGGTTCTGTCCAAGCGGTGCGTGTAGATCCGTTCCCAATTTTCCTGTCCGCCCCAAAACCGGAAACGCTGTTCGTCTCGTGAAGGCGCCGGGTCTGTTTCCAGCCCGGCGCTATTGTTCTTACTTGGCGACGACCGCCTTGTCCGGGTTCGGCGGGAAGGCCGGGTCCTTCTTGACGCCGCGCAACAGGTCGAGCGCGTAGTTCAGCTGGACGTCGTCCTTGACCTCAGGCGGCACATAGGCTTCCGAGCCAGAGCCTTCGTCAGTTTCCGACTGGCCCTTGATGTGGCCGCGCAAGGTGGATTCGCCTTCGGTGACCATCTTGCCCTTCAGGTCGTCGGGCAGGGGCTCGTCGACCTTGATGTCGGGCGTGATACCGGTGCCCTGGATCGAGCGGCCCGACGGCGTGTAGTAGAGCGCCGTGGTCAGGCGCAGCGCGCCGTTTTCGCCGAGCGGGATGATCGTCTGGACCGAACCCTTGCCGAAGGAGCGCGTCCCGAGGATAGTCGCGCGGCGCAGGTCCTGCAGGGCGCCGGCGACGATTTCCGAGGCCGAGGCCGAGCCGCCGTTGATCAGGACGATGATCGGCTTGCCGTCGGTCAGGTCGCCGGGACCGGCATTGTAGCGACGGGTTTCGTCCGGGTTGCGGCCGCGGGTCGAAACGACCTCGCCGCGTTCCAGCACGTCGTCGCAGACATTGATTGCCTGGTCGAGCAGGCCGCCCGGGTTGAGGCGCAGGTCGAGGACATAGCCCTTGAGCTTGTCGGCCGGAACCGTCTGCTTGATCTTCTGGATCGCCGCTTCCAGATCCGGTGTCGTCTTTTCGGTGAACTGCAGGATGCGGATGTAGCCGACATCGTTCTCGACATGCGAACGTACGGCGGCAACGGGGATGATGTCGCGGACGATCGTCAGTTCGATCGGCTTGTCGACGCCGGTGCGCTGCAGGGTGAGCTTGATCGGTGTCTTGACCTCGCCACGCATCTTCAGCACGGCGTCTTCGAGCTTCAGGCCCTTGACCGGTGCGCCGTCGATGGCGGTGATGAAGTCGCCGGCCTTGACGCCGGCCTTGTCGGCGGGCGTGTTCTCGATGGTCGAGCCGACCTTGATCTGGTCCTTGTCCATCGTCACTTCGATGCCGAGGCCGCCGAACTCACCCTTGGTCTGGGTGCGCATGTCCTGGGCGTCCTTGGCATTCATGTAGCTCGAATGCGGATCGAGCGAGGCGAGCATGCCGTTGATGGCGGCCTCGATCAGCTTGTCTTCCTGCGGCGGCGTGACGTATTGCGCGCGCACCCTTTCGAAGACATCGCCGAATACCGACAGTTCCTTATAGGTGGAACCGCTCGCAGCTTCCGCCGGGACTCCTGCTGAGTAAATGACGCCCATGGCGGTCGCACCCATCAATGCGCCGATGACGACAAGAGAAGCCCTACGAATCATTGCGTGCCTTTCCAGTATCCTTTGCGGTCCACCAGGGTTGAGAATCAACCGGCTTACCGTCTTTTCGAAATTCAATGTAAAGCGTTGGCCTGTTCGTTTCCAGCGCCAATGCCGTCGCACTTGCCACTCTTTTTTCGCCCATCACCGCAAGCGGTTCACCGGCAAAAACGAATTTTCCCTGGCGCGTCTTGATCGCATCCATGCCTGAAAGCACCATGTGAAAGCCGTCGCCGGTATCGAGGATGATCATCTGTCCGTAGCTGCGGAAGGCGCCGGCATAAACCACCAGGCCATCGGCGGGCGCTGTGACAAGCGCGCCGGGACCCGTTGCCAGCGTCAAGCCGGAGGCCGTATGTCCCGTTCCGTCGTCGTCTCCAAAATGCCGAAGAATGTCACCGGCCACAGGCAGCTCGAGCTTCTGCTTGAGGTCTGAAAATCGATATGCGGGGGCAATGCGGTTTTTATCGGGCACCCCGCTTTCGGCCAGGGCCTTGGCCGCGGCGCGCTGTTCGTCGGTCATCAGCTGGCGGCGCTCTTCCTCCTCGCGCGCGGCCGTGGCGGCGCTGCGCACCGAGCCGATCTGGCTTTCGAGCGAGGCTACCAGGCCTTCGAGACTGGTTGCCTGTCCCGCCAATTGTTCGGCGCGCTTGCGCTCCGCTTCGATCTGCGCCGCACTTTCCTTGCTCTGACGATCGTTCTCGGCGATCAGCAGATCCATCCGGCGCTCTTCCTCGAGGCTGTCGGTCAGCGTCTTCGAGAGATCGGCCTTTGCCTTTGCCGTCGAGGCTTCGAGCGTCGAGAGTTCTCCAAGGTCGGCCAGCAGCTTCTCCGTCGCCTTGCGCATTCCAGGCACGACGGCGCCGAGAAGGATAGCGCTACGCACCGAGTTCAGCGCGTCGTCGGGGCTGACCAGCAGGGCCGGCGGCGGGTTGCGTCCCATTCGCTCGAGGGCGGCCAGCACTTCGGCCAACAGGCCGCGCCGTTGGTGCAGCGAGCGGCGAATGCCGCCTTCCTTGACCTTGAGATCGGTCAGCGCCCTTTCACTGTCCTCAATCTTCTGGTCGAGCGTCTTTCGGCGCGCGGCCGAATCGATGAGCGCCTGGCGCAGGCTGGCATTGCTCTTGTCGAGGGTGGCGACGCTGTCCTGAAGCTGTTTCTGTTTTTCAGCTGAAAGGCTGATGGATTTCGACAGACTATCGAGCTCGGCGCGCGTCTGGTCACGTTTCTCTGCCAGGTCGGCGGCGGGATCGACCGGCGGTTGGCTGGCCGCCGCTTCCGCGTCCGGGCTCGCGGTCTGGTCTGACGGTGTGCGGGCGGCCGTCGGGTCGGCGACGCCGTCTTCGGCCCGCGCCTGCCAGCCACCTGTGGCGATTGCGGCCAGCAGCAAGGCCATGCCGAAACATGCCGCGACGGGCGGCAGGAGCAGACGCGGCAGCGGGGCGGCGGATCGGTTCATCTCTGTTATGCTTAAGGTTTCTCTGTCGCGCAGGCGTAAGCTGATTTGCCGCCGATGGCCAAGAGTTATCCGCGGATGTCGGCCGAAATCACGCCTCTGTGAGTGATCCGTTAAGATCAGACGCGATGATAGGGATGGCCGGACAGAATGGTGACGGCGCGATAGAGTTGCTCGGCAATCAGGATGCGCACCAGCTGGTGTGGCCAGGTCATCTTGCCCAAGCAGACAGTGGCGTCGGCGCGGTCGTAGAGCGAGGGATCGAGACCATCGGCGCCGCCGATGGCGATCGTCAGGTCGCGCTTACCCTGGTCGCGATATTGGCCGAGAAGAGCGGCGAAGGCTTCGCTGTCCATCGCCTTGCCGCGTTCGTCGAGCAACAGCAGGACGCCGGCGTCCGGCAGCGCCTTCAAGAGCATCGATGCTTCCTCGCGTTTTCGCGTTTCACCGTTCGAGGCGCGGCTTTCGGCCACCTCGTTGACGCGCGAGAAATCCAGGCCGATGGCCGGCCCGGTCTTGGCAAAGCGGTCGAAATAGCGGGCCGCAAGATCCTTTTCCGGACCGGTTTTCAACCGGCCAACGGCAAACAATCCAATGCGCATATCCACTCCCGAGACTAAGGCCATCAAGGCCACAAAAATGAGCTTGCCGCGCGGCATTCGCCATGGCGGCCAGTCAAATCTGCGCGACAGTCCGGGAAACCGGATCTGCTAGTGTATCGTACCCTCGTCGAGATCCGGCGCGGCCCACATCTTTTCGATGTTGTAGAACTCGCGGATTTCCGGACGGAAGACATGGACGATAATGTCACCGGTGTCGATCAACACCCAGTCGCCGGCGTCCAGACCCTCGACGCGCGGGTTGCCAAAACCTTCGCTCTTGATATCGGAGGTCAGGTGGTCGGCGATCGCCAAGACATGGCGGTTCGAACGGCCGGATACGACTACCATGTAGTCGCCGAGCGCGGACTTGCCCACAATGTCGATGGTGGCGATATTTTCAGCTTTGGAATCCTCGAGGCTGGCGAGGACGGCTTGCAGGGCGCGGGCGGCGGCATCAACGCCACGTTCCGGGCTCTTCGGGGCAACGGCGAGCGTTCTTCCCTTGGCGTGTACTGTTGTCAGTGCTTTTCCTTTCAGGAGTAACAGAACATGCACGCGATCGATCTGAACGAGCGTCCAAATCGACTCATAAGATAGACATTAAACCCTTAAGGTTTCAAGACGCGCGCAGGTCTGCGTGGTCGGTCGGAGCCGAGTTTATCGGCATCTGGTGCTTTTGTGGCATCGCTCGCGCGCAAATGCACGCAAATGAAGCCCAGTCCAGGCTCCTTGGCTCCGGGTTCGCCCATATACAGCCCGGACGTCGCCGCGTATAGGGTGACATCGCTCGAAAGTTGCCGGTCATGACCAGAGATTCCCGCCAGACTGCAGATGTCATCCTGCGAATCGCCTTTCCCGGACAAGACAGGCTTGGCCGTGGCAAAATGGCCCTGCTCGAGCATATTCGTGCCACCGGTTCGATCTCTGCCGCCGGCCGGGCGATGAATATGTCTTATCGCCGTGCCTGGCTGTTGGTGAGCGATCTCAACCGGATGTTCGACAAGCCATCGGTGGAATCCCAGCGCGGCGGGCAAAAGGGCGGCGGGGCAGCGTTGACGCCCTTCGGCGAGGCGCTGCTGCAGCGGTTCCGCACAATGGAGCGTGCCGCCGAGACGCTGCTTGCCGACGATATCGGATGGCTCGAAGCCCATTATCGTCCAGGCTCAGCCGGCACGCCGCCGCCCGAGGGCTGACAACGCCGGTCAGGACTGCAGGGCGACCGTTTTAATCACCGCATAGACCGTCATTCCATCGGCAAGCCCCAACCGCTCGCCCGACAATTGGGTGATGCGCGATAGGATGGCATCGCCACCGCAGGCGACGCGGACCTCCAACGTGCCGTCGGCGATGGTGGTAATGGCGGTAATGGTGCCTTCGAGAACATTGAGGGCGCTCAGTCCCTCCGGCCGGCGCGTTGCCAGCATGACGTCGCGGGCAGGGATATGGATCCGCACGTCCTTGCCGACCGGCAGGGAGATGCCTGGCACCAGCAGCGTTGCCGTCTTCAGGACAATGGTCGACAGGTGGTGCTGCTGCGATAGGCTCTCGACGCGGCCTTGCAGCAGCGCGCCGGCCTCCCGGCGTTCCATGCCCTGGGCGGTCGATGGCATGCTCAGCACCTCGACGGCGCTGCCTATGGCTTCGACCCGACCGTCACGAAGCAGCACAACCTGGTTGGCGAGCCGCGCCACTTCGGCGATCGAGTGGCTGACATAAACGATCGGAATTTTCGTCTCGTCGCGCAACCGCTCGAGATAGGGCAGGATCTCGGCCTTGCGTTCTTCGTCGAGAGCCGCCAGCGGCTCGTCCATCAGCAGCAGCCGAGGTCTGGCGAGCAGGGCGCGCCCGATCGCCACACGCTGCTTCTCTCCGCCGGAAAGCCGGCCGGGTCGGCGGTCGAGAAGCTCGCCGATGCCGAGCAATTCGACGACGGTGCCGAATTGGTCGTCGCGTGGAGGGCTCTTGGCAAACCATCGGCCATAGGCGAGGTTCTGGCGCACCGAAAGGTGCGGAAACAGCCGTGCCTCCTGGAAGACGTAGCCGAAGCGGCGACGGTGGCGCGGTGTGAAGACATTGCGGTCGGTATCCGTCAGGACCCGGCCGTCGAGGGCGATATGGCCGTGGTCGGGGCGAATGAGACCCGCAATGCTGCGGACCAGAGAGGTTTTACCCGAGCCGGAGCGTCCGAAAAGCGCGGTAACGCCGCCTTCTGCCGTGAAGGCGGCTTCCAGCGCAAAGGCGCCGAGCCGGTGGCGGATGTCGACGGTCAGCGTCATTCGAATTCGACCCTCCGACCGACCCAGCGCGCGAGGAACTCGGAGGCCAGCAGCGCGGCCATCGAGATCAGTATAGCAACGACAGTCAAGCGCAGCGCGCCGGCATCGCCGCCCGGCACCTGGGTGAAGGTATAGATCGCCGAGGACAGGGTCTGGGTCTCGCCGGGAATGTTCGAGACGAAGGTAATGGTGGCGCCGAATTCGCCCATCGCCTTGGCGAAGGAGAGGATCATGCCGGCGATGATGCCGGGCAGGGTGAGAGGCAGGGTGATGGTCAGGAATATCCATAGGGGGCTGGCGCCCAGCGTGCCTGCGGCCTCCTCGAGCTTGCGGTCGACTGCCTCGAGCGAGAGGCGGATGCTGCGCACCATCAAGGGGAAGCCCATGATGCCGCAGGCAAGTGCTGCGCCGGTCCAGCGAAACGAGAAGACGATCCCGAAATGACTGTCGAGAAAGGCGCCGATGACGCCGCGGCGACCGAACAGGATCAGCAAGATAAAGCCAGTCACCACGGGCGGCAGGATGAGCGGCATGTGGATGACGCCGTTCAGCAGCGACCGGCCCCAGAAGCGGCCGCGAGCAAGCAGGAGTGCGGCGCCTATGCCAAAAGGCAGGCTAACGAGCATGGCGACGCAGGAGACGCGCAGGCTGAGCAGAATCGCCGTCCACTCGTCGTTGCTCAGTTGCCACCCGTCCAAAGCCGCCCTCTCTTCACGTCAGCCCGCCGGCAAGCCTCGATATCGGAATATTGTTACGAGAACCCGTCAGTTCAGAATCGTGAAGCCTGCATCCTGGAAGAAAGGCTCGGCCTTCGAGGATTTCAGAAAATCATAGTAGGCATCGACGTCCTTGTTCTTGCTGGTTGCGGTGATGGCCAGCGGATAGATGATCGGCGGGTGGCTCGCTTGCGGAAATGTGCCGACGATAGCAACGCCGGGGTCCGAGGCGGCGTCGGTCTGGTAGACGATCCCATAGGGGGCCTCGCCGCGCGAGACGAGCGCCAGCGCGGCGCGGACGCTCTCGGCGCCGGCCACCTTGTTTTCGACCGACGACCATAGGCCAAGTTTTTCCAGCGCTGCCTTGCCGTATTTGCCGGCAGGCACGGAATCGACCTGGCCCATGGCAAGGCGCCCGGCGCCGAGAAGGCCCGCCAGGTCCATGCCGGCCTTGATTTCAACCGGCTGGGCCTTGTCCTTCGCGCCGATCAAAACGATTTCGTTGCCAAGCAGGTTGACCTGCGTGTCCGGCTTGAGAAGATTTTTCTCGCCGAGATAGGCCATCCAGTCGGTGTCGGCTGATATGAAGATATCGGCAGGAGCGCCGCCCTCGATCTGCTTGGCGAGCGCCGAACTCGCCGCATAGGAGACGGTCACCTGTTTGCCGGTCTGGGCGGTATAAGCCGCATTGGCATTGTCGAGGGCGTTTTTCAGGCTAGCGGCCGCGAAAATGACGATCTTCTGAGAGCTAGCAGCAGCGGCCGGTGCCGAGCCAGACGCAAATCCTAAAAAGAGCGCAACAAAGGCGACGGCAGGCTTCCACCATGAATGGCTGTTGGACATGAGGATCTCCGGACAAGCGACATATTTCAAGGAATATATCGCTCATCTGCCTTTGACTAGAGGGGCGTGGGAAAGAGAGCTAATTGACAACGATTTCAGCTATTTCGTCCACTAGGCGAAACTCTACCGGTCTTGTCGATTGCGCATAGCTCACGCCACGACGGCGACTTCACGCCGTGTTGCCGGCTCGCAAAATGGAGTGATTGTCGAGAAATTGCAGGTGTATGTCGGGTGATCCAGTCGGTGCGCCCCCTCAAACCTTTCAAAAGAGCTAATTTTGGGCACCATCATCTTCTAATCATGCGTTTTATGCATGGCTGCATTGCGATATCGGGGATTTTCATCCCGGATAAAAATGCTAAATTCAAATCATCGAACGGCGCACTCCTCCTCCCAGCGCCTTTCGATTTGGATTGACAGCGCTCCTCCTCCCAGCTGTTAATCAGTTTTGATAGGCCCGACGGATCTCCTCCCCCGTCGGGCTTTTCATTTTGGAGGGTTTCAATTTCCGAAATTAAGTCTTCTGTTGTTCTTCGCGCAGGGCGGTCGAGCTCAGCGTCGAGCGCGGTCCATGGATGAAGGTCCAGGCTGGCGCGCGCTTCTTCCACAGGATACGGGCGTCATCCTCGTCGACGCGGGCGTAGTGGAAGGTCTTTGCCATCTTTGCCGACAGATGCGACAGCGTTGAACCCGGTCGGTCGATGACGGCGATCGGGAAGGTGTTGGCGATGGTCTGCCATTTCTGCCACTTGTGAAAGCTGCTGAGGCTGTCGGCGCCCATGATCCAGATGAAATTGACGTGGCTGTTCAGCGCCTTGACGCGGGCGAGCGTATCGGCGGTGTAGCGCATGTTCAGCGCCTGTTCGAAGCCGGTCACCTTGATGCGCGGATCTGTGGCGATCTTCTCGCTGAGCGCGATACGCTCGGCAAGCGGCGCCAGCTGGCTGATGTTTTTCAACGGGTTGCCCGGCGTGACCATCCACCAGAGCTGGTCAAGCCCGAGCCGGCGAATGGCGATCTCGGCGACCAGAAAATGGCCCGGATGCGGCGGATTGAAGGAGCCGCCGAACAGGCCAACGACCATGCCGCGTTCAGCATGTGGCATGCGCAGATAATGGGCGTCGACTTTGTCTATCGTCACATCAAGGCCGAATCTGTCCGCTGCCGCGTACCCGGTATTTGAACGAGGTCAGTTGCTCGACGCCGACGGGCCCGCGCGCATGCATCTTGCCCGTGGCAATGCCGATTTCCGCGCCCATGCCGAACTCGCCGCCGTCGGCAAATTGGGTCGAGGCATTGTGCAGCAGGATCGCCGAATCGATTTCGGTGAAGAATCGTTCGGCTACATCAGGATTCTCGGCGATGACGGCTTCCGTGTGGTGGGACGAATAGCGGGCTATATGTTCGATCGCGCCGGAGACTCCATCAACGATAGCAATCGATATAATGGCATCGAGATATTCCGTCGACCAATCCTCGTCGGTAGCCGGCTTCAATCCGGGGATAGTCTGGAGCACCTCGCCCGAGCCGCGGATTTCGCAGCCTGCTGCCGAAAGCGCGTCGACAAGCGGCTTCAGATGCGTGGCTGCGACCGACCGATCAACGAGCAGCGTCTCTGCGGCACCGCAGACGCCGGTGCGGCGCATCTTGGCATTGACGACGATGTCCTTCGCCATATCCAGTTTGGCGGAGCCATCGATGTAGATGTGGCAGATGCCTTCGAGATGGGCAAAGACCGGCACGCGGGCCTCGCTCTGCACGCGCGCCACCAGGCTCTTGCCGCCGCGCGGCACGATGACGTCGATGTTGCCGTCGAGGCCGGCAAGCATGGCGCCGACAGCGGCGCGGTCGGTGACCGGCACCAGCTGGATCGCGTGCTCCGGCAGGCCTGCCGCCTTCAATCCCTCGACGAGGCAGGCATGGATCGCCTGCGACGACCGGCGCGAATCGCTGCCGCATCGCAGGATCGCGACATTGCCGGCCTTGAGGCAAAGCGCGCCGGCATCGGCTGTAACATTGGGGCGGCTTTCGAAGATGACGCCGATGACGCCGAGCGGCGTGCGGACCCGTTCGATCTTCAGGCCGTTCGGCCGATCCCAGGCGGCAATGACTTCGCCGACCGGATCGGCAAGGGCGGCGATGGTGCGGATGCCGTCGGTCATGGCGTCGATGCGGGCATCGGTCAGCGTCAGCCGGTCGATCGACGAGGCGAGCATGCCGGTGCCTTCGACGTCGTGCAGGTCCCTAGCGTTTTCAGCCAGGATGTGGGCACGGCGCGCGAGGATGGCGTCGGCCATGGCGTTCAACGCTTGGTTTTTCGAATCGGGCGAGGCAAAGGACAGAGGCCGCGATGCGGCGCGGGCCTGCCGGCCGATCTCTGCCATCAGGCGATCGATGTCGGGGCTGGATGTCACGGCATCAAGCATGGGCTTCGTCCCTTCGGTTCTTCGCCGCCTGTGTTCCGGCGGTCATCACCAGATCGTCGCGGTGGACCATGGCGGCGCGGCCGGCATAGCCGAGAATGGCCTCGATCTCCGCCGACTTGCGGCCGGTGATCTGACGCGCCTCTTCGGCATCGTAACCGGCGAGCCCGCGGCCGATCTCGCGGCCGGCGGGGCCGATGACGGCGACCGTATCGCCGCGGCCGAAGTGGCCGACGACCGAACGCACGCCGGCCGGCAGCAGGCTCTTGCCGGCCCCGAGCGCGGTGACCGCGCCGGCATCGACATGCAGCTCGCCAGCCGGCTGCAATTGTCCGGCAATCCAGGTCTTTCGCGCCGTCACCGGTGTGCCCGAGGGCGCGAACCAGGAAGAGCGGGCGCCCTGGTCGATGGCGGAGAGCGGTCGGTCGGTCTTGCCGGAGGCAATGATCATGGCGCAGCCGGCACCGGTGGCGATCTTGCCGGCATCGATCTTGGTGCGCATGCCGCCGCGCGACAACTCCGAAGCAGCACCGCCGGCCATCGCCTCGATTTCGAGCGTGATTTCAGCGACGGTTTCGAGGAAGCGGGCGTCCGGGTCAAGATGTGGCGGAGCGGTGTAGAGGCCGTCGATGTCGGACAGGAGGATCAGCAAGTCGGCGCCGGTCATGGTGGCGACACGCGCCGCGAGCCGGTCATTGTCGCCATAGCGGATCTCGCTGGTGGCGACGGTGTCGTTCTCGTTGATGATCGGCACGGCGCCGAGTTTCAACAGCTGGTTGATGGTGGCGCGGGCATTGAGATAGCGGCGGCGCTCTTCCGTGTCGCCGAGCGTCAGGAGAATCTGGCCGGCGACGATGTCGCCCTGCGACAGGCTTTCCGACCAGGCACGGGCCAGCGCAATCTGTCCGACAGCCGCTGCCGCCTGGCTTTCCTCGAGTTTCAAGGCGCCGCTGGCGAGATCGAGCACGGAGCGGCCAAGCGCGATGGCGCCTGAGGAGACCACGAGGACATCGACACCCCCGGCCTTCAACGCTGCGATGTCGGCGCAGATGGCATCGAGCCAGGCCTTCTTCAGCCCGGTGCCGCGGTCGACCAGCAGCGCCGAGCCGATCTTGATGACGATGCGCCGGTAGCGGTCGAGCGGCTGTCGGGCTGTCATCCCTCCTGCTCCTCGTCCCCGCTTTCGTTGCTCTCGTCCGCGACCAGGTCGACCGTATCCCTGTGGCGGTTCTTCAGCGCCTTCATCGGCTTGTCTTCAGTTTCGCCGATGGCGATGATGTCGCGCAGCGCGCGCAGCAGGTCGGTCATGCCGTTGCCCGTGATCGCCGAGATCTGATAGGGCGTGTGACCGCAGGCGCGGGCGAGTTCCTTGGTCTTCTTCTTGAGTTCGGCATCGTCGAGAATGTCGACCTGCGACAGGGCGACGATCTCAAGCTTTTCGCCAAGCGCCTCGTCATAGGCCTCGAGCTCGTGCCGGACCGTCTTGTAGGCCTTGCCGACCTTCTCTTCCTGGGCCGAGACCAGATGCAGCAGCACGCGGGTGCGCTCGACATGGCCGAGGAAGCGGTCGCCGATGCCGACGCCCTCATGGGCGCCTTCGATCAGGCCCGGGATGTCGGCCAGAATGAATTCGGTTCCGTCGACGGTCGCAACGCCGAGATTGGGATGCAGCGTCGTGAAAGGATAGTTGGCGATCTTCGGCCGGGCGCGGGTGACCGAGGCGAGGAAGGTCGACTTGCCGGCATTCGGCATGCCGACGAGACCGGCATCGGCAATCAGCTTCAGCCGCAGCCAGATGGTCTTCTCTTCGCCCTCGAGGCCCGGATTGGCCCAATCCGGCGACTGGTTGGTCGCGGATTTGAAATGGGCGTTGCCGAAGCCGCCATTGCCGCCGGCAGCGATCCGAAAGCGCTGGCCCTCGAAGGTGAGGTCGCAGATCATCGTCTCGGCGTCTTCCTCGAAGACCTGCGTGCCGACAGGCACCTTCAGCGTCACGTGCTCGCCATTGGCGCCGGTGCGGTTGCGGCCCATGCCGTGGGTGCCGATCTGCGCCTTGAAATGCTGCTGGAAACGAAAATCGATCAACGTATTCAGGCCGTTGACCGCCTCGACCCAAACGTCGCCGCCGCGTCCGCCGTCGCCGCCATCGGGGCCGCCGAACTCGATGAATTTTTCACGCCGGAAGGAGACGCTGCCGCCGCCGCCGTCGCCGGAGCGGATGTAGACTTTTGCTTCGTCGAGAAATTTCATCGTATTCTTCGCTATTCGGTCAGTTTGCGCCCGTCATTCCGCCTTCGATATAGGCGGTTGTGACGGAGGTCAAAGATTATCGTTATCTGCAGCAGCTATAGCATAGCTGCCGGCGAGGGTCTCGCAGTCTGCTTATAAAGGACCGCCGCCGGCAATCCGGCGGCGGTTTTTCTGTGTCAGGCGGCTGTCGGCAACCGCAAATCGCCGAGCGCCAACACGGTTTCGACATGCGGCACCATGGTGCTGCGGGCAAAGCTGTAGACCTCCGAGCAGCCGGTGATGCGGAAGCCGAGATTGGCCTGCAGCTTCAGCGACGCAGGATTGTCGACGAACACGCCGGAATGGATAGTCTCGCCCGGCATCCGCCGGCCGAAACGTTCCAGAGTGGCAGCAACCGCCTCGCCCATGAAGCCGCGCTTCCAGTAGTAGCGGTTCAGCCAGTAGCCGACGTGCCAGCGGTCGTGGCGCCGCTCGATGGCAACTGTGCCGATATGGACATCGTCACCCTCGGTGATGGCGAGCGCCCAGTCATCGAGGATGCCGGACGCGCGCGGCACCAGCCAGTCGAGGGCGTCCTGCCTGACGTACGGCACCGGCACCCGCGCCAGCATGCGGGTGACCGCGAAATCCGACAGGGAGCCGGTGATCGCGTCGGCATCGCTCAGGCGATGGGGCCGTAGCGTCAGGCGGGCGGTGCGTATGACCGGTTCGGGGCCGGGGCCCGTCATCGGGGTCGGGCGACGCTGGAGGACGGCGGCGTTCATCTCAGTGCCCCCCAGCTGCGCAACGACATCCAGGTCCGGCGATCCAGCCGGAACCACTCGACCGACACCGTGCTGCCGAGCGCCAGCGACGCCACCAGCCCGGAGCCCTGGAACTGGAAGCCGCACTTGTGGATCACCCGCCGCGACGCGACGTTGGTAACCCTGCAGCGCGCGTCGATTTGCTCGACCTCAGGCCTCGTGCGAAACACCATGTCGATCAGCGCGTGGGCTGCTTCCGTCATGAAGCCCTGGTTCCAGTAGGGCTCGCCCAGCCAGTAGCCGATCTCGACGGTTGCGGGATCCTGGCCCGGCTCTATGCCACAGCAACCGAGAAAGGCGCCGTTTTCCTGTTTGGTGATCGCATAGAGGCACTTGCCAATCTCGCCAGACGTCGTGCGTCGCACAAAATCGGCGGCGTCCTTGGTCGTATATGGGTGCGGCATGCGCGATACCATGGTGGCGACATTGGCGTTGTTGGCGAGATGGGCAAGGGCTTCGATGTCGTCTTTGTGCGGCGCGCGCAGAACGAGCCGCTCCGATAACAAGACGGGGCAATCGGGCCTTAACCTCTCCGGCCTCGACCGGTCTTGGGGCGACCTCGATTGGTCCTCCCTTAACAATTCGCTTTGCACTGTTCAGTCCTCCTGTGGGGGTAAAGAAAAAAGGGGAGATGGCGCCCCATCTCCCCTTTTTCTAAGACTGAACCTGATGCGGTCAGCCGGGTCGATGAGACGCCGGCTGCTAGAACGCTTCCGGCTTTATTCCGCTGCTTCTGCTTTCGGCATTACAGATACGTAGACGCGGCCATTGGCCTTGGTACGATAGGCGACGTTACCTGGGGTCAGCGCGAAAATCGTGTGGTCCTTGCCGAGGCCAACATTGGCGCCCGGATGCCACTGCGTGCCACGCTGGCGCAGAATGATGTTGCCTGCAATCACAGCTTCGCCGCCGAACTTCTTCACGCCGAGGCGCTTGGACTCGGAATCACGACCGTTGCGCGACGAACCGCCTGCTTTTTTATGTGCCATGGGATTTCTCCTTTAAACCTGTCCGTGATCTTAAACGGCAGCGACGATGTCGGTGATGCGGACAACCGTGTGATGCTGACGATGACCGCGCGAACGCTTGGAATTCTGACGACGACGCTTCTTGAAGGCGATGACCTTGCGGGCGCGATTGTGCTCGACAACCTCAGCCTTGACGGTTGCGCCGACAACGAAGGGAGCGCCGATGGAAGCGTCGGCGCCGACGCCGATCATCAGGACTTCGTTAAATTCTACGATATCGCCGGCGATGACGTCGAGCTTCTCGATGGTCAGCACGTCGTTTGCTGCCACACGGTACTGCTTACCGCCGGTCTTGATGACTGCGAACATTGGTTATCCTTTCATGTTCGTTCCGGCTCTCCCTGAGGGGGCCGTCTTTTTATCAGTCGACATTGAGCAGGGGAAAGGGCTTGTGCCCGAACCGGCCTGCCGGTGATGCTTGCGCGGAACGCGAAAGCGCAAAGGGCGGGACTTCTCCACGCCTATTGGGCTCGGCACTTACGCGAGGGGTCAAAATCTGTCAAGGCAAAAGGGTGAAAACTATCGACTTTCGCCCTTGCCATATGAAGTTTCTCTCGCTATGAGGACGGCGCGCTTCACAGCGTCAACCGGTTCCGCGGAGAGGTGGCAGAGTGGTTGAATGTACCGCACTCGAAATGCGGCGTGCCTGCAAGGGCACCGTGGGTTCAAATCCCACCCTCTCCGCCATTCCCGTCTTCCGCCGTTTCTGACCCGACCAGCCCTAACCTATTCGCCATCTCCTGCGAGATGTCTGTGGAACCGTTCTCGGCGCGAGGGTTGTTCAGGCAGGTGTAAGCTTTTTCCAGTAACGGGCCATTATCTAAATTAGAGAACGGCAATGATATACTGGACTCTCGAACTTCCCGATAAGCCGACCGAAATCGTCTACGGCAGCAGGCAGGATCTCAGTTCGTGGCTGAAGAACAGACAGCTTTGTCGCCGCGCTCCGACGGAATGGATCGTCGACGTGCTCGGAGAGGCCGCCGTGACGGAGCGCTTTACCTATACGCACATGCCCGGTGAAGAGCCGTTGTGGACTTTGACATGGGGAAAGCCCGTGCAGGGCGTTCATCAGAACATCGCCTGAACGAGGGCGGACTGCGCATTCGCCTGCGGCCGTCGTTTTATCGACGCGCCCGACTCTCTACCTCCGCACTGGCCGGGCCCTTGTTGGTGGAGAAAATCATGTGCTTCATGGCCTGCGTAGCGCTGCGGCAATGGGGAGATGGGCCTTCGCATGTAGATATAAGAGCGCTGCTGGTGGTGATCCACGGGGCGCCGCCCGTATTCGGCGGTCAATGAAAGTCGCGAGACTGGCCGGTGCCGCCTGCTGAATTTGCAATATAAGACGAAATAATGGGATCGCGTTAGCCTTGATTGCGCTGAAACGCGGTCGGATTGCACAGATCCTTATCTTTTTGCCGATTGATCTGCTAGGGAGGGCGACAACAGAAAAACAAGAGGGTTGTTCAAGCCCTCTTTTTGGCCGTAAGGCACAACTTTTAGAATCTCAAGGACACACTATGATTACGCTCACGCCGACTCAGATCAGAGGGTTGAAGCTTGCCAAGGACGGGAAGCTTTTTCCGCAGCCACCGAAGAAGTGGACTCACCTGAATGCCGTGGTGACTTATGCAAAGACCGACCGTTTCAAGGAGCGGCCGCAGAAGGTCAAGTTCCTGACCAACACGACCCTCGAAGAACTGCGCGAGATGGGGCTGGTCGAGCGCTGCAACCAGGAAGAAGCGCCCGAGCTGGACGCCCACGAAATCACCATGGCCGGCAAGATCTGGCTGATGCGCAACAAGTAGGCGCTTCCGGTCGAAAGGCCGGTCCTCCCGGACTCTCCATACATCTGAGCCTGCATAGCCGCGAACCGGCGGCTTTGCCATGTCTGCACGCTAGGCGGCTTCGATCCATCCGAGCATTCCGCTTGTCTCGGTTCAGGCGCTCAGGTTTTCCGTCATTGGCGGAGCGTGGGAGCCCGTGCACAGTCAAGCGGCCCATCGGTTCGATTTTTGATCGGCCTACCTTTTTCTTGTCAAGCGACTGGTCTAAGGCTTTCAGGGCTTAACAATCGGAGAGCGACGCATGGCCGGAGAAACGATTCTCGTTGTGGGTGGCGCTGGCTATATCGGCTCGCATACCTGCCTCGACCTCGCCAACAAGGGCTTCCTGCCCGTCGTCTACGACAATTTCTCGAACGGCCATCCCGAATTCGTCAAATGGGGCCCTGTCGAACAGGGCGACATTCGCGACCGGGCGCGGCTCGACGAGGTGATCGCGCGACACAAGCCATCGGCCATCCTGCATTTCGCGGCGCTGATCGAAGTCGGAGAATCGGTCAAGGACCCCGTCGCCTTTTATGAGAACAACGTTGTCGGTACCTTGACGCTGCTCTCGGCGGCCCAGGCGGCCGGGATCAAGGCCTTCGTGTTTTCCTCGACCTGCGCCACCTATGGGCTGCCGCAGAGCGTGCCGCTCGACGAGACCCATCGGCAGGTGCCGATCAATCCCTACGGCCAGACCAAATATATCGTCGAGCAGGCGCTCGCGGATTACGATCGCTACACCGGCTTCCATTCGGTCATCCTGCGCTACTTCAACGCGGCCGGCGCTGATTTCGAGGGTCGGGTCGGGGAGTGGCACAAGCCGGAAACCCATGCCATCCCTCTGGCAATCGATGCGGCGCTCGGTCGGCGCGCCGGCTTCAAGGTGTTCGGCAGCGACTACGAGACGCGCGACGGCACCTGTGTGCGCGATTATATCCACGTGCTCGATCTCGCCGATGCCCATGTCCGGGCCGTCCAGTATCTTCTGGAGGGCGGGGCCTCCGTGGCGCTCAATCTCGGGACCGGGACGGGCACGACGGTGAAGGAGCTTCTATCGGCGATCGAGGACGTGACGAAGCAGCCTTTCCCGGTCGAATATGTCGATCGTCGCGAAGGCGATTCGACCACGCTTGTTGCCAACAACGACAAGGCGAAGGCCGTGCTCGGCTGGGTGCCGCGCTACGACCTCTCGCAGATCATTCAATCTGCCTGGAACTGGCATGCAAAAACCAACCATCACTGAGCCTTCCCATCCCGACCGGCCGAATGTGCTGCTGATCACTGCCGACCAATGGCGAGGCGATTGCCTTTCAGTCGTCGGGCATCCCGCTGTGCGTACGCCGAACATCGATGCACTGGCCGCCGAGGGCGTGCTGTTCCGCCGGCATTTTGCGGGAACCGCACCCTGCTCGCCGGCGCGGGCGACGCTCTATACCGGCCTCTACCAGATGAACAATCGCGTCTGTCGCAATGGGTCTCCGCTCGACGCCCGTTTCGACAATGTCGCGTTGGCCGCCCGCCGAGCCGGATATGAGCCGACCCTGTTCGGCTATACTGACACTGCGCGCGATCCGCGCCGCCTCGATGCCCGGGATCCGCACCTGACGACCTATGAAGGCGTCCTTCCCGGCTTCACCGCCCGCCAGCTGCTACCCGAGCACGAGAAGCAGTGGCTTTCCTGGTTGCGGGAACGTGGCCACAGCGAGGCGACCAGCCGCGATATTCATATTCCCGTCGGGGCCAAACCCGGAGAGATCTCGGATGGCTCCCCCTGCTATTCCAAGGATGAGACGCAGACGGCCTTCCTGATCGGGGAATTCCAGCGCTGGCTGGGAGAACAGGAGGCACCCTGGTTCGCCCATGTGTCGCTGCTGCGGCCGCATCCGCCCTTTTCCGTCCCAGCGCCCTACAACACCATGTTCAGCGCCGATGACGGGCCGGACATGCCCCGCGCCGAAACGGCGGCGGTCGAGCAGGCGTCGCATCCGTTCCTCGCCTATATGATGTCACGGGGGAATCAGGGCCATTTCATCCACGGTGCCGATGGGCCGCTCAGCGACTGGTCGTCGCAGGATTTCCGCGCCATCCGCGCCATCTATTACGGCATGATCGCGGAAGTCGACGCGCAGATCGGCCGCGCCTGTCAGGCGCTGAAGGACGCGGGTGCCTGGGACAACACGCTGATCATCTTCACTTCCGATCATGCCGAGATGGCCGGCGACCACTGGACGCTGGGCAAGGCCGGCTTTTTCGACGGCAGCTACCATATCCCGCTGGTCATTCGCGACCCTAAGGCGCCCCACAGCGCCGGGACCGTGGTCGAAAGCTTCACCAGCTCGGTCGACGTCTTCCCGACCCTCTGCGACAGGCTTGGTCTTCGACCTGGCAACCATGTCGATGGCGAGACGCTGGTCCCATTTCTCGATGGCGAAGGTCCACAGACATGGCGCGATGCGGCGTTCTGGGAGTTCGATTTCCGCGACATCGCCGAAGGACAGGCGGAAGCGCATTTCGGGCTGAAGTCGAATGCCTGCAATCTTTCCGTCATTCGCGACGAGGCATTCAAATACGTGCATTTTGCCGGCTTGCCGCCATTGCTGTTCGACCTCAAGGCCGACCCGTCCGAACTCGTCAATCTCGCCGACGAACCCGACTACCTGGCGACACGGCTTGCCTATGCCGAGCGCCTTTTGGCGCTAAGGGCAGAGCATCTCGACCAGACGCTCGCCTATACCGAGCTCACGGCAGACGGGCCGGTGACGTACCGGCCCGGAGCCTAGGCTCAGGCAAAAGCGCCGAGATAGTCCCGTTTGCCGATGGCCACTCCCTGCTGGCGCAGGATCGCGTGGGCGGTGGCGATATGGAAGTAGAAGTTCGGCAGCGCGAAGCTGGCGAGATAATCGTCGCCCCGGAACGTCATCTTGACGCCGCCGGGCGAGATCGTCACCTGGCGCGTCTCGCTGCCAGCGAGCGTGTCCTCTCCTATGGTTGCCAGGAAAGCCGCCGTTTTAGCCACGCGCTCGCGCAACTCGGCGATCGTTGTCTCGCTATCCTCGAACGAGGGTGCATCGATGGCGCCGAGCCGGGCGATCGTCAGCTTGGCCGTATCGCTGGCGCGCTGGAACTGGCCGGACAGCGTCAGCATGTCGGGAGCCAGGCGGGCATTGACCAGCATCCCTGGATCGAGCGCCTTTTCCGTGGCGTGAGCCTCCGCCTTATCGAGATAGGCGTTGAGGGTCGCGAGACCGCGTTGAAAGACAGGCACAGTCATGCGGTACATTGAAAGCGTCATCGTAATCTCCCTTGTGACGAGTGGTGGCGCGTTGCGAGCGACGTCCTGCCCGTTCCGGCGGTCCATCGCATGACGCTGGCGCAAGAAATGGGGTCCGCCGTGGCCGATGTCATCGGCCGTTTCGCTGCCGCGAAGATTAAACCTTGCGCGTTGGGGCAGGGGTCACGGCGGCACGATTTATTTTCGCTGGGGGATGGCGAATCCTGTCAGCCTTTTTATGCTGATGATTCCGATAGATCGGCAGACTGCCAGGATTGAACATGCAATTGGTATTCGACGGCCACAACGACGTGCTCCTGCGGCTTTGGTCGCATCAGAAAAAAGGGGCCGATCCGGTCGCCGAGTTCAGGGACGGAACGTCCAGCGGCCATATGGACGCTCCGAGGTCCAAGGCGGGTGGCCTGGCAGGCGGGCTCTGTGCCATCTACATTCCCTCCGGCGATCTCGTCTTCGCCGAGCCGGACCACAACGGCCACTACGTCACACCCATGGCTGCGCCGCTCGAGCGCCACGCGTCGCTCGACATCGCGCACGAGATGGCGGCGATCGCCCTCCGCCTCGATCGCGACGGTGCCTGGAAGCTCTGCCGCACCACCAGTGATATCCGCGACAGCATGGCGAAGGGCGTTTTCGCTGCCGTGCTGCATATGGAAGGCTGCGAGGCGATCGATGCCGATCTGGTGGCGCTCGAGACATTCCATGCAGCCGGACTGCGTTCGCTCGGCCCCGTCTGGAGCCGCAACAACGTCTTTGCGCATGGCGTGCCCTTCGCCTTTCCGATGTCGCCAGACACAGGTCCCGGCTTGACCGGCGCCGGTTTCGCGTTGGTCAGGCGCTGCAACGAACTCGGCATCCTGATCGACCTTGCCCATATCACCGAGAAGGGCTTCTGGGACGTGGCGAAAACCTCCGACCAGCCGCTGGTTGCCAGCCATTCGAATGCCCACGCGCTTACCCCCGTTGCCCGAAATCTGACGGACCGGCAGCTCGATGCCATCAAGGAGAGACGCGGTATCGTCGGCCTGAACTACGCGACGGCGATGCTGCGGGCCGACGGCCGCTCAGAGGCAGACACCCCGCTTGAAGACATGATCCGCCATGTCGACTACCTGGTGCAGCGCATGGGCATCGACTGCGTCGGGCTTGGTTCGGACTTCGACGGGGCGACCATTCCGGAGGAAATAGGGGATGCCGCCGGCAACCAGAAGCTGATTGCTGCCCTGCTGAACGTTGGCTATGGTGAGGAGGATCTGGTGAAACTGTGCCGGGAAAACTGGCTTCGGGTTCTGGCGTCCGCCTGGGGAGAGACGAGCGCCCACTGAGACATCGAAGAATAAAACTTTAAAAAAACAGGGGAATAGCAAAATGATCATCACCACAATTCACCGCAACGCCCGCCTTCTCGCGGCGAGCGCTGCGCTTTCCATCCTGATGGCCTCGGCGCCGGGCGTGACCTTTGCTGCAACGCCGAAGGATACGCTGGTCGAGGGCTTTGCCTTCGATGACATCATCTCGATGGATCCGGGCGAGGCCTACGAGCTCTCGACGGCTGAGATCACCGGCAATACCTACAGCCTGCTGGTTCGCCTCGACGTCGCCGACACGACCAAGGTCAAGGGCGACCTGGCCGAGAGCTGGACGGTATCCGACGATCATCTGACCTATACGTTCAAGCTCAAGTCTGGCCTCAAGTTCGCCTCCGGCAACCCGATCACGGCCGAAGACGTCGCCTGGTCCTTCGAGCGCGCCGTCAAGCTCGACAAGAGCCCCGCTTTCATCCTCACCCAGTTCGGCCTTACTGGCGACAACGTGACTGAAAAGGCGAAGGCTGTCGATGCCACGACCTTCACCTTCACTGTCGACAAGGCCTATGCGCCGTCCTTCGTGCTGAACTGCCTGACCTCGACTGTTGCCAATGTCGTCGACAAGAAGCTGGTGCTCGACCACGTCAAGCCGGTCACGCCGTCGGCCGACTACAAGTACGACAATGATTTCGGCAATGGCTGGCTGAAGACCGGCTATGCCGGCTCTGGACCCTTCAAGCTGCGCGAATGGCGCGCCAACGAGGCCATCGTTCTCGAGCGCAACGACAATTACTACGGCGAGAAGCCGAAGCTTGCCCGCGTCATCTATCGCTTCATGAAGGAAAGCTCCGGCCAGCGGCTGGCGCTTGAAAACGGCGACATCGACGTCGCACGAAACCTCGAGCCGGGCGATCTGGATGCGCTCACCAAGGGCGACAAGGTTTCCGTCACCAACGCGCCGAAGGGCACGGTCTATTATATCAGCCTCAACGAGAAGAACCCCAACCTTGCCAAGCCGGAAGTCCAGGAAGCCTTCCGCTACCTGATCGACTACGATGCCATCGGCAAGACGCTGATCAAGGGCGTCGGCGAAATCCGCCAGACGTTCGAGCCGAAGGGCGTGCTCGGCGCGCTCGAGGAAAAGCCGTTCACGTTCGACGTCGCCAAGGCCAAGGAATTGCTGGCCAAGGCAGGCCTCAAGGACGGCTTCTCGGTGACCATGGACGTGCGCAACATCGAGCCGATCACCGGCGTTGCCCAGTCGATCCAGCAGACGCTGGGGCAGGCCGGCATCAAGCTCGAGATCATTCCCGGCGACGGCAAGCAGACGCTGACGAAGTACCGCGCCCGCAACCACGATATCTATATCGGCAACTGGGGGATGGACTACTGGGATCCGAACTCCAACGCGGAAACCTTCACCACCAACCCGGACAACTCGGACGCCGGCAAGGTGAAGACGCTCGCCTGGCGCAACACCTTCGTGACGCCTGAACTCGACAAGATCACGCGCGCAGCCCTGTTCGAGCCGGATGCTGACAAACGCGCTGCCATGTATCAGGACGTGCAGAAGCAGTTCCTGCACAACAGCCCGTTCGCGATCATCTTCCAGCAGATCGAAGTGGCCGCCTTCAAGAAGGACCTCAAGGGTTTCGCGCTCGGCCCGAGCTTCGACACCAACTTCGTCGGACCGATATCGAAGGAGTAGTCCGGAAGGTTTGGTCCATTGAGCATAGTTGAACGCAGGATGGAGGTGCGGCCCGCAGGTGGCCGCACCATGCCCATCGTCAAGGCCGTGCTGCGCTTTGTCGGCATCGCCATAACAACCTATCTCGGCCTTTTGGCCGTTACCTTCTTCATCGGCCGCGTCGTGCCGATCGATCCGGTTCTCGCCATCCTCGGCGACCGGGCGCCGGCCCATGTCATCGAGCGGACGCGGCGAGAGCTCGGCCTCGACCTGCCGCTCTACGAGCAGTTTTTCATCTATATCAAGGGCGTGCTGTCAGGCGATTTCGGCACCTCGGTGCTGACCACCAACCCCGTGATGACCGACATCCGCCGCGCCTTTCCGGCAACGCTGGAGCTGGCAACGCTTGGAACGATCATCGGCTCTGTGATCGGCGTGCCGCTCGGCGTGCTCGCCGCCGTTCGTCGGGGCAGTTTTGTCGATCAACTGGTGCGCGTCATCGGGCTGGTCGGCTATTCGGTGCCCATCTTCTGGATGGCGCTGATCTCGCTGGTGATCTTCTATGCCAAATTGAATTGGGTAGCCTTCCCGGGCCGTATCGACATCACCTACGAATACACGTTCACGCCGATCACCGGACTGTTCCTGCTCGACGCCGCCCTGCAGGGCGAGTGGGACGTGTTCAACGACGTCTTCCGTCACATCATCCTGCCGGCCTCGCTGCTCGGCTATTTCTCGCTTGCCTATATCAGCCGCATGACGCGCAGCTTCATGCTCAACGAGCTCGGCCAGGAATACATCGTTGCCGTGCGGGCGAAAGGCTTGTCCGAGACACGGGTGATCTGGGCGCATGCGTTGCGCAATGCCGCCGTGCCGCTGGTAACGGTCATCGCGCTGTCCTACGCCGGCCTGCTCGAAGGCTCCGTGTTGACCGAAACCGTGTTCTCCTGGCCGGGCATCGGCTTCTACATCACCAATTCTCTGCAGAATGCCGATATGAACGCCGTGCTCGGCGGCACCATCGTCATCGGCACTGTCTTCATCGGCATCAACCTTCTGTCCGACATCCTCTACCGGACGCTCGACCCAAGGACACGACGCAAATGACGGGTCCAACGACACCAGCAGCACCGCTCACCCGCCGCCAGTGGCTTCTTTCCGACCGGCCCCAGTCCCGCCTGCAGGCAAGACTCGGGCGCGCCTACATCACCTGGCGGCAGTTTTCCGCCAATCACCTGGCTGTGCTCGGCCTGGTGATCATCGTCGGGCTGCTGTTCATGGCGGTTTTTGCCGATGTGATCGCCACCAAGTCTCCCGTGATCGGCGATCTGGCCAATGCCCGGCTGCTGCCGCCGGGAACGCAGGGCTATCTGCTTGGCACCGACGACCAGGGCCGGGACATCTTCTCGCGGATCATGCACGGATCGCGGCTGACATTGCTGGTCATCGTGCTGGTGGCGATCATCTCGGCGCCGATCGGACTGTTGGTCGGCACCGTGTCGGGATATGTCGGTGGATGGCTCGATGCCGTTCTGATGCGCATCACCGACATCTTCCTTGCCTTCCCGAAGCTCGTCCTGGCGCTGGCCTTCGTGGCAGCCCTCGGGCCGGGTATCCAGAATGCGATCATCGCCATCGCCATCACCTCCTGGCCGCCCTATGCGCGCATTGCCCGGGCAGAAACGCTGACCGTCCGGCGCTCGGATTATATTTCAGCCGTCAGGCTGATGGGTGCCTCGCCGCTGCGGATCATCTTCCGCCATGTCATGCCGCTATGTATCTCCTCGCTGATCGTCCGGGTGACGCTCGATATGGCTGGTATCATCCTCACGGCTGCCGGTCTCGGCTTCCTCGGGCTCGGCGCGCAGCCCCCGCTTCCCGAATGGGGCGCCATGATCGCGGCCGGTCGCCGCTTCATCCTCGACCAATGGTGGGTCGCCGCCATGCCGGGCTTTGCCATCCTCATCGTCAGCCTCGGCTTCAATCTTCTGGGCGACGGCCTTCGCGATGCGCTCGATCCGCAGGAGAGCGGCCGATGACGATGCTGACGGTCGATAACCTGAAGGTAAGCTATCCGACACGCACCGGCGTGATCGAGGCCGTTCGCGGCGTTTCCTTCACCCTCGGTCGCGAACGGCTCGGCATCGTCGGCGAGAGCGGATCCGGCAAATCACAGACGGGCCGTGCCATCATGGGCCTCACCCAGTCGCATGGGATCGTGACCGCTGACAGGCTCGATTTCAACGGCATGGATCTGCTGAAGGCCACGCCCAGGGAGCGGCGGGCGCTGCGCGGCAAGCGCATCGCCATGGTGCTGCAGGACCCGAAATATTCGCTGGATCCGGTCATGACCATCGGCAGGCAGGTTTGCGAAACCCTGCGGACCCATGAGCGGGTGAGCAAGGCCGAGGCCCGCGATCGGGCGCTCGCCATGTTGGAGGCGGTGCAGATCCGCGAGCCGCAGCGGGTCTACGACCTGCATCCGCATGAGGTGTCCGGCGGCATGGGGCAGCGGGTGATGATCGCCATGATGCTGATCGCCGGTCCGGAACTGCTGATCGCCGACGAGCCGACCTCGGCGCTCGACGTGACGGTGCAGCTCGATGTGCTCAGGATCATGGACAAGCTGGTCTCCGAGCGCGGCATGGGGCTGATCTTCGTGTCGCACGATCTGCGGCTGGTATCGTCCTTCTGCGACCGCGTGATTGTGATGTATGCGGGCAAGATCGTCGAGGAACTGCCGGCGTCGGAACTGCGCAACGCCCAGCACCCCTACACAAGGGGCCTGCTCAACTGCATGCCCGTCATTGGCGAAGATCGTCATCCATTGCCGGTGCTCGAGCGCAAGCCGGAGTGGGCTGCATGACCACGACCCTGTCGATCAACAATCTCAGCGTCATCTATGAAGGCTACTACGCGCTGAACGCTGTCAGCGTCGCCGTCGAAAAGGGCCAGTCCTTCGGTCTGGTCGGCGAATCCGGTTCCGGCAAGTCGACCTTGCTGCGGGCGGTCGCAGGCCTTGCGCCGGTCAACGAAGGCACGATCCGCATCGAAGGCGAAACGCTGAAGGGCGCCAGGCGCAGCAAGCGCTTCTATCGCGATGTCCAGATGGTGTTCCAGGATCCCTATGGATCGCTGCATCCACGCCAGACGATCGACCGGCTGCTGCTCGAGCCGTTGTTGATCCACGGGATCGACGACGGCGAGCGGCGCATCACCCGGGCGCTCGACGAAGTGGGCCTCGGCGCCGGCTTCCGCTTCCGCTACCCACACCAGCTCTCGGGCGGCCAGCGGCAGCGGGTGGCAATCGCGCGGGCGCTGATTATCGAGCCGTCGATCCTGCTGCTGGATGAGCCGACATCGGCCCTCGATGCCTCCGTGCAGGCCGAAGTCCTCAACCTGCTGGAACAGATCCGCCGCGATCGCAACCTCACCTTCGTCATGGTCAGCCATGACCTCGGCGTCGTCACCCATATGTGCGATCATCTGGCCGTCATGCAGAACGGCTCCGTCGTCGAGCGAATTTCATCTTCCGATCTGGCAGCCGGCCGCGTCTCTGAGGATTATACGCGTAATCTGATGATCGCGAGCAAAGGCTTTTCCCGAGACTAAGTATAGATTTCAACGTGTTAACTCTAAGGAGGGTTAAGGCCTGGTTTAAACACGACCAAGAACCTAGACTATTGACAGCTGCCGCATTTGTGTCATGATCTTGTTAACGGTGATTAACACTTTGTGATCGCGTGACGGAGGTAAGGCATGTTTTTCATGGGCGGTATGACCCTTGGCTACCTTCATGCTCCCGTTCGGGCAAAACGCGCCGACGGCAGTGCTACGGCCTCTGAAGAAGACAATGGGGTGGTGCAACGCTTGCCGCCGGCACCGGCACCGGGAGACGGTGCCCTGGAGCGGACCCTTCTCTGGGCCCGTCGCATTCTCTGCTAGTTCTGCATTTTCGGCTGATCGAGGGTTAATTTTTCCGCACGGGTGCCGGGCGCGAAAATCCTTCTCTCCCAATCCGGACGTTATTGCCCGACTATAGCCGAACGATGACGCATCCAATCTGACAACGGAGGTAGCACATGGCAAATCTTGGTCTATCCAATGTGCCCGTTCGTGGTTTCGATGAGCCCTCGGAGCGTCGGCGCCTGGCTTCGACGACTGCGATTTCCAAGCGGCGTCAGTGGGAAACCGCATTCCACGTCGCGCTCTTCGTGGCAGCCTTCGCTTTTGTGGCTGCTATCGTCTGCGGGATCGGACTTTAGGACCGACGATCAAATGTCGCCGGAAATATCGGCGCAACCCTGAGCTTTCCCGATTGGAACAATAGAGTGAAATCGCCGTTCTCCTGTCCATTGAGACCAAGGAGATCGCCATGCTTTATTATGCACTCGTATTCCTCGTTGTGGCTATCATCGCCGGTGTTTTGGGTTTCGGCGGCATTGCCGGCGCTTCCGCATCAATTGCACAGGTTCTGTTCTTCCTGTTCCTCGTCCTTTTCGTCGTGTCGCTGATCGCCCGGGTCATTCGGCGTGCCTGATTCGCGTCCAACTCAAATCCGGCGGTCCAAGGGCTGCCGGATTTCTGTGTGCGGGATGCACGCCGGCTCATAAATTTCACCTTCCGGATGGCATGCACCGGCGGAAACCAGTAAGCTGCGACGTCGAAAAGCGCGGGAAAGACGAATGGATAAGACGGAAACGACGCCCGAAAGCGTCGAGCCAGGGGCGGTGAAGATCAAGAGCACTCCCGCCAAGGCCGTTTTGAAGCAGGATCCCCATTCGCTTCGCGATCCCAAGGAAAATAATCTCGAAGTCGCCATCGGTCGCGAGGTTCGGTCTTTCCGCAAGACGCTGGGCATCACCGGCGCGGATCTCGCTTCGGCGACAGGGATTTCGCTCGGCATGCTGTCGAAGATCGAGAATGGCAACACCTCGCCCTCGTTGACAACCCTACAGGCGCTGGCCGCCGCGCTCGGCGTGCCCGTCACGGCCTTCTTCCGCCGCTTCGAGGAGGTGCGCAACGCGGTTTTCGTGAAGGCGGGGGAGGGACTGGAAATCGAGCGGCGGGGCACCCGTGCCGGTCATCAGTACAACCTGCTCGGTCATATCGGCAACAGTGCCAGCGGCCTGCAGGTCGAGCCCTACCTGATCACGCTAACAGCGGATTCCGATGTCTTCCCCGCGTTTCAGCATGATGGCCTGGAACTGATCTATATGCTGGAAGGCGAGGTCAAATACCGCCATGGCGACAAGCTCTATACGATGCTGCCGGGCGACAGCCTGTTTTTCGATGCCGATGCGCCGCACGGCCCGGAAGTGCTGGTCGAGTTGCCGATCCGCTTCTTGTCTATCATTTCCTACCCCGAGCGCAGCGGCGTCTAGCAAGATGCTGCCGTCTTCATCATCTTGCTCGCTCAGTTCAGTTTAAGTTCATATTTGCGGGCCTATGGAGTTAGGTACGTGTCACGCTGACGTCTTGCCGGCGCGATTCGCGGTGCAATGTGGAGAATGTCCGATGAACTCGATCGCCTTGATGTAATCTTGCCGCCGTGCTCGCTTAACTTATAGTGGGCGCTTCCAAGGTTTCATGGAACCGGATCGACAATGGGGAATTGCCCAATGGTTGAACGCCCATGAAAATCTCCGCCGAAACTGGTTATGCTACGGTAATGCCGTCAAAGCCTTTTCCTATGCCCGGTGGGCCGAGGGTTAGAGTCACGATGGGTGTTGTCCGGATAACGGTCTCGGCGAATGCTCGTCACTCCGTTTGGATCCAGAACCCGACCCATGTCAGCTGAAAATTCCCCGACCCCTTCGCCGCGCGCTCCTGAATCCAACCCGATCGATTTCAACGATTCGATCCGTGCGAGCTTTCTGTCCAACGACCAGTTGAGAGAATGCGGGGAAGCCTTCGCCCGCGATGGCGCAGCCTCGCTGCCGAATTTCCAGCCCTTCGAGTTTTTTGCCCGTCACCGCGAGAACGAGACGGAAATCCTGCGCGTCTACCGCGCAGCGGCTGCGGACGTCGAAGCAGGACAGTCGATCACGCCCGCGGCCGAGTGGTTGCTCGACAATCACTACGTGATCGAAGAGGCCATCCAGGAAGTCCGGCGCGATTTCCCGAAGAAATTCTACAGGCAGCTGCCGACCATCACCATCCAGGGGATGGTGATGCCGCGTGCGCTGGCCGTCGCATGGCTTTACGTCGCCCATACCCATAGCAGGATTTCCTACAAGGGCCTGATGGCCATCGTTGATGGCTTCCAGGAGCGCGAGATCTTCAAGATCGGCGAGCTCTGGGCGCTGCCGTCGCTGGTGCGCTACGTGCTGGTCGACAATCTTCGCCGGATATCGATCCGGGTCGAGCATAGCCGCCGCATGCGCAGCAAGGCGAACGAGGCGGCCGACGAGTTGATCCGTCTTGCGGACCCGGCCAAATGCGCTGAATATCTGACGACGCTCGAGCCGCTTACCCACGACAATACGTTTTCGACGCAGTTTCTCTATCGTTTGCGTGACGGGTCCCAGACGTCCAGCATGGCCATCGACTGGCTGGAGCAGCGGATAGAAGCAGCCGGCACCGATTACGAAGCCGTTATGTTGGCCGAGCATACCCGGCTTGCCGCCGGTAATGCCACGATGGGTCACATCATCCGCAGCCTGCGGGAAATCGATGACACCGAATGGTCCGTCTGGGTCGAGGAGGTCAGCAAGGTCGACAAGCTGCTCTGGGCGGAGACCGATTACGGCGCGCTCGACGCAGGCTCGCGCAACAAATATCGCAAGCAGATCGAAAAGCTGGCGCGTCGCTCCGACAAGACGGAGATCGAGATCGCCCAGAAGGCGATCGACATGACGGCGGCGGCCAAGGCCTCGTCCGAGCCGCAATCGCATGAGCCGAATGTCGGCGGCTTCCTGGTTGGAATGCAGCGGATGAAGCTGGAAGAGGCAATCAACTACAAGCCTTTGCCGGTCCAGCATTTCGTCCGCCAGGTCCGTAAGCTCGGCTGGCTCGCCATCGCCGGCCCCGTCGTGCTGTTGACGATCATCGCCATGGCGTTGGTCGGCAGTTTCCTGGCGAATGCCGGTTTGAGCGCAGCCGGGATCGTCATCCTGCTGCTGATGTTCTCGTTGCCGGCTTCCGAAGGCGCGACCGGGCTTTTCAACACCATCATCACCTTCTTCGTGACGCCGGTGCGGCTTGTCGGCTATGAGTTCAAGGAGGGTATCCCCGAGGATGCCCGTACCCTCGTCGTCGTCCCGACACTCATATCGAGCCACGACAGCGTCGACGAACTGGTGCGCAACCTCGAGGTCCACTATCTCGCCAATCCGCGCGGCGAAGTCTATTTCGCTCTGCTCAGCGACTGGCCCGACAGCAAGGTCGAGGAAACCGCAGGCGATCTTGAAATTCTCGACTACGCCCGCCGCGAAGTCGCTAATCTATCGCAGCGCTACGATTTCGACGGCAAGACGCGTTTCTACCTCCTGCACCGCCGCCGCCTCTACAATCCGGCCGAAGAGGCCTGGATGGGCTGGGAGCGCAAGCGCGGCAAGCTGCACGAGCTGAACCTGCTGCTGCGCGGCGACCGCGACACCACCTTCCTGCCCGGCGCCAACATCGTTCCGAAAAACGTCCAGTATGTCATGACGCTGGATTCCGACACGCGCCTGATGCGCGACACCGTCACCAAGCTGGTCGGCAAGCTCTACCATCCGATCAATCGTCCGGTGGTCGATCCGGAAACCAAGCGTGTCGTCAGTGGCTATGGCGTGCTGCAGCCGCGCGTGACGCCGTCGCTGACCACGGGCAAGGACGCCTCGGTGTTCCAGCGCGTGTTCTCGATCAACAGGGGTCTCGATCCCTACGTCTTCACCGTTTCCGACGTCTATCAGGATCTCGCCGGCGAAGGCACCTTTACCGGCAAGGGCCTCTATCACGTCGATGCTTTTGAGAATGCCCTGCGTGGCAAGATCGACGAAAACTCCGTCCTTAGCCACGATCTGCTCGAAGGCTCGATGGCGCGCTGTGCCCTCGTCACCGACTGCGAACTCGTGGAAGACTTCCCGATCCGCTACGAAGTCGAGGTCTCGCGCCAGCATCGCTGGGCGCGTGGCGACTGGCAGTTGCTGCCCTACATCTTCAATCCGCTGCGCGGTATCACCGGCCTCGGCCGCTGGAAGATGTTCGACAATTTGCGCCGCTCGCTGACGCCGATCGCCTGGTTCTTCGCCTCCGTGCTCGGCTGGTACTTCCTGGCGCCGTTCCCGGCGCTGGTCTGGCAGATCGTGCTGATCTTCTGCCTGTTCGTCGCCCCGACGCTCGGCCTCATCAACGGCATCATCCCGCGCACCAGCGATATCGTCGCGCGCGCCCATCTCTATACGATCTGGACAGACATCCGCGATGCCAATGCCCAGGTGGCACTGCGCATCGTGTTCCTGGCGGACTCCGCCTGCGGCATGGCCGATGCCATCGGTCGCTCGCTCTACCGCACCTTCGTCAGCCGCAAGATGATGCTGCAATGGCGCACGGCCGCCAGCGCCCAGGCCGCGGCGCAGACCACGATCCTCGGCCACTACAAGGTCATGTGGCAGGCTCCCGTCCTGGCACTGCTGGCGCTCGGACTTGCTACTCTGAGTGGCGATTATGCTTATCTGGTCGGCATTCCTTTCGTCGTCCTCTGGGTCCTCTCGCCAGCTGTTGCCTATTATGTCAGCCAGTCGGCGGAGACGGAGGATCGGCTCGACGTGTCCGAGCATGTCTCGACCGAGCTGCGCAAGATCGCCCGGCGTACCTGGCGCTATTTCGAGACCTTCGTCGTCGAGCAGCAGAACTTCCTGCCGCCGGACAACGTCCAGCAGACACCGCACGCGGTCGTCGCGCCGCGCACGTCGCCCACAAATATCGGCGTCTATTTGCTTTCCGTCGTGTCGGCCCGCCATTTTGGCTGGGTGTCCTTCGAGGAGACGATTACCCGTCTCGAACAGACGATCGCCACGGTCGACCGGATGGAGAAATTCCGCGGCCACCTTTTGAACTGGTATCACACGGACACCCTCAAGACGCTTGGGCCGCGCTATGTATCGGCCGTCGATAGCGGCAACCTTGCCGGCCACCTGATCGCCGTCTCGTCGGCCTGCCGCATCTGGGCCGAAGCGCCGTCGGCGCACATGCAGGGCAGCCTCGATGGCGTCGGCGATGTGTCGGGCGTTCTTCAGGAAATCCTTGCGGATCTTCCCGATGACCGAAAGACCGTCCGTCCGCTGCGCCGCCGGCTGGAAGAGCGTATCATCGGCTTCCAGAACGCGCTTGCAGCCGTCAAGCGCGAGCACGAATTTGCCTCGATCCGCATCATTAACCTTGCCGTGCTCGCCCGCGACATCAAGAAGCTCGCGGCCAACCTCGATCACGAAGTCAAGTCGCCTCAAAGCGCTGAGGTCATCTGCTGGTCTGAATCGCTGATCCAGGTTTGCGAAGCCCATATTGCCGACAGCGTCTTCGACCTGTCCAACGTCGAGGCACTGCGCCAGCGTCTGATCAACCTCAGGGATCGCAGCCGCGACATTGCCTTCTCGATGGACTTCGCCTTCCTGTTCCGACCGGAGCGGCGCCTGTTGTCGATCGGCTATCGCGTCGAAAGCGGCGAGCTGGATGCGGCTTGCTACGACCTTCTCGCGTCCGAAGCCCGTCTCACCAGCCTGTTTGCGATTGCCAAGGGCGACCTGCCGACGGAGCACTGGTATCGTCTCGGCCGTCAGGTCGTGCCGGTCGGCTCGCGCGGTGCGCTGGTCTCCTGGTCGGGCTCGATGTTCGAATATCTGATGCCGCCGCTGGTCATGCAGGAGCGTCAGGGCGGCATTCTCAACCAGACGAACAACCTGATCGTCATCGAGCAGATGAACTACGGTCGCCGGCTGGGCGTGCCGTGGGGTATCTCGGAAGCGGCTTTCAATGCCCGCGACCACCAGATGAACTATCAGTACACCAACTTCGGCGTGCCCTCGCTCGGTCTGAAGCGGGGTCTCGGTCAGAACGCCGTAATCGCGCCTTACGCCTCGCTGCTGGCGGCCATGTACGATCCGGAGGCGGCGCTCGAGAACCTCAACCGTCTGCGCAAGGTTGGCGCTCTCGGCATGTACGGTTTCCATGATGCCGTCGATTTCACACCGACCCGCGTTCCGGACGGCCAGAAATACGCGATCGTCTACAACTACTATGCCCACCACCATGGCATGTCGATCGCGGCCGTCGCCAACGTCGCCTTCAACGGCAGGCTTCGCGAGCTCTTCCACGCCGATCCGGTGATCGAAGCGGCCGAGCTGCTGCTGCAGGAAAAGGCGCCGCGGGATATTCCTGTCATGGCGGCCAAACACGAGACCGATGCTCCGGCCAATATCCAGGAGGATCTTCTCAAGGCGGAAGTCCGCAAGATCAACAATCCTGCCCGTCAGGATCGCGAACTGGCGCTGCTTTCTAACGGCCACTATTCCGTCATGCTGACGGCAACCGGTGCCGGTTACTCGCGCTGGAACGGCCTTGCCGTTTCGCGCTGGAAGCCCGATCCGACTGAAGACCGCTGGGGCACGTTCATCTTCCTGCGCGATACTGTCTCGCATCAGTGGTGGTCGGCGACATCAGAACCGCGCAGTGTCGAAGGTGAAAAGGCGAGCGTCGTCTTCAGCGACGACAAGGCCGAATTCTCGAAGACGGTCGGCGAGCTGACCAGCGATGTTGAGTGCATCATCGCCACGGATCACGACGCCGAAGGCCGCCGGGTGACGTTGCACAATGCCGGCTCGGAAGACCGCTTCATCGAAGTGACCTCCTATCTCGAGCCCGTCATCGCCAACGACGATGTCGACGCGGCCCATCCGGTCTTTGCCCGAATGTTCGTGAAGACCGAAATCGGCAAGCGTGGGGATGTGATCCGGGTCGAGCGCAACAAGCGCGATCCGAACGAGCCGGATATGGCGATGGCTCACATGGTCGCGGACAATGCCGGGTCCGAGCGGCCGACGGAGTTCGAAACCGACCGCCGTCGCTTCATCGGCCGTGGCCGAAGCCTCGGCGATGCGGCAGCCTTCGATGCCGGTGCAAACCTTTCCGGTACCGATGGGTTCACGCTCGATGCCTGCCTGTCGCTGCGCCGCGTCGTGCGCGTGCCGGCCGGCAAGAAGGTCAGCGTCATCTTCTGGACGATCGCCGCCCCGAACCGGGAGGATATCGACAAGGCCGTCGAACGCTTCCGCAATCCTGAAGTCTTCGGCCAGGAAATGGTGCATGCCTGGACCCGCACCCAGGTGCAGATGCGCCAGATCAGCGTCACCTCGCAGCAGGCCAAGATCTTCCAGCATCTTGCCCGCTACCTGATCTATCCCGACATGCATCTGCGTGCCGAAGCGGCCGTCGTTCAGGCAGGACTGCAGCCGCAGTCGGCGCTCTGGCCGCTGGCGATTTCGGGCGACTTCCCGATCTTTACGCTGCGTATCAACGATGACGTCGATCTCGAGATCGCGAAGGAAGCCTTGAGTGCGCAGGAATATCTGCGCTCGCGGGGCATCGCCGCCGACCTCGTCATCATGAACGAGCGTGCTGCGTCCTACGCGCAGGATATGCAGCATGATCTGGATGCGCTCTGCGAAGCCGTGCGCCATTCCAGTCAGGGCGAAGGCTTGCGGCCGAACATCTTTGCGGCTCGCAAGGATCTGATGGAGCCGGAAACCTACCAGGCCGTGCTGGCTGCCTCGCGCGTCGTCTTCCATGCCCGCAATGGCACGATCGTCGACCAGATCACCCGTGCGCCGGCCCTGTTCGCCTCCGTCCACAGTGGCGAGCCGGAAATGCGGCGCACCTCGGTCGTGGCCACGATCCAGGAGCGGGCGTTGACGGCCGCAGCGGTGGAAGATCGCGGCGACCTCGATTTCTGGAACGGTTACGGCGGCTTCTCCGGTGATGGCCGCGAATATGTGGTTCGCCTGTTTGGCGGCCAGTCGACGCCGCAGCCGTGGATCAACGTGATCTCCAACGAGAACTTCGGCTTCCACGTTGCCGCCGAAGGGGCTGCCTTCACCTGGAGCACCAATTCGCGCGACTACCAGCTGACATCCTGGTCGAACGACATGGTCATCAACCGTCCGGGCGAAGCGATGTATGTCGCCGATCTCGACAGCGGTGCCGTGATGACCCCCTATGCGGCCTTGTCGCGCCGCTCGTCTGTCGTCTTCGAAGCACGCCATGGCCTCGGCTATTCCGTCTTCACCAGCGTTCAGGACGAGATCGCGCTTGAGGTAACGCAGACGGTGGACCAGAAGCGGCCCGTGAAGATGACCCGTCTCCGCCTGCGCAACGACGGATCGACGGCACGCCGCCTGCGGCTCTACAACTACGCAGAATGGGTCCTGGGCAATAATCCGCGCAAGACCGGCCCCTTCATCCTGTCATCGCAGGATGCGGAGACCGGCGCGCTGTTTGCGAGCAATCCCTACAGCATCGATTACTCGACCCATGTTGCCTTCATGGCAGCAAACGAGACGCCGAGCAGCGTCTCCAGCAGCCGGCGCGAGTTCATCGGACGCTCAGGCTCGATCCAGATGCCCAAGGCGGTTGCTTCCGGTGCCATCCTCTCGGGCTCCTTCGATCTCGAGGGCGACCCCTGCGCGGCTCTCGCCATCGACGTGACGCTCCAGGCGGGCGAACAGCGGGATATCTGCTTCTATATGGGCGATACCGCTTCGACCGACGAAGCACGAGCCTTGGTATCCGCCATACGCTCAGAAAGCTTCGACGAGTTGCTGCAGGCAAGCCAGTCCTTCTGGAACGGATTTACCGGCCGGTTGCAGATCTCGACGCCGGACAAGGCCATGAACAACATGGTCAATACCTGGCTTCCCTACCAGAGCCTCGGATGCCGGATCATGGCTCGCACGGCTTTCTACCAGGCAAGCGGCGCCTTCGGCTTCCGCGACCAGCTGCAGGATACGCTGGCGTTCCTGACGCACTCGCCGCAGCTTGCCCGCAAGCAGATCCTCAACGCGGCATCGCGCCAGTTCCCTGAAGGCGATGTGCAGCATTGGTGGCTGCCCGGCAGCGGTGCGGGTGTGCGCACCCATATCTCGGACGACGTCGTCTGGCTCGCCTATGCCATCGACCAGTACTGCACGGTGACCGGCGATCGCGCTCTTCTCGACGAAGAACTGCCGTTCATCGAAGGTGCTGTTTTGACGTCGGGCATGCACGATGCCTTCTACAAGCCCGACCTGTCTTCCACCAAGGCAAGCCTCTACGAACACGCGGCGCTGGCGCTTGACCTTGCCATTCGTCGCAAGGGCGGAAACGGCCTGCCGCTTATTCTGGGCGGCGACTGGAACGACGGCATGAACCGCGTCGGCATGCTGGGCCGAGGCGAAAGCACTTGGCTGGGCTGGTTCCTGGCTGGCACGCTGACCTCGTTCATTCCCTACGCGGAAGCACGCGGCGACAGCGCCCGCGTCGCCCGCTGGTCGGCCCATCTGCCGGAGCTGAAGAAGGCTCTGGAAGCGGCCGGCTGGGATGGCGCCTACTATCGCCGTGGCTTCTTCGACGATGGTACGCCGCTGGGTTCGAACGAGAACTTCGAATGCCAGATCGACTCCATCGCCCAGTCCTGGAACATCCTGTCCGGCGAGGGCGACCGGGCCCGAGGCGAAAAGGCCATGGATGCCGTGCTCGAGCGGCTGGTCGACGAGGAAAAGGGAATTATCCGGCTGTTCACGCCGCCCTTCGCCAAGTCTCCGCGCGATCCCGGCTATATCCGCTCCTATCCGCCGGGCGTTCGCGAAAATGGCGGGCAGTATACCCACGCGGCGACCTGGGTCGTGTTGGCGCTGGCTGAGATGGGCCGGGGAGACGATGCCTGGCGCTGCTTCAGTCTGCTCAATCCGGTGAACCACGCGCTCGACAAGGACGCCAGCGATCTCTATCGGGTCGAACCCTATGTCGTGGCGGCCGATATCTATGGCGAGGGCGAACTGGCCGGGCGTGGTGGCTGGAGCTGGTACACCGGCTCGGCTGGCTGGATGTACCGCGTCGCGATCGAGGGGCTGCTGGGGATCCGCGTCGCCAATGGCCACCTTTATGTTAAGCCTGCCTTGCCATCTGCGTGGAATGGCTTTACGGCGGAACTGGACATAGCAGACACAAAATATCGCATTGTGGTCTCAAAATCGGCCAATGCCGATGGCTACTCTGTCGTCATCAACGACAGGGCGCTCGGTGGTCCCGAGGAGGGACATCCGATCGGCTGACGGTCACTCTTTTTTGATCCGGCTCGAATTGACGGAGGCGGCCAAAAGGGGGAACCCTTTGGCCGCCTTCGCGTTTTAAGGCCGAACAGGAGTGGACCGGATGGCCCCGAACATGAGGACAGTGTCCGTTTCCACAGGCAATGCCGGTGGTTCGAGAGGCGCAGGACAACGCGATACACGCCTCGACGTGCTACGCGCGCTGGCCCTGATCGCGATCTTCATCAATCACGTCCCCGGCCAGATCTTCGAGAACCTGACGACTAAGCATTTCGGCTTCTCCGATTCGGCAGAGGCCTTCGTGTTGATTTCCGGCATTTCCATCGGCCTTGCCTACGGCGGCCGCTTCGTGGTCGGAAATCGCCTCGCAGCGTCCTACAAGGCGATCAAGCGGGCCGGCACGCTGTACATGGCGCACATGATCACGACCTTCATGACGATCGGCCTGTTCATCACAGGCGCCTGGGTTTTCAGCCGGCCCGGCCTGCTCTGCGAAATCAACATCCTGCCGGTGCTGACCAACCTGACGGCCGGCATTCCCTCGCTCGTGCTGCTCGGTCACCAGATCGGCTACAACAATATCCTGCCGATGTATGGCGCGCTGCTGCTGATGGTGCCGGCTATTCTCTGGCTCGAGGCGCTAAGCCCGAAGTTGCTGCTGCTGATTTCGGCGACCGTCTGGATGGCGGCCGGCGTCTACCAGATCGCGCCCCATAATTTTCTGCTGCCCGGCTTCTGGTTCCTTAATCCGCTGTCCTGGCAGTTCCTGTTCGTGATCGGCATCGTCTGCATGATGCATGTCCGCCGCGGCGGCACTCTGCCCAAGCACCCGGCGCTGTTTGCGCTGGCGGCGGGCTATGTCGCGCTGTCCTTCATTTGGGTGACGTTCAAGCTCTGGGCACTCGGCGGCCTGCTTGCCGCGACCGGGTTGCCGCCGGTCATTAGCGGCTTCGACAAGACATTCCTGTCGCTGCCCCGCCTGCTGCATGTCCTGGCGCTCGCCTATCTGGTGATCAATATCCCAGCGATCTCGCGTCTGCTCCGGCTTTCCTCGGCCAACCCGCTGACGGTTCTCGGTCGCCACTCGCTCAACATCTTTGCGGCAGGCACGATCCTGGCCATGATCGGCCAGGTCCTGCTCTACGTGACCAACAACGACCACGTGGTTGGTCCGCTCTTCGTTGTCTTCGGTATCGTGGTGCAGTTTTATTATGCCGAGCATCTTGAGAACAAGCGTCTGCTCGATCGCGAACGTTCGCGCGTGACGCCGGTCGCTCCAGCGATGGCGCTGCCGTCTCGTCGCGACCCTCGCTAAGCTCGTCAGCCGGCGCGAAAGTCTTCGAGCCGGCGCTTCTGCCTTCCATCCTGGTCGAAGTTGCTGGGATCTAGCCAGGCGACATAGGCCGCGCGCAAGGCCGGCCATTCCTTGTCGATGATCGAGAACCAGGTCGTGTCGCGGTTTTCGCCCTTCACAATCATATGCTGGCGGAACACGCCCTCGAACTTGAAGCCGAAACGGTCGGCCGCTCGCTTCGAGGGTTCATTGCGCTTGTTGCATTTCCACTCGTAGCGGCGGTAGCCAAGTTCTTCGAAGACGTATTGTGCAAACAGGAAGAATGCCTCCGTCGCCGCCGGCTTGCGCGAGACGAGCGGTCCCCAATAGATATTGCCGATTTCGATCACGCCTAGCGCTGGCTCTATGCGCATCAGGGTCTGTCGTCCGGCCACCTCGCCGGTCGCCTTGTCGATCAGAACGAAGAACAGCGGATCGTCGCTGGCTTCCGCCTTGTCGAGCCAGGGCTGGAAGGCGGCGCGACTTTCCGGCGGGGAGTCCGGCAGCCAGGCAAAACGATCATCGCTGTCCTCGACCGTCGAGGCTTCATAGAGACCGTCGCCATGCTTGGCCGCATTCAGCGGTTCGAGCCGGACGTAGCGTCCTTCGATGACCCGGCGCTCGGGCCTCGGGCGCGGCTGCCAGTCTTTCAGATCCTCGGACATGCTTTGCACCCTTCTTGCTCATCGCTGCTTCCCGTCAACGGATAGCGGCAGCGCCCTTGGAAATCAAATGGCGCTTCAGCCCAGCCACGTCGCATAGTCGGAAACCAGCAGACGCATCGGTGCCTCGTCCTCGTCTATTCCTGAAAAGCGCGAGACGGCAGGGTTGTCGAAGATGTTATCCGTGGCGTCGTCGTTGACGGTGGAGACCTCGGCGACAAAGACATCGCCCTCCTCGGCCCAGAAGGCATGCCAGTCGCCCGGCATCAACGTCACGCTCTCGCCCGGTGCCAGCCGCAGCTGTTCGCCGGGCGTTAGGCTGCGCTGCAGACCGTCGCAAAACACACTTGTCCCCTTCGAGCGGTCGCAGCGGCCATCGGTATCGCCAAAAAGTTCGATCACCAGCGTTCCACCGCCACGATTGATGATGTCTTCGGCCTTCAGCACGTGGGTGTGGCTCGGCGTGACCTGACCCTCGCGCGAGATCATCGCCTTCTCGGCGTAGAGCATGCCGCGTCCCTTGCGCAGATCCTCGAACCTCCCGTTGCGGGCGGTGAAGAGGAAGAGGCCGGATTGGGTGAAGTCGCCGAGGCCGAAGTCGGTGATGTCCCAACCGAGGTTGGCACCGGTGATGGCGCCGATCTCGCCCCTGCGGGCCTGCATTTCTGCGGGCGACCAATGGGCAAAGGGTGGCAGGATATAGCCAAAGGACCGCATGAAGGCCTCGGCCTCACGGATGATCCGGTTGATTTCGCTGCGCTTCATGAGGCTTGTCATGGGAGTTCCTCGCCTTCCCTCGTTATTTGACGCCGATACCGGCTGTCAGGCCGCCATCGATGCGGTGGTCGGAGCCGGTGATGAAGGCAGCCTTGTCGGAGGCAAGAAAGGCCGCGAGTTCTGCCACTTCCTCCGGCTCGCCGATGCGGCCGAGCGGGTGGGCCTCGCCGAAGCGCCGGAAGGCATCGTCTATATCGGCATCCGGTCCGCCGAAGGTGCGGGCGGCGAGCTCCAGGATCGGCGTGCGCACCGAGCCAGGGCTGATCGACACGACGCGAATGCGGTCGGACGCAAAATCCAGTGCCATGGCGCGGGTCATCGCGTGGATCGCGCCCTTGGAGGCGACGTAGGCGGAGACGCCTTGCTGGCAGGCATGGCCCTGGACGCTTGAGAGATTGACGATCACGCCGCCGCCGCGCTTGCGCATCTCCGGCACGCCGAACTGCGCCATCAGGTGGATGGAGCCGACATTGACTGCCATGCAGCGCATGAAGGTCTCGAAAGACGTGTCCGTGGCGTCGCCATAGGGATGCACGGCTGCCGCGTTGACGATGATATCGACGCCGCCAAAGCCCACGACGACCTCCTGCAGCGCGCTTTCGACCATGTCAGGCATACAAACGTCGGCGGTAAGGACGATGAGCGGCAGGCGCTCGGTCGATGCCTGCTGCTGCAACTCGACATTCGCCGCCGCATCGATCCCAAGGGCAGCGACAGCGGCGCCCCGGCGCGCGAGATGGAGAGCAACGGCTCGGCCGATGCCTGTCGTTCCCGTGACGATTGCCACCTTGTTGGTAAACTCTGCCATTACTTGCGTCCTTTGCGCGGCATGGTGCGATTGTTTGATGGCGTCGCACGCGGCGCCTCTGGAATGAATTCGAGACCGGCATCGAGATGCCGATCCATCTGGTAGGAAAAGGCGATGCGATTTCCGCTGCGAAGGGCAGCAACGATCGCCGCATGTTCGCCGACGACGGTCTCCAGCGTCAGCCGCTGCGATTTGCCGGCCATCATCAGCCGCTGGATCACTGGCTGCAGCATGCCATAGGTCTCGGAGAGCGTGCGATTGCCGGCCGCATTGACCAGCAGAGCATGGAACCGGAAGTCGCGCTCCGATGCCTGCTCGGCATCCTGGCTCGACAGGATCGTCTGGTTGAGCGCCTCCATCTCGTCCAAGATTTCGGGCGTCAGGCGCTCCATCAGCTGGTCGAACAGGTTCATCTCGGTTAGCCGGCGATAGCCCTGGATGTCGCGAAAGGCATCGACCGATACGTCCATGGCGAAAGCGAACAGCCGCTGCATGGCGCTCTGGTGCTGGTCCGTCAGCACGGCGCCGATCTTTTGCCGGGATTCGGCGACGCCATAGGCCTTCAGCGTACGGAATGCTTCGCGAACGGTGTTTCGGCTGGAATCGAAGAGGACGGCAAGCTCGGCTTCCCCAGGCAGGACATCGCCGACGCCCATGCCCCGTTCCCGGATCATCCCGCGGATCTGTCGGACCACGTCGTCGACGGCTGACGCCTTGCTACCATCCCCCATACGTCAATCCTCAATTGCTCCTGGTTAGTTTTATTATGTTGGGTTTAAAGTCACAATATGGAGCAGTATCTTGTCAATCCAAATTTTTTCGCTTTAATTGCCCAACATTATATCGGGAGGACAACATGCTTGAAAGTTGGCGGTGGTTTGGGCCGCAGGATCCGGTAACGCTATCGCATGCGCGCCAAGCCGGTGCCCATGGCGTCGTGACCGCCCTGCATCATATCTACGACGGGCGCGTCTGGACGCCTGACGACATCGCCGAGCGGATGGCGCTGGTGAAGAAGGCCGGAATGGTCTGGTCGGTTTGCGAGTCCATCCCGGTCAATTCGGCGATCAAGCTGCGCAACGCGAACTGGCGGCGTTATGTCGATGCCTGGAAGGAAAGCCTTGCCAATCTCGGCAAGGGTGGCGTTCCGGTCGTCTGCTACAATTTCATGCCGGTCGTCGATTGGACGCGCACCAATCTGCTTTTCCCGACGGCAGCAGGCGGTCTCGCATTGCGCTTCGACATGGTCGATTTCGCCGCCTACGATCTGTTCGTGCTGAAGCGCCGTGCGGCCGAGGAGAGCTATGCATCCGACATTGTCGAGACGGCGCGTCGCCGCTTCGAGGCGATGGGCGAGGCCGAGATCCTGACGCTGGAGACCAACATCATCGCCGGTCTTCCGGGCGGCGAGGACAGCCATACCCGCGAAACCATCCGTGGCCAGATTGCCTCCTATGACGACCTGTCCTTCGACGACATGCGTGCCAACCTCGTCGAGTTCCTGCGCGAGGTAGTTCCGGTGGCAGCGGAAAACGGGGTTCGGCTGGCCATTCATCCCGACGATCCACCGTTCTCCCTGTTCGGCCTGCCGCGGGTCGTCTCGCAGGCAGACGACATCCGGACGATTCTGGGTGCCGTCAACGATCCCGCCAACGGCATCACGCTCTGCGCCGGTTCCTATGGCTCGCGTGAAGGCAACGATGTGGTCGGGCTGGCGTCTGACTTCGCCGAGCACATCCATTTCGCCCATCTGCGAAACGTCACCAAGGAGCCGGATGGCTCATTCATCGAATCGGAACATCTGGGTGGCGACGTCAACATGGTGTCGCTGATCTCGGTGTTGCGCCGTGAGGAGCGTCGCCGGTTGGCCGCCGGTCGCAGCGATGCGGTCATTCCGATGCGGCCTGATCACGGGCATCTGCTGATCGATGACCAGGAAAAGGTCGTCAACCCGGGCTATTCCTGCATCGGACGGTTGAAGGGGCTGGCTGAACTCCGTGGCGTCATCGCGGCGCTCGACCAGTTTCACGCTGAAGGGAGCCTCACCAAATAGTGTGAGGATTGGATTGCCGGCTATGCAAAGCCGCCGGATGAGCACATCGCTCGTCCGGCCAAGGATTTCCGCGACTCGGTCACCGATGAAGCTCAAGATTGGTGCGAACCGCGATCTGCTCTCCGCAAGTCGGCACGAATGTGATTATAAAATCTCGCGCGATCCGTTAGTCTGGCGATTGCTTCATCGTCAAATGGATATCGTCATGGACAAGAAAACACCCGCCTCTGTTCCAACGCCGTTGTCGGGCGACGTGCCGCTCCGCTCGCGTGCCTGGTTCGACAATCCGCAAAACCCGGACATGACGGCGCTCTATCTCGAACGCTACATGAATTTCGGGCTGAGCCTGGAAGAATTGCAGTCCGGACGGCCGATCATCGGCATTGCCCAGACCGGGTCGGACCTGTCGCCGTGCAATCGTCATCACCTCGAACTTGCCAAGCGCGTGCGCGAGGGCATCCGTGATGCCGGCGGCATAGCAATCGAGTTTCCGGTTCATCCTATTCAGGAAACCGGCAAGCGACCGACTGCCGGTCTCGACCGCAATCTCTCCTATCTCGGGCTTGTCGAGGTTCTCTACGGTTATCCGCTCGATGGCGTGGTGCTGACGATCGGCTGTGACAAGACGACGCCGGCCTGTCTCATGGCGGCGGCCACCGTCAATATTCCGGCCATCGCACTTTCCGTCGGTCCAATGCTCAATGGCTGGTTTCGCGGCGAGCGCACCGGGTCGGGCACCATCGTCTGGAAGGCCCGCGAACTGCTCGCCAAGGGCGAGATCGACCAGAAGGGGTTCCTGAAGCTCGTTGCGTCGTCGGCTCCGTCGACCGGCTACTGCAACACGATGGGAACGGCGACGACAATGAATTCGCTGGCCGAGGCGCTGGGCATGCAGCTGCCCGGCGCGGCCGCCATTCCCGCGCCCTATCGCGATCGCCAGGAAATCTCCTATGAGACCGGCCTGCGCATCGTCGAGATGGTCCGCGAGGACCTGAAGCCGTCGGACATCCTGACCCGCGAAGCCTTCATCAACGCCATCAAGGTCAATTCCGCCATCGGTGGGTCAACCAATGCGCCGATCCACCTGAATGCGCTCGCCCGCCATGTCGGCGTCGCACTCGATATCGATGACTGGCAGACCCATGGCGAGGACATTCCGCTGCTGGTCAATCTGCAGCCGGCCGGCGAATATCTGGGCGAGGACTATTACCATGCGGGCGGCGTGCCGGCTGTCATGGGGGAGCTCATCAAGCATGACATGCTCGACACCAGCGCCATGACCGTCAACGGCCGCACCGTCGGTGAAAATTACACGAACTCCCGCATCGAGGACGAGAAGGTCATCCGGCCTTTCGACCGGCCGCTGAAGGAGAGGGCCGGCTTCCGGGTGCTGCGCGGCAATCTGTTTTCCTCGGCGATCATGAAGACCAGCGTCATCTCGCCTGAATTCCGCGAGCATTATCTGTCTGATCCTGAGGACCCGGAGGCCTTCACCGGGCGCGCAATCGTCTTCGACGGTCCGGAGGATTACCACGCGCGCATCGACGATCCATCGCTGGCTATCGATCTCAAAAGCATCCTGTTCATGCGGGGCGCCGGTCCGATCGGCTATCCCGGCGCAGCCGAAGTGGTCAACATGCGGGCGCCTGACTATCTGCTGAAGCAGGGCATCAATTCTCTGCCCTGTATCGGCGACGGGCGCCAGTCCGGCACGTCGGGTTCGCCATCGATCCTCAATGCCTCGCCTGAGGCTGCGGCCGGCGGCGCGCTGGCGCTGCTGCGCACCGGCGACATGGTGCGCATCGACCTCAAAAAGGGGTCCGCCAACATCCTCATCGACGACGAGGAACTGGCGTCGCGCCGCAAGGCACTCGAAGCGGCCGGCGGCTATGTCTACCCGGACAGCCAGACGCCCTGGCAGGAAATCCAGCGGAGCTTTGTCGGTCAGCTGGAAACCGGTGCCGTACTCGAGCCGGCGGTCAACTATCAGCGGATTGCCCAGACCAAAGGCATTCCGCGCGACAATCACTAAGTTTCCAGCGGCGGCTTTGGCTGTCGCGGGACTACCGTCTGCCGGGCCTATCCAGCCTGGCAGACACACGTGCCGTGCCGTCCATATCCTCCGTTTAAGGAAATATCCGTGAATCTCTTCAATCTCTCCGGCTTGGCCATTACCGCCATGCTGCTCTCCGGCGCTGCCGCCGAGGCCGCCGACTTCAACATCACGCCGCTGAAGGATGGCGACAGCTTCACCGGCTGCCTCGCCCAGAACTCCACCTCCACCGTCGGCCTCCTGGCCGTTGGCGACAAGGTCGTGTTGTTTGCCAATTCGCCGAAATTCACCATCGCCAAGGGCGATGAAGTCAAGGGCAGCTGGTCCGTGGACGGCGGTGCCTCAACCGAGTTTTCGTCGACCGCCGATACCGCCAGCACCGCCACCCTCGACGTGCCGAACACCACCGAGGCTGTCATCGCGCTGACTTCGGGTAAGACGCTGACCGTCAAGGCAAACACCCAGAGCGCCGATTTCCCGCTCGAAGGCGTCGAAAAGGCCTTCATGGGCCTCACCGAATGCATGCAGACCCAGAAGGCTCCTGAGTGATTCCAGGCAGCTTTCATAGATATGAAGATGGCCGCCCCAAGGCGGCCATCTTTGCTTCAAGGCCTGTTCGTTAGCCGATCGACATCAGGCTGGCATTGCCCCCGGCGGCCGTGGTGTTGATGCTGGTCGAGACTTCCTCCAGCAGCCAATTGAGGCAGTAGCTATTAGGGTCGTCGATCAGCCCCTGGCTCGAAGCGCCCTGAACGATGATCAGCGGTCCGGGCAGTCCGGCAATCGCCTTGTTCGCGGCCCGTATCCGCTCGCTATCGCCTTCCACCAGCGCGCCGGCGTAGGGCCCTGCCGATGTCCAATCCGCGCTGAACGACACTCTGGCCGAGAGGCTGGCGGGGAGGGCGGCAAGCCCGGGCTCCAGGCCCGTCGATGCATCGATGATGGCATTGTTGCCGGTTGCAAGCACCGCCGCCAGCTGTCGGTACAGGCCCTCCAACGTTTGCGGCAGGAGCAGGATCGTGCCGCGCGGATGCAATGCGTAGAGGTTGCGCTCGCCGACCGGGCCGGCCAGTTCCGAAATCAGCCCCAGCGCCGAACCCATGCCGGTGTTGCGCGCAGCACTTGCCATCGCCTTTAAATCCTTGCCATCCAGCCACTTGGCGAAGTCGAGCAGGGCCGGATCGGTGTGGACCGAGCTATGCTGCGGCGGAACCGGAGGCGTCGATACCAGGCGGCCGAGATAAAGCGGGCCGCCAGCCTTCGGGCCGGTACCGGACAGGCCGCGGCCGCCGAATGGCTGGACGCCGACCACCGCGCCGATGATGTTGCGGTTGACATAGAGATTGCCGGCTTTGACGCGGCTGGTGACGTGGGCGATCGTCTCGTCGAGCCGTGTGTGCAGGCCGAAAGTGAGGCCATAGCCGGTGGCGTTGATATCATCGATCAGCCGGTCGAGGTCATCGCGTTCGTAGCGCAGCACATGCAGAACAGGCCCGAAGACTTCCTGTTTCAGATCCGACAAGCGCTTCAGTTCGATGATCGTTGGCGGCACGAACGTGCCTTCGCGTGACGCCGCCGTCAATGCCAGCTGCTCGACCTTGGCGCCGATGCCGCGCATGGCGTCGATATGCCGGTCGATGTTGGTCTTGGCTTCCGCCGAGATGACTGGGCCGACATCGACGGCCAGGCGGTCGGTGCGGCCAATCACGAGCTCATTGAGCGCGCCCTTCAGCATGTCGAGGACACGGTCGGCGACTTCGTCCTGCAGGCAAAGGACCCGCAAGGCGGAGCAGCGCTGGCCGGCGCTGTCGAAAGCGGAGGCGATGACGTCGGCGACCACCTGTTCGGCGAGCGCCGAGCTGTCGACGATCATGGCATTCTGGCCGCCGGTTTCGGCAATGAAGGGGATCGGCTTGCCGGCTGGTGAAAGCCGCGGTGCCAACTGGGCCTGGATCAGGCGCGCCACATCCGTGGAGCCCGTGAACATCACGCCGGCAATGGCCTCGCTGCCGACCAGTGCTGCGCCGACCTTACCGTCTCCGGGCAGCAGTTGCAGGACATCCGCCGGAATACCGGCTTCGTGCAGGATGCGCACGGCCTCGGCGGCGATCAGCGGTGTCTCTTCGGCGGGCTTTGCCAGCACCGGATTGCCGGCGACCAGTGCGGCGGCGATCTGCCCCGAGAAGATTGCCAGCGGGAAATTCCAGGGGCTGATGCAGACGATCGGCCCCAGCGCGTGGTGGGCTAGCCCGAGCGTTCGGTTTGCCTGTTCGGCATAGTAACGCAGGAAATCGATCGCCTCGCGCACTTCGCCAACCGCATTCGGCAGCGACTTGCCGGCTTCGCGCATGATCAGCCCGAGCAGCTCGGGCATGCGTTGTTGCAGGAGGTCGGCGGCGCGCAGCAGGCAGGCGGCGCGCTCGCTCGTCGGCCTTGCGCTCCAGCCGGCGACTGCAGCCACGGCCTTGGCGACGGATTGCTGCACGTCGTCATCGCTGGCCTCCCTGACCGTGCCGACGATATCGCGGTGGTCGCCGGGATTGCGAACGGGTTGGGCGGTATTGCCGTTGTCCTGCGGCGGTGCGGCCGTCCAGCGGACTTCCGTGCTCTTGCGCATTACGTCGGAGAGTTCGGTGAGGGTGGCCTCGTTGGAGAGGTCGAGACCGTGGGAATTGCGGCGTTCGCCGTAGAGGTCGGCCGGGCGCTTGATCTGCTCGTGCTGGGCGCCGACGACAGGCATCCCGCGCACGATCTCCACCGGATCGGTCGTCAGTTCGTCGACGGAGATAGCGGGGTCGGCGATGCGGTTGACGAAGGAGGAATTGGCACCGTTCTCCAGCAGCCGCCGCACGAGATAGGCAAGCAGCGTTTCATGGGTGCCGACGGGTGCGTAGATCCGGCAGGGCCGATCGAGGTTGGCGGGGCCGACAACCTCATCATAGAGTGGCTCGCCCATGCCATGCAGGCACTGGAACTCATAGTCGCCGACCTTGAAGGCAGGGCCTGCCATTGCGTGAATGGTGGCCAGCGTCTGGGCGTTGTGAGTGGCGAATTGCGGGAACACCCGGTCGCCTGCGGCCAGCAGCTTGCGGGCGCAGGCGATGTAGGAGACGTCGGTGTAAATCTTGCGGGTATAGACCGGGAAATCGCTGAGGCCGTCGACCTGCGCGCGCTTGATCTCCGCATCCCAATAAGCGCCCTTCACCAGGCGGACCATGATGCGGTGCTTCGACCTTTCGGCGAGGTCGATGATGAAGTCGAGCACAGCGGGGCAGCGCTTGCCATAGGCCTGGACGACGAAACCCATGCCGTTCCAGCCGGAAAGATCCGGATCGAGGCGCAGGGCTTCGAGCAGGTCGAGCGAGAGTTCCAGGCGGTCGGCCTCCTCGGCATCGATGTTGAGCCCGATATCGTAGCCCTTGGCGATCAGCGCCAGCTTTTTGACGGCCGGCAGCAGCTCGGCCATGACGCGGGCGCTCTGGGCGCGGGAATAGCGTGGGTGCAGGGCCGACAGCTTGATGGAGATGCCGGGGCCGTCATAGATGCCACGGCTGGCCGAGGCCTTGCCGATGGCGTGGATGGCATTCTCGTAATCGGCGAAATAGCGCCTGGCGTCTGCCGCCGTCGTCGCTGCTTCGCCCAGCATGTCGTAGGAATAGCGAAAGCCTCTGGCTTCCAGCGAGCGTGAACGGCGCAGGGCCTCGTCGATTGTTTCGCCGGTGACGAATTGCTCGCCCATCATCCGCATCGCCATGTCGACGCCACGGCGGATCACCGGTTCGCCGGCGCGCGCGATCAGCCGCGTGAGGGCTGCCGAAAGGCCAGGATCGTTGACGGTCGAGGTCAGTTTGCCGGTGACGACAAGGCCCCATGTTGCCGCGTTGACGAAAAGGGAGCGGCCGCCACCGATATGCGAACGCCAGTCGCCATTGGCGATCTTGTCGCGGATCAGCGCGTCGCGCGTCGCGGTGTCGGGGATACGGAGCAGCGCCTCGGCCAGGCACATCAGCGCCACGCCTTCCTGGCTTGACAGCGAATATTCGTGCACCAGTCCTTCGACGCCGCTGCCCTTGTGCTTGGCGCGCAGGGCGAGGATCAGCTTGGTCGCCGTTTTCCTGGCGGCAGCGCGGATATCGTCGGAAAGCGTGGCGGCCTCGACCAGGCGTGGGACGCATTCCGTCTCTGGCACCCGATAGGCGGCGGTGATGGCTTGGCGCAAGGGCGTCGGGGGTGAGACGGGAGGCGCAAAATCCGCGAAAATCTGCGGCGCGCGGCCGGTCGCGACTGATGTGTCCAAAGCTTCGGTCTGCATGCGATCACCCCTGCCCAACGGGCTATTTCACGTGAATCATTCATAGCACTGGTCGCAAAGTCGATCTGCCCGTATATCTGAATGCAGAATCGTCATTTCTCTAAATAAATTGTCTTTGGAGGTGAAAGCGATGGCTATCGACAGCAGCGGCGGTGAAATCGATCATTTCGATCGCAAGATCATGGATGCGCTGGTTGAAGACGGGCGGATGACCATCACCGAGCTGTCGAAACGGGTCGGCCTGTCGAAGACGCCGTGTCAGGTTCGGCTGAAACGACTGATGGAGGAGGGCTACATTCTGGGGTTCCATGCTCGCCTCGATCCGCAGAAGCTGGGGCTGGATCACATTGCCTTTGCCGAAGTGAAGCTATCGGATACGCGCGAGAAGGCCCTCGATGAATTCAACAGCCGGGTGGCGAAGATCAAGGAAGTGGAGGAGTGCCACATGATCGCTGGGCAGTTCGACTATCTGCTCAAGGTGCGGACTTCGGACGTGAAGAAGTATCGGCAGGTGCTCGGCGAGAAGATCTCCAGCCTGCCGCATGTCGCCAGCACTTCGACCTTCGTCGTCATGCAGGCCATCAAGGAACGCGGCCTTTGAAACGCTGCCGGTGGATCAGCCGATCGCGATCAACAGGATGGGACCTGAGCCGAGGACCTCGAGGTCGGACAGTCTCGTTCCCGCCAGTGACACCGTGTCATGCGGCTGGAGTTCGTGTTCATCCGAGCCTGTGCGGAAAACAACGCGCTCGAGCGCGACGACGAACAGTGTTGCCGCCGTCACGCTCGTTCGCGGCAGATCGGCGGCGTCGAGCCGGGTGACTGCATGGGGCAAGCCTCGCCTCGCCATGACATTCAGATCGACAATCGGTCCGTCCCGCAGGCGGCCGGACGTGGGCAGGTCCCCCGGAAAGCCGTAGGGCTCGGAGTGCTGGTCCAGCAGGATCGGCGCGCGACCTTCCACCGTGAGTTCCATGGCGTCGCCGTCGATGACCGTCAGCACGCGGTCGATGCCGGGAAAAGACGAGAAGGGGCCGTCGGAGGCGACTGTCGCCATGCTGACGCGCCAGTCGAAGGGGACGGTTGGACTATCTGCTGGACAGACGGCGATCTCGAGCGTCTCGCCGCCACCATTCTTCCAAGGCATCCTCTTATAGTCGTTCAGGCGAAGGACATGCATGGTCGCTTCCTGCTTGCGGTTGTGGCGGCGGTGTCATCGATGCGACATCGGCTCATGTCGTCGCGCTCAGCGGCCGGAAGACGCCGGCAAACTGATATCGGTCGCCGGGGTGGACGAGCTCGGCGAAGGTGACGGTGCGGCCGCTCTGCCAGGTCTGACGGGATAGCACGAGGCACGGCTCGCCCTTCTGCATGCCAAGCGCTTTTGCGGTGGTGCTGTCGGCGGCAATTGCCTTGATGACATGTCGGGCTTCCGACCAGGGTACCTGCTCCAGCAGCCAACTGCCGGGCGGCTTCGTCTCGAAGGTCTCGAATCTGGCGCGCGGTACTGTGTCCAGCATGATGATCCGATGCTCGAGGGCATGGGCTTTCTGGTCGACGACATGAAGGCAACTCAGGCGCAGCATTTCCTTGCCACTCTCCTCGCCGAGTTTGACTGCCTCCGCCGGGGTCAGCCGATCGACCCTGCTGGACAGGATCTGGAACGTGTACTCGTGCCCGGCACTGCGGGCGTCGGCGGCGATGTCCTGGATCTCCATCACCGTCCGGTCGATCTGCGGCGGTGCGACGAATGATCCGGCGCGACGTTTGCGCAGGATCATCCCGCGGTCGGCAAGGGCGGTCAGCGCCTTGTTGACCGTCATCCGCGAGCAACCATATTCCAGCTCCAGTTCGTGCTCGAACGGGATGCGCTGGCCGGGCTGCCAGGTGCCGTCCATGATCTTGGTTTCGATGTCGTCGTAAATTCGCTGGTGGATGGACTTCAATACGATCCCCGGTCTGCAGTGCTCCGACCGGCCTGGCGATCGTTGTTCATTCCGTCACCGCAGAGGTCGGCGACATCTGCTCATTTGTATATGCTTTTGAGAAAAATTCCAGATTTTAGCGCCGTACCGATTTCACTGCTGTCAAAAATCTGCCACAAGCCACCGTCCGCAAGGACAGGGCGCGATTGCTATCAACTTAAGGATAGGATCGGGCGGGCAGATTGACGTCTCTCCTGCTGCCGCGAAACGACGTGGCCGTCCCTAAAATTTCCGCGCGGACCGCGCTCATTCGATCTTCAGCTCGATCGGCTTCCGCAGGTCGCGAGCCACGTATTCCTGGATCTGCCGAACGATCTGGGCGGCGTGATCGATGGCCAGCCGATCGGCGCGCTCGACATCCCCGGTCTCGATGGCGGCAATCATTTCCTCATGTTCCTCGACATATTGGCGCGGCAGCCGGTCGTCGAAAGTCGAATAATAGAGCCTGAGAATGCGCCGGCCCTCGTCCAGCAGGCGTGCAAAAAAGGTGGTGTAGTAGGCGTTGCCCCCGAGTTCGGCGATGGCGACGTGGAATTCGCGGTTTGCCTCGATCATTGCATAGGCATCCTGCGCTGCGACCGCATCGGCGAATTCCTGTTGTCGAGCCCGTATCGCCGCCATTGCCGCCGGCGCACCGCGTTGCGCCGCACCGCGTGTGGTCACGCGATACATCAGCGTCAGAGCCTCGAAATAGGTCGGCAGGGTTGCGAAATCGATGGTCGCGACAATGGTGTTGCGGTTCGGCAGCGTGGTGACGAAGCCGTCCGACGCCAGCCGCAGCAGTGCCTCGCGGATCGGCGTGCGCGACATCTTGAAGCGTTCCGATAGCCGCACCTCGTCGAGCGGGCTTCCCGGTGCCAGCGTCATGGCAAGGATCTCGCCGCGCAGGGCAGCATAGACGCTCTGGGTGCCGGAGCCTCGCACCCGCGTGGTTTCCTCGCCTTCGTCCGTCTCGCTCTTCGCCATCGAAGTCCCCGCTGCCAACCGGGAGCGACTTATAGCGGCCAAGTCATCGCCTTGGCAATTTCGATGCCGGGCTCCTCTTCGTTGCAGGGACGTATATTCTACGCCAGTGTCGGCCAAGCTTCTGCTCCGACCGAATAATTCGTCTCCCGAGGTGTTTGCAGTCCATAAATCCTGGAGAGCATGCATATGACCAGCCTTACGATTCGGCGCCCCTTGGGACGCACCGCCGTCCGCCACGACCCTGTTACGATCGCCTTTCACTGGATCACGGCGTTCCTGGTGCTGGCGCAATTTGCCAGCGCCCATGTCTGGGATCTTCTGGAAAAGGGTACGCCCTTGCGGATCGACCTGATCATGATGCACCTGGCCTTCGGCATTCTGCTTGCCGTGACCATGGTGGTGAGGATCGGCTGGCGGCTATTGAAGCGCGACAGGTTGCCGTCTGCGGTGCACGGGCTGCAAAAACTGGCTTCCTCGGCCGTCCACATGGTTCTTTATGCTCTGCTGGCCGGGCAGGTGGCGGTCGGCCTGATGTTCAGCTGGTCGACCGGGAAGCCGTTGCCCTTCTTCGATCTCTTCGCCATTCCCGTTCCGGTCTTTATTAACCCGTCGTTCCGGCCGCTATTGGCGGCGTTGCACAACGACATCGGCTGGGGAATCATCGCTGTCGCTGGACTGCACGCGGTTGCGGCGTTGATGCACCACTACGCTTTTGGGGATGAAGTCTTGAACAGAATGCTGCCCGGGTCGCCCAAGAGGATTCTGGGGTCAGCGAGCGGGAGTCGAAAATGAGAACGGTTTTCTGATTTGCTGTGCACAGCAGGCCGATTTCTCTAAGGCCGCCTCCACAGAAGGCAGTCGGTCCTTTGTCGGTCCCGTCAACGCCCCTATGATTGCGGCCAGCCGTCGCCAGCCGACGAGCTTGACGGGATTGCGGAGGAATGATCGTGCGTATGGATGTCAGACAGAATGATCAGCAGGTGACCGATTGATGGGCAGCGATGTAAAAAAGCAGATCGTTCTCAACGCTTTCACCATGAATTCGGTGGGGCATATCAACCACGGCCTGTGGACCCATCCGCGCGACCGATCCGACCAATACAAGACACTGGATTATTGGACATCGCTTGCCAAGACGCTGGAGCGCGGCCTGTTCGACGGCGTGTTCCTCGCCGATATCCTCGGCGTCTACGATGTCTACAACAGCTCCGTCGACCTGACGCTGCGCGAAGCGATCCAGCTGCCGCTCAACGACCCCGCGCTGCTGGTGTCCGGGATGGCGGCCGTGACCAGGCATCTGGGCTTCGGGGTGACGGTCAATGTCAATAACGAGGCGCCGTATCTGTTTGCCCGCCGCATGTCGACGCTCGATCATCTGACCGGCGGGCGGATCGGCTGGAACATCGTCACCGGCTATCTCGACAGCGCCGCGCGGGCTTTGGGACAGGACGGCCAGGCCGCCCATGACACGCGCTACGACCGCGCCGACGATTATCTCGACGTGCTCTACAAGCTCTGGGAGGGCAGTTGGGACGACGATGCCGTCGTCGCCGATCGCGCCGCTCGGATCTATGCCGATCCGGCCAGGGTGCGGGCCGTTCATCATGACGGACCCTATTACCAGGTGCACGGCTGTCACCTCTCCGAGCCGTCGATCCAGCGGACGCCGGTGATTTTTCAAGCGGGGACCTCGGGGCGTGGCCGGCAGTTTGCCATCCGCCATGCCGAATGCGTTTTCATCACTGCGACCGACAAGGCATCGGCCCGCAAGACGTCGAGGCTGTTGCGGGAGGAACTGGTGGCCGCAGGACGCCGCGCCGACGATATCAAGATCCTCGTCGGCATCACCGTCGTCGCCGATCACTCTCGGCAAGCGGCGGAGGAGAAATACGCCGACTATCTGCGCTATGCCAATCCCGAGGCGGGGCTTGCGCATTTTTCCGCCAGCACCGGCATCGATTTTTCCCGCTACGGCATGGACGAAACCATCGCCTATGGTGGCCCGTCGAACGCCAGCCAGTCGGCGGCCCAGGTGGCGCAGCAGCGCGGCTGGACCAAACGGCAGTTGCTCGGCGAAATGGCGATCGGTGGGCGCTACCCGACAATCGTCGGCGACGGCTCGCATGTGGCCGACGAGCTTCAATCATGGATCGTCGAAGGCGAGATCGATGGCTTCAACCTGACGCGGACGGTGACGCCGGAGAGCTATGAGGATTTCATCGCCTATGTCGTGCCGGCCCTTCAGGATCGCGGCATCTACAAGACGGCCTATGGCGAGGGATGCCTGCGAAACCGGCTGTTCGGCGAAGGCGACCGCCTTCCGTCGCGTCACGCCGGCTCGACGTTCCGCACCCTCTAGATCGCGCCGCCCACAACGCAAAAGGCCGGAGGGATGTCATCCCTCCGGCCTTTGTCTCGCAATGTGCATGCCGTTTTAGGCTGCCGACGTGGCGTGTGCCTTGCGGACTTCGTCGTCCGTCAGGATGCCGCTGGCGCGGAGCAGGGCAGCGAAGCGGCCGTTGCTCTTGCTCAGGTCATCGAAGCTGCCGTTTTCCACGACCCGGCCGTTTTCCAGGAAGAGCACGATATCGGCTTCGCGGACCGTCGACAGGCGGTGGGCGATGATGAAGGTCGTGCGGTTCTGGCGCAGGTTGTCGATGGCTACCTTGACGCGGTTCTCGGTTTCCACATCCAGCGCACTGGTTGCTTCGTCGAGGACCAGGATCGGCGCATCCTTGAGGATGGCGCGGGCAATGGCAATCCGCTGGCGTTCGCCGCCGGAGAGCTTGTTGCCGCGTTCGCCGACGCGGGTGTCGTAGCCGTCGTCGCGGGTCTCGATGAAGTCGGCAGCGGCGGCAGCGCTGGCTGCTTCCATCACCTGCTCGAGCGTCGCATCTTCACGTCCGAGGCGGATGTTGTCGCTGATCGAACGGTTCAGCAGGCCGGCATCCTGAAACACCGTGGCAATGCTGCGGCGCAGCGACTTGCGGGTGACCTTGGAGATGTCGGTGCCGTCGACGAGGATCTGGCCGACCTGCGGATCGAAGACGCGCTGGAGCAGGTTGACCATGGTTGTCTTGCCGGCGCCGGTCGGACCGACGATGGCAACCGTCTGGCCAGCCTTGACCGTGAAGTTGACATCATGCAGGCCCTGCGAGCTTTCGCCACCGAAGCCGAACGACACGTTGCGGAACTCGACGTCGCCCTTGACGTCCTTGATCTCGGCAAGGCCAGCAGGCTCTTCGCGATCACGGACACTGTCTTCCAGAGCGTAGAAGTCGACAAGCTTGGCACGGGCTTCGAAGATCTGCGTGGCAAACATGCGCATCTGGTCGAGGCGGCCGATCAGAAGGTTGGCAAAGCCGATGAAGGCGATGACGTCACCTACGCGCAGGCTGCCGGCCTGGACCAGGGTCGTGCCGATGATCAGGATGATCATCATGGCAATGGTCGAGGCCATGCGGTTCAGCGCGCTGGCAAGAGCCCACCAGTCGAGAACCGGATACTGGGCAGCCAGCAGGCGGTCGGCAAAAGACTTCAGCGAGCGGGTTTCAGCTTCGATGCGGTTGTAGCTGTGCAGCACCGAGACGTTGCTGATCGAGTCGCTGACATGCGAGAAAACCGTATGATAATGGTCTTCGACAGAAGCCTGGCCGTCCTTGGTGCGGCTCATGACGACGCGGCCGATCAGCCAGTAGGCGACGCCGAGCACGCCGAGGACTGCCGACAGACGGACGTCCATGGAGATCGCCGTGGGCACGAGCAGGGCAAGGGCGACAACCGTCGAGAGATGGTTGCGCATGAATTCGAGCCAGAGGCCGAACAGCGTTTCGCAAGCGCGCAGCAGCGTGTGCAAGGCAGCGGACGTGCCGTGCTTGCTGTGCCAGGAGAGCGGCATGGAAATGATGCGGCCGAAGGCTTCCGTCAGCAGAGTGGCGCGGCGGCCATGGGCCAGCCGGTCTGCTTCTCGGGCGACCACCACGAAGGCGATCGTGTTGAAGACGGCAAACGCGCCCCACATGATCAGGATCGGCTGGACCGGTGCCTTGGAAGACATGGCATCGATGATCTTACCGAACAGGATCGGTTCCACGATCGTGATGGCGGCCAGTACGATGTTTGCCAGCACGACAAAAGAAACGCGGAGCCGATATGCGGCAAGATACTGCAAAGCTCTTGCGTAAACTCTTATAAGCGACACGTCGATACCCCTTGTGCATCTGCGAATTCCGATGGTGCCACCTTTACGATTTGCTACCTGAACCGGCGATTAACGAATCCTGACAAGGCGTTATCGCGGGCTGCGCCGCACGCAAGTGTCGGTTTACCAAGGCCTAGCAGCAGGCTGCCGCTGAGCGTCACTTGATAAGGATCAAGGTTTTTAGCGGGTTGGGGGAGGGTTTGGATGGTCCGCACGCGCCGCGTGAAAATTCTCGGGTGACGCCCCCTGAATTTCCTGCAAAAATGGCTTTGTAAATAGCATGCGCTTCGTATGGGGCGGACGTGTTTTGGTGGTTTCCACGCGTCCGTCGCTCTCGGGCGCCAGGGGGTATATGTGAATATTCATTCTTTAAATCAATTGCTTGTCGTTATCGAAGAATGCCGCACTATCGAAGAAGTCGTCACCGAACTGGAACGCGTCATTCGCTCCTATCGCTTCAACTATTACGGGCTGCTAAAGCAGCCGAAGCCCAACATCGATCCGATGACACTGGTGCTTGCCGGCAAATGGCCGGAAAAATGGCCGCCCATCTACATTGCGAAGAAGTATGTGCTGATCGATCCGACTGTCCGCTATCTGTCGCGCGCGCAGCGGCCCTTTCGCTGGCGCGACACGATGGTCGCCTTCCGCAATGATCCTCATCGGCGGCGGATGGAGCAGATGATGATGGATGCCCGCAGCCACGGGCTGTTGGACGGCTATATATTCCCCATCCACGGCCAGGGCGGCCTGCTAGGCAACATGACGATCGGCGGGGATATTGTAGATCTTTCGCCGATCGAGATAAGCCTGTTCGATGCGGCGGCGCGCAAGGCTTTCTGGAAAATACTCGAGTTGCGTGGAGAGGCCGAGGCTCTCGAGAAAGGTTCGGACATCGATATCCAGATGACCAGGCGAGAAATGGAGATCCTCAACTATCTCGCCGAAGGGCTTACTTCGATAGAGATCAGTAAGCTGCTGAAGATCTCGAACCATACCGTCGACTGGTACATGAACGGGATACAGGACAAGATGAAAGCCAAGAACAGGCAGAACATCGTCGCTCTGGCCTTCCGTTATGGCTTAATCGTCTAATCAAGAAATTTGATTTACAGCCTTGCGAGCAAATTGAACTTCTTGTGACAAGCCGTTAAGAATTTTCTTCGCGGGTGCAACATGCTCGTTTCGACCCATGAGGAGATTGTCTTGCCCATTTCCAAAATCCTGGTTGCCAACCGTTCCGAGATTGCGATTCGCGTGTTCCGCGCCGCCAACGAACTGGGCATTAAAACGGTGGCCATCTGGGCGGAGGAGGACAAACTTGCGCTGCACCGCTTCAAGGCGGACGAGAGCTACCAGGTCGGTCGCGGCCCGCATCTGGCAAGGGATCTCGGGCCGATCGAAAGCTATCTGTCGATCGAGGAAATTATCCGCGTCGCCAAGATGTCGGGCGCGGACGCCATCCATCCCGGCTACGGCCTGCTGTCGGAAAGCCCTGAGTTCGTTGATGCCTGCAAGGAAGCCGGCATCATCTTCATCGGTCCGACCGGCGATACCATGCGACGCCTCGGCAACAAGGTCGCGGCCCGCAATCTCGCGATCGAGATCGGCGTGCCTGTCGTGCCTGCCACCGCGCCGCTGCCCGACGACATGGCGGAAGTGGCAAGAATGGCCGACAGCATCGGCTACCCGATCATGCTCAAGGCCTCCTGGGGCGGCGGCGGACGCGGCATGCGCACCATCCGCGACCCCAAGGACCTGATCAAGGAAGTTACCGAAGCCAAGCGCGAGGCGATGGCGGCTTTCGGCAAGGACGAAGTCTATCTCGAAAAGCTGGTCGAGCGCGCCCGCCACGTCGAAAGTCAGATCCTCGGCGATACCCATGGCAACGCCGTGCACCTGTTCGAGCGCGACTGCTCCGTGCAGCGGCGCAACCAGAAGGTCGTCGAGCGCGCGCCCGCCCCCTATCTCAGCGAGGAGCAGCGCCAGGAACTGGCCGCTTACTCCCTGAAGATCGCCAATGCCACCGGCTATATCGGTGCCGGCACGGTCGAATATCTGATGGATATGGACACCGGCAAGTTCTACTTCATCGAAGTCAACCCGCGCATCCAGGTCGAGCATACCGTGACCGAAGTCGTCACCGGCATCGACATCGTCAAGGCGCAGATCCATATCCTCGACGGCTTTGCCATCGGCACGCCGGAATCGGGCGTACCGGCGCAGAAGGACATCCGGCTGAACGGTCATGCTCTGCAGTGCCGCATTACGACAGAGGATCCCGAGCACAACTTCATTCCGGACTATGGCCGCATCACCGCCTATCGTCAGGCCACCGGCTTTGGCATCCGGCTCGACGGCGGCACCGCCTACGCCGGCGGTGTTGTGACCCGCTATTACGATCCGCTGCTGGAAAAGGTCACAGCCTGGGCACCGTCGCCCGGCGACGCGATTGCCCGCATGGACCGTGCGCTGCGCGAATTCCGTATTCGCGGCGTTGCCACGAACCTCACCTTCCTCGAAGCGATCATCACCCACCCGAAATTCCGCGACAACACCTATACGACCCGCTTCATCGACACGACGCCGGAGTTGTTCCAGCAGGTCAAGCGCCAGGATCGCGCCACCAAACTGCTCACCTATCTTGCCGATGTCACGGTCAACGGCCATCCGGAAGCCCGCGGGCGCCCCGCACCGTCGGACAATATAGCCAAGCCGGTGCTGCCCTATATCGACGCCAAGATCCCCGACGGCACCAAGCAGAAGCTCGATCAGCTCGGGCCGAAGAAATTCGGCGAATGGATGCGCAACGAAAAGCGTGTGCTGGTGACCGACACCACCATGCGCGACGGCCACCAGTCGCTGCTCGCCACCCGCATGCGGACCTTCGATATCGCCCAGGTCGCCGGCACCTATGCCCGCGCGCTGCCGGAGCTGCTGTCGCTCGAATGCTGGGGCGGCGCCACCTTCGACGTGTCGATGCGCTTCCTGACCGAAGACCCCTGGGAGCGGCTGGCGTCCATCCGCGAAGGCGCGCCGAACCTGCTGCTGCAGATGCTTTTGCGCGGTGCCAACGGCGTCGGCTACAAGAACTATCCTGACAACGTGGTGAAATACTTCGTCCGCCAGGCGGCCAGGGGCGGTATCGACCTGTTCCGCGTCTTCGACTGCCTGAACTGGGTCGAGAACATGCGCGTCTCGATGGATGCCGTCATCGAAGAGAACAAGCTCTGCGAAGCGGCGATCTGCTACACCGGCGATATCCTCAATTCCGCGCGGCCGAAATACGATCTCAAATATTATACCGATCTCGCGGTCGAGCTGGAAAAGGCCGGCGCCCATATCATCGCGCTGAAGGACATGGCCGGCCTGCTGAAGCCCGCTGCGGCCAAGGTGCTGTTCAAGGCCCTGCGCGAGGCGACCAGCCTGCCGATCCATTTCCACACCCACGACACGTCGGGCATTGCCGCGGCGACCGTGCTGGCGGCGGTTGATGCCGGCGTCGATGCCGTCGATGCGGCCATGGATGCGCTGTCCGGCAACACGTCGCAGCCCTGCCTCGGCTCGATCGTCGAGGCGCTGCGCGGCTCCGAGCGCGATCCCGGCCTCGATCCCGAATGGATCCGCCGCATCTCCTTCTACTGGGAGGCGGTGCGCCATCAGTACACGGCCTTCGAGAGCGACCTGAAGGGGCCAGCCTCGGAAGTCTACCTGCATGAAATGCCGGGCGGCCAGTTCACCAATCTCAAGGAGCAGGCCCGCTCGCTGGGGCTCGAAAGCCGCTGGCACCAGGTCGCCCAGACCTATGCCGACGTCAACCAGATGTTCGGCGACATCGTCAAGGTGACGCCGTCGTCCAAGGTGGTCGGCGACATGGCGTTGCTGATGGTGAGCCAGGACCTTACCGTTGCCGATGTCGTCAACCCGGCCAAGGATGTCTCCTTCCCGGACTCGGTCGTGTCGATGCTGAAGGGCGATCTCGGACAGCCGCCCGGTGGCTGGCCGGAAGCATTGCAGAAGAAGGCGCTGAAGGGCGAGAAGCCCTATACCGTTCGCCCAGGCTCGCTGCTCGAAGCGGCCGATCTCGATGCCGAACGCAAGGCGATCGAGACCAAGATCGAGCGTAGGGTCAACGACTTCGAGTTTGCCTCCTACCTGATGTATCCGAAGGTCTTTACAGATTTCGCGCTTGCCCACGATACCTACGGCCCCGTCTCGGCCCTGCCGACGCCGGCCTATTTCTATGGCCTTCCCGAGGGGGAGGAGCTGTTTGCCGAGATCGAAAAGGGCAAGACGCTGGTTATCCTCAACCAGGCGATGACCGCGACCGACGAAAAAGGCATGGTCACCGTGTTCTTCGAGTTGAACGGCCAGCCGCGCCATATCAAGGTGCCGGATCGCGTCCATGGTGCCGCTGGCGGCGCGGTTCGCCGCAAGGCCGAGATCGGCAATGCCGCCCAGGTCGGCGCGCCGATGCCAGGCGTTATCTCCCGCGTCTTCGTGGCGGCCGGACAGGCGATCAAGGCCGGCGACGTGCTGGTGTCGATTGAGGCCATGAAGATGGAAACGGCGCTGCACGCCGAGGCCGACGGCACGATTGCCGAAGTGCTGGTCAATGCCGGCGACCAGATCGACGCCAAGGACCTGCTGGTCGTCTACAAGGCCTGACCGGATAGATGCAGTGCTATGGATGTAAAGGCGGCCCGCATGGGTCGCCTTTTTCCATTGGCCTCTATGTCTCGATCGGACGCGCAATTGCTCAGGTTACGAGGCGAGATCAAACGTGATTCTGCCGCCGTCGATCGGTACTTGTGAATTCAATCGATTGAAATAGGGTGCGGGCTGGATTGCTGGGGAGAGAATCAGTGCAGACGACTGAAATTTTAGGCGGTGCGAAAGCGCCTTGGCTGACGCGGCCGCGTGTGGCCGTGTCGCTGTTGTTCCTTTTGAACGGCTTTGTCGTTGGCTGCTGGGCGCCGAAGATTCCTGAATTCGCCGAACGCCTGCAGCTGAGCAAATTCGAGCTCGGATTGATGATCCTGTTCTTCGGCATCGGCTCCCTCGTGATGATGCCGGTTGCCGGCGCGCAGATCGCCGGGCGTGGTTCCAAATTCGTGGTCAAGGTCACGGCGGTGCTGCTGCTGCCGATGCTGATCCTCTTGTCCCTGGTGCCGGATGTCTGGACCGGCGCGGCGGTGCTGTTTCTGTTCGGCGGGTTCGTCGGCGCGATGGATGTGGCGATGAACGCCAATGCGGTTGTCGTCGAGAAATCCATGCGCCGTGCCATCATGTCGTCCTGCCACGCCTTCTGGAGCCTCGGTGGTCTGATCGGTTCGGCAATCGGCGGCTTTCTGATCGGCCATTGGGGCGTTCTCATCCATGCCGAAGTGGCGACCGTGCTCGCCATCGTCTTCCTGGTGGCCGCTTGGCCGATCATCTTCAGCGACCAGCCGCATCCGAGCGAGGTCAAGACGAAGGCCAAGCTGCCGATGACGCCGCTGCCCTGGCTGCTCGGCGTGATCGCGCTGTTCTGCATGGTGCCGGAGGGTGCGGTTCTCGATTGGGGCGCGCTCTATCTGCGCCAGGAGTTCGGTGCGACGGCGACGCTGTCCGGTTTTGCCTTTGCCGCCTTCTCGCTCACCATGTCGATCATGCGCTTTGCCGGCGATGCCGTGCGGGATCGTTTCGGCGCCGTCAACACGCTGCGGGTGAGCACGGTGATTGCCATCGTCGGTATGCTGATGGCGGCCCTCTCGCCGGATGCGGCGCTGGCGATCATTGGCTTCGCGCTCTGCGGCGTCGGTATTTCCAACATGGTGCCGATTGCTTTCTCGGCCGGCGGCAACATTCCGGGGCTGCAGCCGGGCATCGGCATTTCGGTAGTGACGACGCTCGGCTATTCCGGCATGCTGGTGGCACCCTCGGCCATCGGCTTTGCCGCCGAGCATATCGGCTTTTCCGCCGTGTTCCTGCTGCTGCCGCTGCTGCTGCTGATCGTCCTCGGCTTTTCCGGTCTGGCGCGCTATGCCGACAACGGTCACGAGAGTGGCCATTGAGCCATCGGCCGAGCAAAAGTGATGCTTGGAATGGTTGACAAGCCGAACGCGGTACGCCACCTGAAGGCCCTAGCATCCCTAAGCCAAAACGAGCTTTGCATGTCTTCAGCCAGCGAATTCGATCCCAAACCCCGCCGCGCCAGCGTTGCCGTCGATGTCGGCGGCGTCATTGTCGGCGGCGGTGCGCCCGTTGTCGTGCAGTCGATGACCAATACCGATACGGCCGATATCGATGGCACGGTCGCGCAGGTGGCCGCGCTGTTCAAGGCGGGTTCGGAGATGGTTCGGATCACGGTCGACCGGGACGAAAGTGCTGCTGCCGTCCCGCGCATCCGCGATCGCCTGGTGCGGCTGGGGCTGGATGTGCCGCTGATCGGCGACTTCCATTATATCGGCCACAAGCTGCTCGCCGACCATCCTGATTGCGCCGAGGCGCTGGCGAAATACCGGATCAATCCGGGCAATGTCGGCTTCAAGGACAAGAAGGACAAGCAATTTGCCGAGATCGTCGAGATGGCGATCCGATACTCCAAGCCAGTGCGCATCGGCGTCAACTGGGGCTCGCTCGACCAGGACCTGCTCACCGCCCTGATGGACAAGAACCAGGCCGAAGGCTTCCCGCTCTCGGCCCGCCAGGTAACGCGCGAGGCGATCGTCCAATCGGCGCTGATTTCGGCGCAGCTTGCCGAGGAAATCGGCTTGCCGCGCAACCGCATCATCCTGTCCGCCAAGGTCAGCCAGGTGCAGGACCTGATCGCCGTCTATTCGATGCTGTCCGAACGCTCCGATCATGCCCTGCATCTCGGGCTCACCGAAGCCGGCATGGGCAGCAAGGGCATCGTCGCCTCGTCGGCAGCCATGGGCTACGTCCTGCAGCACGGGATCGGCGATACGATCCGCGTGTCGCTGACGCCGGAGCCGAATGGCGACCGGACGCGCGAAGTGCAAGTGGCCCAGGAGCTGCTGCAGGTCATGGGCTTCCGCCAGTTCGTGCCTGTCGTCGCCGCCTGTCCGGGCTGCGGTCGCACCACCTCGACGGTGTTCCAGGAACTGGCGCAGAACATCCAGAACGACCTGCGCAAGAACATGCCGGTCTGGCGCGAGAAATATCCGGGCGTGGAAGCGCTGAACGTGGCCGTCATGGGCTGCATCGTCAACGGCCCCGGCGAGAGCAAGCATGCCGATATCGGCATTTCGCTGCCTGGGACCGGCGAGAGCCCGGCTGCCCCCGTTTTCATCGACGGCCAGAAGGCGATGACCCTGCGCGGGCCGAACATCGCATCGGATTTCGAGGCACTGGTCGCCGAGTACATCGAAAAGCGATTCGGCCAGAAGACACTGGCCGCCGAATAGGCCGAAACCGGCTCGCCTCAGATGCGGCTGGCCAACGAATAGGCCGGCTTCAGATGCGGCTGGCCAACAGCTTCAGCCCGGCAAAGCAGTAGAAGGTCGCCATTGCGCCTTCAATCCAGCGGCGAAGGCGTTTGTAGACGCTGAGGGCACGCGGGGTCGAGAAGATCGCTGCATAGCCCATGAACGTCGTGAAACCGATGATCATGCAGCCGCCGATGATCAGCACGGCCACGGATGCAGGCGCGCCCTGCGGCATGCCAAGTGTGATGATCGCCAGCCAGGCGAAGATCGCCTTGGGATTGGTGACGTGGATGCCGTAGCCACGGAGCAGGAGTGATCGGGCGCTGTCCTTCTTGGCCGCGCTTGCGGCAGGCATGTCGATCCGCGAGCGCATGGCGCGAAAAGCCTTGTAGGCGAGATAAAGCAGATAGAGGCCGCCGAGGATCTTCATGATTTCCAGTGCGGTAGCGTAGGTCTGGAGCAGGGTGGCGAGACCGAGCGCTGCCGCGCAGGCCCAGGTCATCGAACCGCCGAAAATCCCAAGCGAGATCGTCATTCCGGCCCTGCGGCCCTGGGTCATCGAGGTCGAGATAATCGCCATGATCGCGGGGCCGGGGCTCGCGACGGCGATCAGATAGGCCACATAGGCAGGCAGGATCTGAGGAAGGTAGGCGAGCGCCTCATGCATGCGGCGATACTCCGGTTCGGTGGTTTCGAGGCTTGGCCTTGCTCTCCGCAGCGCGGGCTGCGTGAGAATGGCCGTGTTCAACTCTTGCGGCTGGCGATGAACTGGGCGGCCTCGGTCAGGACGGCGGCCTTGTCTCCATAGGGTTCCAGCAGCTCTGCGGCTTCGCGGACCTGGCGCGCCAGATGTTCCTCGCCCCAGGCGATCCCATGCAGTGCCACCAGCGTGCCTTTGCCGCGGCCGGCGTCCTTGCCGGTGGCCTTGCCCATGGTTTCGGCGTCGGCAGTGAGGTCGAGAAGGTCGTCGGCCAGCTGGAAGGCGAGGCCGATCTTCTCGCCGAACGCCCGCAGCCTCTGTCTGTCGTCGCTGGAAGCGCCGGCGATGATGGCGCCCGCCTCGCAGGCAAAGCGGATCAGCGCACCTGTTTTCATCGCCTGCAGGGTCTTGATCCCCTGTTCGTCCGGCGCGCTCCTCTCGGCGGCCAAATCGAGCGCCTGGCCGCCCGCCATGCCGCCGATACCGGCGGCCCGCGACAAGGCAAGGATGATGTCCAACTTCTGCGCCGGCGGCAGGTTCGTTTCCGGCGCGGCGATGATATCGAAGGCATAGGTGAGCAGGCTGTCTCCGGCGAGAATGGCGGTCGCCTCGTCGAAGGCGATGTGCACGGTCGGCTTGCCGCGTCTCAGGTCGTCGTCATCCATCGCCGGCAGGTCGTCATGCACCAGCGAATAGCAGTGGACCGCTTCGAGCGCCGCTCCGATGCGCAGGGCCGCATCGGCATCGCCGCCAAGGAGCAGGCTTGTTTCGAGCACCAGGAATGGGCGCAGCCGCTTGCCGCCGTTGAGCACGCCGTGGCGCATCGCTGCCATCAGCGGCGCCGGGCGATCAATCTCGTCTGCAAGCGGCGTGTCGGTCAGAACCGCGGCAAGCATGGCCTCGACCTTGACGGCGTTGGTCTTGAGACGCTGTTCGAAGAGGCGGGTCGTGCTATCCATTGCCGCTGTTTGCCATGAGTGCCAGATGCTGGCAACGAAATTGTCAGGAGAGCGGTTTTGCCGGAAAGCCGCTCTGGCCATCCCCTTATCCAGACGGTATGACATTTTTGCAGGGGTGAAGGCAGGCGTTCGGATTTGGACATATCGACGCAGAATGACGAGCAGGAGGTTGCGCCTGCCAGGGAGGAGCGATTGGCCTGGTTTTTTGGCCGGCCGATTTGGCAGCGCGTGGTGATCGGGGTCGTCGGTCTGCTGCTGCTGCCCTACGTTCTGATCTTTATTTACCTGCTGCCGTTCATCCATCCCGTATCAAACCTCATGCTGCGCGATGCCGTTCTGTTGCGCGGCTATGATCGCCGCTGGGTCTCCTTCGAGCAGATCGCGCCCGTGCTGGTGAAATCGGTGATGGTTTCCGAGGACGGGCAGTTCTGCTTCCATGGTGGCGTCGACTGGGGCGAGATGGGCATGTTGGTGGCCGATACGCTGCACGGCCAGTCGACGCGCGGCGGCAGCACCATTCCGATGCAGACGGTGAAGAACCTGTTCCTCTGGAACGGCCGGTCCTTCGTGCGCAAGACGCTGGAGCTGCCGCTGGCGGTGACGGCCTCCGTCGTCTGGTCCAAGCGCCGGATGATGGAGAACTACCTGAACATCGCCGAATGGGGTCCCGGCATCTACGGCATCGAGGCGGCGGCCCAGCACCATTTCAAGATTCCGGCCTCTAAACTCTCGGCCCGCCAGGCGGCGCTGCTCGCCGTATCCCTGCCCAATCCGATCGAGCGGGTCGCCAGCAAGCCGGGTCGTGGTCTCCGGCAACTCGCCGCTCTGATCCAGCGGCGAGCGCAGGGGGCCGGCGATTACATCAAATGCCTTTATAACTGACATCACAACTTGTCGCTCGAACAGGCTGTTGTCATCTGGCATTCTTGGTCATGACGTAAGGGGCGCATCGTCTCCCATCAATAAACGGATGTCCCGATGAGCGCCGCCCACCTTTCACCTGACCTGCTGTTCTATTCCAAGAGCCGCCATCCCGAGCCTTCGGTCCATCTCGGCCGGCGCTTCGATCTCTCCGGAACATTCCAATACGAGCCCGGCAATACCGTGGTCTGCCATGTGGTGGAGGGCTCGGAGACCCAGCAGGCGCTGGTCGACGCGCGTGCAAAGTATCTGGCCATGCCGGAGGCAGGGCAATTTACCTTCACGCCAATCTCCAGCCTGCACATGACGCTCTTCCAGGGCATCATCGAACATCGCCGCGGTGCGAATTTCTGGCCGGCGGACCTGCCTTCCGACATGCCGATCGACGAGATCACCGAGGTCATGGGCGAGCGTCTCAAAAGCTTTTCGATGCGCGACCCGTTCAAGGTGGCCGTCACCCATGCGCGTCCGTCCGGCCTGGTTGTCGACGGCGCGACTGAGGAAGATCGCCGCACGATGCGCGCCTGGCGCGACGCCTTCGCCGATCTTCTCGGCTACCGCCATCCGGACCATGACACCTACGCGTTCCACATCACCTTTGCCTATGTCATAGAGCGGCTGTCGGACGAGGCGCTGCCACGCTGGCAGCAGTTGCTCGACGAGGTGTCCAATGACATTCTTGCCCGCGTGCCGATCCTCGAGCTGCAGCCGCCGGCCTTCTGCTCGTTCGACGACATGAACCATTTCGAAGAACTGCAGGTTTTCAACTTCAAGCCCTGAGACAGGAATGCCCTATGGACAAGCTGACCCTCTACATCGCCAACAAGAATTATTCGTCCTGGTCGTTCCGACCCTGGCTGGCGATGCAGGGGTGCGGCGTCGATTTTGAGGAAGTGCTCATTCCCTTCGATTTCCCGGCCGGCAATCCACGCTTTCACGCGATTTCGCCGACGGCGCGGGTGCCGGTGCTGCACCATGGCAGCCTGCGGGTCTGGGAATCGCTTGCCATCATCGAATATGTCGCCGAATTGTTTCCGCAGGCAGGCCTCTGGCCGGCGGATGCGGCCCACCGCGCCCAGGCACGCTCGATTTCGATGGAGATGCTGGCGGGCTTCCGGGCGCTGCGCAATGCCTGCCCGATGAACCTCAGACGCCCCAAGCGGCGGTTGCTCGAGCTGCCAGCCGGGGTCATGGACGACGTCGCCCGGATCGAAACCATCTGGCGCGAGATGCGGGCGCAGTCGGGCGGTCCCTTCCTGTTTGGTGCCTTCTCGGCGGCGGATGCGATGTTCGCGCCGGTCGTCAATCGCTTCGAAACCTACGACCTTGTTGTCGCCGAGGACACTTTGAGTTATATGGCCGTCATGAAAGCCCATCCGGCCTGGCAGAAGTGGCAGACGGCGGCGCTGGAAGAAACCTGGATCGTCGTTGAAGACGAGGCTTGACGCCTGAATCAGCCGCTTCCGCAAAAAATGCGGCAAGGGACTGGTCAAAGGCCCAACCCCGATGTATAAGCGCGCCAAATTTCCGAAATCGATTGCATGTCGTTTCGGCCGCCTGGCTGGCCGTTGTCATGTCTATCCGCACAGTGGAGTAACGAAAATGGCTGTACCGAAGAGAAAAACAAGCCCGTCCAAGCGCGGTATGCGCCGTTCGGCTGATGCGCTCAAGACCTCGACCTACGTCGAAGACAAGAACTCCGGCGAACTGCGCCGCCCGCATCACATCGATCTCAAGACCGGCATGTATCGCGGCCGTCAGGTTCTGACGCCGAAGGAATCCGCATAAGCTTTGCTTTCGCGATTTCAGTATTGAGGCTGGCCATTGGCCGGCCTTTTTGCTTTTGAACGCTTAGGTTTCAAACCGATACGACATGCGCTATGAGTGCGGCACAGCTGTTCATCCCCGATGGAGTTTGCCGATCATGATTGCCGCTTTCCCGCTGATGGTTATCCCTTTCGTGCTCTACAATCTCGCCATGGTCGGCTTGATGGGCGGCGGCGGGATTGGCGCGCTCGGCAACGACGTCATCGTCCTGTCGATGCTGTCGGGGGCGATGTGGAGCATGGCGCTCGGCGACCTCTTCATCGTGATCGCATTGGTTCTGTTGTTTTTCGAGATCCTGAAGGCCACCCGCAACGTCGGCTCGCTCGGCAATCACATGCTGTCGATGCTGGTCTTCATCGCCTTCCTGGTGGAGTTCCTGCTGGTGCGGGATGCCGCGACGCAGATTTTCTTCATCTTGATGACCACCGCCTTCATCGATGTCATCGGCGGCTTCGCCGTCTCCATCCGGACCGCTGGACGGGACGTGTCGATCGGGCTGTGAACAAGGCCGCAGCCTGAAAGGCGTACTGCGGCCTGTTTTTGGATCACAGGCTGTCGAGCTTGGCCTGCAACGCCTTCATCTGCTCCTTCAGCTCGTCGATGTCGCGCGCCTCGGCCTTGCGGCTTTCCTTGACCGGCGCCTTCATGAAGGGCGAGAACATCTCCATGGCCTGCTGGAACATGTCCGTGTTGCGACGCACCTGTTCCTCGACCATCTGGATCGGCAGCGAGAAATTCTTGGCAAGTGCCGTTTCGCCGAAGGCGCGGCCGATCTGCTCGCGCATCTGCACTTGCTGCTCGGTAAAGGACTTCATCGAGTGCTCGAGAAAGCTCGGCACCACCATCTGCATCTGATCGCCGTAGAAGCCGATCAGCTGCCGCAGGAAGGAAATCGGCAGCAACGTGTTGCCCGTCTTCGATTCCTGTTCGAAAATGATCTGCGTCAGCACCGCATGGGTGATGTCGTCGCCGCTCTTGGCGTCCTGAACCGTAAACTCCTCCCCTTTCTTCACCATCTCGGCCAGATCTTCCAGCGTCACATAGGTGCTGGTGCCTGTGTTGTAGAGTCGGCGATTGGCGTATTTCTTTATGAGAACCTGGCCCTCGTTTTTTGCCATTATCAGTCTCCTAACCCCGTCTGATTTTATGGATACTCCTCCACCAGAGAGTGTAGACGGAAAGGAAGCCCGGTGACAATCGCTTTGTGCGCTGCGGCAATCCCTTTCCCGCAGTCGGTTTTTTCGGTTTTGTGAGGCAGAGAGAAAAGATGTCGGGTTGAAGTCTTGTCGTTTGACTTGCCCCCGCGGCTTTGACAGTTTCTCCCCCGCCGGCCTAGCATCGAGGAGGATCTTATGAGCCAACCATCCGTCGTTATCGCAAGTGCAGCACGCACGCCGGTCGGCGCCTTCAATGGCGCCTTCGCAGCCGTGCCGGCCCATGAGCTCGGAGCCGCGGCGATCCGTGGCGCGGTCGAGCGCGCTGGCGTCGATCCGGCTGAAATCGACGAAGTCATCCTTGGTCAGGTGCTGCAGGCGGCCGAGGGCCAGAACCCGGCGCGCCAGGCGGCGATGAAGGCCGGCGTGCCGCAGGAAGCCACCGCCTGGAGCGTCAACCAGCTCTGCGGCTCGGGTTTGCGCGCCGTCGCGCTCGGCATGCAGCAGATCGCCATGGGCGATGCTCGCATCATCGTTGCCGGCGGCCAGGAATCGATGTCGATGGCGCCGCACGCAGCGCATCTGCGATCCGGCACCAAGATGGGCGACATGACGATGATCGATACGATGATCAGGGATGGCCTGACCGATGCCTTCTATGGCTACCACATGGGTATCACGGGGGAAAATGTCGCCCGCCAGTTCCAGCTGTCGCGCCATGACCAGGACGAATTCGCTGTTGGTTCACAGAACAAAGCCGAGGCAGCGCAGGCCGCAGGCCGATTCCGCGACGAAATCGTGCCCTTCACGATTGCCGGGCGCAAGGGTGACATCATCGTCGACAGCGATGAGTACATCCGCCCCGGCTCGACCCTCGAAGGCATGGCGCGTCTGCGTCCGGTTTTCGACAAGGATGGCACGGTCACGGCCGGCAATGCATCCGGTCTCAACGATGGCGCGGCGGCGACCGTGCTGATGAGCGAAGCGGAGGCATCGCGCCGCGGCATCGCGCCGCTTGGTCGTATCGTCTCCTGGGCAACGGCGGGCGTCGATCCGCAGATCATGGGCACCGGGCCGATCCCGGCCTCGCGCAAGGCGATGGAAAAAGCAGGCTGGACGGTGCGCGATCTCGATCTGGTGGAAGCCAACGAGGCCTTCGCCGCCCAGGCCTGTGCCGTCAGCCGCGAACTGGGCTTCGATCCCGCTATCGTCAACGTCAATGGAGGCGCGATTGCCATCGGCCATCCCATCGGTGCATCCGGTGCCCGTATTCTGACCACTTTGTTGTTCGAGATGAAGCGCCGCGGTGCAAACAAGGGTCTCGCGACCCTGTGCATCGGGGGCGGCATGGGCGTGGCAATGTGCATCGAAGCATTTTGATCCATCCGGTGCCGTGCTGTATTGACGACGCGGCTTGCATTTTGGGCGGCCAGACGGGGGACGTATCATGAGCAGGGTGGCACTTATCACCGGGGGCACACGCGGTATCGGCGCAGCGATCTCCATGGCGCTGCGCAATGCCGGCTACAGGGTCGTTGCAACCTATGCCGGTAACGACGAGCGGGCCGATGCCTTCCACACCGTGACGGGTATTTCCGTCTATCGCTGGGACGTTACCGACTACGAGGCATGTCGCGAAGGCGTCGCAAAGGTCGAGGCCGATGTCGGGCCGGTCGAGATTCTCGTCAACAATGCCGGCATCACCCGCGATGCGATGTTCCACAAGATGACGCCGCAGCAATGGCATGAGGTGGTCAACACCAACCTCAACGGCCTCTTCAACATGACGCACCAGGTCTGGGAAGGCATGCGCGCGCGTAATTTCGGCCGTGTCGTCAATATTTCATCGATCAACGGGCAGACGGGCCAGATGGGCCAGGCCAATTATTCCGCTGCCAAGGCGGGCGACATCGGTTTTACCAAGGCGCTTGCCCAGGAGGGCGCCTCGAAAAACATCACCGTCAATGCGATCTGCCCCGGCTATACCGCGACGGACATGATGCTGACGGTGCCTGAAAAGGTCATGACAGAGAAGATACTGCCGCAGATCCCGGTCGGCAGGCTGGGAGACCCGGAAGAGATCGCGCGCTGCGTCGTCTTTCTCGTTGCCGACGACGCCGGTTTCATCACGGGATCTACGATATCCGCCAATGGCGGTCAGTATTTCGCCTAGGAGATTTCACCGAGTAGGCTGGGATTTACGTCCGAGCACATCGAGGTCAGGAGCCTGAGCGTTTCCGTTTTCCTAGAAACGCTCTCCCTGCAAACGGCTCAGCGGCGGCCGTTTCTCGAGCGAACCGGCACGAGCACGCGACTGCGCTCCTTGCGCTGGTTGGACAATACGGCGGCGGTAGTGACGGCGGCGGCGACTGCGATCGAGGCAATCGCTGCTATTTCTGTGACCAACTCAACCATGAAGCAGCCACTCCTTTCAGCGAGTATCCCATCAGGGAACGGGCAGTATTGCTCGTGTTCCAGGTATATCGGTACAGCGGATGGGAAATGAAAGGGGCTACCGTTCACTTCGTCGTCAACGGCGTGCCGCCCTCCGAAAGCGCCCATGAAAAAGGGCGCCGCAGCGCCCAATTCCAATGCTTGTGCCGAAGCTTAGCGGCAACGTGCTTCGTAACGCTGGCCATAACGGTCGCGATAGACGCAGTAGCCGCGGCGTTCCGAGTGGCCGATCAGGTTGCCGACGAGGCCGCCTGCGACTGCGCCGACTGCTGCGCCTCCCCAGCTATTGGTGACAGCACCGCCGATAACCGCGCCGGTGCCGGCACCAATGGCCGTGCCGCGCTCTTCAGGCGTGCACGATGCGAGCGTGCCGATAAGTGCGACTGCGATAATGATTTTTTTCATGTCTTGCTCCCTAGTTAATGGACCGGAACGGTCTAACACATATTACGAACTAAATCCGTCCCATCAGGACAAGAACGAGAATAATGACCACGACGAGACCAAGGCCACCGGAAGGACCGTAGCCCCAACCGCTGCTATAGCCCCAGTTCGGCAGAGCACCAATCAATAGAAGAACCAGTACAACGAGTAAGATTGTGCCTAGCATGGTCTGTTCCCTTCACTCCAGTCGATTTCACTGACCCTAGCAACGCGACTCACGGAAACTTGTTCCGCTTGTCTCTTCAAATATTTGCTTTGACGACCATCAAGGCGCCTGCGCCAACGTAAGCCCGTCAGGCGCAAGAAAAGAGATGGGGCAGGGTGCCGAGGCGACCCTCTCGGGGCGCGCATCAGCCACCATGCAGCCTGGAACGAAGGGTGAATCCACAGGAGTCACTGATTCGTCGCCGCTTTGTTCCTTGGCTGTTCCTGTGCATTCATAGGCTCGGCGATGCGGCTGCGCAGCCCTCCAATACTGGCGGTGGTTGCGGGATCGAGATTGTTTTTGCTCACGGGCCTTGCGTTTGCCACGTATGCTCGTCATCTGTGTGGAGCTTCATCGAAGCGTTCCTGAACCTGAAGGCTGCTGCGCCTCATCTTGCATGGACATATGACCCTGACTTCGCAGCCCATGATTTTGAGCGGTCGCGGTGTAACCGCGGTGCTCGGACCGACCAATACCGGCAAGACCCATTACGCCATCGAGCGCATGGTCGCGCACGGCAATGGCATGATCGGCCTGCCTTTGCGGCTGCTGGCGCGCGAAGTCTATACCCGTCTCGTTGAAAAGGTGGGCATCAAGAATGTTGCCCTGTTCACCGGCGAAGAAAAGATCGCGCCTCCGAACGCCTGCTATTCGGTCTGTACCGTCGAGGCCATGCCGCGCGAAACGCGCGCCTCCTTCGTCGCCATCGATGAAGTTCAGCTGGCAGGCGATCTCGAGCGCGGCCATATTTTTACGGATCGTATCCTGCATCTGCGCGGCCGCGACGAGACCCTGCTGCTGGGTGCCGGTACCATGCGGCCGATCCTCGAACACCTGCTGCCGGGCATCACCGTCGTCGAGCGGCCACGGCTTTCTCATCTTGCCTATGCCGGCCAGAAGAAAATCACCCGCCTGCCGCAGCGCAGCGCCATCGTCGCCTTTTCGGCTGACGAGGTCTATGCGATCGCCGAGCTGATCCGCCGCCAGCGCGGCGGCGCCGCCGTGGTGCTGGGCGCCCTCAGCCCACGCACGCGCAACGCGCAGGTCGAGCTCTACCAGAACGGTGATGTCGAATATCTGGTCGCCACCGATGCGATCGGCATGGGCCTCAATCTCGACGTCGATCACGTCGCCTTTGCCCAGGACCGGAAATTCGACGGCTACCAGTTCCGCCATCTCAATCCCGGCGAACTCGGCCAGATCGCCGGCCGCGCCGGCCGTCATCTGCGCGATGGCACCTTCGGGGTGACCGGCCAGGTCGATCCCTTCGATTCCGATCTGGTGCGCCGCATCGAGAGCCACCAGTTCGACAATGTCAAAGTGCTGCAGTGGCGCACCAAGGATCTCGATTTTTCTTCGGTTGCGGAGTTGAAGCTCAGCCTCGATGCGGCGCCGCGCGTCCATGGCCTGACACGCTCGCTGCCCTCCGTCGACCAGCAGGCATTGGAGCAACTGACCGGCTATCCGGAAGTTGCCCGTCTCGCCGTCGGAAGGGCGCGTGTAGAAAAATTATGGGAAGCCTGTGCATTGCCGGATTATCGGCGTATCACACCTGCCCAACACGCCGATCTGATTTCGGCCCTGTTTTCCGATCTCGTGCAGCATGGCACGGTGAACGAGGATTTCATGGCCGAGCAGGTCAGGCGCGCTGACCGTACCGATGGCGAGATCGACACGCTTTCGGCGCGAATCGCGCAGATAAGAACTTGGACCTATGTTTCGAATCGGCCCGGTTGGCTTGCCGATCCGACACACTGGCAAGAAAAGACGCGGGAAATCGAAGATCGATTGTCCGACGCGTTACATCAAAGGTTGACGAACCGCTTTGTTGATCGCAGGACATCTGTGCTCATGAAGCGCCTGAGAGAGAATGCGATGCTGGAAGCTGAAATCAGTGTAAATGGAGATGTCTTCGTCGAAGGGCATCATGTTGGGCAGTTGACCGGTTTCCGGTTCTCTCCCATTGGCGGCACCGACGGTCCGGACGCCAAGGCCGTGCAGAACGCGTCGCTCAAAGCGCTTGGTCTGGAATTCGAGGCGCGCGCGGCCCGCATGCATGCGGCCGGCAATGGCGACCTGGCGATCAGTGCCGATGGCACGGTGCGCTGGCTCGGCGATCCCGTCGCCCGACTGACCGGTAGCGATCATATCATGCGCCCGCGCGTCATCCTGCTCGCCGACGAGCAGCTGACCGGCCACGCCCGTGACCATGTCGCAGCCCGCATCGAGCGCTTCGTCAATCATCACATCTCGACCGTGCTGAAGCCGCTTGACGATCTCTCGCGCGCCGAGGACCTGCATGGCCTTGCCAAGGGTCTGGCGTTCCAGATCGTCGAGAATCTCGGCGTGCTGTTCCGCCGCGACGTGACGGAAGAAGTGAAGTCGCTTGATCAGGACGCGCGCGCCTCGATGCGCCGCTACGGCATCCGCTTCGGCGCCTACCACATCTTCGTTCCGGCCCTGCTGAAGCCGGCTCCGGCCGAACTCATCACCCTGCTCTGGGCGCTGAAGAATGACGGCATCGACAAGCCTGGCTACGGTGACCTTATTCCGGTGCTGGCCGCCGGCCGCACCTCCGTGGTGACGGATTCGACCTATGAGCGTACCTTCTACAAGCTCGCCGGCTTCCGTTTCCTCGGCAAGCGCGCCGTGCGTATCGACATCCTCGAACGTCTCGCCGACCTGATCCGGCCGCTGCTGCAGTGGAAGCCGGGCCAGCCGTCGCGCCCCGATGGTGCCTATGACGGCCGTCGCTTCACGACGACGACGGCAATGCTGTCGATCCTCGGCGCAACGCTCGACGACATGGAAGAGATCCTGAAGGGTCTCGGCTATCGCGCCGATGCGGTGCCGGCGGAAGAAGCTGCAGGCCATCTCAGCAAGCAGGATGTCCCGGCTGCTGCTGCGCCCGTGGCATCTGCCGAAGCGCCCGCAGCCGTCGATGGCGACGCCGCCACGACCTCCGAGCAGACGCCTGGCGCCGAGGTCACGGATGCCGAGCCGGCCGAGACGGTGGCCAGCGCGCCGGAGGCCGAAGCCGCAACTCCGGTTGCCGAAGAAGCCCCCGCTGCCGAGCCGGAAGCTGCTGCTTCGACCGAAGGCAAAGCCGACGCCGAGGCGACGGACGCAAATTCTGCCGCAGAGGTGGTTGCCGTCGAGCCGCCGAAGCCGGTGCTGCTGTGGCGCCTGGGTGGCCGCAACGACAATCAGCGCCCAGCGCCGCGCCAGGGCGATCGCCGTGGACAGCAGGGTGCCCGTCAGGGACAGGATCAGGCGCAGGCGCAGCCGAACAACAACCGTCGTCCCTCCGGCGATCAGCCGCAGGGCGAACGCGAAGGCCGGGACAATCGCGGCCCACGCGGCGGCAAGGAGGGTGGTCGTCCGCCCCAGCAGGGCAAGCGTCCCGATAACCGCGGCGGCGATCGCAACGAGCGCAACGACCGTGGCGGAGATCGCAACGACCGCAACAACCGTCCCGCGCCGCAGCCCATGCGCTTCGAGGCGAAGCCTCCCCGCAAGGAGAAGCCGATGGATCCGGATTCGCCCTTCGCCAAGCTGGCTGCGCTCAAGGAGCAGATGAAGAAGTAGGCTATGGCGGATGAGAGACAGGTCTCCAGCGGTTCGCGACAGCGCATCGACAAATGGCTGTTCTTCACCCGCATGCTGAAATCCCGCTCGCTGGCACAGGCTTTCGTGATGAAGGGCCATGTGCGGATCAACGGCGAGCGGATCATCCAGCCGAGCCACGGCATCAGGCCCGGCGACAAGGTCGAGCTCACACTGGAACGACGGGACATCATTCTCGTTGTCCGTCTGCCGGGGGATCGACGCGGACCTTTCGAGGAGGCAAAGCTCCTTTATGAGGATCTGACGCTGCCCCCCGACGAGACCAAGAAGCTGACGCCGTTCGAACAGGCTCTGCGCGACCCCGGCACCGGGCGACCGACCAAGCGAGAACGGCGCGAAATCGATCGGTTGATGTCCGACGACGAATAGACTGCGGCCATCTGGCCCGGACTTGCGAATTGTTTATTCTTGAAATTCGCGGGCAAAGCCGATACTTGACGAGCAACCTGCTCAGACAACCGGCCGGCTGCTTATCCATGCGGGAGCAGATCGTGTCGGCACCCGAAGGAAGTCGCGACGTTCCAGGTCGTGCGTCCCCGGACAATGTGAAAAATCCTGGAGTGCATCATGACCTATGTCGTGACCGACAACTGCGTACGTTGCAAATATACCGATTGCGTCGAAGTCTGCCCCGTCGACTGCTTCTATGAAGGCGAGAATTTCCTCGTCATTCATCCCGACGAGTGCATCGACTGCGGTGTCTGCGAACCCGAATGTCCTGCCGAGGCGATCAAGCCGGATACCGAGCCGGGCCTCGACAAGTGGCTGAAGATCAACGCCGATTATGCGGCGATCTGGCCCAATATCACCGTCAAACGCGAGCCGTTGGCCGAGGCCAAGGAGATGGATGGCGAGACCGGCAAGTTCGAGAAGTACTTCTCGGCCAACCCTGGCTCCGGCGACTAAATCCCATCTCCGATCGGGCGATGCCTCGAATCAAACTTTGCGTTCGTGCCGTGTGCAAATGCGGCACGGCAAAGCAAATTATTGATTTCCTCAGATTTTTGTGGTAACGTCTAAGAACTGATCCATTGAGGCATCCCGATGCTTCTTTTCACCACGAATGCAACCAAACAATCCGCGCGCGGTTTCCTTGACATATCAACATTATGAGTTGTCGGGTCAGGGATCGCGATGAACGGATCTTTTTTCTGCGCCTTCGTTGGACCAGCTTGTAGTCACCCCGACGGTTTACCGTCTCATCCGGGCCTGACTGACCCGGCCTCGGCGCTCGCCGGGTGCATAACAGGGAGTTTTTGATAAGAATGACGACCCAACAGAAGAAACCTTCAGTGCGCCACGGCTTCAAGACCGGCGAATCGATCGTCTATCCCGCCCACGGCGTAGGTACGATCACCGCGATTGAAGATCAAGAAGTGGCTGGCATGACGCTTGAACTTTTCGTCATCGATTTCGAAAAGGACAAGATGCGTTTGAAGGTTCCGGTGGCGAAAGCCATGAGTATCGGCATGCGCAAGCTTTCCGAAAGCGATTTCGTCGAGCGCGCCTTGAAGGTCGTACAGGGCAAGGCCCGGGTCAAGCGCACCATGTGGTCACGTCGGGCGCAGGAATATGATGCCAAGATCAATTCCGGCGATCTGATTTCCATCGCTGAGGTTGTCCGCGATCTCTATCGTGCCGAGAACCAGCCCGAGCAATCCTATTCCGAACGCCAGCTTTATGAAGCGGCGCTGGACCGGATGGCCCGCGAAATCGCTGCCGTCAATCGCCTTTCGGATACGGAAGCGGTGCGGATTGTCGAGACCAACCTCAACAAGGGACCGAAGCGCGGCAAGGTTCTGGAAGAGGATGAGTCGCAGGACGAAGCGGCCTAAACCATATAGGCAGCATTTTTCAAAAACCCGGCCCTGTGCCGGGTTTTTCTTTGGAACTTTTCTTTTTTAATGGCGTTTATCGCATGTATCTTCGGCAGAGGACCTGCCGTGTCCACCAACAAGGGACCGGATCATGCGCCCAACCTCGGACTTTTGTGTCTCTCAGACAGTAGATAGTTCGCCGCATCGATCTGACAACCCCTAACGAAATCTCGACGAGTGTCCGGGGCTCATTCCTTCAAGCCCCGGTTCAAGAACGCTGAATGTCATCCGCGCAGCCCCCTGCGCGGAAACGGTTTTGCTTTTTCTGCTTCCGGCGCGACGCCGACATTAGGGAGAATGATATGACGACCATGTCTGCAGATCGGCGCATGATTAAGATGGCAATGGCAGCCCCCTATCTCGAGCGTGGCGAGGAACATGCTCTGGCGCTCCGTTGGAAGGAAAACGACGACCGTGGCGCCCGCAACAAGATTGCAACGGCCCATATGCGCCTTGTGATCTCGATGGCCGGCAAGTTCCGCAACTTCGGCCTGCCGATGAGCGATCTGGTGCAGGAAGGCTATGTCGGCCTGCTGGAAGCCGCAGCGCGGTTCGAGCCGGAGCGGGAAGTGCGATTCTCGACCTATGCCAGCTGGTGGATCCGTGCCTCGATCCAGGATTATATCCTGCGCAACTGGTCGATCGTCCGTGGCGGCACAAGTTCGGCGCAGAAGGCGCTGTTCTTCAACCTTCGTCGTCTGCGGGCCAAGCTCGCCAAGGGCGACACGCAGTTGACCGTGCAGTCGATCCACCAGGAGATTGCCGCGGCCCTCGGTGTCAGCCTCAACGACGTCCAGGTGATGGATGCCCGCTTGTCCGGCAACGACGCATCGCTGCAGGCGCCATCGATCTCTGGCGATTCCGACAGCGCCGAACGGATGGATTTCCTGGTCAGCAACGAGCCGCTGCCGGATGAGCAGGTGACCTCGATGATCGACGGCGAGCGTCGCCGCAAGTGGTTGGCATCGGCCCTCACGCATCTCAACGAGCGCGAGATGAAGATCATCAGCGCCCGCCGCCTTGCCGAAGACGGTGCGACGCTGGAAGAGCTCGGCGCCGACCTCGGCATCTCCAAGGAACGGGTCCGCCAGATCGAAAGCCGCGCCATCGAAAAGCTGCGCAGTGCGCTTGTCGTCGCCGACCCGCACATGGCGGCGTTCGCCTGAGGCGCCACAAATCGATAAGACATTTTGCAGGGCGCGGTCGCAATGGCCGCGCCTTTTGCTATTCCGAGATGATCTTGACGCGATCGCCTGGCGACACCGAGGAGCCGGTCTGCAGGGCGTTGATCAACTTGAACAGATCGAGCTTGCGATCGGTGCCCATCATGCGCGAGGCAAGCGTGGTGATGTTGTCGCCCTGCTGGACCGTCAGCACGCGCACGCGCAGCGGCTTCAGCGAGGCGGCCTCCGCCGGCGTGATATGGCGGAAGCTGGCGCGCAGGACCTCGGCGGTCTGCTCCAGCGCCCCACTGCCCTTCGGCACGGCGGTGAGGAAGCGGAAGATCTGCGACTTGTCCCGGATGACTGTGACGTCGAAATCCCAACGGTCGGCCGAGGCACGGGCTGTCGCCGCCTCCATGCCGTTGACCGTCAGCGGCCGGATCGTCGCCGGGTCGAGGCCCGTCACCCAGCCGCTTGAGATATAGTTGGTCAGCGTCTGGTTCTGCGGATCTGCGACGCCGTCGAAGCGAACGGCGATATCGCCCGGACCCGTCGCCAGCACCGCCTCGACCTTGTTGTCGATCCGGAATTCCGGCGGCACCTCGAAGCGAATGCCGAGACCGCCGTGCAGGAAGACCTGGCCGCGGACATAGCCTTCCTCGGGGCTGTCGCCGTAGAGCAGCCCGTCGATGCCGTTCAGATAGTAGTCGCGGCCGTTGTCGCCGACTTTGCCCTGCTCGCCGAACTCACGCGCATGTTCGCGAGCAAGGTCGATACGCTGCGGCGTGCTCGGGTGGCTTGACAGGAAGTCGAGGCTCTGGTCGGCGTCTGAGTTGGCCGACTGGTAGCGGCTGTAGGCTTCCATCGAATCGAGGAAACGCGCCGCGGCATAGGGGTCGTAGCCGGCCTGGCCGAGCGTGCGGATGCCGATCTCGTCGGCCTGCAGTTCCTGCTGGCGCGAGAAGGCCGCGAGGCGCAGCTTGCCGCGTGCCAGCGCCTGCTTGCCGGCGATATCGCTGGACAGAACCTCGCCGACGACGCGGCTGGCGATGACCTCAGCCTCCTCGCGCTTCTGTCGCTCGATGCCGTGGTTGGCGGTGACGTGGGCCATCTCGTGGGAGAGCACGGCAGCCACTTCGGAGGCATCGTTTGCCAGCGCCAGCAAGCCGCGCGTCACATAGAGATAGCCGCCGGGCAGCGCGAAGGCGTTGATCGCCGGGGAATTGAGGATGGTGATGCGATAGGATTGCTGCGGATTTTCAGACACGCTGGTCAGCGCGCCGGCAATGCGCGCGACCAGTCGCTCGGTCTTGGCATCCTTGTATTCACCGCCGTAGCTGGCGACGATGCGGGGATGTTCGCGGGCCCCCATCTGGGCGCGCGGGTCGTTCTTTTGGACTTCCGAGACGATCTGCGGATTGGCCGATGGCGACACGTTCGGCTGATAGGTCTGGTCCATCAGCGACTGACAGCTGTTCAGCACCGTTGCCGCCGCCAGCAGCAGGGCAAAGCGCCGGCACGACACCACGGCGCCGCGCGTCCAGGTCTGGCGCAAGCGTCTTGCCGATCGTTCCATGCGCTGGGGCTGTTTCAGGATTTCGGTTCCGCTCGTCTCGTCTTCGGATAGGCGGGTATTCGGATCCTGCTGATCGTTTTCCCGCATGCTCAAACTCTGCATCCATCCCGACTGTCGGGCCCATTTTTTAGATAGTCTGCATTCTTTGCTCTAGCTGATTTCGGCCATTGTTGCATAGCGAGACTCTGCTTAATTGTGGCGTCGTTGCATTTTGGCAAGCATGCTGCGGATATTCCCTGCCGTGCAACACGTAAAATACGGCAAAAGTCGAGCGCCCGCGCGGCAGCTCCCTCAAATCTGCATGAATCGCTGCAGAGCGGGCAGATCCGTGGTGTCCAGGAAGACGTCGATCGGCGCGGAAAGGGCAATTTTCCCGCCCTCGATAAAGAGCGCGTGGTCGGCCAGCTGCCGGACCTCGCGGGGATCGTGCGAGACGATCAGAACCGTGTTTCGGCTTTCCCTGTGCAGTTCAAGGAGGAGATCGACCATACCGGCGCGCAAGCTCGGGTCGAGCGCTGCGAAGGGCTCGTCCAGCAACAGGATCGGCCGGTCGCGGATCAGCCCTCGGGCAAAGGCCGCCCTCTGCCGCTCGCCGCCGGACAGCGTGGCGGGAAGTCGCTTTTCGAAGCCTGGCAGGCCAACCCGCTCGAGCGCCTCGGAAATGCGGCGCCGGTCGTTGGCGTCTAGGCGCAAGGCGGGGTTCAGGCCGAGGCCGATATTCGTGAAGAGATCGAGATGGGCAAAGAGGTTGTTGTCCTGAAACACCAGCGATACCGGCCTGTCCGCAGGGCTCATCGCCGTCACGTCGACGCCGGCAAGGCGGATGCTGCCGCTGTCGGCGGTCTCGAAGCCGGCGAGCAGGTTGAGAAAGGTCGTCTTGCCGGAACCGGACGGTCCGGTGACGGCGATGATCCGCCCCTCCGGCAGGGTGCAGTCAAAGGCGAAATCGTGGCTGCCCAGCCGCAGCCGCACCTCAGACAGGACAAGATCGGAAGGAGACGTCACGGTGTGTTGCCTTTCTCGCGCTGCTCTCCCTGGCCTGCGGTTCCGGCCACCGTCAGCAGCAGGCAAAGGATGCCGAGAAGCAGGGCAAAGCCATCCGCGTCGTTGGTACGGTAGCTTCCGAGCCGGCTATACACCAGCCAGGGCAGGGTGACGAGATCGCCGGAGCCGAACAGCGCAACAGCGCCGAGGTCGCCCAGCGACAGTGCCATGGCAAAGGACAGAGCCGTCAGCAGCGGCTTGCGCAGCCCCGGCCAGTCGACGAAACGCAGGCGCGACAGGCCTGTGAGCCCGAGGCTGGCGGAGAGCCGGCCGGTGCGCTGGGTGTGAATGGCAAAGGCCGGCTCGACGACACGGATGACGAAGGGCAGCGCCATCAGCATGTTGATGCAGACGATGAGGCTTGCCGCGAACTGCGTCGGATCGCCAAACCGTCGCAGCGCCATGAACCAGCCTGTTGCCAGCACGATCGGGGGCGCCAAGAGCACGAGCGACGAGACCGCCCCCAGCGTCGAGCCGAAAAACCGCAGGCCGAGGTTCGCCCGCCGCCTGGAGGAGATGGCATAGCGGGCGCGCACGATCACCAGCGCGGCGAGGACGGCGAGCATCCCAGCGGCAAGCGCGATGGCGAGGCTTGTCAGCAACGCCTGCAGGAAGACCGGTTGGGTTACGAGCTTGCTAAGATCGGCTTCCAGGCCATGGGAGACGACGGAGACCAGCGGCAGGCCCACGAAGAGTGCGGCGCCGACCAGCAGCGCTCCGTCGGCAAAACGGGCCTGCGGACTTTGACCGTCGAGGCGGCGCGGCGGCCTACCGCTGGACACTCCGGCGTCCGCAGGTGCCGGCAGCAGCGCCATCACGGCAAGCACGCCGCCGGTGAGGGCGATCTGCAGCAGGGACAGCGCGACGGCACGGGCGGGATCGAAGTCGAACCGCAGCGACTGGTAGATGGCGACCTCGATCGTGGTTGCCGCCGGTCCGCCGCCGAGCATCAGCACCAGGGTGAAGCTGGTGGCGCAGAGCATGAAGATCAGTCCGGCAATGCCCGGGATGAGGCCTCGCAGCACAGGCCATTCGATGAAGCGGAAGACCGAGCCTGGCCGCATGCCGAGGCCGGAGGCCACCAGCCAGTATTCCGGCGGGACGCGTTCGAGGCCGGGCAGCATCAGACGCACGGCCAGCGGTAGGTTGAAGAAGACGTGGGCGAGCAAAATGCCGGACAGGCCGTAGATGCTGACCGGTTGCGCCAGACCCAGCGCCTGCATCGCGCCGTTGACGATGCCCTGCCGGCCCCAGATGCCGAGCAGGCCCATGGCGCCGATCAGCACCGGCAGGCCCATCGGCACCGCCATCAGCCGGATCATCCAGAGGCGGCCGGGAAAGCGGGGCTGGCGGGCCAGTGCCCGGGCGATCGGGATGCCCAAGACCACCGAAAGCAAGGTGGAGAGAACAGCCTGGAGAAGGGTAAAGCGCAGGATGCGCAGAAGATAGGGATCGAGTAGCGGCGCACTGTCCGTCGCCTCGATCCCGGCGGCGAGCAGGGCGCCGACGGCAAGGCCGATAAACAGCAGGATGCCGGCAAGGCTGATTGCCCCACCGGTCAGTGCCTGTTTTCGCTCGGGTGCCGTCAGCATCCAGGCTTTGTCAGTTGCCGCTGGTGGCGGTCAGCCATTCGTCGATCCAGGCCTTGCGGTTCTTGTCGACCTCGGCCGGGCTCATCAGGAAAGTCTTGGTCGGCACGACGAGCTTGCCGAAGGCGTCCGGCAGCGGCTCCGAGGTGGCGGAGACCGGCATCATCCAATTGTTGGTGGGGATGATATCCTGGAAGCCGGGGGTGATCATGAATTTCAGGAAGTCGCGGGCGAGCTCCTGGTTCTTGGACGTCTTCGTCAGGCCTGCCACTTCGATCTGGATGTAATGACCTTCCGAGAAGGATGCCGCCTGGTAGCGGTCGGTCTTGTCGGCGATCATGTGATAGGCCGGCGAGGTCGTGTAGGAGAGCACCATCGGTGCCTCGCCCTTGGTGAAGAGGTCATAGGCTTCCGACCAGCCGGGGGTGACCGTCAGGATGCGGCCCTTCAGCTTCTTCCACGCTTCCGCCGACTTGTCGCCATAGACGGATTTTACCCAGAGCAGAAGGCCGAGGCCGGGCGTCGATGTGCGTGGATCCTCGATGACGATCTTCTGGGTGGGATCGCCCTCGACCAGTTCCTTCAGGCTCTTCGGCGGGTTCTTGATGGTCTGGGTGTCGTAGACGACGGCGAAGTGGCCGTAATCATAGGGCACGAAGACATCGTCCTTGAAGTCGCCGGGCAGTTTCACGGCGGATGTGTCGATACCGGCGGGCTCGAACAGGCCGGTGTCCTTGGCTTCGTCGACGAGATTGGTGTCGAGACCGAGGACCACGTCGGCCTTTGTGTCCTTGCCCTCGAGCTTCAGGCGCGACAACAGGGCGACGCCGTCGGTGACGGCCACGTAGTTGACGGTGCAGCTGCAGGTCTTCTCGAAAGCGGCCTTGACCTTGGGGCCGGGGCCCCAGTCGGCGGTGAAGCTCTCATAGGTATAGACGGTGAGCGTCTTGTCGGCCGCCTGGCTGGCGGTTGCGGTCAAAAGGCTCGCGCCGGCCGCCAGAATCAGGCCGGCCATCCATGTCGTCAGTGATCGGGTGGGCATTGCAGCGCCTCCTCCTTGGTTGGTGTTGTCACGGAGAATAGGCGCTATGATTTTCGCGCGTCTAATCCCTCCGCCGGTGTTAACCGGATCAGGTTCCGCGGGTTGGCCGGTGAAGGCCTCTCAGCCAGATGTCCTGATGGACATAAGGCACCCCGTTAGAGCGACGAGAGATGTAGCCGGGCGGCCGGCCGATGGCAAGAGGGCGTTTCCCCTATTGGTAGCGTGCTTATGGCTCGTTACTCAGCGGCATGGGCGGCAGCCGACGGATCGACCTTCTGGATGGCGGTCGCGCCCGGCAACTGGACGTTCTTCAGGCAGATCGCCGTCACCAGGCCCACGAGGCAGATGCCGGCAGCAGTCAGGAACAGCGGGTTGAAGGCGGCGGCGTAGGCTTCGGCGACGGCCTCGCGGGTGGCCTCCGGCAGGCTCGCCATCATTTTCGGGGTCACTTCCTCGATATTGGCGATGCCGGGGATCGACAGGCCCACATGCAGCAAACTAGAGCCGATAATGGCGCCGTAAATGGAAATGGCGATCGAGGCGCCGCCCATGCGCGACAGGGTGACGGCACCCGTGGCGGCGCCGATGTCGCGGCTGGGTGCGGCGTTCTGGATGCCGATGACCGGCACCTGCTGGGCAAGGCCTATGCCGATGCCGTGCAGCAGCATCAGCGCGCCGATCAGGTAGACCGGCGTGCCGGCATGCACCTGCGACAGCGCCGCGAAGGCAATCATGCTGCAGGCGGCGCTGCCGATGGCGAAGGGCTTGTAGCGGCCGGTGGCCGAGATCAGCCGTCCGGCCGACAGCGAGCCGCAGACGATGCCGCCGGTCAGAAGAATGAACAGCAGGCCGGCGACGGAAGGCGAAAGTCCCGTCGTCGTTTGCAGGAACAGCGCGAAATAGTTGACCATGCCGATGGCCACGGCGCCGCTGGTCAGCGAGGTGATCAGTAGCAGCCCGAAGGTCGGGTTGCGAAACAACTGCATCGGCACGATCGGTTCCGGCGCGCGGCGCTCGATGAAGACCCAGGCGACGGCGCAGACGATGCCGACGCCGATGATGCCAAGCACGCCCGGCGACAGCAGCGAGCCGAACAGCTGCGTTCCGTCGGCGGCGAGCACGATGCAGGTGGTCGTCATGGCCAGAGCGATGGCGCCAGCATAGTCGATGCGTGGCTTGCGCGCGGGCTTGCGATAGGGGAGCATGGTAATGAGACCGGCGAGCACGATAAAGCCGATCGGAATGTTGACCAGGAAGATCGAGCGCCAGCCGAACAGGTCGCTCATCGTACCGCCGAGCACCGGGCCGATGGCGCCTGACGCCATCAGCACGAGGCTCGAATAGCTCTGGTAGCGGGCCCGTTCGCGCGGTTCGAACAGGTCGGCATTGATCGAGAAGATTGACACGAGGATGCCGCCGCCGCCCAGCCCCTGGAGGACACGGGCGGCAATCAGGGTGTTCATCGACACGGCGAGGCCGCAGATGGCCGAGCCAACGGTGAAGATGGCGATGGCCGTGATCATGACATACTTGCGGCCGAACAGATCGCCGAGCTTGCCGTAGACCGGCATGACGGCACTCAGCGACAGAAGGTAGGCCGAGCCGATCCAGCCAAAGCGCTCGAGATGGCCGAACTCGCCGACGATGGTCGGCAGCGCCGTTGAGACGATCTGGTTGTCGAGCATCGCCATGAACATGGCGACCATCAGGAATAGATAGAGGATCAGCCGCCGACGGGGATCCGTCACGAGGGGCGCAGGCGTGGTTTGCATGTCCATGATGAGTATCCAGCGAGAATGACCGACATATGTGCTAACAGCATATATCTGTCAAGAGCACTTTAATGCATTCTGCATGTTCAATTTTCCGAGAGGAGCTGTTACATTGGCTAGATGACATCAGTTGTGAAGACAGAAGAGCCGGCTTCAGACGCGACGCAGGAGGAGATGATCCTGCGGATCGGCCAGGTGATGACGCGCATGCGCCTGATGACGGGCCGCCGGATGATCAGCCGGCTGGCGATCCAGAACGTGGCGCCGGACCTGGAACTGTCGCATCTCGACGTGCTCGATGCCGTCAGGCGGGCAGAGGCCGCTGGCGAAGTGACTGTCGGCTCGGTCGCCGAGATCATGCGTATCGATCCGTCACGGGCGAGCCGCATCGTTGCCGAGATGGTGACGCGCGGCGTGCTGCGCCGAAAGGCTTCGCAGGCGGATGCCCGGCGCATCGTCGTCGTCATGACGGCGCTTGGCCAGCGGCTTCTGGCGGAAGTGCAGGCGCAGAAGCGGGCGCTGATCGGCGACATCGTCGGCGACTGGTCGGAGGCGGACCTCGAACTGTTCTCGCGGCTGTTCGACCAGTTCATCGGCGGCTTCGAGCAGGCGTTCAAGGCCCGCTACCGCGAATCGGAGGACTGAACCCCTCATTTCGCCGATGACGGGCTGCCGCTCTTCCCTATCGACCCGTGTTTGCGCTATGGGCTTGCCCATGACCTCATCCACCTTCACGATCCTGCTCGGCGGGGCGCTGCACCTGACCGAGCGGCTCAAAGCTGCGGTCGCGGATAGCCGCTTCATCGCAGCCGATGGCGGCATGCGCCATGCGCAGGCGCTCGGCGTGATGCCGGAGCTGTGGGTCGGCGATTTCGATTCCACGTCAGCAAACCTCGGCCTTGCCTTCCCCGACGTGCCCCGTCAGCCCTATCCGGCGGCCAAGGCCCAGACGGACGGCGAGATCGCCATCGAGGAGGCGATCCGCCGCGGTGCCCGGCGCCTGGTGCTCGCTGGCGCCCTGGGCGGGGAGCGCTCCGATCATGCATTGGCGCTGCTGCTCTATGGCGTCCATCTTGCGGAGCAGGGCTTCTCGATGCTGTTGACATCAGGCGAGGAGGAAGCGGTGCCGCTCATTGCGGGAGAGCTACAACTCGACCTGCCGGCCGGCAGCCTGTTCTCCGTCTCCGGCTTCGACGCCCTCGAGGGGCTGTCGATCGCCAATGCCCGTTATCCGCTCGCCGGTTTCCATTTGCCCTTCGGTGCATCCCGCACCATTTCCAATGTGGCGGAAGGTGCGGTCACCTTCTCGCTTTCGAGCGGCAGGGCCATCGTCCTTGCCCGCCCCTATGACCTTTCCGGAGTCTGACCCTTGGCCCCTCCCATTCTGAAACTCGACGACATCTTTCTTTCCTTCGGCGGTGCGCCGCTGCTGGCTGGCGCCAACTTCCAGGTCGAGCCCGGCGACAAGATCTCACTGGTCGGCCGCAACGGTTCCGGCAAGTCGACGCTGCTGAAAATCGCGGCCGGCATGGTCGAAGCCCAGTCCGGCGAGGTTTTCCGTCATCCCTCATCGACGATCCGCTATCTCGAGCAGGCACCTGATTTCGGTGACCACAAGACGGTGCTCTCCTATGCCGAGGAAGGCCTGACGCTGGGCGACGATCCCTATCGCCTGACCTACCTGCTGTCGCATCTGGGCCTGACAGGCGAGGAAGACCCGAACAGCCTGTCGGGCGGCGAAGCGCGCCGGGCGGCGCTCGCCCGCGTGCTGGCGCCGGAGCCTGACATCCTGCTGCTCGACGAGCCGACCAACCATCTCGACCTGCCGACCATCGAATGGCTGGAAGGCGAGCTGCAGAAAACCCGCAGCGCCATCGTCGTCATCTCGCATGACCGTCGCTTCCTGGAAAAGGTCTCGACAGCCACCGTCTGGCTCGATCGCGGCACCTCGCGTCGCCTCGACAGGGGCTTCGGCTTCTTCGAGGCCTGGCGCGACCAGGTGCTGGAACAGGAGGAGCTGGAACAGCACAAGCTCGGCAAGCAGATCGAGCGGGAAGAACACTGGCTGCGCTATGGCGTGACCGCGCGGCGCAAGCGCAACATGCGGCGCCTCGGCGATCTGCAGACGATGCGCGCCGACTATCGCGGCCACAAGGGTCCGCAGGGGTCGGTCAACGCCAATATCTCCGACGTGCAGGAATCCGGCAAGCTGGTGATCGAGGCCGAGCTGATCACCAAGACCTATGGCGAGCGCAGCATCGTCGCGCCCTTCTCGATCCGCGTCCACAGAGGCGATTGCATCGGCCTGGTCGGTCCGAACGGCGCCGGAAAGACCACGCTCCTGAAGATGCTGACCGGCCAATTGAAGCCCGACAGCGGCAAGATCAAGCTCGGCACCAATCTCGAGATCGCCACGCTCGACCAGAAGCGCGAGGATCTCGACCCGGAAGAAACGCTGGCCCATTATCTCACCGACGGACGCGGAGAAAGCTTGATCGTCAACGGCGAGCAGCGCCATGTCACCGGCTACATGAAGGACTTCCTGTTCGCGCCGGAACAGGCCCGCACGCCGATCCGGAAACTGTCGGGCGGCGAGCGCGCCCGGCTGATGCTCGCCCGCATCCTGTCGCGGCCGACCAACCTTCTGATCCTCGACGAACCGACCAACGACCTCGACATCGAGACCCTCGACCTGCTGCAGGAAACCGTCGCCAGCTTCGCCGGCACCGTCATCCTCGTCAGCCATGATCGCGACTTCCTCGACCGCACCGTGACATCGACCATCGCGCCCATGAACCCCGATGCGCCCGATGGCCGCTGGATCGAATATGCCGGCGGCTATACCGACATGCTGGAACAGCGCAAGGGCGTTGCCGACGAATTGCGCAAGGCGGCCAAGGCCGAAAAGGCGCGGACCTCCGGCGGCTCAAACGGCAGCCAGGGCGGCAACAAGGGCAAGGCGAAGCTCTCCTTCAAGCAGACCTACGCGCTCGAAAACATTCCGAAGGAAATCGCCAAGGCCGAGGCCGAGATCGCCGCGCGCGAACTGAAAATGTCCGATCCGAAGCTGTTTTCCAAGGACCCGGCAACGTTCAACGCGCTTGCCAAGGAAGTGGAAAAGCTCCGGGCCAAGGTAACGAAGATGGAAGAGGAATGGCTCGAGCTGGAGACGCTGCGCGAGCAGATGGGCGGATAACGGCCGCAAGCGGTTGAACACGCCGCACGCGATCCGAGCAGTATTCGTTATCTCGAATGGAACCATTGCCGTAGCGGTACATTGACCATGCGATTTCGACGTGGCGAGCGCGACAACTTACGGCGCCAGGCGATGTAGCTGTATCGTAGGGCTGACGCGGTAGGGCTTATGCCTTTGCCAGCCTGCTGGAGGTCTTGAGTGATGGACGAGAAGGTTCTGATCGTGGAGGACGAGATGCTGATTGCTCTCGACCTCGAATATATGGTGGAAAGCAACGGGCTGAAGGTTGCCGGCGTCGCCAACAGCATGGCGAGGGCCATGGCCGCCGCACCCTATGCTGACATCGCTCTGGTCGACGTCAATCTTTCCGACGGCCCAACCGGTCCGGCCATCGGCCGTATGCTTGCGGAGCAATACGGCATAGCCGTCATCTTCATGACCGCCAATCCGGAAGCCGTTGCCGGTGGCATTGCAGGCACGCTCGGCGTGCTGCGCAAGCCTGTGCAGCCTGGAATGGTTGCGCAGACGCTGAAATATGCGCTCCGCCGCATCTCGGGCCAGCTGGCAGCCGTGCCATCCGACATGCAGGTCTTCGCCGCCTGATCGCGATGACATTTGTCCGGCTTCAGAACAGGCCGGATTAATTCCATAGCATGCTGTCTTAATTCCCGAGCGCGCCGAGACCCGGTCTTCGGCCTATTACCGTTTCCGCAGGTTACAAATGCGGGTTGCGGGGCCTGTACTTGCTGACGAGCGCCTGGTTGATGTCCCTGGCGCCCGGCATGTTGGCGCTGCGGTAGACCGGCGGATCGCCCTCATCCGACAATCTGGCGGCGACTTCCGCAAAAATGGCATTCAGCAGCGTTGCGCCGATGGCCGTCGAGGCCGGGCCGACCTTGATGTCGCTGCCGGGCAGGTCCACCAGCGCATCGCCCGGCGGCAGACCGTTGTCGAAAACGATATCGGCCAGATCAGCCAGCCGCCTGCGGCCGTTGGCAATCGCCGTGGAGTAGGCGAGCGAGGTGATGGCGATGACCGTAGCGCCGATCTCGCGGCCATAATCGGCCGCCTCCGTCGGCGCGGCGTTGACGCCGGAGTTGGAGGCGATGATCAGCACGTCGCCGCGCTCCATCCGGTAGCGCTCGAGCACCGGGCGGACCAGCCCTTCGGTGCGCTCGTAGACCGAGCTGATGACCGCGCCCTCATGCAGCATCGCCGAGCCGACCAGCACCGGAATTGTGATTGCAAGGCCACCCGCCCGGTAATGCACCTCCTCGGCCAGCATGTGCGAATGGCCGGTGCCGAAGATATAGACTCGCCGATCCGAGCGCGCGGCCGCGCAGATGACGCGGGCGGCCTTGGCCATCGGCTCGGCAAGCGACTGGCGCAACGCCTCCATCCGGGCGATGACCTCGAGGAAATAGGCATCTGTGATCGCGGTCATTGCAGCATCTCCAGAAATGTCAGGCGGGTTTGCTGCCGATCCAGGTGGCAGTTGCCTCGATCCCGTCGTTGATGTGGACGAGGTCGGCGCGGGCACCCGGCGACAGGTGGCCACGGTCGGCCAGCCGCAGGAAGCGGGCGGGATAGGCGGTCGCCATGCGCAAGGCTTCCGCCAGCGGCAGCTCGAGCATGCCGACGCCGTAGCGGATCGTCGAGGCCATATCGATATCGGCGCCGGCCAATGTGCCGTCGGCCAGCACGATCTTCGAGCAGAAGTCGCCCGTCTTGCGATAGACGGTGCGGCCGTTCAGTTCAAAACTGTTGGCGTCGGAGCCAACAAGCGGCATGGCGTCTGTCACGAAGAACAGCCTTCCCTCGCCGCGCTTGGCGCGCAGGGCGATGCGCAGGGCGCGCGGATCGACATGGTGGCCGTCGGCAATGATGCCGCACCAGGCGAGCGGGTGGTCGAGCGCCGCCCCGACCAGGCCGGGGGTACGGTGGCCGAGCTGGCTCATGGCATTGAACAGATGGGTGACACCCCTCGCGCCGGCGTCGAAGCGCGCTTCGGCCTCATCGGCCGAGCAATCGGAATGGCCAAGGCTGACAATGACGCCGCCTTCGTTCAGCGCCTGCACCTGTCGCGGGGTGACCTGTTCAGCGGCGATGGTGACCAGCAGCGTGCCGATCGCCTCGCGCGCCCGGATGAAGCTCTCGACGTCGCTATCCTCGACGGGCCGCATCAGCTCCGGCAGATGCGCACCCTTGCGGGCCGGAGACAGGTGCGGGCCTTCGAGATGCAGCCCCACCACCCCACGTTCGCCCTTCACCGCCTCGATCGCGGCCTCGATCGCGTGCGTGGTTGCGCTGCCGACGTCGGTGATCAGCGTCGGCAACAGGGCGGTCGTGCCGAAGCGCCGATGGGCATCGGCAATCACATACATCGATTCCGGTGTCGGGTCCTCGTTCAACAGCCGGCCACCGCCGCCGTTCACCTGCGCATCGATGAAACCGGGCGACAACACGCCGCCATCAAGCTCGACATGCTCGGCTGCTTCCGGCCGGTCGTTACACGACGTAATCGCCTGGACCCGGCCGTCGCCGACGACCAGCGCGCTGTCTTCGTGAAAGCGCTCGCCGTCGAAGATGCGGGCGCCGGTAAAGACGGTATAGTCCATCACATCGTCTCCGTGACCTTCAGAAGATTGGCAGGCTTGTCAGGGTCGAAACCCTTGCGACGGGTGACCTGTTCGATCAGGCGGTAGTAGCAGAGCAGCGACACCAGCGGGTCCAAGAGGCCGTTGCCGGTCGACGGCATGCGCAGGTTGACGCCCGGCAGCGGTGTCGTCGAGAAGGATACGGCGGTTGCGCCGAGCTTGGCCAACCGCTCCAGTGCCTGGGCGTTGTTGGCAAAGGCTGCGTCATCGGGGGCAAAGGCAATGACCGGGAAACCGGGCTGCACCAGCCGCATCGGTCCGTGCATCAGTTCGGCCAGCGAAAAGGCCTCGGCATGCAGGCCGGAGGTTTCCTTGGCCTTCAGCGCCGATTCCAGCGCGATGGCGAAGGCCGGGCCGCGACCGCCGGTATAGAGCGAGCTGGCGCCGAACAGCACATCTTCCGCCGCCGCCCCATCGATACCCGCCGTCGCCGCCAGCGCTTCCGGCAGCCGCGACAATCCGTCCCGCAAGCTGCCGCTGTCGGCGATCGCGGCTGTCACGGCCGACAAGGCCGCAACGGCCGTAATGAACGATTTGGTGGCGGCGACGCTCTTCTCCGGTCCGGCATGCAGGTCGAGAACGATGTCGGCCTGCTGGGCGAGCGGGCTGTCGGTGACGTTGACGACGGCGATGGTTGTTGCGCCGCCCGTCTTCGCGGCTGCCTGCAGCGCGATGATGTCAGGGCTGCCGCCGGATTGCGAAACGGTGAAGTGGACGCCGCCCTTCAGATGCAGGGGCGCGCCGTAGACCGAGGCGATCGACGGTCCGATCGAGGCGACCGGCACGCCGCAGGAAATCTCGAACAGATATTTGAAGAAGGTGGCAGCGTGATCCGAGGAGCCGCGCGCCGCCGTGGTGATGACCGAGGGTCTCGCCGTCGAGAACAGTCTTGCGATCTCGGCAAAGACCGGCCGCTCCTTGTCCAGCAGATCAGCCACGACCTCCGGCGACTGGCCGGCTTCGGTTAGCATCAGGGATTGCGTCATAGGTCATCTCCAATTTTCAGCTCGGCAACGAAGTCATAGGCGTCGCCGCGATAATGCGATCTTGTGTATTCAACGATCCGCTGGTCGGCCAGGCGCGAGATGCGCTCGATCAGCAGCGCCGGGGCCCCCGCCTGGACGTTCAGCGTCGTCGCCGATGATGGGTCGAGGGTGACGGCGGTCAGGCGCTGAAGGGCGTGCACAGGCCGAAAACCATTGGCGGTCAGGGCGTCATAAAGCGAGCCTTCGCCGGCCGCCTGCTCGGCCAGAAATTTCGTCGGAATGACGGAGCGTTCTATGGCAAGCGGCAGGCCGTCGGCCAGCCGCAACCGATCCAGACGCAGCACCGGCTCGTCGACACCGAGCGCCAGAAGGAAGGTCTCCTCGGGGGAGGGCTCGGAGACGGTGCGCGACAGGATGCGCGCCGCCGGCGAGCGGCCGCGTGAGCGCATGTCGGCGGAAAAGGACGAGAGGCGCCAGAGCGACTGCTCCATGCGCTCGACCTTCTGGGAGACGAAGGTGCCGCTGCCATGGCGGGATTCCAGCGTGCCCGAGGTCAGGAGGTCGCGATAGGCATTGCGCACCGTCACCCGCCCGAGCTGCAGGGCCTCGGCGAGATCGCGCTCGGCCGGCAGGGCTGCCCCCGGCTTCAGCAGGCCTTCCTGGACGAGGCCAGCGAGCGCCAGCGCCAGCCGCTTGTACAGCGGACCGCTGGCCGCCGCATCGCGTAGGCCCCGGCCATTCAGCTCAACGATCAAACTGGTTCTATCCATAGATCCAGACTAGAACCTATGTAGAACCAATTTGCAAGTGTCGACGTGAAAAAACCGGCCAAGCGCTGCTCGGCCGGTTTGCTCGGTGGCTCGGCTCAGTTCTTGCTGAAGATGTAATCGGTTTCCTGGCGCAGCACTTCGCCGGGATGAAGCGCTGCATTCGGGAAGCCTGGCTGGTTGATGGCGTCGGGCCAGATCTGCGTCTCCAGGCAGAAACCGGCGAATGGCCCCATCTTCTTGCCGTCGATGCCGGGCACCGGCACATCGAGCTTGAAGCCGGCATAGAGCTGGACACCGGGCTCAGTGGTGCGCACTTCCAGCGAGACGCCGGAATTGATGCTGCGGGCCAGAACCACTGCGCGCTTGGCGACATGCGTGCGCGACAGGCAGAAATTATGGTCGTAGAGAACCTGCTCGCTGCCGACGAAGCGCTTCATCGGCGCCATCTCGCGGAAATCGAAAGGCGTGCCGGCGACGGGGGCGATTTCGCCGGTCGGAATCTGGCGTTCGTCGGTGGGGAGATAGTGGTCGGCGGCAATCATGATGTCGTGGTCGAGCGCATCGTCGCGGCCATCGAGATTGAAATAGGCGTGCTGGCAGACATTGGCGACGGTCGGCTGGTCGCTGGTCGTCTCGTAGGTCACCGACAGCTCGCCGCTGCCATGCACCCAATAGGTCGCCTGGATCGTGCAATTGCCCGGATAGCCACCGCGTCCATCGGGATCGACGATCTTGAGCACGACGCGGTCGGACGCGTGCTCGACGATCGTCCAGTTGCGCAGTGCAATGTTGTCCTTGCCGCCGTGAAGGTGGGTGGTGCCCTTCTCGTTGAGGTCGAGCTGGTAGTCCTTGCCCTCGAGGGTGAACCTGCCATCGGCAATCCGGTTGGCGCAGCGGCCCGGCGTCGCGCCGAAATAGGGCGAATAGAGCGGGTAGTTCTCGAACGTGTCGAAGCCGAGCGTCAGGGAAGGGCCATGGTTTTCGAGCCGCAGGTCCTGGATCACGGCACCCCAGGTAATGACGTGGGCGGTCAGCCCGCCGCCCTGTATCCTGACACGGTGGACCGTTTCGCCGTCCGCGGTCTTGCCGAAAACGTCTCGCTGCAAAGTGCTGTCCGTCATTTGCTCATCCCATCTGGCTATAAAGTGAGGCCCCGACCCTGCCTCCATTCGCTGTCATCCGCAACCCGCGAACTGGGCGAAGCCTGTCGGGACTCTGTCGAAGTGCTTATTTTTGCTCGCCGATTTTGGCCATATCATAAGGCGTCGTCTGGTAGATCTCGTTGATCCAGTTGCCGACGAACAGGTGGGCGTGGCTGCGCCAGCGGTTCGGCGGGGTCAGCGTCGGATCGTTGTGCGGGAAGTAGTCGTGCGGCATCTTGATGGGCACGCCGGCGTTGACGTCACGGAAGTATTCGTCGGCGAGCGAGGTCGAATCGTATTCGACATGGTTGAACATGTAGAGCCGCTTGCCAGCCTTCTCGTGCACCAGACAAATGCCCATTTCCGGCGATTCCATCAGGATTTCGAGCCCCGGCACCGCCTCGACCTCCTTGCGCCGCACCTCGGTCCAGCGCGACACCGGCACGCCGAAATCGTCGGAGAAGCCGTTCAGATAGACCGAAGAAGGGTTCAGGTTCTGGTGCCGGTAGACGCCGAATGCCTTTTCCTTCAGCGTGTATTTCGGCACGCCGTGGAAGTGGTAGATCGCCGCCATGGCGCCCCAGCAGACGTTCAGCGTCGAATGGACATTGGTGGCCGTCCAGTCGAGGATCTGCCGCATCTCTTCCCAATAGGTCACGTCCTCGTAGTCCAGCAGCTCGATCGGCGCACCTGTGATGATGAACCCGTCGAACTTGCGGTGCTTGATCTCGTCCCAGGTCTCGTAGAAGGACAGCAGATGCTCTTCCGAGGTATTCTTCGCCTTGTGGCCACCGATGCGGACCAGCGACAGTTCGACCTGCAGGGGAGAGGCGCCGACCAGGCGGGCCATCTGCACCTCGGTCTTGATCTTGTTCGGCATGAGATTGAGAAGCCCGATCTGCAGCGGACGGATGTCCTGGCGGACAGCCATCGTCTCGGTCATCACCCTGACACCTTCGTTGACGAGGGTATCGAAGGCGGGCAGCGTGTCGGGAATCTTGATGGGCATGCGCGTTACTCGATCTAACAAAAACCGGCGGCGATAAATCGAATCGCTAGAGGTCCGCATGCGGCCCAGATTTTAGCGACTTATTTAACGTGGCTGCAAGCCGGCCGGCCAAATCACCACCGAGCCTAGATAGCGCCGGACGGGCTGCGAATCAATAAGCATCGCTTGAACGCCTCGGGCAAGGGTCGGCTGCGAAACTCTGATGCGCCTGGGCCGTATAAGGCTTTTATAAGGTTTGGAGCGCAATCTCGGGCTGGAGGAGGGCGGTTCCAGGCCAGGAACCGCAGGCGCCAGGCGCTTTGGGCTCGCATGGATGGACATGTGCGGTGGCCATGACTATCTGAGGGAAGAGAATTCAGGAATGACGAATGGCCGTTGATACGACAGAGAAGCCCAGCGTACAGGGCGATGCCCGCGTCGGTTACGAGTTCAGTCTCCTTTACAGGCTGAGAATGATGATATCGGCCTTCTGGCATTCGCCGGTCCGCTTCCGGCTCATCTCGCTCGTCGTATCGCTGTTCGCCATCATTCTCGTGACCGCCTATGTGCAGGTCCTGCTCAACGAATGGAACGCGCCCTTCTACGATTCGCTCGCCCGGCGGGATATCGACGAATTCGTCAAGCAGCTCGGCGTGTTCGGAATGATCGCCGGATCCCTGCTCGTTCTCAACGTCATCCAGGCCTGGCTCAACCAGATGGCGGCGCTCTACATGCGCGAGGGCCTGGCGCGCGACCTGGTCGACCAGTGGCTAAAGGGCAAGCGCGCGCTGAGGCTGGCGTCATCGGGCCTGATCGGCGTCAACCCGGATCAGCGCCTGCACGAGGACGCCCGCAATCTCGCCGAAAGCACCACCGGTCTTGCCATCGGCCTCGTCCAGTCGACCATCCTTCTGATCAGCTTCATCGGCGTGCTCTGGGAGCTGTCGAGCGGCTTCATCTTCCATTTCCGCGGCACCAGCTTCTCCATCCCCGGCTACATGGTCTGGGCGGCGATCATCTATGCGGCGTCCGCCTCCTTCCTCAGCCAGTTCGTCGGCGGCAAGCTGGTGCGGCTGAATGCCGACCGCTACTCCAAGGAAGCCGAGCTGCGCTTCGCGCTGATGCATGCCAACGAATACATGCCGTCGATCACCATCGCCGGCGGCCAGGAAAACGAGCGCCGGCGCATCAACGGCGATATTTCCTCGGTGCTCGGCGTCATCCGCAAGCTGGCGATGGCCAACACCAACCTGACCTGGGTGTCGGCCAGCTATGGCTGGATGGTGCTTGTCATCCCGATCCTGGTGGCGGCCCCCGCCTATTTCTCCGGCGGGCTCAGCATCGGCCAGCTGATGATGGTGGTCGGCGCCTTCAACCAGGTGAACACGGCGCTGCGCTGGTATGTCGCCAATTTCGGCCCGATCGCCGAATGGCGGGCGACCCTGATGCGCGTCACCGATTTCCGCGAGGCGGTGGTCGAGATGGATGTCGAGGAACAGCTGCCGAACATGATCGAGGTCGCCCGCGCCGCGCCCGACATGCTGGTGCTGAAGGATCTCGAAGTCTCCACCAAGACGGCCGATGACGTCATCGAGAACGGTTTCCGCATCCGCGAGGGAACTGTCACCATCACGGCCGGCGAACACATCATGATCAATGGCGACCACGGGGTGAACCGCAAGCTGCTGTTCCAGGCGCTGGCCGGGGAATGGCATTGCGGCAAGGGCGAAATCGATCTGCCGCCGATGGAAGACATGCTGTTCATGCCGCACAGCGCCTATGTGCCGAGCGGCACGCTGCGCGAGGCGATGACCTTCCCGCAGGAACACCAGGCCTATCCGGACGCCGATCTCATGATGGCGATCGAGAAGGCCGGGCTTGGCAGGTTGAAGGGCAAGCTGGACACGCAGGCCCGCTGGGACCGCGTGCTCGACAGCGACGAGCAGAAGGCCGTCGGCTTTGCCCATGCGCTTCTGGCCAAGCCCCGCTGGCTGATCCTCGACGAGACGCTTGAGGGCCTCGAACCGGATCTGCAGAAGCGGCTCGTTGCCGTTCTCAGCGAGCTGAAGGAGACGACGATGATCTACATCGGCCGCTCCGAGGCCTATCTGGAAGCCATGTCGCCACGCGTGCTGCATCTGCAGGCCCTGGTGCCACCGGACCCGACGGCGCCACCGCAAAAGCCGGGGGCTGCAGGCGTCCGCAGGCCGAGCGCCACCCGGCGCGTGCCGCTCCGCAAGGAACCGGCGCCTCCCGTCTGATGTTCATGGTCGCCGGATACGAAAAAGCCCCGACGCTTGCGCGTTCGGGGCTTTGTCATGTGGGCGGCTCAAGGTTCGGATCAGTCCTTGGCGCGTTCCATGTAGGAGTTGTCCTCAGTCATGATGACGACGCGGGTGCCGGCATTGATGTGCGGCGGTACCATGGTGCGCACGCCGTTCGACAGCATGGCCGGCTTGTAGGAAGAAGACGCCGTCTGGCCCTTGACGACCGGCTCGGTCTCCATGATTTCCAGCGTCACGGTGCGTGGCATCTGGATGGCGAGCGCGATGCCTTCATGCATCGACAGGATGCAGGTCATGCCTTCCTGCAGATAGGCCTTGTCGTCACCCATGGTTTCGACATCAACCACGACCTGGTCGTAGTTTTCCGGGTTCATGAAGTGGAAGCCTTCGCTGTCCTCGTAGAGATACTGATGGTTGACGTCTTCGACGAAGGCGCGCTCGACCTGTTCGGTCGTGCGCCAACGTTCCGACACCTTCGTGCCGTCGGAAATCCGGCGCATGTCGATCTGGGTGACCGGCGTGCCCTTGCCGGGGTGGAAATTGGCGGCCGTCAGCACGACGTAGAGCTTGCCGTCCACTTCAAGCACGTTGCCCTTGCGGATCGAAGAGGCGATAACCTTGACCATAAGACTTCCTTGTAACGCGGCTTTGGGCATCGTAGAGGACGGGCAGAGCCGAGTTCCCGATGCAGCAATGTTTTCGTGGGGGCGCAACTAACCTAAAATCGCGGAAATAGCCACCCCGTCGCGGCGTATCCTTGAAAGAAAGCGCGGAATGAACGCCAGCATGACAAAAGCATCTCCCTGGTGGACACCCGGCGTTCATGCGGATCGGCGACCCTTTCTACTTGGCCGCAACGCCATCCAGGCGGCCCTGCGCGGCTTTTTCGCGTCGGCCGACTTCATCGAGGTCGATACGGCGACGCTGCAGCGATCACCGGGCAACGAGGCCCATCTGCATGCTTTCGCCACCGAGGCGTTGACGACGGACGGCCAGGCGGCGGCCTTCTATCTGCATACATCGCCCGAATTTGCCTGCAAGAAGCTGCTGGCGGCCGGCGAGCAGCGCATTGCATGCTTTTCGCATGTGTATCGCAACCGCGAGCGCGGGCCCCTGCACCATCCCGAATTCACCATGCTCGAATGGTATCGCGTCGGTGAAGGCTACGAGCAGTTGATGGCCGATTGCGTTGCCATCCTGCGGCTTGCCGCAGCAACCGTCGGCGCCGGCCGGCTCACCTATCGCGGCGCCGAGTGCGATCCCTTTGCCGAACCGGAGCGCCTCAGCGTCGCCGCTGCCTTCGAACGCCATGCCGGCATCGACCTTCTGTCTTCCGTCGCCCCGGACGGGCAGACCAACCGGGAGAGCCTGGCTGCGGAACTCAGGCGTGTCGGCATGCGCGTTGCCCAGGACGATGGTTGGGCCGATATGTTCAGCCGCGTGCTGGTGGAAAAGATCGAGCCGCATCTCGGCTTCGGCCGGCCGACTGTGCTCGACGAATATCCGGTATCGGAAGCGGCCCTTGCCCGGCCTTCCGCCCGCGATCCCCGTGTCGCCGAGCGCTTCGAACTCTATGCCTGCGGCGTCGAACTCGCCAATGGCTTCGGCGAGCTCACCAATGCCGACGAGCAGCGGCGGCGGTTCGAGATCGAGATGGCCGAGAAGGCGCGGATCTACGGCGAGACCTATCCGCTCGACGAGGATTTTCTCGACGCGCTTTCCGTCATGCCAGAAGCGAGCGGCATTGCCCTCGGTTTCGACCGGCTGGCGATGCTGGCGACCGGTGCCTCGCGCATCGAGCAGGTTTTGTGGGCGCCGGTGGCGGAGTTCGGCGCATGAATGTGCTGCGGCCGATCAAGACCGTCGAGGATCTCGAGCGGGCATCGCTGGTCGATGCGGCGCAGGCGGCGTCGCTGGAGGCAGTTGCCGCCCGCTATGCCATCGCGTTGACGCCTGCCATCGCGGCGCTGATCGACCGCTCGGACCCCAACGATCCGATCGCCCGGCAATTTGTCCCCGACCAGGCTGAGTTGGTGGTGACGCCGGAGGAGCGGGCCGATCCGATCGGCGATGCGGCCCATAGTCCGGTGGCCGGCATCGTCCACCGCTATCCGGATCGGGTGCTGCTGAAGGCAGTGCATGTCTGCCCGGTCTATTGCCGCTTCTGCTTCCGCCGCGAAATGGTCGGTCCGCAGGGTCTCGGCACGCTCGATGCGGGCGAGCTCGCCGGCGCCTTCGACTATATCCGCAATCATCCGGAGATCTGGGAAGTCATCCTGACCGGCGGCGATCCGCTCGTGCTGTCTCCGCGTCGGCTCGAGGAGCTGTTGGCCGGCCTCTCCGCCATCGACCACGTCAAGATCGTCCGCTTCCACACGCGCGTGCCGGTCGTCGACCCGCAGAAGGTCGACGCGGCGCTGGTCGCGGCGTTGAAATCCAGCGGCAAGACCGTCTACGTGGCGCTGCATGCCAACCATCCGCGCGAGCTGACGGCCGAGGCGCGCGCCGCCTGCGCCCGGCTGGTCGATGCCGGTATCGTCATGGTCAGCCAGTCCGTGCTTTTGAAGGGGGTCAACGACGATCCCGCCGTGCTCGCCGCGCTGATGCGCGGTTTCGTCGAGACGCGGATCAAGCCCTATTACCTGCACCATCCCGACCTTGCGCCGGGCACCAGCCATTTCCGGCTGGCGATCGCCGAGGGGCAGCGGCTGGTGGCGGAGTTGCGCGGCCGGTTGTCGGGGCTTTGCCAACCGACCTACATCCTCGACATCCCCGGCGGCTATGGCAAGGCCGACATCGGGAAGAGCGCCATCCGCGACGTCGGCGAGGGGTGTTATTCGGTTTCGGACTATCAAGGCCAGTCGCATGACTATCCGCCGGCAAAAGGCAGTTCGTAGAACGGGCTGCGTTAACCAATGAAAGTGTGCCGTAGTGATCCATGTTTTAGAAAACCACAGGTAATTTTGTGGGCGCACGAGTTTATTCCGTAAGGCGAGCTTCGCTAAACTATGCTATTCTCATGTCTGTTGTCCGATTTTGTTCATAGGCCCGGCGCGCTCCACTAAAATTCGATGGAAAACCTTACTTTTCTTTAACCAGACCAGTTAGCGGAATGTTCGATTTTTAACGCTAGAACAACTCCAGATGAGGCGGGCTGGCTGCCTGCGACACCTGGAGATGATCGAATGAATGAAACAATTCGCGGATTGCTGACCCGTTTTGGTGGCCTGCCTGTGCCGGTTGCCGACATTGCCGACGATGCCGATCTGTATGCGGCAGGCCTGTCCTCCTTCGCCTCGGTCCAGCTGATGCTGGGCCTGGAAGAGGAGTTTGACATGGAATTCCCGGACAATCTGCTCAACCGCAAATCCTTCGCCAGCATCGGCGCCATCGAAAAGACGGTGGACATGATCCTCGGCAGTCGAAAGGTCGCCTGATGAACGTGGCGGTGGCGATTGGGACAGACGACCTGACGAGCCGCGCCGCGCGCGTCGCCGCGATCGCAGCCAAGCACGCCGATGCGGTCGATAGCGAAAGCCGGTTTCCGCGCGAGGCGGTGACCGCCATGAAAGCCGAGCGGCTGCTGTCCATTCAGATCCCCACGGATTTCGGCGGCGAGGCGGCGAGCATCACCGATATCGCAGCCCTCTGCGCCGTGCTGGGCCAGGCCTGCGCTGCCAGCGCGATGATTTTCGCCATGCACCAGATCAAGCTGTCGAGCCTGGTCGAACATGGCGCCGCCAGCGACTGGCATCGCGAGTTCATGCGCCGCATCACCCGCGACCAACTGCTGCTTGCCTCCGCCACCACCGAAGGCGGCATTGGCGGCAACATGCGCAACAGCATCTGCGCCATCCGCGTCGAAGGCGACCAGTGCTTCCTGGAAAAGGACGCCACGGTCATTTCCTACGGCAACCACGCCGATGCCATCCTCATCACCTCCCGCGCCCACGCGGATGCAGCGCCCTCCGACCAGGTGCTGACGGCCTTCCTCAAGGATCAATATTCGCTCGAGCGCACGGTCGTCTGGGACACGCTCGGCATGCGCGGCACCTGCTCGGACGGTTTTCTGTTCAAGGGCGAGGCACCTGCCGTCCAGATCCTGCCGAAGCCCTTCGCCGAAATCGCGGCGCAGTCGATGCTGGCGACCTCGCATCTGCTGTGGAGCGCCCTCTGGTACGGCATCGCCGCCGACGCGGTTGCCCGGGCCCAGGCTTTCGTGCGCGCTGCCGCCCGCAAGTCGCCGGGTACAGCGCCTCCCGGTGCCCTGCGTCTGGCGGATGCCTCCGGCCAGCTGCAGATGGTCAAGTCCAACGTCGTTGCCGCTTTGAAAGTCTATGAGGACGCCAAGGCAGATGTCGACCGGCTGTCGTCGATGGCCTTCGCCGCATCGATGAACAACGTCAAGATTTCCACCTCGGAGGCGATCCTGCCGATCATCAACGAGGCCATGCTGATCTGCGGCATCATGGGCTACAAGAACGGCACGCCCTACAGCCTCGGACGCCATCTGCGCGATGCCTATTCCGCGCAGCTGATGATTTCCAACGACCGCATCCTTGCCAACACATCGACGATGCTGCTGGTCCACAAACAAGACACAAATTTGCTGGGGTAAGCGCCATGGACATGCAGGTTTCCTTTCTCGACCGCCTCTTTGAATCCGGACTACTGATCGACACCGGCGTCGACGGCCTCTACGGCCGCAGCGGCCAGTTCGAGGACGTCATCGCCGCCTTCGAGCGGCTGATCGACAGGTTCGGCGGCGGCGATGGCGCCGAGGCCATGCGCTTCCCGCCCGGCATGAACCGCGCCATCTTCGAAAAGAGCGGTTACATGAAGAGCTTCCCGCAGCTGGCCGGCACGGTCCACAGCTTCTGCGGCGGCGAGATGGACCACATGAACCTTCTGAAATGCATGGAAGTCGGCGACGACTGGACCAAGGGCCAGGAAGCGACCGAGATCGTGCTGACGCCGGCCGCCTGCTATCCGCTCTATCCGACGGTTGCAAAGCGCGGCAATCTGCCGACGGAGGGCGCGCTGTTCGACCTGCAGTCCTATTGCTTCCGCCATGAACCGTCGCAGGATCCGGCCCGCCAGCAGCTGTTCCGCATGCGCGAATATGTCTGCATGGGCACCGAGCAGCACGTCACCGATTTCCGCCAGAGCTGGATGGATCGCGGCGTCGAGATGATGAAGTCGGTCGGTCTCGAGGTGGTCATCGATGTCGCCAACGATCCTTTCTTCGGCCGCGCCGGCAAGATGATGGTCAACAACCAGCGCGACCAGAACCTGAAATTCGAGCTCTTGATCCCGATCACCTCGACCGCCAATCCGACGGCCTGCATGAGCTTCAACTATCACCAGGATTCGTTCGGCACCAAGTGGGGCCTCAACCTTGCCGATGGCAAGGTCGCGCACACGGCCTGCGTCGGTTTCGGCCTCGAGCGCATCGCGCTGGCGCTGTTCCACCACCACGGCCTCGACGTCAAGGCTTGGCCAGCTTCGGTGCGTGACGTCCTGTGGGGCTGATCGCGTCGATGCCATCAGTCTTTTCAGGGCTCGATCCGGCAGCCTATTCAACCCATGTGCTGCACGATAGCGCGCGCATGTGGCCGGAAACCAACTGCTATATCGATCTGTGGATCGAGGTCCTGAATACAATCGGCCTGCCGCCGGAGGCCATGCTCGGCTTCACCATGGGCCAGGATTTCGAGGGCGACCAGTTCACCTTCTTCAAGGTGCCGCTCGAGGACCTCGAGGCGCTCTATGGCATCAGATGCACCGAACTTGCCATCTACGACGATGTCGAGCGGCATATTGCCGTCCAGATCGCGCGCGGCCGGCTCTGCCTCGTCGAGATGGATTCCTTCCATATGCCCGATACCAAGGGCGTCGCCTATCGCATCGAGCACGGCAAGACGACGGTGGCGATCAACCGGCTCGACCCCATTGGCCGGGAGCTCGACTACTTCCACAATGGCGGCTTCTTCCGGCTTGACGGCGAGGATTACGACGGCGTCTTCCAGAAGAACCAGCCCGCAGACGCGCTGCCTTTCCTGCCCTATGCCGAATTCGCCAAATTCGCCGAACGCCCGCCTGCGGAGGCGGAGATCCGCCAAACGGCGCGTCGTCTGCTGGCCTTTCACTTTGCCCGGCGCCCGGCGGAAAACCCGATCCGCGCCTTTGCCAAGGTGTTTGCCGCTGAGGTCGAGGCCATCGCCGACCGGCCGTTCTCCGTCTTCCACAAATATGCCTTCAACACCCTGCGCCAGGTCGGCGCCAATTTCGAATTGGCCGGCAGCCATCTCGACTGGCTTTCGCCTGAGTTCGCAGCCGCCAGTAGCGCTGCCCGTTGCCTGTCCGAGGCAGCGAAATCGGTGCAGTTCCAGATGGCCCGGGCGGTGACGCGGCGGAAATTCGAGCCGCTGCACGCAGCCCTTGATCCGGCCGCCGAGGCATGGGATGCCATGGTCGGGCAGTTGGAACGGCAGATCTGATCGGAACATGACAATGCAGCGGCGTTTGGCAGGCATCGGTGCTGAAGAGGTGCTGCTGACCGAGGGATGGAACCTGGTGCTGACCGCGCCGGGCGCCTGGGAGACGCCGGCCGACGTGTCGATCGGGGCGGCCTTCATTCCGGCGATGGTGCCGGGCACGGTTGCCGGGGCGCTGGAGAAGGCGGGGCTGTTCGACCGCGAGCGGCCGAGGCCGCTCGATAATCAGGATGCCTGGTATCTCTGCCGGCTGGTCGATGCTGCGCCGGGCGATGCCGTGCTCAGGCTCGGCGGCTTGGCCACGCTTTGCGACGTCTTCCTCAACGGTGTGAAGCTTCTCTCCAGCGACAGCATGTTCGAGAGCCATGACCTGCCGGTGACGCTTGTCGGCGGCGACGAGCTGGCGCTGTGTTTTCGCGCGCTTGCGCCGCTTCTGTCAGAGCCCGGTCCGCGTGCCCGCTGGCGGCCGCAGATGATTGCGCAGCAGGGGTTGCGCATGGTGCGCACGACGCTGCTCGGCTACATGCCCGGTTGGTGCCCGGAAATCCATTGCGTCGGCCCCTGGCGGCCGGTGTCGCTGCTGCGACCGGGCGTCGTCGTCATCCGCGATCTCAAGCTGCAGCCTGATCTGACCGAGGCCGGCGAGGGCGTGCTGCACGCCTCGTTCGATGTCGAGGGCACCACCGGCTCCATTCTTCTCCGCTGCGCCGGTGTTGAACAGAGCCTCGTTCACGATGGCAGCGGCCATTGGGCCGGAACGCTGCGCATCCCCAACGTCCAGCCCTGGTGGCCGAACAGCCACGGATCGCCCGTTCTCCATGACATCGCGCTTGTTATCGATGGCGTTGCCCATGATGCCGGCCGGACCGGCTTTCGTCGCATCACGATCGACCGCGGCGCCGATGGCCGGGATTTCGGCCTCGTCGTCAATGGCGAGCGGATTTTCTGCCGGGGCGCCGTCTGGGCTGCGGCCGACATCGTCCGAATGCCCGGCGATCGACAGGTCTACGAGCCCTGGCTGCAGCTGGTGGCGGAAGCCGGCATGAACATGGTGCGGATCGGCGGCACGATGGCCTATGAGACGCCCGAATTCTTCCGTCTCTGCGACGAACTCGGCATCCTCGTCTGGCAGGACTTCATGTTCGCCAATTTCGATTATCCGAAGGCGGACAAGGCCTTCCACGCCCATGTCGAGCGTGAAGCCACACAGTTTTTCGATGCGACGCGGTTGTCGCCGTCGCTTGCGATCCTCTGCGGTGGCAGCGAAATGTATCAGCAGGCGGCGATGATGGGCCTGCCGGAACGCTTCTGGCTGAACCCGGTGACGGAGCAGATCCTGCCGGGCGTAGCGCTCCGCGAGCGTCCCGACCTTGCCTATGTCGCCAATTCTCCCATCGGCGGCCCCATGCCGTTTTCGCCCAGCCATGGCGTTACGCATTACTACGGCGTCGGCGCCTATATGCGGCCGCTCGATGATGCGCGCCGCGCCGACGTCCGCTTTGCGGCCGAAAGCCTCGCCTTCGCGCATGTTCCGTGCCAGAGCACGCTCTCCGCCCATCTCGCCGTGCCCGCAGTCCATAGCCCGCTATGGAAATCTCGCGTGCCACGCGACCGCGGCGCCTCCTGGGATTTCGAGGATGTCCGCGATCATTATCTCAGGGAACTCTACGGCTTCGAGCCGGATCGCCTGCGCCGCGAGGACCCGGAGTTCTATCTCGATCTGTCGCGTGCCGTCACCGGCGAGGTGCTGGAGGCGACCTATGGCGAGTGGCGCCGCAGTGGCTCCGGCTGCAACGGCGCGCTGGTCTGGACGCTGCAGGACCTCATGCCCGGCCCCGGCTGGGGCGTGATCGATTCCACCGCCCTGCCGAAGCCGGTCTGGTATGCGATGCGCCGGGCCTTCCGGGCGGTACAGGTGCTGCTGACCGACGAGGGCACCAATGGCCTCAGCGTCCATGTCATCAATGAGACCGGCCTGCCGCTGGCGCTCGATCTCGAGGTCTCGGCGCTGCGGGACGGTCGGCAGGTGGTGGTCAGCGGCCGCCGCGAGGTGGCGCTGGCGGCGCGCGCCAACGCGGAAATCGCCTGCACCGACCTGTTCGGCGCCTTTTTCGACACGACCTACGCGTTCCGCTTCGGCCCTCCCTCCCACGATGTCACCGTTGCGCGGCTGCGGTCGCTGGTCTCGGGCGACCTTGTCGCCGAGGCCTTCCATTTTCCGCTCGGCCGCGCCAGGGCCTTCCACGATGCCGAAATCGTCGCAAGCCTGGGCGGTGGCGAGGGGCAGTGGTTCGTCGACCTGCAGAGCGACAGGCTCGCCCAGAGCGTCCACATCGACGCCGACGGATACCGCGCAGAGGACGATTGGTTCCATCTCGCACCCGGCGTCCTGCGCAGGGTCAAGCTCATCCCGACCGGGGAAGGACAGGGCGAAGTGCCGCCGCGCTTGGAGATCGGCACCGTCAGCAGTCGTCGCGGCTTTTCGGCTTGAACTGCCGGGCGCACATTTCCGGCGCGGTGATCGACGCCATGCCCGCAGGCGTTACCGGTGGGGCGCCGCGCTAGAGCGGTGGTCGGCAAGCAGCGCCGCGTCGTAGGCGGCGATATAGCGCTCCGCCACCCGGTCCCAGGCATGGGCGCGCGAGCCCCGGATCAGCGTTTCGCGCAAAGCCTCTCCCTCCGTCGCCAGCTGCGTGAAGGCCGTCTCGAGGGATCTCGCGGCCTGCTGGGGCAAGGAGAAATCGGCGATCCTCAGGGCCGGATGGGCGTCCCCCAGGGACCGAAAAGATAGGTTGTCGTGCAGCACCGGCAGCAGACCGGCACTCATGGCCTCGACAGCGGCACGGTCGCTTGTCTCGCTGTCCGAGGCCGAGGCAAACAGCGAGGCGCGGGCGATGAGGTTGCGGATGGCGCCGTCGTCGAGCGACAGATGTACGGAGACATGCCGCGACAGGCCGCGAGATCTGATCTCCGTCTCCAGCACCGTCCGGTCGAGATCGCCCGACATGCCGATGATGTCGAGATGCCAGTCGGGGTGGCGCGGCGCCAGGGCCTGCATGACGGCGAGCAGCCGTTCCAACCGTTCATCGGACGAAAGCCGGGCAAGGGTGACGATCCTGCGGCGAGGGTCGAGGGCGGCGCAACTGGCAAATTTTGTGATGTCGACGCCGCCTTCGATCAGTGTCGCGCGGCTGCCGGCAATCGGTTCCAACAGCCGGTAGTCGGCCGGGCGGCTGCAGATGAGCCGCCGATAGGCGTGGCAGGAGATCCTGTTGGCAAGACGCGGCAACAGCCTGCGAAGGCCAGCCCGTTCCTGGTCCTGGGCAAAGTCGCCGCGCGTCGTGGCGACCATCGGTCGGCGATGCAGCAACCGCCCCCAGGCGAGCGCGTCGAAGAAGAAGCCGGCATCGTGGACATGCAGCAGGTCGGCATCGGCCAGGTGCCTGAAGACCTGCGGCGCGGCGGGATAGCTGGCGCTGCCGAACCAGGGAATGCGGACGATTTCGAGGCCGTCGGTACCGCCATCACCCGGCCTGTCGCGCTCCGGATCGGAGCTGTCGCAGGTGACGACGCGGACGCGGTAGCGGCGGGCCAATAGCTGATGGCAGAGATTGGCGATGAGATCGTCGGGGCCGCTCTCTTGCGGCTGGAACTGCCTGATGACGTGGACGACAAGCGGTCGCTGCTCTAAAGCGCTGCCGTCGTCGAAGCCGTCCACCTGCGCCAATGCCATCCGTCCGCTCCCCAGCCGGCGGCTGATCCGCGGCGCGACATCCGTCCCATGCCGATGGAACAGGAAATCACCGCGCCGCTTAAGGAAGCGCTAATGTGGCTCAATCGCTGTCGGCATAGCTGCTGTAAGGTTAATGCGAACTGCGGGACCGTTAACGCGCCTGGCGGCAACGTCCGGCATGGCCACCCGGTCGCCCGTCAAAAAGCCCGGAAGGTCAGCGTCGTCAGCGAGCGAACGATGCCCGGGATATTGGCGATGGTGTCGTTGATGAATTTGCCGATATCCTGGTCCTCGCCGACATAGACCTTCATCAGCAGGTCGTAGTCGCCGCTGGTCGAATAGAGTTCGGAGACCAGTTCCGTCTGATAGATGGCATCGGCAACCTCATAGGTCTTGCCGGGCGCGCATTGCAGCTGGACGAAAATGGGCTTCATGGCTTTATCCTGGCGCAGTTGAGGCGGATCATCTGGGTGTCTGCATAATGGTCGAAAGCCCGGCAGGCAAGCAAGGCCTGTCTTGCCAGCGCCGCAACGCCCCGAATTTCGAGGCCTCCAAGGCCTACAGTTCCGGCATTCCTGTGCTCGTCACAGGGATCCAGCCACGGCGCGTCTGCGCCGTGAGAAGACTCAGTGACCTCCGCGAAGAGTTTTTCGCCCAAGGACTTGGGCGGCTGAATTCCGGACGAGCACAGGAATGAGGGAGGTTGGGGTTGGCTGCGCAGTCAGGAGGGGGAAGGATTTTGCAGGGTGAGTTGCTCCGTTTCCCAATCCCGATAGGTTTTACTGCTTCCCTTGAGCTTCCAAGCCAGAGGACCCGCAGTCGAGCGACCGTTGACCACAGCGCCAGCAGCGCTAGTACTTGAAAAGGCGTAACTTTCCCTAAAGACTCGATGGCTGCCAGAATCGGCAAGGACACCTTTTTCAACCAGATCGTCAAACAGTTTCCAATAAGATGTTTTGTCCTCGCGGCCACCTATCCAGGCTTTCCGAGCCATTGAACCAGCTTCAACGATAAACTCTCCATTCAAAAGTACCGCCGTCGCAGCAATGTTCTCCTTTTTAAGGAAAAGCTCGAACTCGATCCCAGTCTCGGCTACCGCCACGGATGAAACCTGTGGCCGCTTCTTCTCAAGGAAACTGTCGATCCTCAGCGCGGGCAGCACCATAAGTATGTATTCAAGGAACGCCTCCATGTTGGACTGTGCCGCCTCAGAGAGCGATGGTCTCGCCGGAACGTTGCCGTTTTCCAAGCGCAGGCTTCCGACGGACCGTGCTTGTTCAATCAGCCTCGATTCCAAGTACTTTACGTGAGCCTTATTGAGATTGTTGGCGCTCGACACGATCAGAACCGCGGTAGACCACCACTCCTTCCGTGAATCGTGATTGCGAATGCGCTCAGAAATATCCTCTCCTTCACCAATGTAGGCCTGAGGCTCGCCCTCGACCTCACCGAGTAGCAAATAGACACCGGTGTAGCGTGCTTCCTTTCTGCGAAGCGCCTCGCTAATCTGCGTCCTGGGAGTCATCAACACGTGGCCAGTCCAATTGAAAATCTCCGCCGTCAGCATTCCATCCGGTTTCCCATCGATGAAGAATAGCTCTAACGATTGTCCATTTGCCATGAAAGCTCCGCACCGCCCACATCCTCAATGAGATGCCTTTGGGTTGTATATTTCAATCAGAAACTGAGTGTAAGGGGTTCCTTCTCATTACTAGCGCGAGGCTCCTCAGCTACAAGGATATTGACGGCGCTGACGCGCCGTGGCTGGATTCCTGTGACGAGCACAGGAATGAGGTGAGGCAGGGACTGTGCGCGCCGCCAAACGATGCGTCGCTTGCGGCACACCTGGGGATAAACCATCGGGATTTTCCAATGGAATCAATGAAAACAGCATAATTTCGTCCCCACTTTTCCGGCCCGGCCTATAATTCTCCCGTTCCACCCTCGGATACACCGGTCTGCGTTGCCGGCGAGGTGGGGCCGGTGCTTGTCGGGGTTGCTGTCTACGCAGGCGGTTTCGACAGGAGTCCGCAGAAAATGGATCCCTTCGGGCGGCGGCATCAAGCAGCCCGGCATGCCTGTGTGGCGTAACTCCGGCAGCTTTTTCCCGCAAGGGAACCTGGGTCGGAAACAGAGGATCCGAAGTTGCGGATAAAAAAGCCGAACGGGGCACATCGTGTGTCACCTAAACTAAACCTATCAGGCACCCGATGTGCCCCGGCCGATCCGGCCTGCCCAGGCGGCGAAAGCCTGCCCGAAAGGCGAAAAGGATACCGAAAATGCCCATGACACGGACGGAATCCGCCGCGTGAGCGGAGCGGCTTGTCCTCCGCAAACTGCGTTCAGCGCTACCAGACCTCGATCACGCGGAACTGCGCAGCATCAGCTCGGCATCGAGCAGCACACGCTCTTCGGCGATCGGCGAGACGGAGGAGGAGGCTGCCTCGCCCAGCTTGGTCAGAAGCATCTCGATGGCGCGCTTGCCGATCTCGTTGTAGTTCTGCGCCACCGTGGTGATCGGCGGGCAGGCGTAGCGCGACAAGGGATGGTCGTCATGGCCGGCAACGCGCAGGTCGCAGTCGGCGCCGTGCCCGACCCGCAAGCCGCGCTGGTAGGCAGCCGAGATGACGCCGAAGGCGACGCGGTCGTTGGCGCAGAGGATCGTTTTCGAAGCGAAGCCGGATGTCGAAGCCAGGATGCGGGTCGCCTCCTCGAAGCCGAAGCGTTCGAAATCCCAGCTCGCCATATCGGAAATCGCCACCAGCTCGGGCGTCATCCGAAATTTCTCCATCGCCTCTACATAGGCGCTGCGCCGGGTGGCGGCATTGGTGTTGACCTCGGGCATGCCGAAATAGCAGGGCGGCGCGCCGGAACGACAAAGGTAATCGACGATCAGATTGAAGCTCTGGCGGTTGTTGGTGCCGACGAAGGCGGAGGTCTCGTCGAGCGGCGAATCGACATAGACCAGCGGGATGCTCTGTCCGAGCGCCTCGAGCGTGGCGTGATGCGACTGGATGCCCAGCGGCGCGATGATGGCGCCGGCGACATTCAGCGACTTGAAGGTCTTAATCGCCTCGTCCTCCATGCCTGCCTTGCCATCGGAGGAAAGCACGAAGGCCAGGAAACCGGCACTGTTGGCGATCAGCTCGATCCGGCGCGTCAGGGCCATATAGAAGGGATCGGTCGAGTTCGGGATGATGACGCCGATGATGTTGCTGCGCCGACGGTTGAGATTGACGGCAAACACGTTCGGGCGGAAGCCGGATTTCTTCAGCGCATTCTCGATCAGGTCGCGCGTCTTGCGGCGCACCGACGTCGGATCGTTGAAATATTTCGACACGGTCGGGCGGGAGAGGCCGACGAGTTCGGCGAAATCCTCCATCGTCCTTATCGGTTTCGCCAACTTGATCTCCTTGAGCGCGCGCAGCTTCCACCTCTAGATGACTCACCATCCGGCGAAAAGGCGGAAATCGAGGGCGGTTGCCAGGCCCGTCGATCAGTCGGCGACGTACTGAACCTTCATGGTCGCCGCGTCCTTCGACTTGCTGGTGAGGAAGGGAACAACCTCGGCAAGCGGCAGGCGGTGCGAGACCAGCCGCCCCATCCGGTCGCCGTCCCGTCTGAGGATTTCCAGCGCATCCGGGATCGTCTTGTTGAGCGAATGCGACCCGACGAGTTTCAGCTGGCGCCGAAATATCTCGAACGGCGAGAGCGCGATCCTCGCATCCGGGGCGCAGACGCCGAATACCAGCATCGTGCCGCCATCGGTGACGAAGTCGATCATGCCCTCGACGACGCCTGGAATGCCGGTGGCATCGGCGACGAAATCGAAGCCGCGCCGGCGCTCGCCGAGCGCCTGCGAACCCGAGACGACAGCGCCGAGGCCGAGGCTTTCGGCAAAGGCAAGCCGGCTCTCGTTGAGATCGGCGACGGTGACGTCCTCGACGCCTTCGGCCTTCAGGGACAGGGCAAGCAGCAATCCGATCGGTCCGGCACCGAAGACCAGCGCCGTGCGGGTTCCCATCGGCCCGGTGCGCAGGTCCGCGCTGCCGAGGCCATTGATGACGCAGGCCAGCGGTTCGGCAAGGGCCGCCAGCTCGAAGGGCATGTCGCCGATATCGTGCAGATGCCCGGCCTTGACGACGCTGTAGGCCGCAAAGCCGCCATTGTGGGTCACGCCATAGGCCTTGAGGGTCCGGCAGAGGTTGCTCAGCCCCTTGCGGCAGGCGTCGCAATGGCCGCAGGGGAGATTGGGGTCGACCACGACGCGGGCGCCAACCTTAAGCGTGCGGACATCGGCGGCAACGGCCTCGACGACACCGGCATATTCATGCCCCGGAACCACCGGATAGTGCCCCTCGCCATAGCGGCCGTAGAGCACGTCGATGTCGGTATGGCAGAGGCCGGAGGCCTTGACCCGGACCAGGGCATGACCGGGCGCGAGCTCCGGCATGGGCAGCTCTGCGATGGCGGCGACGCCCATGGATGTGTAGTTGATGGCTTCCAAGACGTCCTCCAGCCTGCTTGCGACCCGACCGATCGGTCAGCTCATCCAGTTTCCGCCGTCGACATTGTAGGTCTGGGCGAGAATGTAGTCGCTGTCGGCGGATGCGAGAAAGACGGCGATGCCCTTAAGATCGTCGGGCTGCGCGAAGCGGCCGATCGGCACGGCCTTGGCTACCGCGGCCTTCTTCTCGCCGGGCTTCAGACCCTCCCACTTGGCAAAACTCGCATCGACCACATCCCACATTTCGCTGTCGACCACGCCGGGAGCAATGGCGTTGACGTTGATGCCGTGCTTGGCGAGCGCGAGGGCCGCCGACTGGGTGGCGGAGATGATCGCCGCCTTCGAGGCGCAATAGAGCAGCACCAGCGCTTCGCCGCGCCGGCCGGCCTGGCTTGCCATGTTGATGATCTTGCCGCCGCGACCGCGCGCGATCATCGCGTTGGAGACCGCCTTCATCAGGAACAGCGGCGCCTTGACGTTGATGTCGAAGATCCGCTCATAGCTCTGCTCGGTGATATCCGTGATCGGCGCCATGTCGAAGATGGCGGCGTTGTTGATGAGGATGTCGATGCCGCCGAACTCTGCGTCGACGGCCTTGACCGCGGTCTCGATCGCCGCCAGATCGGTGACGTCGAGCTTGATCGCCCGGGCGCGGTCGCCGATGACAGCCGCGGCCTTGGTAGCGCGATCGATGTCGATATCGGCGATCACGACCCGCGCACCTTCTGCAACGAAGGCCTCTGCGAAAGCGAGGCCGATACCCCGGGCGCCGCCGGTAATCAGGGCCACTTTGTCCTTCAGTTTCATATCACGCTCCGTATTGACGATGTTTGCGGGTGTCTGCCGGCCGGTCTCGGAAGGGCCGCGGCGTCGCAGTGGTCGATCGGTCCGGTAGTCTTTCGAGGCATGCCGGCAATGGGAAGACCCTATCCCATTCAGAAAGCGGAAGTCCCGGCAGTAGACTGCCGGGGCTCCTCCGGGAGTTGCCTGCGGCCCGACAGCCGCAGGCTGGAACGATCATTTCGGGTAGCCGGCCTTCTTCATGTCGCGCTCGACCTGGCGCTGGGCATTGTCGAGGGCGGCGGTGACGGTCTGCTGGCCGGCAAGCGCCGAGGAGATCTGCTGGCCGACGATCGTGCCGATCCCCTGGAACTCGGGAATGGCGACGAACTGGACGCCGGTGTAGGGAACCGGATCCTTGGTTGCCTTGGTCGGATCGGCCGACAGGATGGCCTTGAGGACGGTGGCCGCGAACGGCGCCGCCTTCTGGTACTCCGGCAGGTCATAGGTCGATTTGCGGGTGCCGGGCGGCAGGGAAACCCAGCCTTCCTTCTCGCCGACCAGCTTGATGTAGTCCTTGGAGGTCGCCCATTTCAGGAACGACTTCGCCGCCTCGACCTTGGTCGACGTGGCCGGGATCGCGAGGTTCCACGACCAGGACCAGCTGGCGCCGTTCGGCGTCACGGCAATAGGGGCGCTGGTAAACGCGATCTTGTCGGCGACCTTGCTCTGCTTCGGGTCGAAAACACGGCCAGCGGCAGACGTCGCGTCGATCCACATGGCGCAATGACCGGTCGCAAACAAAGCCTGATTTTCGTTGAAGCCGTTCGAGGTAACGCCGGGCGGGCCGTATTTGCTCAGCAGCTCGACATAGTCGGTGACGGCCTTCTTCCAAGGAGCCGAATTGATCTGCGGCTTCCACTTCATATCGAACCAGCTGCCGCCATAGGTGTTGATCATGGTTCCGAGGAACGCCATGTTCTCGCCCCAGCCCGGCTTGCCGCGCAGGCAGATGCCGTATTGCTCCTTCGACTTGTCGGTCAGCTTGGCGGCATACTCCTTGATCTGGTCGTAGGTCGGCTGATCGGGCATCTTGATGCCGGCCGCGTCGAACAGGTCCTTGCGGTAGAGCGTGAAGGAGCTTTCGGTGTAGAAGGGCACGGCGTAGAGCTTGCCGTCGACAGTCAGGCCGGCCTTGATCGGCGGCAGAAGATCGTCATAGCCATAGTCGGCGCCGAGATCATCGACGGATTCCAGCCAGCCCGACTTGCCCCAGATCGGTGCCTCGTAGCCACCAATGGTCATGATGTCGAACTGGCCGCTCTTCGTTGCGATGTCCGTGGTCAGTTTCTGGCGCAGGACGTTTTCCTCAAGCACGACCCATTTGAGCTTGTTGCCGGTCTGCTTCTCCCAAGCGGGCGCCAGCTTCTGCATGATGATCATGTCGCCATTGTTGACCGTGGCGATGGTCAGCTCTTCGGCCTGAGCGATGCCGGCCATCAGGCCGACACCGACGGCGGATGCGTAAAGCGTACGAATAATTCTGGTCATGGCTTCGTTTCTCCTCCTTAAACGAAAGCGAGCGCACAAAAATTACATGCGTAAATTTTTATGATCCATCTGGCCAAGCTTTGTCAATTGGATCACGGGGAAATTCAGCGGCCAAAACGCATCTTCCTGCCTAAATTATTGATAAATTGACTACAAAATATGCGAATGCGGAGGGACGCCGCTCGAAAGAGAAAATATCCTGCCGCTACTAGTTTGCCCGCGTCAATTTTGTTGACTCGCACCAAAACCTTGAATAGCTCTTTTGGAAAGCCTCGGAGGCATGGCGCCGGGGCGAGGGAGGCAGCATGTCGAATTCACGCAGCGCCGGGCTGGCGCCGGAGGCCCTCGGGCCGACCATCACGATCGGCGAGATCCTCGTCGAGATCATGGCGATGTCGGTGGGAACGGGATTTCTGGAGCCGCAGGCACTGGCCGGCCCCTTCGCCAGCGGCGCGCCGGCGATCTTCATCGATCAGGTCGCGCGGATGGGCGGCGCGTCGGGCATCATTGCCAGCGTCGGCGATGACGACTTCGGCAGGCTCAACATCGACAGGCTGCGCCGCGATGGCGTCGATGTCTCGGCCATTGCCGTCATTGCCGACCGACCGACGGGCAGCGCTTTCGTGCGCTACCGGCCGGATGGCGCCCGCGATTTCGTGTTCAACATCGCCCACTCCGCCGCCGGCCACATCGCGCTGACCGAAGCTGCGAAGGCGCTGATCGGGCGTGCCGGCCATGTGCATGTGATGGGATCGGCCTTTGCCATCCCCGGCGTCGCCGACATCATCCGGCTTGCCATCGACACCGTGAAGGCGCGCGGCGGGTCGGTGTCCTTCGATCCCAATATCCGCAAGGAACTGGCCGATGACGGACAGGGCCGGCAACTGCTTGATGACATGCTCGCGGTGACGGATCTGCTGCTTCCCTCGGACGACGAACTGCTGGTCGCGGCGGGCGTAGACAATGAGCGCTCCGCGGTCGACCGGCTGCTCGGCGCCGGCATCGGCGAGATCGTCCTCAAACGCGGCCGTTACGGCTCTTCCTATTTCGCATCCGGTCAGACATGGCTCGACTGCCCGGCCTTCTCGGTTGCCGAAGTCGATCCGACCGGAGCCGGCGACTGTTTTGGCGCCACCTATCTGACGGCGAGACGGATGGGCCGTACGGCGGACCAGTCGCTGCTGCTTGCCAATGCCGCAGGAGCCCGCAACGTCACGCGACAGGGGCCGATGGAGGGCGTGTCGACGCTCATTGAGTTGCAAGCCTTCATTCAATCGACGCCAAGGGTGAACTAGATGAACCAGTTATTGACCCGCCTTGCCCCGGCTCGGCAGGACGGCGAGCCCTTCGGCATCACCTCCGTCTGCTCCGCCCATCCCACGGTCATCCGGGCCGCGCTGCGGCGGGCGAAAGACAATGGTCGCCAGGTCCTGATCGAGGCGACCTGCAACCAGGTCAACCAGTTCGGCGGCTATACCGGCATGACGCCGGCGGATTTCATCGCCTTCGTCCGGGGCATTGCCGGCGAGGAAGGGCTCGACGGCTCCCGCATCCTGTTCGGCGGCGATCATCTTGGCCCCAATCCCTGGAAGGGTGAGCCGGCCGAAGCGGCGATGGCGAACTCGGAAGTGCTGGTGCGGGACTACGTGCTTGCCGGCTTCAGCAAGATCCACCTCGATACCTCGATGGCCTGTGCCGGCGAGCCCACCAATCTCGGCGACAGGATCATCGCCGAACGCGCCGTGCGTCTCACCGCGGTTGCCGAGCAGACGGCGCTTGCCAACGGTCTCGTCCCGCCGGTCTATGTGCTCGGAACCGAAGTGCCTGTTCCCGGTGGCGCCGACCACGCGCTCGACAGTGTCGTCCCGACCTCGGCTGCCGACGCCCGGGCGACCATCGACGTTCACCGCGGGGTCTTCGAACAGGCAGGCCTGGCCGAGGCCTTCACGCGTGTCATCGCCTTCGTCGTGCAGCCCGGCGTCGAGTTCGGCAACGCCAACGTCATCGCCTATCGGCCGGAGGCGGCGTCCGCGCTCAGCGCCGTGCTTGGCGATGTGCCGCAATTCGTGTTCGAAGCTCATTCCACCGACTACCAGACCGTCGAGGTCCTGTCTGCGCTGGTGCGCGATGGCTATCCGATCCTCAAGGTCGGACCAGGCCTCACCTTCGCCTATCGCGAGGCGCTCTACGGGCTCGACCTGATCGCCACCGAGCTGGTGGCTGACTATGGCGACCGCCCGCTTGCAAGGGCTATGGAGAATATCATGCTGGATGACCCCGCCCATTGGCGCGGGCATTATCATGGCGACGACCAGGCACTGCGCATCCAGCGGCACTACAGCTACAGCGACCGAATCCGTTACTATTGGGGCAAGTCGGAGGCTGTTGAGGCCGTGGCCAGGTTGCTGGCCGCACTGCGCGGCGTCGTCATTCCGGAGACGCTGTTGCGGCAGTTCTTGCCGAGCACCTCGCTCTCTGGCGAGGAAGGAGCCGATCCGGAGCAGTTTCTTCTGGAGGCTGTCGATGTCGTCCTTGCGACCTACGATCAGGCCTGCGGACATCAACCCCGTGCGGCTCTCAAGCGGGATCGGCGGGAGGCAAGCGCCGCCGTCGCTTCGTCGATCTCAATTTTAGAAAAGTACTTGATCGTTCAGTAAACACGGCGCCCGGAGTGACGGGCGCCGTGCAAGGCCTTGTCGAGCCGTATCGCTATTCCGCCGGCTGCAGCGCCGAGAGTTCCGGCTCGCCGGTGAGTTCACCCTTCATGGCGGCGGCAAACTGAACTTCATCCAGCTCATTTTCCCAGCGGGCGACGACGACGGTCGCAACCGCATTGCCGACCAGGTTGGTGAGCGCCCGGCATTCCGACATGAAGCGGTCGATGCCGAGGATCAGCGCCATGCCGGCGATCGGTACGGAGGGGATGACCGACAACGTCGCAGCCAGGGTGATAAAGCCCGCGCCGGTAATGCCGGCGGCGCCCTTCGAACTCAGCATCGCCACCAGCAGCAGCAGGATCTGGTCGCCGAAGGTCAGCGGCGTATCGGTCGCCTGGGCGATGAACAGGGCCGCCAGCGTCATGTAGATGTTGGTGCCGTCGAGGTTGAAAGAATAGCCGGTCGGAATGACCAGCCCGACGACCGAGCGCTTGACGCCCGCCCGCTCCATCTTGTTCATCAGGCCGGGCAGGGCGGCCTCGGACGAGGACGTGCCGAGCACGAGCAGAAGCTCTTCCTTGATGTAACGCAGCAGGTTGAGGATCGAGAAGCCGTTGTACCAGGCAACCGCTCCGAGCACGACCAGCACGAACAGGATCGAGGTCAGGTAGAACGTGCCGATCAGGAAGGCGAGATTGGCGATCGAGCCGATCCCGTATTTGCCGATGGTGAAAGCCATCGCCCCGAAGGCGCCGATGGGCGCGAAACGCATCAGGATGGCGACGAGCCGGAAGATCGGCGCCGTCAGTGCCTGCAGGAAATCCGAGACCACGCGTCCGCGTTCGCCGACGGCGCCGAGCGCGATGCCGAAGAAGACCGAGAAGAACAGCACCTGCAGGATGTCGCCCTTGGCAAAGGCGCCGACGATCGTGTCGGGGATGATGTTCATCAGGAAGCCGATGATGGTGGCATCATGGGCCTGGGCGGCATAATTATTGACCGCCTTGGTATCGAGCGTGGCGGCGTTGATGTGCATGCCGGCGCCGGGCTGGAGCACATTCGACACGATCAGGCCGACGACCAGGGCCAGCGTCGAGAAGACGAGGAAGTAGAGCAGCGCCTTGCCGACGACGCGGCCGAACTTCTTCATGTCCGACATGCCGGCGATGCCGGTCGTCACGGTCAGGAAGATGACGGGGGCGATAACCATGCGCACCAGCTTGATGAAGGCATCGCCCAAAGGCTGCATCGAGGCGCCGATTTGGGGATAGAAATGCCCCAGCAATATGCCGGCGGCGATCGCCGTCAGAACCTGGACGTACATCTGACGGTAAAAGGGTAGTTTGGCAGGCACGGAGCCGGCTGATGCGGGAACGATCATGGAGTCCTCCTTATAACCCCAACCGATCGCTCGGCCCTCCGGGGCGCAGATTAAACGCAGTCCTCCGACTGCAAGTCGTTTAGTTAGCAACCGCCATGCCAGATGCACCCGCCAGCGCCAGGCGTTTGAAATCCAATAATATTTTTGCAATCGAGTGAAAAACGGCATAATGCTAGTGCGGAATTCCGGACAAAACACGTTGAGATCAGGCTGGATTTATGCACAAGATGGTCGATGCTCCAGCGAACAGCGCAACAGCCGATGCCCACCCCAGCGGACCTCGCACAAGGTCACCGCCGCGTCTGGATCGTGCTTGCCGCCGTCAGCGCCCTGATCCTGACCGGCTTGCTTTACAGCGCCGGCATCTACGGCCGCTCCGTCGCCCTTGAGGCACTCGAAAGCCAGGGCCGCACCGACGCAAACCTGAAGATCGCCCTGCTGCGGGCCGTCCTCGAGCGGCCGCGCGCGCTGCCGTTGCTGCTTGCCGACGACCAGCAGGTTCGCGATGCACTCGCCAGCGTCGACGACCAACCAGTGCGGGTGCTCGATCGCAAGCTCGAAAGCCTGGTCTCCGGCACCAACGCGTCGGTGCTCTACGTCATCGATCGGCATGGCGTCGCCATCGCCTCCAGCAACTGGCAGGACCCGCTGAGTTTCGTCGGTAACGACTATTCCTTCCGCGACTATTTTCGCCGGGCCATGACCGATGGCACGGCCGAGCATTTCGCGCTCGGCAACAAGAGCAATCGGCCGGGCCTCTACATCTCGCGGCGTGTCGGCGACGCGAAGTCGCCGATCGGCGTGGTTGTCGTAAAAATGGAATTCGACCAGTTGGAAGCCGACTGGCGCGAAACCGCGCGCCCGGCCTATGTGACGGACGAGCGCGGGGTGGTCCTTGTGACGAGCATTCCGTCCTGGCGGTTCATGACCGATGCGCCGCTCTCTAGGCAAGAGCTGACCGCCATCCGCGCCAGCCTGCAGTTCGGCGACGCGCCGCTCGCCCCATTGCCGATCACCTCCATGACAGCTCTTAATGCGGAGACCTCGATCCTGAGGGCCGTTTTGCCCGGCACGAACGCCAGCGAATTTCTGCGCCTGAAAGCCCCCGTCCCCTCGACGCCCTGGCTGTTGAACTATCTGGTGCCGACCGAGGCCGCCGTCGCGACAACCATCCGTGAGGACCGGTTTATCGCCCTGGCGACGGTGCTGCCTATTCTTGCGCTCGCCGCCTTCCTGCTCCGGCGCCGCCATGTTTCGGCGATGGAGCTGGCGGTCGGGCGGGTGGCGCGCGAGGAGCTGGAGCGGCGGGTGCTCGAGCGCACCGACGACCTCACCCGTGCCCGCGACCGGCTCGAGGCGGAAATGTCGGGCCACCGCAGCACCGAGGCGAAACTGCAGGTCGTGCAGCAGGAACTCGTCCAGGCGAACCGACTAGCCATCCTTGGCCAGGTGGCGGCCGGCGTCGCGCACGAGATCAACCAGCCGGTTGCCACCATCCGCGCCTATGCCGACAATGCCCAGATCTTCCTGGAGCGCCAGCAGGTCGGGCCGGTCAAGGACAATCTCGGCCTCATCGCCGCCCTCACCGAGCGCATCGGCACGATCACCGAGGAACTGAAGGCCTTTGCCCGCAAGGGTCGGACGTCGCCGGTGCCGGTCGATGTCAGGAGCATCATCGAGGGCGCCGTGGTGCTTTTGAGGAGCCGCTTCGCCGGCCGGCTGGATGCGCTGGCGATCGACCTGCCACCAAAGGGCCTCATGGTGATGGGCACCCGCGTGCGGTTGGAGCAGGTCCTCATCAATCTGTTCCAGAACGCATTGGAGGCGCTCGAGGGTCGCGACGATGCAAGGGTAGAAGTCTCGGTCCGAGAAACGGCGCGGGAAGTTGCCATCCGCATCGCCGACAACGGCCCCGGCATCGCGCCGGAGATTCTCGGCTCGCTGTTTACCCCGTTCAACACCTCCAAGCCCGGTGGCCTCGGCCTCGGCCTGGTCATTTCCAAGGACATCGCCGCCGATTTCGGCGGTCGCATCGATGTCGACAGCGGCGAGACCGGAACGCGGTTCACCCTGCATCTGTTAAAGGCGCCTTCATGAACGATATGCCCCTCATCATGCTCGTCGACGACGATAGAGACCTGTTGCGGGCAACGGCGCAGACGCTCGAACTGGCCGGGTTTGCCGTCACGCCGTTCCTGCGACCGGAGGATGCGCTCCAGGCTCTCGACATCGGCTCGGTGCGGGTTGTCGTCTCCGATATCCGGATGCCACGGATGGACGGGCTGGAGCTCTTCGCCCGGGTGCGGCAGATGGACGAGGATCTGCCGGTCATCCTGATGACCGGCCATGGCGATATTCCGATGGCGGTCCAGGCGATCAAGGACGGCGTCTACGACTTCATCCCCAAACCCTTTGCCACCGACCGGCTGGTGCAGAGCGTGCGGCGCGCCATCGAGAAGCGGCGCCTGGTGCTCGACAACAGGGCGCTGCGCGAGGCGACCGACCAGGCCCAGGATGGATTGCCACTGATCGGCCAGACACCGGCGATGGAGCGGCTGCGGCGGACGCTGCGCCAGATCGCCGATACCGATGTCGACGTTCTCGTCACCGGCGAGACGGGCAGTGGCAAGGAGGTGGTGGCAAGCCTGCTGCACCGCTGGAGCCGCCGCGCCAAGGGCAATTTCGTGGCGCTGAATTGCGGCGCTTTGCCTGAGAGCGTCATCGAGAGCGAGCTTTTCGGCCATGAAGCCGGGGCCTTCACCGGTGCCCAGAAGAAGCGCATCGGCCGCATCGAGCATTCCAGCGAGGGGACGCTCTTCCTCGACGAGATCGAGAGCATGCCGCAATCGGCCCAGGTCAAGATGCTGCGCGTGCTGGAAATGCGCGAAGTGACGCCGCTCGGGACCAACGAGGTGAGACCGGTGGATCTTCGCGTGGTCGCCGCCGCCAAGGTCGATCTGGGTGACCCGAAACAGCGCGACACCTTTCGCGAAGACCTTTTTTATCGCCTCAACGTGGTGACGATCTCGATCCCGCCGCTGCGAGACCGGCGGGCCGATATCCCGTTGCTGTTCGGCCATTTCCTCGATCGTGCGGCGGTGCGGTTCAACAAGCTGGCGCCACCGGTTTCGCCGGACGCGTTGCACCATCTGCTGACCCATGATTGGCCGGGAAATGTGCGCGAACTCGCCCATTTCGCGGAGCGTTTCGTGCTTGGGCTGGCCGATATCGATACCGATGCGAATGGGGCCGGCGCGGCGACGGACATGTCCCTATCCCTGCCCGCCCGGATGGAACAATACGAGGCCGACCTCATCCGGGGAACGTTGCGGGAGCATGACGGCGATATCCGCCTGACGATCGAGGCGCTCGGCATTCCCCGCAAGACTTTCTACGACAAGCTCCAGAGGCACGGCATTGTACGCGGCGACTACGTCAAATAGCCGCAGCGAAGGCTGGCAGGCTGTGCACAGGTGCCGGTAGCCGGGCAACAACTCAGACAACGATCAAGATGGATCAGCGCTAGCCGACCGATCTCTCGAGATAGCGGCCGGCTCCCTTTGCGCCGTGCAGTTGCTCGCCGTCGACAATGGTCTTGCCCCGCAGGATGACGCGCACCGGCCATCCGGTCACCTCGAAGCCCTCATAGGGCGTATAGTCGGCGCCGTGGTGAAGGATGTCGTTGGTAATCGTCACCGAGCGCGAGGGATCCCAGAGCGCGATGTCTGCGTCGGAGCCGATGGCGATGGTGCCTTTCTGCGGGTAGAGACCATACTGCTTGGCATGGTTGGTGGAGGACAGAGCGACGAAGCGGTTGATGTCGATCCGACCCTTGGTCACGCCCTCGGAAAACAGGATGGGTAGCCGCGTTTCGACACCCGGAATGCCGTTCGGGATCCAGCGGAAGTTCCGCTTGCCCTTTTCGTTGAGTTTCCCTTGATCGTCGTCATAGCGGAAGGGGCAATGGTCCGAGGAAAATAGCTCGAAGGTTCCGTTTTGCAGGCCTTCCCAGCAGGCGACCTGGCTTTCGACATCGCGGGGCGGCGGCGAGCAGACGAATTTTGCACCCTCCAGCTCGGCAGCATCGAGATCGTCGGCGGTGAGGACCAGATATTGCGGACAGGTCTCGCCCGTCACATTGACTCCGCGAAGACGCGCCCGCTGGATCTCTTCCATTGCCTGGCGGTTGGACACATGCACGATGACGATGGGAGTGTCGACGATCTCGGCCAGCGACAAAGCGCGGTGAGTCGCCTCGCGCTCGGCGGCGATCGGCCGGCTCGATGCGTGATATTTCGGCGCGAGCTCTCCCTCGGCCTCATGCTTGCCGATCAGATACTGGATCGCGTCCTCGTTTTCGCAATGGACCATGACGACGGCGCCCGAGCGTCTGGCGGCATCCAGCGTGTCGAGGATCTGGTCGTCGCGCAGGCGCAGGTTTTCATAGGTCATGAAGACCTTGATCGAGGTGTAGCCATCCTCGACGAGGGCGGGGAGTTCCTGGCCGAGCACGGCTGCCGTCGGGTCCGTGACCACGAGATGGAAGGCGACATCGACATAGCACTCGCCGTCCGCCTCGGCGTGATAGATCTTCAGCCCTTCGCGCAGGCTGGTGCCCTTCTCCTGCATGCAGAAGGGCAGAACCGTCGTGTTGCCGCCGAAGGCCGCCGAAAGCGTGCCGCTGGCGAAATCGTCGGCCATGACGATGCCATCGCCCGAGGGCTGGGCGATGTGCACATGGCTGTCGATGCCGCCGGGCATGACATACAGACCGCTCGCATCGATGATCTCATCGGCATCCGCCAAACCCGCCGCAAGGGCCGCGATGCGGCCGTCGAGGATGCCGACATCGCAGACCAATGTCTCGGTGTCGGTGACGACGGTGCCGTTCCTGATGATCGTATCGAAGCGCATTCTTCCTAGTCTCCCCGTCAGTTTCGTATCAGGCCGTCGCGCCTATCGGAGCGGCGTCGCTGGCGAGTATCTCGTCGAGCGCTGCGATCAGCCGGTCGACTTCTTCAAGCGTGTTGTAGTGCACCATGGAGACGCGGACCGCGCCATGATACTGCGGCAGGCCGATATGGTCGCCGAGACGGCGCGCATGGAAATCGCCGAAACGTATGGCGATCTGGTAGGCGTCCATGGCCCGGCAGATGCTCTCCGAGTTGCGTCCCTCGAAGGCAAAGCTGATGGTTGGTATGCGGCTGCCCCGCGCATTGTCGCGTTCGCCGAAAATGCGGCAGTCGTTGCGGCCCCGGAGATAGGCGAGCAACCGGTCGGCAAGCGCGTTCTCCTGCTGCGCGATGGCGTCGAAGGCGGCGGCGATCTTGTCGCGCTGCGTGCCGCCCGCGCCTGCCCGCGTGCCGAGCTCGCTGAGGTAGTCGACGATCCCGGTCAGGGAATAGGCGAGTTCGTAGTTGGCATTGCCCGGCTCCAGCTTGCCGGGCACTTTGTCGCGGCCGTAGAAAAAATGATACAGCGGATCGAGTTCAAGCAGATGATCGTACTTGCCGTACATCATGGCGTAGTGGGGGCCGTAGGTCTTGTAGAGACTGAAGACATAGTAATCGACGTCCCAGGCTTGCACGTCGATCGCCCGATGCGGTGCATAGGCGACGGCGTCGACGCAGATGCGGGCACCGCGTGCGTGGACGAAGGCAGTGATGTCGGCGATCGGATTGATCGAGCCGAGGATATTGGAGACGTGAGTGACGCAGACGAGCTTCGTCCTCTCCGTCATCAGCGGCGCGAGATCGGCCATGTCGAGCACATAGGTCTTTGTATCGAGCGGCCAGAACTTGAGCACGATACCGAATTCCTTGAGGCTTTCCCAGGGGCCGATGTTGGATTCGTGGTCGGAAATCGTGACGATGATCTCGTCGCCCGGCTGCAACTGGCTGCGCATGCCTTTGGCAAGGTTCTGTAGCAGCACTGTCGTGGAGCCTCCGAAGACGATCTCCTCGGGGCGGGCGGCATTGACGAGGTGCATCGCCGCCATCCGTCCGTCTGCCAGTGCCTTGGCCGCCTGAAGCGAGATGTCATAGCTGCCGCCGATCTGGACGTTCTTGTCGTAGAGGAAGCTGACCATGCGATCGACGGCGGGCTTGAGGATCTGCGATCCGCCGGCATTGTCGAAGAAGGTCCATCCGTTGGCGAGGCCCGGAAACTGGCTTCGGGCAAAATCGATGTCGAGGGTGCGTTGCATGGCCTGGTGTCTCCCGGATTTGTAAATTTTTTTAGTGATTGAGGACGGCGCGCAGGAAGCTCCTGGTCCGATCCTGGGTCGGGGCGTCGAAGATGTCGCCCGGCGTGCCCGCCTCGATGATGCGGCCGCCATCCATGAAGATCACCCGGTCGGCGACCTGGCGGGCAAAGCCCATTTCGTGGGTAACCACGATCATCGTCACGCCGGTACCTGCGAGTTTGCGCATGACGTCGAGTACTTCGCCGACCATTTCCGGATCGAGCGATGAGGTGGGTTCGTCGAACAGCAGCACCCGCGGCTCCATGGCCAGTGCCCGGGCAATGGCGACGCGCTGCTGCTGGCCGCCAGAGAGCATCTCCGGATATTTGTCGGACTGCTCGGAAATACCAACGCGCGCCAAAAGCTCGCGTGCCTTGCGGGCCGCATCCGCCGGCTTCGTGCCGCGCACCCGCATCGGCGCCAGCATGACGTTCTTCAGCACTGTCAGATGCGGAAACAGGTTGAAGGACTGGAAGACCATGCCGACCTCGGCGCGGACCTGTGCCAGCGCCTTGCCACGCTCGACCTTGATGCCGTCGACATGGATCGTGCTGTCCTTCGAGAAGGCCTCGAGATGGTTGATGCAGCGTATCAGCGTCGACTTGCCGGAGCCGGACGGCCCGATGACGCAGACGACCTCGCCCTCGCCGATCTCGAGATCGATGCCGTGTAGGACCTCGAAATCGCCGTAGGACTTGCGCAGATCCTTGATGCTGATGATCGGCCTCATGGGCGTCTCCCGACGTTGAAGCGCTTTTCAAGGCGCGCGACGATGGTCACCAGCGGCCAGAGGAAGGCGACGTAGATGATGGCCGCGCCGATCAGCGGCGAGGGGTTGGCCATCAGCGCCTGTGCCTGCGTCGCCTGCTTCAAGAGATCCGGCATGGCAACGACGGAGGCAAGCGCCGTGTCCTTGATGACGTTGATGCAATTGTTGGTGAGCGGCGGAATGACGATCTTGATCGCCTGCGGCAGGATGACGTCGACCATCATCGGCCGATAGGAGAGGCCGAGCGCCTCGGACGCCTCGAACTGGCCGCGCGGGATCGCCTCGATGCCGGCACGGAAAATCTCCGCTGTGTAGGCGATCGACACCAGCGTCAGGGCGGCCACGGCCGAGAAGAACGGCGAAAAGCGGATGCCGACGAAGGGCAGGGCGTAGTAGACGATGATCAGCAGCACCAGCAGCGGGATGGAACGGAAGAAATCGGTATAGATCTTGGCGACCGCCCGCATCGGCGCCGGCGCGTAAAGGCGCAGCAGGGCCAGAAACATGCCGCCGACGAGGCCTGCGACAATGCTGGTGATGCCGATCTCCAGCGTCACCCAGAGCCCCGATATCAACAGTGGAAACGCCCTGATCAGCACAGGAACGTTGAAAAACGTCGTGAAAATATCCATGAAACCGCCGGTCAGATCGTCGGGAAACGGATGGCGGCGTCAGCCGCCATCCCTGAGGGCAAGCGGCTACTTGGCGGCTGGCATGTCCATGACCTTGACGGTCGAGGTGGTGTCTTCGGCCTTGGCGCCGAACCAGGTCTGATGCAGCTTGGCAATATAGCCTTCGCCCTTCAGCGTAGTGATGACGTCGTTGACCTGCTTGGCGAGCGCATCGCCCTTGTTGAACATGATCGAATATTTCTCGCCGGTCGGAATGCGCTCGACGACCTTCAGGTTCGGCTTGTCCTTGACGTAATACTGGAGGGCCGGGATGTCGCTGATGTAGCCGTCGATGCGGCCGGCGACGAGATCGAGCATGGCCGGCTGCAGGCCTTCGAAGCGGCGGATTTCGCCGAGCCCGTATTTGCCGGTGTTTTCGGTCGCCCACATGTCGCCGGTGGAGCCGGTGTCGACGCCCACGACCTTGCCCTTCATGCCGGCAACATCGGCAATGCCGCTGGCTGCCGTCACGGTCAGCGACTGGTCGCTGTCGTAGTAGGGCTGAGCGAAGGTGACGGATTCCAAGCGCTTCGGCGTGATGGTGATCGACGAGACGGCCATGTTGATGCGGCCGGACTGCACGGCCGAGAACAGGCCGTTGAACGGAATATTGACGAACTCGACGGATTTGCCGAGGCGCTTGGCAACCTCGGTGACGAGATCGACCTCAAAGCCGACGGTCTTGCCGGTTTCGTCCTGGAACTCCCAGGGGACGTTGCCGATATTGGCGCCGACCGAGAGATCGGCGGCATGGGAAAGCGAGGTCCCGGCAAAGGCCAGGACGGCGGTGAGAATAGTTGTCTTCAGAAATGACGGAGTGCGCATGGGTTCCCCTTGATTTATTTTACCCATAAGTTTTATGTGGTCTAACTGGTCGGACCAGTTAGACCAATCAAGCACGCGGGCTGCCCATTTGCAAGACGGCGGCAAAGTAAAATAGAGTTTGAACAAATCGCGGTCGGCAGGGTCGGGCGCTCCAGCACGAAGAAGACGTCTCTATGCTCACCAGAACACTCGTCCCCCAGTCTGCCGCCCGGCTCATCCAGGATATGATCAAGGCGGGAGAACTGAAGGCAGGCGAGAAAATACCGTCACAGCGCGATTTCTCCGTCCGGCTCGGCATCAGCCGGGCATCGCTGCGCGAAGCCTTGCTGACCCTCGAAACCCTTGGCCTGTTGAAGACGGAGGCGGGGCGGGGGACCTTCGTGGCGGGAAACAGACCTTCGGCGACCAACGCCATGGCACCCTGGCGCTATGCCGACAGCTATTCCGTGTTCGATGTCTTCCAGACGCGCATCCTGCTTGAAGGCAGCATTGCCGGCCTCGCCGCGGGTCGGCTGACGGGCAGCCAGTTGCAGGCCATGGAGCAGGCGACCAGGACCATGGAAGAGTGCTGGGCAAGCGGCGATCTCCTGACCAATGTCGAAGCCGATCTTGAATTCCACGGCATCGTCGCATCCGCCTGCAGCAATGCCATGCTAAGAGCACTCTATCAGACCGTGCGCGAGCAGCTCACCGAAACCCAGCGGCAGCCTATCCCGATCACCGAACCATCGCGGATGCAGGCCTCCGTCGCCGAACACCGCGCCATCATCGCTGCCCTGCGCTCGAACGATGTCGACCGCGCCAAGTTCGAGATGGAAACCCATGTTCGCAATACCGCGCGCTGTGCAGGACTTTTTCCCTGACGCCGGCCGCGCGGCGCGCCCGATCTCAGTTACATTGATCTTCATCAACGCAGCATTAAGCGCATGGAGGCACTATGACGGATCGATCAACGTCAAGCCGGGTATCAACAGCATGTTTTCCAGGATTATCTGCGCGATTGGGCTTGGGCCACGCGAAAAGGCCGAGCACATTCTGAGCCGCGCCCGCGACCTGCTCGACAGCACCGGTGAGATCATCGTGCTGCACGTGGTCGAATCCGTGCCGCAAAATCTGGCTCAATTGACGCCGTCGAATGCGCAGCTCAATTGGATAAACGAGGTCGAGGACAAGTTGAAATCACTCTGCAACGGCCTCGATGTCGAGACGTCGTGCCTCGTCAAGGTCGGCCGTGCCGCACCGACGGTTCTCGATGTCGCGCGGGAGCAAAAAGCCGATCTCATCATCGTCGGCTCCCATGTCCAGGACATCACCGACGCCCTGTTCGGCTCCGTCGTCGATCGAATCACAAGAGGCGCGGCTTGCTCCGTACTGGTCGACCGACATTAGCGACCATGGTTTCGGGTCTAGTCGAGCTCGCTTCGAATTACCCTGTCGAATTTGTCGCTCCTGTCGTAGCGCGCCAGCGCCCCTTGAATCGTTGACCCTCGGGGATTTTCCAACGTCGACCTCCTTCCTGGCACTGCTCCGGACCTCGCTGCCCATTTGTCGCTCTGAATCCGTAGCTTGATCTTTCCAGCCTGCATTTCCCAAGTCCCGCTGCGTTGACGGAACCGAAGTGTGGTCTTCTCGCGATAGCACGCACCGTCGGGACGTTTGATGGCTTGCAACAATGGCAACCAATCCGCAGATCGGACGCCCTATTCGTAAGTCATAAGTCAATGTCTTCTTTCCAATTGAAGCGTCGGTGCATAGTATTCATGTTGACTCCGACTGATACTCGGTCGAGAAGAATCACGCACAAAAGGAGAGTTCAATGGTTGATGAGAACGACACGAATGCCGCCACTGAAAACATAGACGTAGAACAGCCAGCTACTACGTCCAAGCCCAAAAAGCAGCGAGCAAAGCGTCGTACTCCCGCTGAACTGGCGGCTGTCGCCGCAGCAAAGTTGCAGAAGGCCAATGCCAAGAAGCAGGGCGCATCTGTTGAAGCGAGCAAGCCGAACACTGCCGGCAAGTCGACGGCAAGCAAGCCGATCGCTAGGGGAGCCTCTACAACTGGCGGCGCCACTAAGGCCGAGCCACGGCCGGCCACATCTGCACCCATCGACGAATTTGCCGACCTGCTTAAGCTCGAAGAAGAAAACAAAGCACTTCGCAAGGCTCTTTCCGAGAAGCTTCGCGCCGAAAATGCCGACCTGCGCAAGCGGCTTGGCCAGGCCTGATTGGGTCAAGGCGGCGGATCGGTCCTGAGATCGATCCGCACCGAGGTCGACCTGCGCCGCCGAATAAGACATCGTCTTGGCTACACTGTCGCTAGATATGTCGAAATGTTCTGCTGCTTGACGCCGGCTTATACCTTTAAGATCTCGTATTGGATTTTCGCAGATAGGTAAGCGCCTGTCTGATGCGGCCGCGCTAAGACCTTACTCAGATGACGTCGCAATCTGCCAGCACTCTTCGCTGATTTATCAAGCGACCGGCTCTCGCCGCTTCTGAACATCTCTCGAGGGCACAAAACAGCGAGGCGCCCGAGGTGCTTCGGTTCCAGCAAGAGGCGGCTTCGTCCGCTCGGCCTAAACTTGCACTTCCATCGATATTAAGCTGTCCTTGGCTTCGGTCACGATGTAAATCGATGCGACGTCGCGCAAAACGCATCACGAGGCCGAACAATATGAAATCACCATGGAAGCTTTTCGCCAAGTTGACGTCTCGTCGACAGCCGCAAACAGCTGAAGGCGCTGCGGTCGAGATCGCGCGCGCGCCAGAGGCGGCCGAGCAAGAGACCCTCCGCGTTCCTCAGTTAATCGGAGAGACGCAACCGAGTCCCGTCCTTGACGAAAGCTCTCAGAATGATCTTCTGGCGACCACCGCTATTCCACCAGGCGATCGCGATGGGTCGTTTCCGGCCGACCTTCCCATCACAGTCGAAGACGTTCAGGAAAGCGCGGCGCTCGAAAACAAGCCTTCGAGCGATGAGATGGGAGCTTCCGTTGAACCGGTTTTGAGGTCAACAAGGTCAGCAAAGTCACCGCGAACGAAACAAGGCAACAGCGCCAAAAAGAATAAGCCCGAAGCGGGCCTGCGCATGGATGTCGATGACGCCACTCCGGCCCTGGTGGCAGAGCCTGCCTCAGAGGCCATCACGCTGGATAACGAGATCAAAGAACTCAGGCAGCAACTGGCCATGAGGCTTCGTATGCAGAATGATCAGCTCAAAATGATGATCGAGCGCTATGATCGCTAGTCGGAGGCCGTGGGGCGCATAAATTGCCACGCGCGATGTGGCTATGGCAAAAGTCCACCGCTTTGTGGCGAGGATTCGTCCGGCGACAATCTGCGGCCCGCGCGTCTGCGAGCGCAAAAGCGCTTTCTCTTATCTCGCTGGATTATCGTGAGGGATACATTTATCCACATTGGAATCTGGTCCGGCGCTATCTTCGGCGTCACGAGATAGGCCTCAGCCGATGGCAAGTCCGCGGCAGAATATGGTCACGAACTCTCTCAGGTAGGGCACCCGCGTCAGTGGCCCTACAACCACCTCGGCGCGGTTCGGCGGATAGCCAAGCGCCACGTTCATCAACATCTGGGCGATCATCGGTGCGTCGTCGACCACCAGGAGGCCCTTCGTCTGTTGCTCCAGCAGCCATTCGGTGAGGCGCTCGGATTCCTTGCTGGTGGTGCTCCGATAGATATCCCACAGCTCGGGATGGTCCTGCGCCTGGCTGTAGACGATCCGCAGGATGGCATCGCGATCGTCCAGTTCCGATTCATGTCCATCGGAAGTCGGTATGAGGATCGTTTCCAGAGTCTTGGCCACCGACTGGTCTTCGATTTCCTCCGGTATGTCCAATCGAACCGCGATTTCGACGACGGCAGTGAAGAGGTCCCTCTTGCTGGAAAAGGCGCCATACAGCGTTGCCTTGGATATGCCACAGCGCGCCGCGATCATTTCCATGGTGGTGTCGACATAGCCGCTCTCGATGAACACCCTGAGCGCGGTGCGAACGATGCCGGTCCTGCGAAGATCGGGATCGAGACGAGGACGACCCCGAGGTAAACGGTGGACCATCTCTTTGGGATTCACAGACATTTCACGCCGCTTAAAATAATGACGTCGCTTGTAACGCCGACGGGTGAGGCCCATCTCACGACCGAGACAATAACATCTCGATTACGCTTTCGAACCGAACCGTACAGTTCGGTAGCCTATCGCGTTGGAGCTTGCAAGTCACAAGATTAGCGATTTCGGCCCGAGGACTGGCTTTGCAGAAGCCAAGTCTGCAACTTGTCCCTTCGGACTTGCATCCGCTTCCAAAATCCGCTGTAGCTTTCGCTCGGGCCAAGCGGCCAGGATCGGCAACAGCCACCAGGCGGGATCTCAGGATGCGAAGCTCCCGAACCCGCGGGACGGATGGGAACGGAATAATATGGGTTTTCAGCCTGCATCGGCGCCTTTCTTCCAGACTTTGTTCCTCGGCATCGCGCTGTCGGCATGGCTGTCGATGCTGCACCCGGCGCCGGCCTTTGCTGCAAAGACATCTCTCGACCTCGGCATGTCGGTGGAGCCGACCGGCCTTGACCCGACGATTGCGGCTCCGGTCGCCATCGGCCAGGTGACCTGGCAGAATATCTTCGAGGGCTTGGTCGCGATCGACGAAACCGGCAAGGTGCAGCCGCAACTGGCCAGCAGCTGGGAGATCTCGAGCGACGGCCTGACCTATCGCTTCAAGCTGCGGACGGACGTGCGCTTCCACGATGGCCAGGTTTTCGATTCGTCCACGGCGAAATTCTCGCTCGACCGCGCCCGGGGCAAGGACTCGATCAACCCGCAGAAGCGGTTCTTCCAGTCGATCGCCTTGATCGACACACCCGATCCGGCAACGCTGGTGCTACACCTCTCGGCGCCGACGGGGAGCCTCATCACCTGGCTTGGCTGGCCATGCTCCGTCATGGTCGCGCCCCAGTCGGCGGACGACGACAAGACGCGGCCGATCGGGACCGGACCGTTCCGCTTCGTCAGCTGGGCAAAGGGCGACAGGGTCGAGCTTGCACGGAACGCGGACTATTGGAACAAGGCTGTGGCAATCCGGCTGGAGCGGGTGACCTTCCGCTTCATCGCTGACCCGCAGGCCCAGGCGGCCGCGCTGAAATCCGGTGGCGTCGACGCGATCCCTGAATTTGCGGCTCCCGAGCTTATGCCCTCTTTTAGCGGCGATCCGCGGCTGACGACGAAGATCGGCAACACCGAACTGAAGGTCGTGGCCGGCATGAACAATGCCGAAAAGCCATTCGACGACAAGCGCGTCCGCCAGGCCCTGATGATGGCGATCGACCGAAAGACCGTCGTCGATGGCGCATGGTCGGGCCTTGGGACACCGATCGGCAGCCACTACACGCCTAACGACCCCGGCTATATCGACCTGACGACGAGGCTGCCCTACGATCCGGAGAAAGCGAAAGCGCTGCTTTCCGAAGCCGGCTATCCCAATGGCTTCACCTTCACCATCAAGTCGCCCCAGATGGCCTATGCGTCACGCAGCGCGGAGGTGATGCAGGCGATGCTGGCCGATATCGGCGTGACGATGAAGATCGAGCCCACCGAATTTCCGGCAAAGTGGGTGCAGGACGTCATGACGAACCGCGCCTACCAGATGACCATCGTCGCCCATGCCGAGCCGATGGACATCGACATCTATGCTCGCGATCCCTACTATTTCAACTACCGCAACCCGGCCTTCGACGCGCTGATGAAGAAGGTGCAGGAGACGACCGAACCAGCCGGGCGGGCAGGGATCTACGGTGAAGCCCAGACGATCCTCGCCGAGGATGTGCCGGCGCTGTTTCTGTTCGTCATGCCGAAGCTCGGGGTCTGGAACAAAAAGCTGAAGGGCCTCTGGGAAAACGAGCCGGTCCCGTCAAATGTGCTGACCAATGTTTTCTGGGAGGAGTGAGACCGGCATCGGCGGTTCTCGGCACCGGAAGATCGAAACGCCGATGAGCGCGCCTGCTCCGCATTCGGCCCGCCGATCGGCCCGGCCGAGCGCGCGGCAGAGGGGCAAGGGAGGCGTCGATTGATGACAATCCTGGTAAGGCGTCTTGCCAGTCTTCTGGTCACGCTGCTCGTCGTCTCGCTGCTGATCTTCACGGTGATGGACCTGATGCCGGGTGATCCGGCCTCGATCATGCTCGGCACCTCCGCTTCGCCGGACACGATCGCGGCAATGCGCCACCAGCTTGGCCTCGACCTGCCGCTGGCATTGCGCTACGGCCATTGGCTGGCGGGTATCGTGACCGGCGACCTCGGCCAGTCCTACACCTACGGCGTGCCCGTGGCGGGACTGATAGCCGAGCGGCTGACGGTGACGCTGCCGCTGGCTCTGATTGCTGTCCTACTGTCCCTCGCCTTCGCCATCCCGCTGGGCGCGCTTGCGGCCTCGCATCGCGGCGGCCCTCTCGACAGGTTGGCTTCGGTCGTCTCGCAGATCGGCGTGGCGGTGCCAGCCTTCTGGGTGTCTCTGCTGTTGATCATGCTGTTCTCGACGACGCTCCGCCTCATGCCGGCGGGCGGCTTTCCAGGTTGGGACGCCGGATTTTGGGCTGCGATCGAGGCGCTGCTGATGCCAGCTGTCGCCCTGGCTCTGCCGCAGGCGGGCGTCCTTACCCGTGTCACCCGCGCAGCGGTGCTGAGCACGATCCACGAGGATTTCATACGCACCGCCAGAGCGAAGGGCCTTTCGGCCCGGGCGGTGCTGTGGCGCCATGCGATGCCGAACGCGCTGATCCCCATCCTAACGGTCCTCGGTCTGCAGGCGACCTTTCTCGTCGGTGGCGCGGTGCTCGTCGAGAACGTTTTCAACCTGCCGGGGCTCGGAAGACTCGCGTTGCAGGCGCTGTCGCAGCGAGACCTCATCGTCATGCAGGATGTCGTGCTGTTCTTTACAGCCCTCGTCATCATCATCAACTTTATCGTTGATCTCGCCTATCTCGCGATCGATCCGCGCCTGCGACGGGGCATATGAGATGATGCCCGTTGCTTCCCACGGTTCCGGTCTCTCCCGCCGGCGGACGACGCTGATGATCGGTGCTGCGATCGTCGGCCTGCTCATCGGAGTCGCGCTGCTGTCACTGATCTGGACGCCGCTGTCGCCGGCGAAGATGCAGATCGTTCATAAGCTGCAGCCGCCGCTTTCCCATGGGCTGCTCGGGACCGACCAGTTCGGCCGGGACGTGCTATCCATGTTGATGGTCGGCTCTTGGAATTCGCTGTCGATCGCCATCGGCGCGGTCGCCATCGGCGGCACGCTCGGCTCGATGCTCGGTATTGCCGCCGCCGCCATTCGCGGGCCGTTCGAAAGCCTCGCCATGCGCGCCTGCGACGTCGTCTTCGCCATCCCGCCGATCCTGTCGGCCATGATGCTCGGCGCCTTCCTCGGGCAGGGGCGCGTCATGGCAATCGTCGCCATCGCCACCTTCATGATCCCGGTCTTTGCCCGCGTCACGCTCGCCAGCGCCACGCAGGCCTGGAGCCGCGACTATGTTCTGGCAGCCCGCGCGCTTGGCAACACGCGCCTTGCCATCTCTCTCCGGCACGTCCTGCCGAATATCATGGATCAGATCATCGTCCAGGCGAGCCTCCAACTGGGGCTCGCGATCCTCACGGAGGCTGGCCTCAGCTTCCTCGGCCTCGGTCTCGCACCGCCGGCTCCCAGCTGGGGGCGGATGCTGGCCGATGCGCAGACCTATCTCGGCCTCGCGCCGTGGCTTGCTATCCTGCCGGGCCTCTGCATCGCGCTTGCCGTGCTCGGGTTCAACATGCTCGGCGACGGACTGCGCGACCTCTTCGATCCGCGCGACTGAACGTGCCGTTGCGCAAGCGAGACGGCAACGCCGGGTCGGCGACCGTGGCTTCTCGTTCGCGCCGGCGAGCGCGAACATGGGGTGGGGCGGGGAGCTGTCCTCGGGTCTATGCTTGCGCCTTCAGGGCGATGCGCCGGCGGTGGAGGACCGGCTCGGTGTAGCCGTTCGGCTGCTTGCGCCCCTCCAGCACGAGTTCCAAGGCAGCCTGGAAGGCGATCGAGCCGTCGAAATCCTTCGCCATTGGCTGGTAGAGCGGATCGCCGGCATTCTGCCGGTCGACCACCTCGGCCATCCGGCGCATCGTCTCGACGATCTCAGCCTCGCTGACGACGCCGTGGTGCAGCCAGTTGGCCATGTGTTGAGCCGATATGCGCAGGGTCGCCCTGTCCTCCATCAGCCCGACATTGTTGATGTCGGGAACCTTGGAGCAGCCAATGCCCTGGTCGACCCAACGCACCACGTAACCGAGAATGCCTTGCGCATTGTTGTCGAGTTCGCGCTGGATTTCCTCCGCCGTCCAATTGGGACGGGTTGCGACCGGAACGGAAAGGATGTCGGAGAGCTTCGCACGCGCGCGGCTCTTGAGATCCTGCTGCACGGATGCCACGTCGACACGGTGGTAGTGGGTGGCATGCAGCGTCGCGGCCGTCGGAGACGGCACCCAGGCCGTGTTGGCGCCGGCTTTCGGATGGGCGATCTTCTGTTCCAGCATCGCCGCCATGAGATCTGGCATCGCCCACATGCCCTTGCCGATCTGGGCATGTCCGGACAGGCCGCATTCCAGGCCGATGTCGACGTTCCAGTTCTCATAGGCAGCAATCCAGGCGGCCTGCTTCATGTCGCCCTTGCGGATCATCGGCCCGGCTTCCATCGAGGTGTGGATCTCGTCGCCAGTGCGGTCGAGGAAGCCGGTGTTGATGAAGACAACGCGCTCCCGGGCGGCACGAATGCACTCCTTCAGATTGATGGTGGTGCGGCGCTCCTCGTCCATGATACCCATCTTGATGGTGTTGTGCGGCATGCCGATGAGATCTTCGACCCGCGAGAAGATCTCGGCGGCGAAGGCCACCTCTTCCGGGCCATGCATCTTCGGCTTGACGACATACATGGAATCCTGGCGCGAATTCTGGTGGCGACCGTTGGGCCCAATATCGTGCAGGGCAATCAGGGCGGTGACCAAAGCATCCATGATGCCCTCCGGCACCTCGTGCCCGTCGCGGTCGAGAATGGCCGGATTGGTCATCAGATGCCCGACGTTGCGGATCAGCATCAGAGAGCGGGCATGCACCAGCGTGGTCGTTCCATCCGGCGCTGTGTAGGACACATCGGGGTTGAGCCGGCGGGTGAATGTCTTGCCACTCTTCTCGACCTCCTCGGTGAGGTCGCCCTTCATAAGACCCAGCCAGTTGCGATAGACCGCCTTCTTGTCCTCGGCGTCGACGGCCGCAATCGAGTCCTCGCAATCCATGATCGCTGTAATGGCCGATTCCAGCCGCACGTCGGAGATATGGCTGGCGTCGCCCTTGCCGATCGGCGTGGTCGCGTCGATGACGATTTCGATGTGAATGCCGTTGTTGACCAAAAGCAGGTGGGTCGGCGCGGTGCCGTCGCCGAGATAGCCGGCAAACTGCGCGGGATCGGCAAGCGTCACGGCCTTATCGTCGAGCGTGGTCACGGCCAGCCTTCCGTCGACGACGGCAAGATTCTGCACATTGCTCCAGCCAGCGCCGGCAAGCGGTGCAGCCGCATCCAGGAAACTGCGAACCCAGGCGATCACCTTCTCGCCGCGCTTCGGATTGTAGCCCTTGCCCTTCTCGGCGCCGTCGCTTTCAGCGATCGCATCCGTGCCGTAGAGTGCGTCGTAGAGCGAGCCCCAGCGGGCATTGGCGGCGTTGAGCGCATAGCGGGCGTTCATGACCGGCACCACCAGCTGCGGTCCGGCGATGGTGGCGATTTCGGCATCGACATGATCGGTCGAGACGGCGAAATCCGGACCTTCGGGAACGAGGTAGCCGATCTCGCGCAGGAAGCCCTGATAGGCCTCCATGTCGGAGGGGGCGCCATTCTCCCTGTACCATGCGTCGATCTTGACCTGCAGCGCATCGCGCTTGGCAAGAAGGTCCCGGTTCTTCGGCGCCAGATCATGGACGATGGCGGAGAAGCCTGCAAAAAACGCATCCGCCGAGACACCGGTGCCGGGCAGCGCTTCCGTCACCAGGAAGTCGTGCAGCACGGTCTCGATCTGCAGCCCGTTCTTGTCAATCCGTGTCATGCCATCACCTCCAGGAACCTGTTTGACGCGTAGTTAGCGGCGGGGGACTCCTCTAGTCAATTCGGCGATAGTGAATAACATTTGTGCTGCCTTGGAAATAAACGCGCTGCTACAGCTCCCAATAGGGAACTGGACCATAGAGCTCGGCGAGGAAATCGATGAACAGCCGGACCTTCGAGGGAAGATGCTGGCGGCTCGGGTAGACGGCCGACAAGGCAACGCCCTGCGACCCCTCGTAGGCCGGCAAGACCTGCACCAGCCTTCCCTCTTTGAGCTCCTTGCCGACATCCCAGGTCGAACGTAGGGCGATCCCGAGACCGGCAATCACCGCTTCGCGGATGACTTCGCTGGAATTCGTCGTCAGCATCCCCACGGGTCGAAGCGTAACGGCCCCGTTCGGCCCCTCCAGCCGCCACGGGTCGTTGTTATGCGCGGGAAGGCAAACATGGCGATCGAGGTCGCCTATGTCGCCGGGCGTGCCGTGGCGCGCGATATAGGCTGGGGAGGCGCACAGCACCCGCCGCACCGGCGCCAGACGTCTGGCGACCAGGCTGGAATCGATGAGTTCGGCGATACGGATCGCGACATCGAAACCGCTTCCGACAATATCGGACATTTCGTCGGTCAGGACCAGGTTGATGGCAAGATTGGGATGCCGGGCCATGAAAGTCTTGAGGCTAGGCGCCACATGCATCCGCCCGAATGACGTCGGCGCCGATATCTTCAACACGCCGTGGGTGTCGGCGGAACGCCCGGCAATATAGGATTCCGCATCTTCCAGGCCGGCCAGGATCGCAAGACCGCGATCGTAGAAGCCCTGTCCGACCTCGGTCAGCGAGAGTTGCCGCGTTGTCCGCTGCAGCAGGCGCGTGCCCAGCTGGTCCTCCAGCCGCTTGATGCGCTTCGACACGACAGCCGGCGACAAGCCGTGGGCCCGGCCGGCATCGGACATGCTGCCGCTGGACACCACGGCCACGAAGATCTGAAGATCGTGAAGGTTGATCATGTCGAAGATACTCCCTCTGCCTCCGCCGGCTCTTCTGCTGCGCTCACGCGAACAAGCCACCACTCCTCGTGTCGTTAGGCCATTTATTCCCTGTTTGCAAAAGTCCTTTGCACTATTCGCTGCTTGGCAAGAATGTGGGAGGGCGCTAACGTTGAAGTTCTGCGTGTCGCTGAGGAGGGCGCCATGACCGATGCAATCGAATTTCTAAAACCGCGCTCCGCCGTGCTGGCCCGGCGCGCCGAAATCATTGTCGACCTCTTAAAACTGCTGCCGCCCGACTGCCTGATCCACGAGCCACGCGAACTCATGCCGTTCGAGACCGATGCCTTCGTCTCCTACCGGCGGATGCCGCTTGCCGTTGCGCTGCCGCGCTCGAGGCAGGATGTCGCTGCAGTCATCGGCTACTGCCACCGCCACGGCATCCCTGTCGTGCCGCGCGGGGCAGGAACATCGCTGTCCGGCGGCGCCATCCCTCAGGAAGACGCGGTCGTGATCGGCCTGTCGAAGATGAATGCGATCCTCGACGTCGACCTCGCCAACCGGACTGCGACAGTGCAGGCCGGCGTTACCAACCTCAGCATCTCGGAGCGCGTTTCGGCCTACGGCTTCTTCTATGCTCCCGACCCGAGCTCGCAGCTTGCCTGCACCATCGGCGGCAATATCGGCATGAACTCCGGCGGTGCCCACTGTCTGAAATACGGCGTGACCACCAACAATCTGCTTGGCGTTACCATGGTGCTTGTCGACGGAACGGTGATCACGCTCGGTGGCAAGGCGCTCGATGCGGCGGGCTATGATCTGCTCGGGCTCGTCTGCGGCTCGGAGGGCCAGCTGGGGATCGTCACCGAGGCGACGGTTCGGCTGATCGCCAAACCGGAGGGCGCACGACCCGTTCTGTTCGGCTTCGACACGTCGGAGCAAGCCGGGGCCTGCGTGTCCGAGGTGATTGCATCCGGGATCATCCCGGTGGCGATCGAATTCATGGACAAGCAGGCGATCGAGATCTGCGAAGCCTTCGCCCATGCCGGCTATCCGCTCGATGTCGGCGCGCTTCTGATCGTCGAGGTCGAAGGCTCGGAAGCGGAAATGGACCTGATGCTGAAGAGCATCGTCGAGATCGCCCGCCGGCACGCGGTCAAGACGGTGCGGGAATGCCAGTCCGCGCACGAGGCGGCGCTGATCTGGAAAGGACGCAAATCCGCCTTCGGCGCCACCGGCCGTATCGCCGACTATATCTGCATGGACGGCACGGTACCGCTCAGCCAGCTGTCCTACGTCCTGCAGAAGACCGGGGAGATCGTCGCCCGATACGGTCTCCGGGTCGCCAACGTCTTCCATGCCGGCGACGGCAACATGCATCCGCTGATCCTGTTCAACGCCAACGACCCGAAGGAATCCGCCGACGCCGAGGCGGCGGGCATGGACATCCTCAGGCTCTGCGTCGATGCCGGCGGCTGCCTGACGGGCGAACATGGGGTCGGCATCGAGAAGCGCGACCTGATGCGCCACCAATATGCCGCCGTCGACCTCGACCAGATGATGGCGGTCCGCAGCGCCTTCGACGAAGGCTGGCTGCTCAACCCGTCCAAGGTCTTCCCTCTCGAAGGACGCCCTGCCTGATGCTGCATATCCCGACGACCGAAGAAGAGGCAGCAGCCATCATCATCGATCACACGGCGCGGCGCGAGCCGCTGTCGATCTTCGGCGGCAACAGCCGCGCCGGCTTCGGCAATGCCTCCTCATGCGACATCACTCTGAGCGCACGCGGCATGACCGGTATCGTCGCCTACAATCCGGGCGAGATGGTGATGACGGCGCGCAGCGGAACGCCGGTCGCCGAGATCGAGGCGGCGCTTGCAGCGAGCCAGCAGATGATGGCGTTCGAACCGATGGATCACCGTCCGCTGATGGCGACGTCAGGCGTCCCGACCATCGGCGGCGTGTTCGCGGCCAATGTCTCCGGCCCGCGTCGGATCATCGCAGGCGCAGCCCGCGACAGCCTTCTGGGCATCCGCTTCGTCAACGGCCGTGGCGAGATCGTCAAGGCTGGCGGCCGGGTGATGAAGAACGTCACCGGGCTCGATCTGCCCAAGCTGATGGCCGGTTCCCACGGCACACTCGGCCTTCTGACCGAGGTCACCTTCCGCGTGCCGCCGCGCAACCAGACGGAGCGCACCCTCGTCATCTCCGGCCTGACGGACGAGGGCGCCACAGCCGCCATGGCGGCGGCGATGGCCCTGTCCGTCGAGGTATCAGGCGCCGCGCACCTGCCGGTCTCGGTTGCCTCAACCTTCCGCACGGCGCCCTGGGCGGATCAATCGGCGACCTTACTGCGCCTCGAGGGCCTGAGCGGCTCCGTCGCCGTGCGGATGGACAAGCTCACGGCGGCCATGGGAAACCTCGGCAGCCTCAGCCATCTCGAAGAGAGCGACAGCCAAGCCCTCTGGCAAACCATCCGCGACGCGGCGCCTTTCGCCGATGGCACGATGCGGCCGGTCTGGCGCGTCTCCGTTGCGCCGAGCGCCGGACATCGACTGGTCGCAGCGCTGCGGCTTGAGGTCGGCGTCGACGCCTTCTACGACTGGCAGGGCGGCCTTGTCTGGCTGAGGATGGAGGCGGAGCCGGACGGAGCCTTGCTTCGCCATCACATCGCAGCTGTGGGCGGCGGCCACGCGACTTTGCTGCGCGCAAGCGCGCAGGCCCGCGCTGAAAACGATGCCTTCGAGCCCCAGCCGCAGGCCGTTTCTCTTCTATCGCAACGGATCAAGCAAAAGTTCGATCCGGCCGGCATATTCAATCCAGGGAAGATGGGATGAGCGGCGACGTTTATCCCGTCAGCGAAAGATCACATGCAGACCAACTTCACGCCTGAGCAGCTGAGCGATCCGGCTGTCGCCTTTTCCGAGCAGATCGTCAGGAAATGCGTTCATTGCGGCTTTTGCACGGCCACCTGTCCCACCTATGTGACGCTTGGCAACGAGCTCGATAGCCCGCGCGGCCGCATCTACCTGATCAAGGACATGCTGGAAAACGGTCGGGCCGCCGATGCCGAGGTGGTCACCCACATCGACCGCTGCCTGTCCTGCCTTGCCTGCGTGACGACCTGTCCCTCAGGCGTCGATTATACCCACCTGATCGATCACGCCCGCGCCCATATCGAAGAAACCTATAGGCGGCCTTTGATGGATCGCCTGATCCGCAATCTGCTGGCGGCGGTGCTTCCCTATCCGCGGCGCTTCCGGCTTGCGCTGACGCTTGCCCGCATCGGGCGGCCCGCCCGAGGTCTCATGAAGCGTGTCCCGGCGCTGCTTCCCTTCGCGGCGATGCTCGATCTTGCCCCACGTTCTGTCCCCAAGGCCTCCCCCTTTGCCGAGCCCGGCACCCATCCGGCGAAGAGCGACAGGCGCGGACGGGTGGCGATCCTGACGGGCTGCGCCCAGCCTGTTCTCGATCCGGCGATCAACGAGGCGACCATCCGGCTTCTGACGCGGCTGGGCGTTGAGGTCGTGGTGCCGGCCGGCGAGGTCTGCTGCGGGTCGCTGGTTCATCACATGGGTCGCGAGCAGCAGGCGCTGGTGAAGGCCCGCGCCAATGTCGATGTCTGGATCGGGGAAATCGAGCGCGGCGGGCTCGACGCGATCATCATCACCGCATCCGGCTGCGGCACGACCATCAAGGACTACGGCCATATGCTGCGCCTCGACCCCGCCTATGCCGATAACGCAGCCCGCGTCTCGTCGCTGGCCAAAGACGTCACGGAATATCTGGCAGGCCTCGAGCTACCGAGGCAGGAACCGAAAGGCATTTCCGTCGCCTATCACTCCGCCTGCTCGATGCAGCATGGCCAGAAGATCACTTCGGCGCCGAAGCTTCTGCTGAAGGCCGCCGGCTTCATCGTTCGCGATCCGGCAGAAGGGCATCTCTGCTGCGGCTCGGCGGGGACTTACAACATCATGCAGCCGGAAATCTCGGGCCAACTCAAGGCGCGAAAGCTGCGCAATCTCGAAGCCACGCGCGCCGACATCATCGCCACGGGCAATATCGGCTGCATCACCCAGATCGGCAGCGGCACCGCGACGCCGATCCTGCATACGGTAGAATTGCTGGACTGGGCCTATGGGGGCATGCTGCCGCAGAAGCTGCAAAAAGCTGGCTTGTCGGCGCGAGCATAGCTGCATCGAAGAGCGGAAACGCCCCAGCTAGGCGGTATTGAGTTCTGAGACGCTATCGATCGTCTTGGAGAATATCGGTGGGACGGAGCTATGCTCCCATAAGTCAGTTCCACCCGCCGAGACATAGCACTGCTCCCAGCGGGATGTCTTTTCAAATCAAACCGCGTCCGCACCGATGGCGGCCAGGGCCGCGCGGGCGACTTCGAAATCCTGCTCGCCACTGCCTGATCCCACGCCGATGCCGCCGACGGCCTTGCCGCCGAAACGGATCGGCAGGCCGCCGGGCAGATGGGTGACGCCGCCCTGGGATGCGATCCCGGCGGCGGCGCCGAACTCGAACGGCATCGATCCGGTCGGCGCGTTGATCGAGGCTGCGGTGCGGGCCTTGGCGCGGGCGGTGTGCATGCTCAGATACTTGGCGCCATCCATCCGCAAGCTGGCGATCGTCTCGCCGCTCGTATCGACGATGAAGATGCACTGCGGCACGCCAATGGCGACCGCCTTGTCGACGGCGGCTGATAGCGCCTGCAGCGCGCCGGCATGGCTGAGCGTCAGGGTCTCGCGGGTGAATGTCATATCTTATACCTCTATTTCAATGGACGACCGATGGCACGACAGGCGGCCCCTGTCAGTTCAACTTCGTGAGAGCCTTGCCTGCAGCGTCAAACAGGTGGCAGTTGTGCGGATCGATCCCGAGCGCGATCGGCACATGCAAGGCCGTCCTGTCGGCGCCATCGGTCTGCACCACGAGGGTGACGTCAGCCGTGATGGCGACATGGAAGATCGTCAAGCCGCCAAGCCGCTCGGCAAGGATGACTTCTCCACTGAATTGTCCGGCCGGGTTTATGCGGATGTGCTCGGGGCGAACGCCGAGCGTGATTTCGTCGCCGACCTTGATCGACCCTCCGTTCACCGGCACGGAGATGGTGCCACCGGCCGGCAGCGCAACCGAAACACCGTGGGCGTCTATCGCCTCGACGCGCACCCGCAGCATGTTCATTTTCGGCGAGCCGATGAAGCCGGCGACGAAGATATTGACCGGGTGATTGTAGAGATCGAGCGGAGAGCCGACCTGCTCGATGTGGCCGGCATTCAGCACGACGATCTTGTCCGCCATGGTCATCGCCTCGATCTGATCGTGGGTCACGTAGATCATCGTGGCTTCCAGCGTCTGGTGCAGGCGCATCAGTTCGAGACGCATATTGACGCGCAATGCCGCATCGAGATTGGAAAGCGGCTCGTCGAACAGGAATATCTTGGGATTACGGACAATCGCCCGGCCGATGGCAACGCGCTGCCGCTGCCCGCCGGAAAGGTCCTTCGGACGCCGGTCGAGCAGGTGGGCCAGTTCCAGCACCTGCGCGGCGTCCCGCACCTTGCGCTCGCGCTCGGCGACGGGAACGCCGGCAATCCTCAGCGCAAATCCCATGTTTTCCGCCACCGTCATATGGGGATAGAGAGCATAGGACTGGAACACCATCGCCAGGCCCCGTTCGGACGGATCGACCTCGTTTGCCCTGTGGCCATCGATCATCAGGTCGCCGCCGGTGATCTTCTCGAGGCCGGCGATCATCCGCAGAAGCGTGGACTTGCCGCAGCCAGAGGGGCCAACGAAAACGACGAACTCGCGATCCTCGACATCGAGGTCGATGCCCTTGATCACTTCGATAGCGCCATAGGCCTTGTGGGCGCTTCGCAGCTGTAGATTAGCCATGTCTGGCCTCCTTCAGATCGGCGGGAGATTCCGCGCCGGAATTGCGGGATGGGTCAGGCGCCAGGGCGGGACCGCCGTCGCCATGGAGGATCAGACTGGCGGCGCCGACAAGACCTGCGTGGCGGCCGAGCTCCGCCGCGACGATGGGAACCGAGCGATAGGCGGACATGGCGCGCTCCTCGACCGTCGCTCTGATGCCGCTCTCCAGGAGATCGAAGCCGTTGGAGATACCGCCGCCCATGACGATGATGTCGGGCGAGTACAAATGCAAAAGGTTGGTGAATCCGACGCCGAGCCAATGGGCCTCGACGGATAGCAGCTCAAGCGCTTGCGGATCGCCCGCGCGCGCCGCCTCGACCACATGCCGGCCGGTAACGTCGCCATCCGCCGACAGCGCACGGAGCTTCGAACCATCGAAGGGTCTGGTGTCGGCAGTCGCTCTCTTTCCAAGCGCGGTCCCGGATGCCACAGCCTCGAAACAGCCGATCGCGCCGCAAAAACACCGGTCACCATGGCTCGTAATGGTCATGTGGCCGATTTCGCCCGCCAGACCGCGCCGGCCGTGCAGGATGCGCCCGTCGGCGACGATGCCGCCACCAATGCCGGTCGAGACGGTGACGAAGGCGACCGAGGTCGCCCCGCGTCCGGCGCCATGGCGCCACTCTCCGATCGCCGCAGCATTGGCGTCGTTTTCAAGCTTTGCGGGCAAGCCCAGACGCTCGCTGAGGAGCGCGAGAAGCGGCACCTCATGCCAGCCGGTCAACGTCGGCGGCGCGATGACGATACCCGAGAGAGGATCGAGCGGCCCGGGCGCACCGACGCCGATTCCGATCGGCGCCATACCCGGGCTTCGCAGCAGGATCTCGGCGGCCAATTTCTCCATCTGCCCCAAGACGGCTGCAGGGCCTTCCTTTGCCATGGTCGGCACCGACAGGAACGACAGGATTTCGCCTGCACTGCTGACCATCGCGGCGCGCAGCTCCGTTCCTCCGAGATCGAATGCCAAGGCGACGTCTGTCACTGGGCGTGGCTCTCCAAGGCATGCAGCCACTTCATCCGGGCGCCGAGGTCCTTGTCGCCGAAGGCCAGCGACCCGAGCACTACGGTCTGCGCCCCTGCGCCGCGAAGCAGCGGCACGGTCTGCTCGCGAATGCCTCCATCGGCAGCGAGCATGATCTGCTGCTCGCGACCCGCCTCGCGGATCAGTGCACGGGCTTCTACCAGCCGGTCGCAGGCCTTATCGGACAGGCTCTGTCCCTTGACGCCGATGGAGGTGCCGAGCAACGTGACGAAGGCAACATGGGCGAGAAAGGGCTTGATCGCTTCGACCGGTGTCTCCAGCCGCAGCACGACGCCGCCGGCGGCACCCAGTTCCTTGGCCAGCGCCAGTGCGCGAAGTCCGGCCTCGCCGTTTTCCGCGTGGATGCTGATGAGATCGGCGCCTGCCTCGATGAACTGCCGCGTCTGCTCCTCGACGATCTCAGCCTCGACCATTAGGTGGACGTGGATCGGCTTGGCTGTCGCCTTGGCAATCCGGGCGACGAGATCGGGAAAGAACAGGAAACCGGGGGTGAAGCGGGCATCGGCGACATCGATGTGATGCAGATCGACATGATCCTCAATGCGCTTCAGGTCCGTCTCCATGTTGATGAGATCGGCCGACCAGAGCGAAAATTCGCCGAGCAACCGGTCACGGGGCAAGGCGTCGATGGCGGCGGGGCCAGAGAGAGATTTCGTCGTCATGATGGGAATTGGCTCCGGAGGGTTGGCGATGCAAGGAACTGGGCGATGGCGGTCCTGGTCTCCGCGAAATGGCGCGCCTTGTCGGCGGCCTTGGCGGCGACTTCGGTGAAGGTGGCACCCGGAATGGTGGCCGCGAGCGTTTCGGCCGAAGCCAGCGGATGAATGGCATCCTGCCGATTGCCGATCACAAGGGTGGGAATATCGAGGGCGGCAGCCGCCGACTGCGAGACGCCGGGGCCGTCCTTGGCGATATCGGAAAGCACGGCAGCAAAGGCTTTGGCATTCGCCCGGTCGAAATAGCCGAGCAGGGAGGCAAAGTTATCGGGTGCGTTTTCTTGCAGCTGGGCGGCAGCTTCGGAGGCCGCAAACAAATCCCGGGCGTGATCGAGCGGATGCGACAGGATGAGTTCGGCGATCGTTCGGATCGGTGCCATGTTGTCGGGCGAAGCATCGAAGGTCCACGCCGGCCGCACCAGGACAAGCGCTGCGACCCGATCCTTGTGGAAATGGGCGAGGTGGAGAGCGATGGCCGCTCCCATCGAAATGCCGCCGACCACCAGCCTGTCGATGCCGCATCGGTCCGCGACTGCAAGCGCATCGCCGGCGAACAGGGCGATCGAACAAGGCTGATCATTAGCCAGCGAAGAAGCGCCATGCCCCCGGCACTCCAGTGTCACGCGCCTGAGGTCGCTTACGTCGGGAAAGGCCTGCGCCACCTGCGCCACGTCACCGCCGAGCCCGTGCTGGAAAAGGACCGGCAGACCGCTGCCGGTGTCGTAGAAAGCCAGTCGCGTATCATCGCGGATGAGGAGATTCGGGCCGCTCATCCCGCCAATTCCTTAAGAAAGACGGCAACGCCGGGTGCTTCAGTGGCCGAAAGTCCGTGCGTCACGAGAGGGCCGTCGAAACCAGCGCTCTTCAATCGGCCGAGAAAATCCGGGAAGTCGACAATGCCCTTGCCGGCCGTCGCAAAGCTGCCATCGGCATGGCGATCCTTGGCATGGGCCATGGCGATATGGCCGGCCGCCGTATCGACGGCACGGGCAACGATCGAGCGGGCCGTCGCGGGTGTGGCCGCTTCGAAGAGATTGGCAGGGTCGAGCACGATGCGCAGGCGCTGCGATCCCATCTCGGCGATGAGGCGCATCGCGTCGTCGGCCGAGGTGACGATGTTTGCCTGCTCCGGCTCGATGCCAAGCGTCACGCCGTGGTCTTCGGCCAACCGCAAGGCCTTGGCCATCTCGGCGGCCATGTCTCGCCAGGCGGAGGGATCGCTGTTGTCGGGATGATGGGCCCACTGGTCGGCCGCATTGCGGCTGCCGGTGCAGAGCGTCACCAGGGGGATGGCGAGTGCGGAGGCCGCCTTGATGACGACCTCGAGCTGCCGCAATCCCGTATCGCGCACCGCTGCGTCCGGATGGGCCATGTTATAGGTTCCGGACAAGGCAACGAGCGAGACGCCGCTCGCGTCTGCTGCGTCCCGGATTGCGGCAATGGTTCCAGCCTCGACCGCATCGGGCATGGACGGCAGTCCGCAGCAAGCAAGGTTGAATTGCGTTGCGCTGTAGCCGCTATCGGCAACCGCCGAGAGCACCGTCCGCGGATCGGTTCCGGAAAAGGTCTTTGCGAAGATCCCGACCTGCATCAGACAGACCCCGTGACGGAGGCGATTTCGACGCGTTCGCCGGTTTCGACCGAGCGGGCGATCGCCACCATGGCGCGGATCGAGGCAATGCCGTCGTCGACATTGGCGCCACGCATCGGTGCACCGGTGAGGACCGTCTCGGCAAGGCCTTCAAGCTGACGGCGGAAGAAATGGCCGTCTGCGCCCAGCGGCCTGCGCGTCGTCGCATCCTTTTCGTGGAAGATATCGACCTCGCTCGCGCGGAAGTACCAGGGATTGAAGGTCTTTGCGAAAACGGAGCCGTGCTCGCCATAGAGCTGGAAGCCCTCGTGCCAGTCCATGCGGACTGCAACGGTGAGATCGAGATGGCCGAGCGCGCCATTGGCGAATTCCGTCTCGACGAACCAGCAATAGGCACCGGCACGTTCTAGCAGACGTGCCCTGACGGCGACCAGTTCACCGCAGAAGAAGCGGGCCGTGTCGACCAGATGGGAACCGTGCGCCAGCATGAAATATTGCCTGAGATCGGCTTTCGGATTGCCGCCCGGCTTGCGCGCCAGCTTGCTGGTGACCGGCAGCGGCTGCACGGCATCGGTATTGGTGTAGCGATGGGTGGAATCGCAGTACCATGCCTTGAGCGCGAAGATCTGGCCGATATCGTCTCGCACGAAGTCGCGTGCTGCTTCGAGCGCCGGATCGAAGCGCTTCATATGGCCGACCTGCAGGATCTTGCCCGAGCGCTTGACCGCCTCGGCCAGTTGCTGGCCTTCCTCGACCGAGACGCCGATCGGCTTTTCGCAAAGCACATGCTTGCCGGCGTCGAGCGCCTTGATCGACATCGGCACATGATAGGCGTCCGAGGTGGCGACGATGACCGCTTCCAGCTCGGGATCGGCCAGCATGGCGTCGTAGTCGCTATATTGTTTCTGCGGCTCGTAGGTCGCACCCATGCGTGCCAAAAGGTCCGGTGCCGCATCGCAGATCGCGTAGAGATCGGCATTGCGGGCCTTCACGCAGGATTCCAGATGGGCAAATTGGGCGATCGGTCCGCAGCCGAGCACTCCCACACGCAATCGACGTTTTTCTTTCTCGATCATCGCTTCGTTTCCCTATGCGCCGTAGCCGCGCATCGTCTGACGGTTGAGTTTCACGGCAGCGGCCGGATCGCGCCCCGCCGTCTCGGATTCTTCCTCGAGCACCAGCCAACCGTTGAAGTGCGGCGCCTTGGCGACGATATCGATGACGGCAGGCGTGTCGAGGACACCCTGGCCAAGCATCGCCCATTGGTCGTTTGCATCGACATCCTTGAGGTGGAGGTAGCGGATGCGGTCGTGGTAGGTATTGAGCGTGTCGAGGATATCGTCGTGGCCACGCAGGATGTGGCCGGTGTCCGGCACCCAACCGACCAAATCAGGATCGAGCAGCGCGAAGACCGTATCGTAGTCCGCGCGGTCGAACAGCAGCGTGTTGTGGTGCGAACTCGGATGCACCGCGACGGTGACGCCGGATGCCTGGCCGAGGGCCGCGGCGCGGTTGTAGAACTCGGCGGCAACCTTGAATTTTTCCGACCGCGGCCCGTCGGAGACCACGGTCGCAGAACCGATCGACACCAGCGCGCCGCTGAAATGTGCGGCGAAGTCCACCCAACGTTGGGCAGAGACGAGATCGGCGTCGATCTGGTCTGCCAGTGTAAAACCCGTGTGCGAACCGAAAGCGAAGGATACCAGCTGCAGTCCATGGTTCTTCAGGGCAACGGCGAACTCGTCCGGCCTGTCGGCATAGCTGCCGATCATGGTGTCGGTGATTTCGATGCCTGCATAGCCGCCGGCGGCGATGGCCGCCAACAGGTCGTCGACATCACCGGTCCAGGCCGGCCCGAGCATCTCCCATGTGAACGTCTGGCAGCCGACCTTGAGGTCCTTGGTCATGGTCTATTCCTTGATTCCGCCCTGTGTCAGGCCTTCGATGATATGCCGCTGGAAGACCAGTACCAGGATGATGAGTGGCACTGTCACCACTGCGGACGCGGCCGCGATATCGCCCCAGGGCACGTAATATTGGTTGGTGAAGTTGGCGATCCCGACAGGAATGGTCTGGCTGTCGGGATCGGAGGTGAATGCCAGCGCGAACAGGAATTCGTTCCAAGCGGTGATGAAGGCAAGCAAGCCTGTCGTGACCAAGCTTGGCAGCGACATCGGCAGGATGATGTGCCAGAGCAGGCCGACCACGCCGACGCCGTCCATGCGCGCCGCCTCGTCGATCTCGCGGGGCAGGGTTTCGAAATAGCCGAACAGAACCCAGGTCACCAGCGGCAGGCCGAGCGCCAGATAGGTGATGATGAGCGCCGTGTGGGTGTCGAGCAGCCCGAGGTCGGAGGCCAGCAGATAGAGCGGGCCGACCAGCGCGATTTGCGGGAACATCGACACCGACAGGATCACCATCAGGATGCCGAACCGGCCTTTGATATCCAGGCGCGACAGCGCGAAGGCGGAGAGCGATCCGACGATCAGGCAAAGCGCCGTGGTCGCCAGCGAAACGATCAGCGAGTTCAGCACATAGTGATGCAGGCCTTTTTCGACGAAGGCATTGTAATAGTGCTCCAAGGTGAAGGGGCTCGGGATCAGCCTCGGCGTTCCCTCCGTCAGCGCCTTGTCGAGCTGCAGCGACGTCGAAAACTGCCAGAGGAAAGGTCCCGCCGACCAGATCAGGATGAACAGAGCGCCGAGATAGATGAGAATTGTCTGCAGGGTGGAGCGACTGTCGGTCATGTCGTTTTCCTTATCTGCCTGACGAGGAAGAGGCAGAAGACCACGGCGATGAGGCCTTCGGTGACGAACATCGCGGTCGAGACGGCGGAGCCGTAACCAAACTGAAGCGTCGAGAAGAGAACCTTGTAGGACAGCGTCGACAGCGTTTCGGTGGAATCCGCCGGGCCGCCGCCGGTCAGCACGTAGACCAGATCGAAGACGCGGAAGGCATCCAGAGCCCTGAAAAGCCCGGCGATCAGCAAGGTCGGCAAGAGGAGCGGCAGGCGGATGTTCCAGAAGATGATCCAGGCCTTGGCGCCGTCCATCCGGGCCGCCTCTATCAGCGATTTCGGCACGGTCTGGAGGCCGGTAAGCAGCAGCAGCGCCATGAAGGGGGTCGTCTTCCACACGTCCGCCAGAATGATGGTCAGGAGTGCGGTGTCGGGCGATCCGTACCAGTTGACGTTCTGGTCGATCAGCCCGAGGTGCAGGAGAATGAAATTGATCACGCCGTGCTGGCCGTCGAATAACCAGCCGAACATTTTCGACGTGACGACCGTGGGCATCGCCCAAGGTACGAGCATCGCTGCCCGGATCACGCCTCGCCCGCTGAAGGCTTCACAGAGGATGAGCGCCATGCCGAGGCCGATGAGCGTTTCCAGCACGGTGGAGGCGAAGGTGAACCAGATCGTGTGACGCCAGGCATTCCAGAAGGCCGGGTCGTTGAACAGCTGCACATAATTTGCAAAGCCGATGAAATCGTTGTCCTGGGTGATCAGCGAACGATTGGTGAGCGACAGATAAAGGCCGTTGACGATCGGATAGAAGGATACGGAGGCAAGCGACAAGAAAGCCGGCAACAGCAACAGCCACGGCCAGAGGGCGCGCGGTAGCGCCCTCCTTGCCTTGCTTGATTGTCCCGTCGACGGGGCTGAGGCTGTGAAAGCCATATCAGGCGACGATCTTGTTGATTTGCGCGGCCGCAGCCTCGAGTTCGGTCTTGACGTCGCCGCTGACCAGCGCCTTTGAGATGCTGGACTGCAGTGCCAGGGTGACCTTTGCGTATTGCGGCGTGATCGGCCGAGGCGTGGCGCCCGTGAAGACGCTTTGCAGACTTGCCATGAAGGGCTGCTCCGCCTTCAGCTTGGCGTCCTCGAAGATGGCCGGCCGCGACGGTGCCAGCCCGAAGTTCAGCGCCAGACGGGTCTGCGTTTCGGGCGACGACATCCAGGTCAGGAACTCGATCGCCGCTTCGCGCTTCTTGGAATTGGCGTTGACGCCAAGCTGGTAGCCGCCGAGGCAGGCCGCGCTCTTGCCGCCGGCAAAATGCGGCAGGGGCGCAACCGCGACCTTGTCGACGACCTGCGAGGCCTTTGCGTCCTGGGCGATCGGGTAGACGTAGGACCAGTTGCGCATGAACATCGCCTCGCCCGAGGTGAAGGGCTGGCGCGACGGCTCCTCATCCCAGGACAGGACGTTCTGCGGGCTGATCTTGGTCTTGCTGATGGTGTCGTGCAGAAATTGGATCGCCTCGACCGCCGCCTTGTCTCCGACTACGGACGACTTTCCGTCCGGTGCCAGGATGGAGCCGTTGTTGGAGGTGATGATCTCGACCGCATCGCAGATCAGCACCTCGGCCTGCTTGCCCTGCCAGAGATAGCCAAACTTGGCATCGCCTGCCTTCTGGGCGGCGGCCGCCATCGTGGCCATGTCGTCCCAGGTCTCCGGAACCTTGCCGCCATGCTTTTCGACGAGGTCCTTGCGATAGTAGAACATGCCGGAATCGACGAACCACGGCAGGGCCGTCAGCTTTTCGTTGTATGTGCAGGCGGCAACCGTGCCGGGGAAATAATCCGTCCGCTTATCCTTGGGGAAATACTCGTCCAGCGGAAGCGCCCAGCCGGCGGCGGCAAAGCCGGCGATCCAGACGACGTCCTGCGTGAACACATCGGGAGTGCCGTTGCGACGGGCGAGCTGCTGGATCAGGCCCTGATAGACTTCGGTCGACGAACTCGGCGGCGGCAGTTCGATGAACTTCACCATGATCCGGTCCTGCGATTCATTGAAGGCCTTGACGAGATCGCCGAGACCTTCCTTGCCGAAGAAGCTGGCGGAAGCAAAGCTGATCTCCGTCCGGCCGGCAGCCCGCGCGGACCCCATGCCAAGACCTGAGGTCACTCCGAGGGCAGCCGCACCAACGGCCGCTCCAGCCGCGCCCATCAACAGCCGGCGACGATCGATCATCATTGAATTCGAAAGAGAATTGGAGCGCGAAGGCGCCTTTTTGATATCTGACATTGTATCCCTCCCAGGACAGCCGGCCATCTTCAAAACTCCATGCCGGTATTGCCGTATGATTTATAAAAATTTGTCGCGCGTCAACAAATAAAATGCTTTAAATCGGATGTTCGGTCTTCGTGCAGTGTATAGCCACTGCTCTGGGAGGCTAAAAAATAGCGGGAGGAGCGCGCTTCATGACAGACGGAAACAGAGCAAAAATCGGCCTTGGCGTGATTGGCTGCGGCAATATATCGATGACCTATCTCCGCAATGCCGCGCTGTTTTCAGGGGTCGAACTGCGCGCCTGCGCCGACATATCGGCCGATATGGCGGCACTTCGCGCCGAGGAATACGGTATCCGGGCGCTTGATGTCGACGAACTCCTTGCCGACCCCGAGATCGACCTCGTCCTCAATCTGACCGTTCCTGCCGTGCATTTCGACGTCAGCATGTCGGCGCTCTCGGCGGGCAAGCACGTCTTCACCGAAAAGCCGCTGGCGACCTCGGCGGCCGAGGGGCGCAGACTTGTGGCGGAGGCCCGCGAACGCGGCCTGCTGCTCGGTTCGGCGCCGGACACCTTCCTCGGAGCGGCCGGCCGGCGGGCGCGGCGGCTGATGGAAGAAGGGGCGATCGGCCGTCCCGTCGGCGGCACCGCCTTCATGATGGGCCGTGGCATGGAGCATTGGCATCCCAATCCGCAATTCTATTACCAGCCGGGCGGCGGACCGGTCTTCGACATGGGTCCCTATTATCTGACGATGCTGGTCAATCTGCTTGGACCGGTGGCGCGCGTCATGGCGATGGCGACCAAGGGCCAGGAGGAACGGCTGATTACCGCCGATGGCCCCTTCCAGAACACGACCTTCAAGGTGGGCACGCCGACCAACGTGTTCTCCCTGCTGGAATTCCAATCCGGCGCGACCGTCACCTTCGGCGCGTCCTGGGATGTCTTCCGCCACTCCAACCATCCGATCGAGCTTCATGGCACGAAGGGCTCGCTGCGCCTGCCGGACCCGGATACCTTTGGCGGCACGGTTTCCCTGTCCGAGGGCGGGGCCGAGTGGCGGGACTTCACCAGCGAGGGTGATCTCTATGGCGCGAAGAACTGGCCGTTCGCAGCCCCTGACCGGGCCAATTATCGCATGCTCGGCGTCGCCGATCTCGTCCGCGCCTTGCACGAAGAGCGCGCGCCTCGGGCATCCGGCGACCTTGCCCTGCATGTGCTCGATATCATGGAGGCGATCCTGACATCAGGCGAAAGCGGGCAGTCGGTGACGATCGAGGACAGCATTGCGCAGCCCGCCGTGCTCGGCGAAGACGAAGCACGAAGCCTGCTCGCATGACGGATATCAGTGACACCATCGATGAGGGCGCGCGACGCGTCCTCGGCCTGAGCAAGGCCGCCAAGCCGCGACCTTTCGAGCTGGGCTCCCCCGGCGAGGCTCGCAGCGATTACGATCGCGGGGCGAAAGAACTGAATGGCGAACCGGAAGCGGTCGCCTCGATCGTGGACCGCGTGATCGAAGGACCGGACGGGCCCATCACCGTTCGCATCTATCGGGGCATCGACGCACAGGCGGAGCCCGGGCCGTCGCTCCTTTATCTGCATGGCGGCGGCTGGGTCATCGGCAATCTCGAGTCCCATGACGAGATCTGCCGATGGTTTGCGAATGGTGCCGCTTGCACCGTGGTTTGCCCAGACTATCGCCTGGCACCGGAGCACAAGTTTCCGGCAGGTCTCGGCGATTGCCTTGCGACGCTTGCTTTCATGGGGGATCAGGCTGATGTCCTCGGTATCGACCGCGAGAGGATCGCCGTGGCCGGCGACAGCGCCGGCGGCAATCTGGCTGCGGTGGTGGCGCTGATGTCCCGGACCGGCAAGGCGCCAGGCATTTCGGCGCAATTGCTGCTCTATCCGAACACCGATGCGGCGCAGACTGCCGACAGCTATCGGCGCTACGCCGAGGGCTTCGGTTTGACGAAAGCAACGATGCGCTGGTTTCGCGATCACTACATCCGGACGATGGACGACATCGAGGACTGGCGCGTCTCACCGTTGAGGGCGCCCAACCTTGCGGGCGCACCGCCCGCATTCGTCGCCATTGCAGCGCTCGACATTCTCGCCGACGAGGGCACGGCCTATGCCGAGCGGCTCCGGGAGGACGGTGTGGCCGTCGTACTTCGGCAATTTCCCACTCAGATCCACGGCTTCGTTTCCATGGGAAGATATATTCCCGCCGCGCGAACGGCGGTGGAAGATGCCATATCCGCCTGGCGCCAAATCGAAGCGCTTCGTTGATCCCACTCCGTCAGGCGGACTGGCGCATCACCAGCGTACCGCCGGAGCGCATAGCCTGGGCAATAGGCATGGTCGATGCGTCACCGTCGCCAAGCAGGGCAAGTAGCGTCTCGACACTGTTGGCGGTCATGGCCGCAAAATCCTGAGCCATGGTGGTCAGCGGCGGGGAGGCATAGCGGCTCAAGGGGTGATCGTCGTGGGCGGCGATGCGCAGGTGCGCGCCTTTGCGGCGTCCGACCCGCTGGTTATGGGCAAAGGCCGCCGCCATCGCGCCGAATGCAAGACGGTCGTTGGCGCAAAGGATGGTCCTGCTCGGCAGGGTTTTCCGGCGCAGCATTTCGTCCATCTGCTCGTAGCCGATGCGCTCGAAGTCCCAGGTATAATCCGCGATGGTTTCGATCACCCGGGGTTCGAAACCGGCTGCCTTGACGGCTGCCTGGTAGCTCGCCAGCCGCTCGGGCGAATTATGGTTGATATGCGGGATATCGAGATAGGCCGGCGCTTCCCCCGATCGGCAGAGATAATCGACCATTGTCGCGACGCTCTGGCTGTTGTCGTTGCCGACAAAGGGAACGCTACCCTCGAGGAAGGTATCGAAATAGACCATGGCGAGGTTCTGGCCCAGTTTTTCAAAGACGCGCGGATCGGACCGGAAGCCCAGGGGGGCAACCAGAGCGCCGGCGACCTTCAGGGATAGCATGGTCTTGACGGCTTCCGCCTCGAGTTCCGGCAGACCGTGAGAGGAGATAACGATCGGCCAATAGCCGCTCGTGCGTAGCCGCAGTTCCAGTCGGTTGACCATCTCGGCATAGAACGGGTCGCCCAGCGCCGGCACCAGAATGCCGATATTGCGGGTACGCTTGCGGTTCAGGTTTCGCGCATAGAGATTCGGCTGGTAATCCGAGGATTTCAGCGCCGCTTCGATCAGCGCCCGCGTTGCAGGCTTCACTCGGCTGGGGTCGTCGAAATATTTCGATAGGGTTGGACGCGATATGCCGCTGGATTTCGCGAAATCCTCCATCGTCCGATGCGTCAATTTCTTCATGAATGCCTGGCGGTCCCGTCTGCCGAATAGGTAGCGAAGCTGAACTATGCGTTTTCGCCATAGCGAGTGCAACCGCTTCCTAAAAATGTGCCGCCAAGCCGCTCACGCAGCAGCCAATGCCGGATCAGACGCGCGGATGCTTCGCATGCGCGCCGCTTGTGCGTTGCTTGCTTCAAAACGCCGGAAGCTGCCGGCCATCGGGTTTGCGGGCATGGGCTTTACCGATCAAAGCGGCTCCAGAAACTGATGGTCACAATTGGTCGCAGGCGCTAAACGGCGGATCTGCTTTTGGAAGAGGAACCGATCATGGACTGGTCGTGGCGCAGCATGCGTCGAAATTATCTGACGACACCTGTTCTCCTGCGCTCAATACCCGTTGGTGTTGTGATTGCTGCAGGGGTGATTGCGACGACATGGACGCATAGTCTTATGGGAAGCCATCAGCAGCTTGTCGTTCGCACCTTCGAGATCGTCGATACGACGAAAGACGTCCTGATCGGACTGGACGACGCAGAAACCGGCCAGCGTGGGTATCTTCTCAGCGGCGACCGCCGTTATCTCGATCCCTATCAAAAAGCGTTGTCGCGCCTGACGCAATTGCGCGCCACGCTGAAAGCCTCCTTGTCGGATGACGCTGACCAGTCCGCAAGGATGACGAAGCTGGACATGTTGGTCGATGAGAAGCTCGACGAGCTCAAGCAATCGATCATCTTGCGCGACAGCACGGGGTTCGAGGCAGCCAGGGCGCTGGAGATCGCCAGAATGGAACAGGCCACGATGGATGCCATCCGCAAGGTCATCGGCGATATCACCGAAGCGGAGAAAGCGCTGTTGGCGACGCGGCAATCGAAGGTCGAGGCTGACGAAACGCTTATCCGTGTTGTGGCCGTTCTCGTGGGGCTGGCTTCTTTCCTGACCCGCGCTTGCATCGAGCTTTACCTGGCTCGCCGCGATAAGCATCAACGACAAAGGCAGGAATGATGATGCTCAATTCCAGAGCAACTGAAGCACGACAACAGCCGATGTAGCGGCCCGGTCATAGGCAACGCAATCAGGCCGAGCTTGAAAAAGGCGGTGCGCGATGAGACGAACTCACCGGGCTTGCCGGCCCTCTGCGGCTGAATGGTCGCCCTGAAGCCCTGCACCCAGCCTCCGAGGCAAATTCGAGATCGCGCGCCCACCCTTTACCTAGGCAATCAGCATCTCATCCTCGATCGTCGGCGTGCGAAATTCGGCGTCCTCGTAGATAGCGTCAATAAGTTCTTGCGCATACTCAATGGCCGACTTCGAATCCGAAGGGGACAGGCGGATATCGTCACACTTGGACCGCATTGCCCGCTTGACCTCGGACAGGACGTGTTGAGCGGCGTGCTTATCGCCTTGTTGCAGGAGCATGCGGAGCGTCGTCGCTGCAACGACCTCCAAAACCGTAAGCTTGCCCTCGATTTCTCCCATCGATGGGATGGCGTGCGCGGCAACGCCGCCTTTACTGTCACGTTTCGCGTTGTACATTCTGGCCTCCTACTCCCCATGCTTTAGCATTCATCAGCGTCGTTTATCCCCGTCACCCACCGACCGTCAGTCGAGCATGGCAACAGGGGAGGGACCGGCCCCCCTCTTGATCGGCAATTTCTCTCCGTACAAGATGGCCGCCCAGGTGAGTATGACGCACATGATGGACACCCAAACGGCGTTGATGAGCGTGACTTTCGCCATATCTTTCTCCTTCAATAGTGTGAGCGGCGGCGACCGGAAACAGCGCATCGCTCCAGGCAGCAGAATGGGCTGGCAATGCGCCTTGGCAAGTTCTGCAGGAGCAGTCGCCGAGGCCTATGCCTCCAGATAAAGGTCAGGCGCTCGGCATGGTCTGCTGGTGGCGCGGACGACATCCGGTCCCAAACCCGCATATCCATCATCGCCGCCCTGTGCGCTCCGATGGGCACGGCGGTTTCCCGAGATAAATGTCTGAGTGGAAGACATGAAGTCCTCCTTCGATTGGGGCCAGGGTAACGCCCTTAAGCAGCAGCGCCCGTGAAATGGCTGCCGACGCCCGACTATGCTCGCTCGTCCCGCTGGTAGCAAGGGGATAGATCAATCCTTCATGCATCAAGCAATAGAGAAAACAGATCGACGGTGCGCTGAGACCGAAGGAAGGATGAACCGTCTCAGTTTAAGGAGATCGCTCGGCCGTAGCCGGACTCCTGCTTTTCCAGCCTCCAACCGCCCCATCCCTCAACCAACACAACCAGAGGGGCAACAAAATTTGATTTCTACATAATTCAAATAGTGTTCGACAAATGTCAATTCTCGTTATAGCCTTGTTATCGAGCATGGAGGAGGACGCCGTGCTGTGGTGAGGAAGATCCAAGTTATTCAACGCATTGATGCGAAGTCGTGCTTGTTGCTGCGCCCATGGGCAGCTCTGTAGATTCACGTTGTGGCTGCACAAAATGTGCAGCGCAGGCGCGAATATTCGGAAAGCAAGGGTCGACACCGATGACGCGAAGATTGGCGAAGCCGCTTGGGGGAGGAACTGACGATGAAGAATATGATGGCGGACCGGCAGCTCAATTTCCTGGCAGCTGCCAACCTGCTGGTGATAGCAGCAGCCGTTGCCTTTGCGGGCACGACTTTTATCAGCCTCTATAATTTCCAGTCCATGTCCGCCCAGGTCCCCGAACTCGGCTTGCTGGCACTTGGCGTCATGCTTGCCATGGTGTCGGGCAATGGCGGCATCGACCTGTCCGGCATCGCGCTTGCCAATCTTGCCGGCGTTACGTCCTATCTGCTGGTGCGCGACTGGGTGTCGTCAGATGATTCACCTATGCTTTTCTGCTGGGCATTCGCTGGCGTTTCAATCATCGTCGGCCTCGTCGGCGGCATGGTGAATGGCTATCTGATCGCCTTCGCCGGGCTGACGCCGATCATTGCCACGCTTGGCACGCAGATGTTCTTTACTGGTATCGCCGTGGCTTTCACCAACGGTTCGGCTCTCAGCATCGGCTATGTGGAGCCGCTTGACGATTTCGGAAACTCTCCGTTCCTGGGCGTGCCGCTCTGCTTCTCGCTATTTCTCGTGATCGCGCTCGCGATCGGTGTCGTCCTGCGCTTCAGTCCCTTCGGCTTGCGCCTCTATCTGATGGGCAGCAACGCCAAGGCGGCCCAATATGCTGGCATCGCCCGCAGGAAGATGCTGTTCCTGACCTATACGGCCTGCGGCGTGCTTGCCGGCATCGCCGGTATCGTCATCGCGGCGCGCACCTCAAGCGTGAAGTGGGACTATGGCACCTCCTATGTCCTGATCGCCATCCTGATCGTCGTCATGGCAGGTGTTCGGCCGGACGGCGGCTATGGGCGGATCATCTGCGTCGTGCTTTCGGCCACCGCGCTGCAGATGCTCGCCAGCCTGTTCAATTTCCTGGACATATCGAACTTCTTCCGCGACTGCGCTTGGGGCCTGCTGCTGTTGCTCTTCCTTGCCGTCTCGCGCTTCGATTTCGGATCTCTGTTTCCGAAACGGGCGTGACGTCAACCGTTGTTGCCGGCGGCATCGCCGTGCGGGCATCAACGCCAATCAAACGGGTAAAACAACCAAACTGAGGAAACGCTGATGTCATTAATTCGTAAGATTGCAGCCTGCACCGTCGCGGTTGGTGCCCTGTGCGCCGCTCAATCGCTGCTTGCCGCAGACACTCCCTCCATCGTCACCGTCGTCAAGGTTACCGGCGAGAACTGGTTTACCCGCATGGAACAGGGCGTGATCGCCTACGGAAAAGACAATCCGGGCGTGAAGACGAGCGAAATCGGCCCCGCCAAGGCTGACGCCGCCCAGCAGGGCCGGCTGATCGAGGATCTGGTCGCCAAGAAGGTCAGCGCCATCGCCGTCGTGCCGATGGACCCTTCCGCCATCGAGGGTGTTCTGAAACGCGCGCTGGACCGCGACATCAAGGTGATCTCGCATGAGGGTAGCAGCCTGAAGAACACGCTTGTCGACATGGAAGCGTTCGACAACGCTGCCTTTGGCGCCCATTTCGACGATCAGCTGGCAGATTGCATGGGCAAGAAGGGCAAGTGGACATCTTTCGTGGGATCGCTTGGCAGTCTCACCCATGTCGAATGGGCGGATGGCGGGGCCGCGAATGCCAAGGCCAAATATCCGGAAATGGAGCTCGTCTCGGCGAAGAACGAATCCTTCAACGACGCCAACAAGGCCTATGAAAAGGCGCGGGAAATCCTGCGCAAATATCCCGATATCAAGGGCTTCCAGGGTGGCTCGGCTATCGACGTCATCGGCATCGGCCGTGCGGTCGAAGAGGCCGGCCTTGTCGGCAAGGTCTGCGTCGTCGGTCTCGGCCTGCCGAAGGATACGGCCAAGTATCTCGAATCGGGTGCCGTCCAGAGCATCTCCTTCTGGGATCCGAAGGATGCTGGCTACGTCATGAACAAGATTGCCAACATGGTTATGGATGGCAAAGATATGACTGACGGCATGGATCTCGGCGTCAAGGGTTACAACAAGGTTTCCGTCAAGAAAGGCCCCGGCAAGGGCGTCATCGTGACGGGTCAAGCCTGGGTCGATGTGACCAAGGCCAATTACAAAGACTATCCGTTCTGATCCTTTAGACTTCGACAAGTGGGCTGGCGCAAAGCGCCGGCCCTATCGCAGACCACGCCTGGAACAAAAATATGTCTTTGCCAACTCAAGCCGATATTCCGCTCGCCGAAGGCCAGAATCCTTGCGTACCTTTTCTCGAGGTGCGAAATCTGCAGAAGCGATTTGGCGGCGTGAAGGCTCTGAAAGGGGTGAGCTTCACGATCGAGCGCGGCCGTACCTACCATCTGATGGGCGAAAACGGCTGTGGCAAGAGTACGCTGATCAAGATCATCTCAGGCGCGCAATCTGCAGACAGCGGCGAATTGATTATCAACGGCAAGCTCGAAAAGTCTCTTACGCCGATCGGTGCCTTGGCTGCCGGGATAGAAACGGTCTATCAGGACCTATCGCTGCTTCCCAATCTCAGCGTGGCCGAAAATGTCGCCCTGACACGGCAGTTGGTCGCGTCCGGCGGCAGTCTGGCCCGCCGGCTCGATCTCAAGGCTTTGAAGCAGACTGCCATCAGCGCGCTGGAGGCGGTGAACCTGCCGACCGACCCCGAGTTTCTGATCACGCCGGTCGAGGAGCTGCCGATCGCCACCCGACAGCTGATCGCAATTGCCCGGGCGATTGCCTCCCACGCCGGCCTTGTGATCATGGACGAGCCGACAACCGCCCTGACCCGCCGAGAAGTGGACAACCTGATCGACGTCGTCGGGAAGTTGCATGCGCAGGGCGTGTCGGTCTTGTTCGTCACTCACAAGCTGGAAGAATGCAAGGCGATCGGCGGCAGTGCGATCATCATGCGTGACGGCTTGAAGGTTGCCGAATGCGATGTGGCCGGGCAGACGAAGACGCAGTTCGGCTTTCTCATGACAGGCAAGAAGCTGGACGACAAGCGCTACCGGACCGCGCCGCATGGTGGCGAAGAGATACTCTCCATCAAAGCTCTCGGTCGCAGCGGCGGATTCAGCGATGTTTCCTTCACGCTCGCACGCGGCGAAATCCTGGGCCTGACGGGACTTCTTGACTCGGGCAGAAACGAGCTCGCCCTGGCACTGGCCGGCGTCGCGCCGGCCGATCGCGGGAGGATCACGCTTTCGGGCGCCGAGCTCATCCTGCGCAGTCCGACAGACGCAATCGAGGCGGGGATCGGCTATGTGCCGGAGGATCGTCTATCGGAAGGGCTTTTCCTTGAAAAGTCGATCCGGGAAAACATCATCGTCGCCGTGCTCGACCGACTGCGCGGGAAGCTCGGCCTCGTCAGTCGCGAACGCAGCCGTGCCTTGGCGCAGCAGACCATCGCAGATCTGCAGGTGGCGACGCCTGACATCGACAATCCGGTCATGTCGCTTTCCGGTGGCAACCAGCAGCGCGTCCTCATCGGCCGCTGGCTGACCATCAATCCGAAGTTACTCATCCTCCATGGTCCGACCGTGGGGGTCGACGTCGGGTCCAAGGACACGATCTTCCGGATCATTCAGAAGCTTGCGGCCGACGGCATGGGAGTGATCATCATCAGCGACGACCTGCCGGAACTCTTGCAGAATTGCGATCGGATTTCGGTCATGCGCAAAGGCGTCATTGCCGCCACCTTCGACGCAGAAACAGTCGAGGAAGAGGCGCTCTATCAGTCGATGATTTCAGAAGACGCACCGGAGTTACAGAAATGACCGGCATGATATCCCGTACCGCCGATCGCGACACGAAGGAGAACCTCGGTGCCCGTATCGGCCGGCTGTCGCTGCGCTATCCGCCGCTGGTGACGCTGGCCCTGATCATTCTCGTCTGCATCGTCGTGGGCAGCATCAACCCGTCTTTCTGGGAGGTGTCGAACCTATTCGACATGACGCGGTCCAGCGTCGTGCGCGGGCTGTTCGCGCTGGGTGTTCTGGTGGTGCTTGCGTCCGGTGGCTTGGATGTCTCCTTCACCGCGATAGCGGCTCTGGTGATGTACGCGATCACCATGCTGGTCACGGATTGGATGCCCAACATGCCTATCGCCGTCACTCTGGTGATTGCAGCGGCGGGCGGCGCATTGCTCGGTGCGGCCAATGGCGTCCTCGTGAGCCTCCTGAAGGCGCCGGCGCTGATCGTGACGATCGGCACTCAATATGTGATCCGCGGTTTTCTGCTGACATTCGTTGGAACGGCTCTGTTCATGAACATCCCGAACTCGATGGATGCCTTCGGAAAATATCCGTTGTTTCACTACACCGGTGCGAACGGCGCCGTCGCCACCCTTCCGGCCTATGTGCTCGTCTTGCTCGTGGCTGCGGTCGTGACCTGGTATCTGCTGAAGCGCACCCTGATGGGGCGCGCCATTTTCGCCGTTGGCGGCAGCCCGCATATCGCCGAGAGATTGGGTTACAGTTTGCGGACCGTGCGCATCTGCGTATTTGCCTATGCCGGCCTGCTGGCGGGGATTGCGGGGATCATGCATGTGGCAAGCAATCGTCTGGCCAATCCCTTCGACCTCGCCGGATCGGAACTAGAGGTCATTGCGGCCGTCATTCTCGGCGGCGCAAGGATAACCGGTGGTTCGGGATCCGTGATAGGCACGATGCTCGGCGTCATCCTCATTACGTTGGTCAACAATGTCCTGATCCTCGTCGGCATTCCCAGCACCTGGCAATTGGCGATCATCGGAGCCTTCATCATTTTGGCAGGCGTGCTGTTCTCTGTCGGCCGAAAGCGCTGAGAATTTGGGGGCGTGCAGGCGGCAGGCGGGACTGTGCGTCAAGTCTCGCTGTCATGTCTGTAAATCTGTCATCCGAATAAGTTGCCATGAGGTCAAACCCGGAGGCGATCATGGCAGCAACGCGCTCAGGCGGTCTGCTCGACTGAACGCGTCGCCTGGCTTGCGGGCGTCCGGTGCTTAACGTCTAATTTATGAACTAATGACAACTTGCGGAATGAGGCTTGAGCGCAGTTGTTCGGGAATACGGGAGTGGAATTTATGATCGACAGGTTGATGTCGCGTGTGCGGATTCAAACCAAAGTCTTGTTGCTTGTAACCCCCTTCATCCTTTGCATCTTCGCAGTGGGCCTCACCGGCATCTACGCATCGCGTCTTCTCGAGGGGAGGATGGAAGTTTCCAATGAGGTTCTTCAATCGTTGAGCGGATTCAAGAACGTCTTTTCCAGCATGACCTCCTTCCTGATGAAGCCCTCGCAAGAGACGCATGACAGCGCTGCAGCACAGGCGCACGACCAAATCGCACTGCTCAAGCAGACAGCGGACGGACTACGCGCAACGTCCGACGTCGCTCTGCTCGACCAGGCGCTCTCCGAAGCCGCGACAATTCCCGACAAGATCGAGGCCATATGGCAGCTGCAGTCGAACCAGGAGAAGATCTGGAACGACATCGTGGCCAACTCCGCCACCCTGCTTGACCTGCAGGGCCAAATTGGCAAGCGATCCTTCGGCGTCATGGCAACGGCGAAAATCAAGGATAATGCCAACAAGGCCGGGCTTAAGAACGCAGGCGCGATCAACGCGGCCGCCTTGAAGATCACCGCGCTCAGCGCAGACTACGCCAAAGCCTCGACGCCTGATACCAAGGCGGAAATCGCCCAAAAATATGCGGCTGAACTGACGGAAGCTCTTTCGCCGCTCGAAACGGCGATTTCGAAAGACCAGCCGACGGTGCTTGGCGATATCAAGGTCCAGCTGGATGCGCTCAACCAGGCGGCCAAGGCAAGTGATCCCACGCAGTCGGCCGCCAGTGCCGATATCGCGATGGCGGGCCTTGTCGCGGCCTCCGATAAGCTGAAATCGACAGCCAATGCGTTGATGCTCAGGTCCGTGCTCGATCTGGCGGCGTCCGATCAGGAGGTTTCCAAGGCCGAGGGAATCGGCAACAAGCTGCGCGCCATCGTCAACAGCAACAATGAAATTCGCGTGGTCTTTGCCGAGCTGGTGTCCAACCCCGACGAGGCGAGCGTCAAGAAGGTCCAGCAATCGATCTATATGTATGGGACCGAGGTCGGACGGCTGGCGGATCTCGTGAAGGACGACGCGACCTTCACCGAAATATCCGGCAAGTTCCAGCCCGTGCTCGACAAGCTCACCCAGGCCGCATCGGACATTGCCGCGAATTCGGTCGAGAAGCAGACGCAATTTGCAGCTGCCGCCGCGCAGATCGACAGCACCTGGAACCTGCTGTCGCAGTTTGCCGACAGCCAGAAGCACAATGCCGGGCTGGAGCGGAAGCAGGCCAATAGCGTTTCCATCGGCGCCATGGCGATCGGCGTGCTCATTGCCATGATCGCCGGTGGTGCTCTGGTACTGACGCTGAAGGGACCGATTGCCCAGATCACGGCTGCGATGCGCAGGATTGCAGAGGGCGTGCTCGAAACGTCGATTGCCGGGGAAAGCCGCGCCGACGAAGTCGGCGACATGGCTCGGGCGCTCACCGTCTTCAAGGATAATGCCATTTCCCGTCGGACCATGGAGAAGGAAGCCGAGGCCAACCGCGCCCTCTCCGAAGCCGAGCGCGCCAGAAACGAGGCCGATCGCCGCGAGGCCCGCCACCAGATAGACGCCGCGATCGAGGCCCTCGGACAGGCGCTGCGTCGGATGTCCAAGGGCGAATTGAATTTCGTAATCGAAACACCCTTCGCCCAGCATCTCGACGGCCTGCGCAAGGATTTCAATCACTCGATCGATGGATTGCGCAAGACGCTCGTCAACATCCGCAACACGTCCGAGGTCATACACGACAACGGCCAGCAGATGGCATCGGCTGTCAACGATCTCGCCATGCGCACCGAAAAGCAGGCTGCGGCGCTGGAAGAAACGGCGGCGGCCGTCGACGAGATTTCCTCGACCGTGTCCACGACGTCGGAGCGGTCCACCACCGCCCTCAATGTCGTTCACAACACCAAGCAGCGCGCCGAGGCTTCCGCTGAGATCGTCAAGAACGCGGTATCCGCCATGGGTCGCATCAAGGAGTCCTCAGAGAAGATATCGAGCATCGTCACGGTCATTGACGCGATTGCGTTCCAGACGAACTTGCTGGCGCTGAATGCCGGTGTCGAAGCAGCAAGGGCAGGGGATGCCGGCAAGGGCTTCGCGGTGGTTGCCCAGGAGGTTCGGGAGCTTGCCCAGCGGTCCGCCCAGGCCGCCAAGGAAATAGCCCAGCTGATCAGGACGTCCGTTGACGAAGTAGCGCTGGGCTCCGAATATGTCGGCGAGACGGGCAACGAGCTGATCGGCATTTCGCAGGAGATCATCGCGATCTTCGCGCAGATCGAGCTTATCGCTTCCTCGAGCAGCGATCAGGCGGGATCGCTGAAGTCAGTGACATCATCGATCAACGAGATCGACCGCATGACCCAGCAGAACGCCGCGATGGTGGAAGAGACCAACGCCGCGACCCGGCAGTTGTCGGACGAAACCATCACGCTCACGGAGCTGGTAGGCAATTTCAGCCTGGACCATGGCCGTGCGCTGAACGCGATGAGCCGCGCCGCCTAGGTTCTGAGGCTGTTTTGCTCTGATCGAAAATCGAGCGTGCAAGCTTGCCGACATCCCCAGGATGTCGGCAAAATCCATTTTTGAGCCAGGACCCGCAGTCCTTCAGCGCAGCTTGGCTCAGGCGAACTGCTTCGACCAATCCGCATACCAAGTCTGGAACAGCGCGAACTGCTTTTCGACGAAGCCTTTCTGGCTGTCGGACAGTTTATCCGTTTCGTTGAAGTGCAGCGTGAATTCCGGGTGGCCCGTCAGCACCAGCATATGCTTGTAATAGAGCACGAGGTCCGGGCCTTCGTCGAAGGAGGAGAGGACGGCAAGGGCTCCTTCCAGCTCCAGCGCGCGCTGCCGAGCATTGGCATCGCCGGCCGCTGCAGCTTCGCAGAGAGCGACCAGTTGCAGCACTTCCTTCGGCAACACATTGCCGATCCCGGTGATGGCGCCCGAAGCGCCGCAATTCACGAAGCCGTGGAACACTGCCGTGTCGACGCCGACCATCAAGGTAACGTCGTCATCGCGGCTGGTGATGTTTTCAGCGGCATAGCGCAGATCCGAAGGGCCACCGAACTCCTTGAAGCCGACAAGGTTCTTGTGTTCGCTGCGGAGGTCGAAAAATAGGTCGGCGCGGGTGGCAAAGCCGTAATAGGGGCTATTGTAGATGACCGCCGGCAGATCGGGCGCGGCCGACAGGATGGTCTTGAAATGGGCCCGCTGGGCGGAAACTGAGGTTCCGCGCGACAGGACCCGCGGGATCACCATCAGGCCATGGGCGCCGACGCGTTGCGCGTGGGCAGCGTGTTCGGCGGCGACCTTGGTGTTGACGGCGCCGGTTCCGACGATCACCCGGAGCCCGGCCTTGACGAGGCGTTCGACGCCTTCCATGCGCTGCGCGTCGGTCAGGAGCGGCCAGTCGCCCATCGATCCGCAATAGACGACTGCCGACATGCCGGCCTCCACCAGAGCCTTGCCGCGGCGGACAAGCCCATCGAAATCGGGGCTGCGGTCGGCATGGCAGGGTGTCATCAGCGCCGGAATACAGCCGGTAAAGATATTAGACGTCATCATCATCTCCAAAGGTGGCCAGCAGCATCCCCGCCGCGATGAGTTCTATGTATACAGTTTGTATTTTAAAGTCGACTGGTAATTTCGCGTTCGTCGGTTTTGATGGGGTCCGCCAAGCAACACCTCGACTTCCGTTCAAACATCCGCCGGCGGACCCTTCAGCATCGCGTCGGCCAGCTTGCGCATCAGCCGAACCATGTCATCGAACTCCTTCTCTTCCCATTCGCCAAACACGGCCCGGCCAATCCTTTCGCGGGCAGCATCGATCCTGTCAGTCAGTTGCTTGCCTTCAGGCGTAATGACTGCCTCGCGTATCCGCTTGTCCTTGGCGCCGGCGCTTCGCTCGATCAGCCCAAGGGCCTCCAGCTTTGCGACCTGTCGGCTGACCGTGGTGTAGTCACGACCGACCCGATCGGCGAGCTCCACAACCCCGATTGGCCCCACGCGCTGGATACCCACCAACAATGGGAACAACGCACGATCAAGCTTGATATCAGCCGCTCTGATGATGACTTCGTCTCTTTGCGGTTGGTTCATGACAGTGACGATGTCGATGAGCGAACCGTGCAACGCCTTCAGCTTCTCTGACATGTGTGTATTTTGCATGTTTTATTTGACTCGTATTCTGCGCAGGTATATGTGCATATTACACATATTTAATCGTTATGAAAGGAACTTCCAATGAAAGCCGCAATCGTCACCGGCCCGGGCGTCGCACCCATCTACGGAGACTTTGATCACCCTGAGCCCCAATCGGGCGAACAGAGGGTGCGGGTCAGCGCTGCCGCGCTCACCCATCTGACTCGCGGCAGGGCGTCGGGCAGTCACTATAGCGCCGATAATCAATTTCCATTTGTGCCGGGCGTGGACGGCGTTGGCCGTCTCGATGACGGAAGCCGGGTGTATTTCGCCATGCCCCGCATGCCTTTCGGCGGCATGGCGGAGCAAACATTCGTCGATCCCAGTCATTGCGTGCCGGTGCCCGACGATCTCGATGATGTCACGGCTGCCGCGCTTGCCAATCCCGGCATGTCCTCCTGGGCGGCATTACGCCATCGTGCACGCTTGCACCCGGGCGAGACGGTGTTGATCAATGGTGCGACGGGGGTTTCAGGACGGCTTGCCGTGGCGATCGCGAGGCATCTGGGGGCAGGGCGGATCATTGCGACCGGGCGCAACCTGGCTACCTTGGAAAGTCTCAAGGATCTCGGTGCGGATGCCACGATCCCGCTTACCGGAGGCGAGACCGAAAGCCATCTCCGGAAGCATTTCTCGGACGGCGTGGACGTGGTTCTCGACTACCTCTGGGGTGAAAGCGCGCGCAGCATCCTGCTTGCGGGTGCAAAGTTCGGGCCGGATGGCCGAGCAATCCGCTTTGTGCAGATCGGCTCGATGGCTGGCGGCGACATCGCACTACCGGCCGCAGCCTTGCGCTCGTCCGCGATCGAGTTGATGGGTAGCGGCATTGGTTCGGTGTCGCTGCCAAATCTCCTCGGCTCAATCGGCGAAATGCTTGCGGCGGCGCGTACAGCCGGCCTTGCGATCACAACCGAGGCCGTTCCACTTTCCGATGTCGAAGAGGCTTGGAGCAAGGATGACCGCGACGGGCGCATCGTCTTTACGCTCCCTCATCCGGAATATTGAGTATCTCGCCACATGCCTTGCAATGAACCGCGTCCGCATCGTGCCGTTGAAGGCCGCATCGGTGGCATGAATAAGTCATCTTGTAGGGCCGAACCACGGCTTGGGCCAGGCGGACGAACAGCGAAATACCGACGATCATGGTGACCACGGAAGTGAGCTTGCCGACCGTGCCGGGCAGAGTGATATCGCCAAAACCAGTCGTGGTGACCGTCGCGACGGTAAAATAAAGGGCATCGACAAATCCCTCGCCGCCATCGCGGTGGTAGAAGAACGAGGTGTAGACGAATCCCGTGATCAGAAACAGGAAGACAAGGAAGTTAATGACGGCGCGCACGACATCGCGGAGATGGGCATAGCCCGCCATGCGGAGCGCTTCCCGAAGCAACGGACTTCTTCCGATCGCCCATAATCGCATGACCCGGAGGAACGCGAAGTTGAAAAGCACATCCGGCAACAGCAGGGTGCCGAGGATGATGAAGTCGATCCATGTCATCGGGCGAAGGATCCACTGTCGCAACGACGGCGAAGCGATTGCGCGCGCCGTCGTTTCGGCGGCTATCCAGAGCGCGATAGCGTAATCGATGACAAGATATGACGGGCTGGTGCGAAGGTATGGTCCGAGGACGAAGAAAGCCAGGATGGCAATATCGATTATCGCCAGAACCGATTGGATGATGAACGGTCCGCGCCCTTCGACCCTCTCGAGCCTCCGCAGTTCGGTCCTAAGGCTTTTCCGATTGCCGCGCGCCGGATTGGTTTCGATCTTGCTCATCATGCCGGAGATAGGCGCTCGATAAGCTCCATCAAGCATTGGAAAAAATACTTCATGGAACAATATCGATCGCGGCATCGGCGCCGAGCGTGCTCAACGCCGGCCGCGACCCAATGCGAAAGGCGCTTGCGGTGCAGTTTTGCCTTTTGCTGCAAGGGCATTCAACGTGCCGAAGGGAAGATCGCCTAACGGCCACGACGAAAGAAGCAATGTCCGCGGCAGAGCCGGCCGCGTTAATCTGCAAACGAGAAAGCGCCGGTCTGCTGACCCATCGTGCCCGCGGTGTTTTCGAAATCGAAAAACCTCTGCGTCACCAGAGCAGCCGCCCCCCGCGCCCAGGAATCATCCTCCCAGTCGGGAAGCAGGGGCGGGGGAGCCCTGAACGAATGGGCCTGGAGAGCTGCACGAATTTCATCGAGGAATACGTCGCCAAGGGTGACGGCCTCTCCGCCCACGACGATGACTTCAGGGTCCGTGACGTTGATCAGATTGGTAAGACAACGACCGATGGAGCGCCCAGCCTCCCGCACCAGAGCCGTCACGGCGGGGTTGCCGGTGGACAGGTGACCTTGCATCCAGACAGCATCGACAGGCCCATCGGCGATGCCCGAGGCGCGCAGCGATGCAGAAAGGGATGGAAGGGAATAGTAGGCCATCAGGCAGCCGCGCTTGCCACATTCGCAAAGGCGACCGTCCTCCTCGATCAAGGTATGTCCAAATTTCCCGGCTGCCCCATGGGCACCGCGATAGAGCTTGCCATCGACGACCATGGCGCAGCTGATACCAACGCCGACGGCCAGGACCGCCATGTTTTTGTGTTGTCGACCGAGCCCGAAAAGCTGCTGCGCGATGGCATAGGCATTGGTATCGTCTTCCAGCCAGACGGGCACCTTGACGACCGCGGCCAGCATCGCGGCAAGGGGTACATTGTCCCAGTCAAACCGGTGGCTCCTGACGCAAATTGCCTGGTCGTTGTCGATCACGCCGGGCACGGAAATCCCGATCCCCGCTAGCTTTGCCTGGGGACAGGCCGCCGCTTTCAGGAGTTCGGGCACCGCATCCGCCAGCGTCCCGATGATCCGGGCAGGATCGGTGCCCTCGAAGGAGAGCCGCATCGAGGCCAGCGGATTTGTCGCGAGGTCGGTGACGACGCACTCGACAGCACCGGCCATGAGCTTGAAACCGATCGCCAGGCCATTGGCATAGTTGATGGAAATGGGAATGGGCCGGCGGCCTGACGTGCCTGCGACCGTACGGCCTTCCAAGACGTGGCCTTCCTCAATCAGATCGCTGACGACGAATGTGACGGCTGCCGGACTAAGGCCAGTACGAGCGGCAATCTCGGCCCGGCTCTTGGCTCCCTCCTGCCGCAGCAGATTGAGAATGAGCCGTCTGTTGATGGCACGCGAAGTGCCCTGGTCCCCCTTCAGCTGCACGCGCCACCTTTCTTAATTTTGTAAATTAATTATTGCAGCCCCTCGGAACATATGCATAACTTTGCTTGCCGAGCAACATCCGGTTCGCGCGGACGAGATCAGTTAGAAGACCAGATACCGTAACTTATGCAGACCGCGCCTTACAGCGCGCCGTTGGTCCAGCGGTATTCGGGCAATGTAGGCGCGGCCGAGGAGGGTGGCGCAGGCATCGTCGCTGAGGAACGAATAGAGCGGACAGGGAGGAGATCATATGACTTTCGACAGGCGTGGAAAGACATCGGGCCGGCGCAACTGTCTCAAGGCGGCAGGCCGTCGCCCGTAACCGTTCCCTCGAAACCTACGGCTGCGCGCTCGTTGCCTCGAGGTGACCATCGGCCCGCAGCACCGCCAGCGCGGCCTTTGCCTTTGAAAGGACCATATCCATGAACACCACCGATAAGATCCGCTGGGGAATCCTCGGGCCCGGCGCCATCGCGCAGGACTTCTTTGCCGGCGTCGCGCAGTCGGAGACCGGTCGCGTGACGGCAATCGGCACGCGCAATCCGCAAAAGCCCGGCCTCGCGGAGCGTTTTCCGGGAACCCGAATCGTCGACGGCTATGACGCTCTCCTCGCCGATCCGGAAATCGATGCGATCTATATCTCCACACCCCATCCAAGCCACGCCGAATGGGCCATCAAGGCGGCGGAACACGGCAAGCATGTTCTGTGCGAAAAGCCGATGGGGCTGTCCGCTGCCGAGGCGGAAGCGATGCAGGAAGCCTCGCGCCAGGCCGGCACATTTCTCGGCGAAGCCTATATGTACCGCCTCCACCCCCTGACGCTGAAGCTCGTCGAATTGCTGCAGGCCAAGACCATCGGCGACATCAGGCTGATCAAATCCAGCTTCGGCTTTGCCAAGCTGCCGTTCGATCCGGAGCATCGGCTGCTGTCCAACGCGCGTGCCGGCGGCGGCATTCTGGATGTCGGCGGCTATCCCGTGTCGATGGCGCGGCTGATCGCCGGCGCGCAGACAGGCGGCGTCATGGAACCGGATAAGCTTTTTGCCGTGGGCCATCTCGGCGAGACCGGCGTCGACGAATGGACATCGGCGGTTCTGCATTTTCCAAGCGGAGCGATTGCCGAACTCTCCTGCTCGGTGTCCCTGGAGCAGGACAACGTGCTGCGCATCTTCGGCACCGAAGGCCGCATCGAGATCGACCAGTTCTGGTCTGCCGGCGGCAAGTCGGGCGGCACAGCGACCATCCGCGTCTTTGCCGCCGACGGCACCCGGCAGGAGATCTCCGTCTTCGAGCCACGCCACATCTACAGCTTCGAGGTCGACGCCGCGGGCGCGGCGATCCGGGCGGGACAGAGCGAATTTACCTATCCCGGCATGACCCGCGCCGATACCCTCGGAAACCTGCGCGCGATGGACAGTTGGCGGGCGGCAATCGGCCTGGAATACGCAATCGAAACGCCCGCGCTGCGAACCCACACCTTGCGCGGCACGCCCCTTGCCGCCGGAAAGAACCAGATAAGGCGCGGCCGCATCGCCAACCTGCCCAAGGAAATGTCGATGGCCGCCCTCGGCCTGATGGAATTCTCGACCTTCTCCGGCGCCTCGATCGTGCTCGATGCCTTCTTCGAGGCAGGCGGCAATCTCGTCGATTCCGCATTCGGCTACAATGGCGGCCTGCAGGATAGGCTGATCGGCGACTGGATCGCCAGCCGCGGGGTGCGCGACCAGATGGTGGTCATTGAAAAAGGTGTGCACACGCCCCTCTGCTACCCTGATGTCATCGGCAAGCAGTTGACCGCCAGCCTGGAGCGGCTGAAGAGCGACTATGTCGACATCTATTTCATGCATCGCGACAATCCGGATATCCCGGTCGGCGAGTTCGTCGATGCGATGGATGCGGAAGTCAAAGCGGGTCGCATCCGCGGGCCGTTCGGCGGCTCCAACTGGACCCGAGAACGCATGGACGAGGCAATTGCCTATGCCGAGCGGACCGGAAAGACGAAGCCGAGCGTCCTTTCCAACAATTTCGCGCTCGCCGACATGATTCAACCCGTCTGGGACGGCTGCATCGCCTGCTCCAGCGCGGAATGGATGGAGTGGCTGCAAAGCCGGGCGGTGACCAACTTTGCCTGGTCGAGCCAGGCGCGGGGTTTCTTCACCGATCGGGCGGGCAGGGACAAGTTCACGGACCCCGAACTTGTGCGGTCGTGGTATTCCGACGCCAATTTCGATCGACGGGACCGGGCCGAGCAGATTGCCAGGAAGCAGGGCAAGGACACGATCCAGGTGGCACTTGCCTATGTCCTTAACCAGGCTTGGCCGGTCGTCCCGCTCATCGGCCCTCGGTCCCTCTACGAGCTCAACCACAGCCTCGCCGCCTTCGACGTTAAACTCGACGCCGAAGAGGTCAAATGGCTCGCCCGAGGCTAGCGACACCTGGGATGCCCAGGCATGTAGCCAAATATCTGGGCATCGAGCGCTGGAGTGCAACGCTCAACCTCAACACCAAGGAAGTGCATTCGCAGTTCGGAGGCTGACATGCAAGCCGATGTCCGACATGCACAAAATGCCAAGAGCGGCACCGTGTCTTGCTGCAACGTTAAAAAAACACGCTGTGCGCTGCCTTCAAGCGAGATCGCGCAGCCCAAATGATGGTCCGTCACACCAACAACGCGCCAGAGGTGCTTGTCGAGCTGAAGCCTAACCAGGCGGCCGCTCTCGGTATGGTCGGCGGCGCTCCCTGACAACTACTCAACCATTGCTGCGGATCCGTTGCCCGTCGGCATCGAACAAGCGCGCATCCGCCGGATCGAACGTTACCGAAATCGTCTCCCCCACTTTTGGCGCCGGGCCCCGACCGCCCTGGACGACCAGCGACACGCCCGGTTGAAGCTGCCCGTAGAGGTAGGTCGCACCACCCAGGAATTCTGTAAAGTCGACGCTAAGACTGAGCCCCTGTTCGTTGTCGCGGGTCGGGCGCAGATGTTCCGGTCGAATACCGAACTGCAATTCGCGGTTTGCCGGCAAGCCAGCAGGCACGGCGAACGGCAAGCGCTGGCCGCCGATCAAAAGCGACCCGGCCTCGCAGCTCGCCGGCAGGACGTTCATCTTGGGGCTGCCGATGAAACCGGCCACGAACAAATTGTCGGGATCGTTGTAGAGGTCGAACGGGGAGCCGATCTGTTCGATGCGGCCCGCCCGGAGGACAACGATCTTGTCGGCCAGCGTCATGGCTTCGGTCTGGTCGTGCGTGACGTAGATCATCGTGTTGCCGAGTTGCTTGTGCAGCCGGGCGATCTCGATGCGCATGCCCACCCGCAATTCGGCATCGAGGTTGGACAGCGGCTCGTCGAACAGGAAGACCTTCGGGTCGCGCACGATGGCGCGGCCGATGGCGACACGCTGGCGCTGGCCGCCGGAGAGCTGTCCCGGTCGGCGATCGAGCAGAGGGGAAAGATGGAGGATTTCGGCCGCTGCCTGCACCATGTCGGCGACTTCCCTCTTCGGCCGATGCGCCATGCGCAGGCCGAATCCCATGTTCTGGGCGACGGTCATGTGCGGGTAGAGCGCATAGGACTGGAACACCATGGCGATGCCGCGATCCGAGGGATCGGCCTCCGTCACATCGCGTCCACCGATCAGGATCTCGCCCCGGCTCGTCTCCTCAAGTCCGGCGATCAGCCGCAGCAGCGTCGACTTTCCACAGCCGGACGGTCCGACGAACACGACGAACTCGCCGGCCGCGATGGAAAGGTCGATGTCGTGAATGACGTCGACGGCGCCGAAGCTTTTCGAAACCCCCTTCAGCTCGACGCCACTGGTCTGCGCCGAAAGCGTCGACGCCACCCTCCTGTCCATCGCATTCATTGACCGCCCTCCGTCCGGATCCAGACCAGCATCTCTCCGGCTGCGCGATTGTCCCACACATGATACGGCACCGCACGGATTTCCGTCTCCTCCCGGTGCGGCGTTTCCGTCGTGTAGAGCTGTTCGCCAGAGGCCACTTCGCGCAGTCCGGTCGTCACAAGCGCCGGGATGCCGCCAAGTGCGGTGACGGGTTCGCAGCGGAAGCTGCTTTTCGGCTGCAACACCAGGGAGTTCAGGTCAGCGCCGTTGTCAACGCCCTCGAGGCAATAGACCAACGGGCCGCGCTGGAGGGTGACACGCCCCTGATCGATACCTGCCTTCGGGTGCGCGTGGAGCCGCTGCACCGGCATCTCGAGATCGAGCTCCACCACATCGCCCGGCTGCCAGCGGCGCGATAGCCTCGCATAGCCCTTCTGCTCGACGGCGGCTGGCTCCACCGGCTCGCCGTTGACACGGATCGTTGCGCCCGGTGACCAGGCCGGAAGGCGCAGGGAAAGGGTGAACTCGGCTGGCTGTTGCGGCTCCAGGGTCAGCCTGACGGCGCCATCCAGGGGATAAGCGGTTTCCTGGCGGATCCTGACTGGCGTACCCGCCGTTTCCAGATCGGCAATGCCCTCGCAGTAAAGGTGCACGGCGATTTCGTCTTCCGCCGCGCCATACATGTAGGTGCCGACGGACGCCACCAGCCGGGCGATGTTCGGCGGGCAGCAGGGGCAGCGATGCCAGGTCCAGCGATGGTGCTTGCCGCGGCTTTCCAGGGGATTGTCATAGAAGAACTGGGTGCCGTCGAGCGAGAGGCCGACCAGCGCGCCGTTGTAGAGCGCCCGCTCCATCACATCGGCATAGGCGCGATCGGGACCCAGTCCCAGCATGCGGTTGGCCCAGAAGACCAGCGCCACGGCCGCGCAGGTCTCGGCATAGGCCGTTTCGTTCGGCAGGTCATAGTCGAAGGTCAGGCCCTCGTTGTGGGCGGAGGGGCCGAAACCGCCGGTGACATAGAGGTTCTTTTCCGTAAGGTTGGCCCAGATCGCCTCCAGCGCCGGTTTCAGGCTGTCGTCGCCGAACTCGGTCGAAACATCGGCCATCCCGGAATAGAGATAAGCGGCACGTACGGCGTGGCCAACCACCTGGCGCTGTTCGCGCACCGGCACATGGCTTTGCGAGTACTCGTACGTCGCGAAATGATAATCGGCCGGATCCCGGCCCCGTGCGCGGGCTTCGCGGTCGTAATAGTGTTCGCCGTCGGGCCGCTGGCCACGCTCGTTGACGAAGAAACGGGCAAGCTCGAGATAGCGTTGCTCGCCGGTGGCGCGCCCGAGCTTGATGAGCGCAAGTTCGATTTCGGGATGTCCGCAATAGCCTGGCTTCTGGTCTTTTCCGGGCCCGAAGATCGTGGCGATATGATCGGCGTAGCGCGCCATGATATCCAGGAATTTGCGCTTGCCGGTGACGTGATAATAGGCAACGGCTCCCTCCATCAGGTGGCCGGCGTCATAGAGCTCATGGCAATCGCGCATGTTGGTCCAGCGCTTGCCGGGCTCGATCCGTTGGTACCAGGAATTCAGGTAGCCATTTTCGTCCTGCAGCCGGCCATAAGCATCGACGATTTCGTCGATCCGGGCCTCGAGCGCGGCATCCTTCTTGTGCAGCAGCCCGTAGGCGGCGGCCTCGATGCTCTTGCCGAAATCGGAATCCCAGAACATCTGGGTGCTGACGGTATCGTTGCCCTGCTGGTAGGGAATGCGCAGTCCGGGGTTCGGCCGGTCCGGATCGACCTGGTCCAACATGCCCGCTTCGATGCAGCGGTCGAGCAGGGTGTGGGCAGTGGCAGTCGCGATGGTTTCGATGCGGGGGCCGAAGAAGCCGCCGACGCGCACCTGATGGACGGCCGGTGGGCGGAACTTGGCATTCTGGCGGATCGTGTCGACGGCAGGAGAAGGCAGGCTCATGATGTAGGTCCTCAGTTGAATTGGTAGTGCGCCTACTTCACCGCGCCGGCCGTCAGGCCGCGGATGTAGTAGCGCTGGAGAGCGAGAAAGAGCAGCAGGCAGGGGATCATCATGACGGTGACGCCGGCCTGCACGGCGCCCCAGTCGACGGAGCCGTAATGGCCGGAGCGGACGGCCGTGACGAGCACCGGTAGCGTGTAGCGGTCCTGGTCGGTCAACAGCACCAGCGCCGCAAGGAACTCGTTCCAGGCATTGAGGAAGGCGAAAAGGCCGACAGAAACGACACCCGGGAAGACCAGCGGTCCCATCACATAGATGAGCGACCGCAGTCCCTTCACGCCGTCGATGCGCGCCGCCTCCTCGATCTCCTTCGGCACCGCGTCGAAGGCATTTCGCATCATGAAGACGGAGAAGGGCAGCTGCAGCGTGACATAGATGAGGACGAGACCGCTCAACGTATTCTGCAGCCCGAGCTTTGCGAGGATCAGGAACAGCGGTGTCAGGATGGATTGAAACGGCACCATGATCGTCGACAGAATAAGGACAAAGGCCACCGACTTGAACGGAAAGCGGAAGCGCGAGAACCCGTAGCCGGCAAAGACCGAGACCACGACGGTGAGAATGGCCGTGGCGACGGCGACGAACAGGCTGTTGCCGGCGTAATGCAGGATGCCGGCGCCAAAATCCTCGAGCCGCCCGTAGTTGCCGAAGCCAAGGCCCTGGACCGAGAGCAGCCCCTGTCCCGCCATCGCAGGCGGCCGGAAAGACGCGAGCAGCACCAGCGCAATCGGCGCTAGAAACAGCAGTGCGACGAGCAGGCCGGTGACGTGAAACAGCACCCTGTAGAGCCGAGCATTGCCGCGCCTGCGCGCCGGCGCCGACGTTGTTACGGGAAGCGTCGCGGTCATCGTCATCGTGCGGTCTCCTTGTCACCGAGAAGCCGCAGCTGGATCACGCTCAGCACCACCAGGATGGCGAGCAGCACCATCGACAGCGCCGCCCCATAGCCGAGACGGAAGGACACGAAGGACTGGCTGAAAATCCAGTAAACCGCGGTGATCGTCTTGTTCTGCGGCCCGCCGGCAAGAATGATGTAGAACTGGTCGAAGGCGAGCATGGAGCCGGACACGCACAGGATAAGCGCAAGGGCAAAGGGACGGCGCACCAGCGGCAGCGTTATGAAGCGGAACCGCTGCAGCGCGCTTGCGCCGTCGATCCGGGCCGCCTCCGTGAAGTCGGCCGGAATGGAGTGCAGCCCGCTCATGAGGATGACCATGTAGAAACCCGCCATCTTCCAGATCACCATGGCGGTGACCGACCAGAAGGCGGGCGCAAAGGTGGCGAGCAGGTTCAGGCGGCCGTCCGTCAACCCCAGCGCCTCGGCGAGCGGCGAAAAAAGTCCGCTGTCGACATTCGACAACCAGCTCCACAGCAGGCTCGCCGAAGCAAAGCCGATTACAACAGGCAGAAAGAACGCGGTACGATAGAAGCCGGCGAAGGGGCGCGGCTTCTCCACCAGGAGGGCGAGCGCAAATCCCACCAGCATGAGCCCGATCGTGGCGGCGATGGTGTAGCGGATGGTGAAGGCGAGCGCGTTCCAGAAATTGTTGTCGTTCCAGAGCGCCTTGTAGTTGGCAAAGCCGATCCAGCGCGGCACGCCGATCAGCGGCCAGTTGTGCAACGACATCCACGCGGTCATGCCGAGAGGCACCAGGAAGAACACGAGGACCAGCGCCAGCGCCGGGGCCACGTACAGAAGTCCCATCCAGTCGCGACGCGGCTTGCGCAGCGGGCGCAGGGAGGCATTGGGCGCGCCGCCTGGCGTCGCCGGGGTGTTGACTGACATTGATCTAGTCCTCCGCTGATATCCGTGTGGCGGAGCATTGCCGCTCCGCCTCTCAAGGAATGAGCCCTCAGGGCGCGGTGTCGACGATCGACTGCATGGCACTCTGCGCGGCCTGGATCGCCGGTTCGATCGCATCCGGCCCGCCGAAGAAGGCCGTGTTCAGCATGGTGATCCATGGGCCGTTGGCAGAGTTGATGAGATCGTTGAAGACCGTGGAGTAGGGCGTCCGGCCCTTGGCCATCGCGTCTGCAGCAATCAGATAGCGTGAATCGAGGCCGTCAAGCGCTTCCTTGGCGATATCGCTGCGGATTGGCAGCGAACCGTTGCGGGCAAGCAGCTTCTGGCCATCGAGCGAATAGGAAAACTCGAGGAACGCCTTCACCGCCTCCATCTTCTTCGTCCCCTTGGAGACGACGAAATTGTCACCACCGGCAAAGGAGGAGGAGCCGCCGTCCTTGCCGGGAAGTGGGGTAACGCCGTATTCGAGATCTGGACTCTGCGAGGCCAATGCACCAATCGCAAATGAGCCAGAGGGGGTGATTCCGATCTTGCCGGTGGCAAAGGCGGAGAAGAAGTTGGCGCCCGTATCGGTCTGCGCTCCCGCCGGGATCAGCTTGTCCTTTGCCATGCCCTGGTAGAAGGCGATCGCATCCCGCATTTGCGGCGTATCCAGAGTCACTTTGCGGCCATCGGCGGAGAAGATGTCGCCGCCCGACGCCCATATCAGCGGCGTGAAGGTGAAGATGTTGCAGCCGCCGCAATTGCCGGAGAAATAGAAGCCTTTGATGTCGCCGCCGAGCGCATTGACCTTCTCTGCGTCCGTGCGGATTTCCGCCCAGGTCGTCGGTCCCTTGTCCGGGTCGAGACCCGCCTGCTTGAACAGCTTCTTGTTCCAGATGAGCACCGAGCCATCGGCAGAGAACGGCACGCCGTAGATGCGGTCGTTGTAGGTCCCCACAGACATATGCGCCTTCGACAGGGCGTTGAAGTAGGGCAGGGACTTGGCGAAATCCGTGAGATCTTCCAACTGACCCGCCGCGGCGAAGGCGGGCGTGTAGATCAGGTCGAGCGAAAGGGCATCCGGCGCCGTGCCGCCTGCAGCTGCCACGGCGTATTTCTGCACCAGCTCGTTGACCGGCACGATCTGCAGATCCGCGTGATGCTCCTTCTGGCTGTTGTTGAAGGCATCGACGAGCTTCGGCATGAAGGTCGAGCTGTCCGATCGCGTCCAGAGCGTGAACGTGTCCGCGCTGGCGGATAGCGGCAGTGCAAGAGCAGCGGCAACAAGGCCACTGAGACCCAAAATCCATTTATGCATTTCATTACCCTCCCATTTTGCACCCGGTTTCGGGTGCGGTTAAATCCTATTCAGTCGACGGCTCCTCCGAACCGCACGATTGCCGTACTTTCAAACGACATGGGAGACGGCGCTGTCCGGCCTCCACCGGCTTGCCGTCGATAAGGTCCAGGAGCGTCAGGCCAGCTAACCGTCCCAGCTCCTTCAAAGCCATATCCACCGTGGTCAGCGGCGGACGCGTTGCCGTCGCAAAAATTTCCCAGTTATCGAAGCCGACGACAGCGATGTCTTCCGGCACCCGAACCCCGGCAAGCGTCAGGGCGTCGATCAGGCCTCGGGCGATCTGGTCGTTGCCGCAAAACACGGCATCGGGCCGCTCGGCTTCGGGATCGGCAATCAGGCGCTGCGCGCTTTCGTAACCGAAGCCTTCCGACCACTCTCCGGACAGCGCCGCTCCAAAGCAGGGCAGAGCCGCTTCGGAAAGCGCGCGCAGCCAACCCTTTTCCCTGAGGCCGACGGCGCCGAAGCTGCGCGGACCCGTCACATGCGCAATGCGCCTGCGGCCAAGGCTGACAAGATGCGCGACCGCCGCATAGGCACCGCCCTCATCGTCCGGCACGAAACCGATGGCGCCCGGAGGGCAGGCCGCATTGACGTAGACGACGGGCATGTGGACGGCGGGAAGATCGACCGGCAGGACACGGTCGATGCGCTTTCCGGAGACGACCAGCCCATCGACGCGCTTGTCCTCCATCGCTTCCAGATTGAGCCGCACGCGCTCGGGGTCGTCGTCAATGGCGCACAGGAAGACCGATACCCCGCGATCGGCCATCGCAGCCGAGAGGCCCGCGGCGATCGGCAAGGTAAAGCGGCCATAAGTGTCGTTGGTCAGGAGACCAAGGGTGAACGAGCGCTGGTGGACTAGCGCACGGGCCATGGCGTTCGGCCGGAAACCCAGTTTTTGCGCGATATCCTGTATGCGTTTCCGGGTTTCATCCGTCATACGTCCGCGCGCGTTTAGAGCCTTGGAAGCAGTGGAAACAGATACGTTCGCAGCGAGCGCAACATCCTTGATGGTGATGCGTGCGGCGACCTCCGCACGGTCACCGGACAAACCCGTCACGCCTGTTCTATTCTCGTTCAACACCACTGCACGTCCATAACTTCAACATGAAAAACCGTTTTCTCATCTTAGGAAAACCCTTTTCTCAGCCTTCGTCAAGCGATTTCTGTACACTCGAGCTGACGCAGGATGTGAGACCCTTCGGTAATCCTTGATTTGTCGGAGGCGCTGTTGCACGAACTATGCTGTGGCAGAAACACTCAGGAAACGAGCGTGGCGCATCGCGGGAAGGTACGTGGCGAGATCAGCAGGATCATCCCCCCGGCGTCGGAAATAATTCCCCAAACCTGGCTTCAGTACCAGATCACATGGCGTCCCGAGGCGCTTTTCCGCAGGTGAAGGTCAATCTCGCGGGCGGCGTCGGCAAGTGCCACCTTGTCAGGCTTCATCCCAGACAAGGCGTTGTGCACTTCCTCGCCTAAGATGCGCTCTATCGCGGTATATTGCGGGATGTTCGGTCTTTGCCATGTGTGCAGCAGGTTTTTCTTTGCAAGTTGGTCCACGAACCTGACAATTGGTGAGCTTGCGGCGGCCTCGGGGTCTGCGCTGACCGAAAAGCGGGGCGCAATCGGAAAGCCATTCTTGACATGTGCCTTCATCGCTTCCCGCGATGCCATCCAAGCTATGGCATCGGCGGCCAATTCCACCCTTTCCTCAGGCAGATTCGTCGGAATGCAGAACAGGAAGCCGCCTATCGGCGAGGCGCGCGTGCCGCCGGGGCCGGAGGGCTGGGGTAGATATTCCACCCGCCGCTTGACGACGGATTGCACGTCATATTCAAAACGCGCCGTTCGCATCGTCCAGAAATAGCCGAGGCTCGCCTTTCCCTTCATGAAGACGTCGAGTGTGCGGTCCCAGGCCATGTTCAGGATATCGGGCGGCGAGACCTCAATGAGGCGCCGCATGAAATCCAGCGCTGCCAGGCCGGCGTCCGAGGATATCGTGCAGTGCAACTGCTCGAGGTCCACCCCCTCAAGCGTGAAGCCGGCGCGTGTTTTGCGCAAGGAAATGGCCGGCTGTCCGCAGGCGCCGAGAAAGAACATGAAGCTCGATGCGATCGGCATGCCACGCGCGCCATCCCAGACTGCGCCGTACATGCCATGGGAAGGCGAGTGAAAATGGCGTCCTGCGGCAATCACATCTTCGAAATTACGCGGGAAGTCCAGGCCGGCGTCTGCAAACAGATCTCTCCGGGCGGCAAGGATCTCAACGGTGCAATATCCCGGAACGCCGTAATCCTTGCCGTCCCATTTGGCCGTCGACCAAATGGACGGATGAAAATCCAGCGGGTTGATTCCCGTCTTCTGGATCAAGGCATCGATCGGCCGGATGACGTCCTTTTCGACAAACTCTCCGAGCCAGGGAATGTTGATGGCGATGACATCGTAATTCGAGACGGCGCTGTTTCGGTTCTCCAAGACCCGGTTGTAAAGATCGGGTAGCGGCAGAAGGTCAAAACTTTTGCGGGAGGCAAGGTTGTTTCGAAAGTCAGCCCACATGTTGCGCATAGCTGAGAAATAGTTGTCGTCGTTCAGCAAAAAACGGAGCTCGATCTGGGATTCCGCTCGTTTTTGCACCAGTCGCATCGGCGGAATGATTTGCGAACCGAGCGGCGTACCGCCGAAGTAATAGTCATCTTCCTGCTCGCCGCTTCTAAGGCCCAGCGTCTGGGCCAACAACGACTTCGTCTTTCCCGCGTAGGCTTGAAAGGATTTCAGCAGTTGGTCGCTCGGTTGCAGGGCAAAGCTCTTGCCGGTCTGACCCTTCGCCACCTTAACTATATAGCCGCTGTCGATCAGGCGGTTGATCAGTCGCATCGATGTTGCGTAAGGGATACCGGATTCCTGCCCGAGCGTCGAAATCGAGACCGTCTGGCTGTGAATATGCGACTTGATGAGGAAGGTCACGATCCTCCAGACAGGGTCCTCGTCGAAATCGCCGACCACGTCCTGGAAGGGCCGCCTGGTCCTTTCCAGAAACTCTATCACCCGCAGCATCTCATATTCGTTCACGTCGGCCTCCCGTCCGTCGTGTCAATCAACCTTGACGATCGTCGCACTTGTGCCTTTGCAGCCATGGGCGTGCAAGAGATTATGCGAATAACCTGTGAAATGATTAGCCCGCGGAAGGAGGCGACATGCCGGCGAGACGTTCGGCCTGCTCGAAGAGCACGAAGAAATCCTTTTCGGCAAGGCCTTCCGTATAGGCTGCCTCGTACTGCTGACGGATCATGGAGGCGAGATACATCGGCACATGATCCGATCGCGCCGCGCCGAGAATGAGATCGAAATCCTTCATCATTTGCGAAACTGAAAACGCCGGATCGAAATTGCGGTCGACAAGAAGGTCTCGCTTGTAAGCGATCAGTGGCGAAGCAACCGCGCTTTCGCAGATGACGGTAAGCATCGTTTCGAGCGTCAGGTTGCCTTTGAGGCCCAGCGTCAGGGCTTCGCCCAGAAGGGCAGACGTCGCGCCAACGAGCGCGTTAAGGACAAGCTTGAGATAGCGGGCTTCCTCTGCCTTGCCGACATAAAAACGGCGCGAGGCAAAGCATTCGAACATCGGCTCCACGAGCTTATAGGTCTGCTCAGGACCAGACGCCATGACGGAAAGCGTTCCGGCCAGGGCCGTCGCAGTGCTACCCGAAACAGGCGCTCGCAGGTAGGCAACCCCAAGCGCGGTCATAGCTTCGTCAACCTCGGCCGAGATCGCCGGCGATACGGTACTCATCTCAACAAGCGTTTGCCCCGATTTCATAACACTGGCGAGGCCGCCGTTGGAAAATATCAGTTCACGAAGGACCGCGTCGTTCGGTATCGTCAATACGATGACATCGGAGGTCGCCGACAAATCCTCGAGCGAGTGCGCAACGTTCGCGCCTTCTGCCACGATCGTAGCCCGGTTCTCGGGCAGTGGCTCGTAAACATGCAGCGCATAGCCGGCATCGAGGACGCGACGGCTCATAGGCCCGCCCATCTTGCCAATTCCAGCCCAACCGACCGAAAATCTATCGCTCATCCTATCCTCCCGTATTTCTCGGCGGTCACCCAATCAGGCTTGTCGACCATGCTACTGTGAGAGATGCATCTCGTCGCGACACCGATGTTTGAACAGACATCGCCGTGACCCTCCCAAGCCTTCACTATGGCCAGCTGAAAGCAGAATGCTTGGCTTAAAATATCCATTCCGGACAATAATGCGTTTGTGAGGCGGGATGTTTATCAACTAGCCTCTTAGAGCGATCGCATGGCGTTGCATCGGAGGAGATGCAAGGCCGCGACACCAGTCCGACGCTGACTAAACGATGTCAGTATTCATTGGCCCGGTGCCGCCCACTGCGACGAAGCATCGGAGGAACTTCAATGAGATACATCAGACAAGACTATCGACGAAAGTTCGCGCTAGCGAGCAAGTGAACGTGTTGTTCAGCCGCAATAGCAGTTGATTGAAAGTCTACCGCGAAAGGGTCGAGGTCATCATGCTGATGATAGCCCCTGCATGCGTTGGATTTTGGAGGGGGATTTCATGAGCGAATCTGTAGCGGACAAGGTTGTCATAGTCACAGGCTCCGGACGCGGCATCGGGGCGGGGATCGCGCATGATCTTGCGTCCAAAGGTGCCAAGGTCGTTATCGCCGACCTGAATAGCGAGGCGGCGGAGGCCGTCGCGGCGGCAATCCGGTCACAGGGCGGAGAGGCCCAGGCTGCCCCGGTCGACGTGTCAGATCGCGCAAGCGTCAAGGCGGTGATCGCCGATACTGTCTCCCGCTTTGGCCGGCTCGATGTGATGTTCAACAATGCCGGCATTAGCCAGACCTGCCCCTTCCTTGATGTCACCGAGGATGACTTCAATCGCATCATGAAGATCAATGGCCTTGGCGTACTGATCGGCACGCAGGAGGCAGCCAAACAGATGATCGCGCAGGGCGGCGGCGGCAAGATCGTCAATACGGCCTCGATCGCAGGTAAGCAGGGCTACCCGCTGTTTGCCCATTACTGCGCGTCCAAATTCGCTGTCGTGGCAATCACCCAGGCGGCGGCGCGGGCTCTAGCGGAGCACAAGATCACCGTCAATAGTTTCGCTCCAGGCGTCGTCGCGACAGAGTTGTGGCAGCAGCTGGATCGCGAATTCATGGATCACGGACTGACCTCGAAGCCGGAGCAGGCCATCAACGAGTTCTCGCAGTCGATCCTGCTTGGACGCGTCTCTGCTCCCAAGGATATCACCGGCGTCACGACTTTCCTTGCATCGCCGGCATCAGATTACATTACCGGCCAGACAGTGATGGTCGATGGCGGCATGGTTCTCATCTGAGGTCGTGACAGGCAACATTTAAGAGGATTTTTCGATGAAAGCGGTTCGCTACTACACCAAGAAAGACATCCGTGTTGAAGACGTTCCAGCGCCCTCGGGCCCGCTTGGTGACGACATGGTCCTGATCGAGCCGCTGGTCTGCGGCATCTGCGGCACCGACATCCACGAATATATAGCCGGGCCCATCGTGACCCCGAGTTCGCCGCATGTCTATTCCGGCGCGACCCTGCCGCAGATTCTCGGTCATGAGCTCTCTGCGCGTGTGCTCGAGGTTGGAAAGAATGTCACCCACGTGGCGCCCGGGTCCCGCGTTTCGATCCAGCCGCTGATTTCTCCGCGTGACGATTACTATGGTCGCCGCGGGCTCTTCCATCTCAGTGAAAAGATGGCCTGTTTCGGCCTTTCCTGGGAGTGGGGCGGCATGGCGGAGCGTGCCGTCGTCAACGGGTACAATGTCTTCCCAGTTCCAGACAGCGTCAGTGATATCCAGGCGGCTATGATCGAACCGGCCGCCGTTGCTGTGTACGGCGTGGACCGCGGTGGCGTCGAGGCAGGAAGTACCGTTCTCGTCTCCGGTGTCGGCCCGATCGGCGCCCTTGTTCTGCTGGCGACGCGCGCGGCCGGCGCCACCACCATCTTTGTGTCGGAACTCAATGCCAACCGGCGCGCGCTTGCCAAGAAACTGGTGCCGGAAGCAATCGTCTTCGATCCACGAGAAACAGACGCGGAAGCCCTTTTCCGGGAGCATACCGAGGAGGGTGTCGGCGTCGATGTCGCGCTCGAATGCGTCGGAGCGGAGGCTTCTCTCAATCTCTGTGCGAAGGCCGTCAAGCGACAGGGCACCGTCGTGCAGGTGGGGCTTCATGTCCGGCCGGCCTCCATCGACGCTATGCTCTGGGCGTTGAAGGACATCACGGTCGAGGCGGTCTGGTGCTATCCGGTGACCATCTGGCCGCGGATCGCGCAGATGATCGGCGCTGGCATTTTCCCGGTTGAGCAGATCGTCACCGCGCAGATTAGTCCCGATGACGTCGTCGAGAAGGGCTTCGAAGCGCTGATCGATCCGAACGCATCGCACATGAAAATTCTCGTCAATATGAAGGGCTGACCCCATGAAGAACCCGATGGATCTCAGCGGGCGCAAAAACCTGCTCACCGGAGCTGCGGGCGGCATTGGCCGCTTGATTAGGCCGCAAGAGATTGCTTCCGGCGTCGCTTTTCTCCGGTCGATGCGTCCAGCGGTATCACCGGCCAATTGCTGATGGTCGATGGCGGCTATTCGATCTCCTAACCAGAACAGAGGTTATTACCATGCATTTTATCGTTCACTGCCTTGACCATCCGGGCTCCGTCGAAAAGCGGCTTGCGAACTATGACGCCCACAAGACGTATCTCGGCTCGGGAAAGACGAAGACCATCATCTCCGGTCCGTTGCTGGCGGATGACAATGAGACCATGATCGGCTCGCTCTTCCTGTTCGAAGCCGACACCAAGGAAGAGATTGTCGCGTTCAACAAGGCCGATCCCTTCACCGCCGCAGGCGTCTGGAAGTCCGTCAATATCCATCCCTTCAGCAAGCGGGTGGACAACCGATGACCATGATAGAGGAACGGCCAGTGCTGGCGGCAATCGTCGGCCTCGGATGGTGGGGCAAGAAGATGGCCACGCTCGTCAATGCGGGTGGTGCGGAAATGCATTTCGTGCGCGGCATTGATCCCAACCCGGACGCCAGCGCCTTTGCCGACGATCTCGGCCTCCAGTTTTCGTCAGATCTTTCTGATGCTTTGAACGATCCCCAGATCGAGGCCGTCATCCTCGCGACGCCCCATTCCCTGCATCAGAGCCAGATCGCCCAGGCGGTTGCAGCCGGCAAGCATGTCTTCTGTGAAAAGCCGCTGGCGATGACGCGCAGGGATGCGGAAGCTTCGGTGGCTCTCTGTCATGAAGCGGGCCTCGTCCTTGGCATGGGGCACGAACGGCGCTTTGAGCCACCGATCGCCGAGATCCTGGAGGCGGCATCGAGCGGCAAGCTGGGCCGGCTCCTGCAGATCGAGTCGAACTTCAGCCACGACAAATTTCTCAATCTCGATCCGTCCAACTGGCGGCTCAACGCGGAACAGGCGCCGGCGGGCGGCATGACGGCAACAGGCATCCATCTGACTGATCTTTCCGTCAAGCTGATGGGGCCGGCCCGGGACGTCCGCGTGGTCTGCGAGAACCTCGCTTCCAGCATCCCGCAGGGCGATACGATGAGCGCTCATATCCGCTTCCAGAATGGCGGCTCGTCCTACGTGTCCGCAACACTGGCAACGCCCTTCATCTCGCGCTTCGCCGTTTTCGGTACGCTGGGCTGGATCGAGGTGCGCGACAAAGCTCACGTGGAATCGCCGGACGGCTGGATCGTCACCGAAGGCTGGAAGGACAAGCCGATCACCGTTCGCGAAGTGGCACCCGCCGAGCCGGTTCGCGACAATCTGCGTGCCTTTGCACGCGCCGTCCGCGGCACCGAAGAATACCCGATCACCGGGGAGGACATGATCAACAACATCGCGCTTCTCGAAGCGATTATCCGATCCGCGCGCTCCGGCGTCGTCGAGCAACTTTGACAGGAGATTAGCATGAAGGCTTTGGTATTCCAGGCGCCCGACAAGCCGGTCATCATCGACGCGGCAATGCCGGAAATTTCCCCAAACGAGGTGCTCGTGCGGACGCGAGCCGTTGGAATATGCCATTCCGACTACGAGCTCCTCGCCGGGCGATACATCATCCCGATCTCCTATCCGGTGACCCCAGGCCACGAATGGAGCGGTGAGATCGTGGAAGTCGGGCGCAATGTAACGGGCTTCAAGACGGGCGATCGCGTCGTCGGCGAGTGCGTGGTGCGCACGCCCGAGCGCCTTCACCATTTCGGTTTCTCGATGAGTGGCGCCGACCGCGAGTTCTTCAATGTCAATCCGGAGTGGCTGCATAAGCTGCCTGAAGCCGTCGACGACAAGAAGGCGGCGCTGATCGAACCATTTACCTGTGGCTTCTATGCGGTCCTGCGTTCAGGCGGCACGAATGCCAGCGAGACCGTGGTCGTATCAGGCGGTGGGACCATCGGCCTGGTTTCGGCAGCCGCGGCTATTGGCATGGGCGCCCGCGTCATCGTCGTCGATCCCCTCGCCACCCGTCGCGAAGTTGCCCTGAAGCTGGGCGCCGATGCAGCGCTCGATCCATCGGACGGCGGTGCGGCAGAGCGCATCCGTGAAATGACGGGCGGTCATGGCGCCGATCTCGTCGTCGAAGCCTCCGGGCACGATGCATCGATGGCTGCCGCCTTCGACTATGCGAGGGAAGACGGTCGCATGTCGATGGTCGGCATCAACATCGGCCGCAAGGTCCCCGTCGTCGTTGGCCAGATTCAGATGAAGAACCTGACCGTCAGGGGCTGCATCGGCTCGCCGGGCGTCTGGCCTGCGGCGATCCGCTTCCTCGAAAGGACCGGCATCGACCTTTCGCCGATACAGACCCACGACTACGCGCTGACCGATGCCGTGCAGGCTTTCAGCTTCGGCAAAGACGCGACCAAGAGCATCAAGATCACTCTGTTGAACGGTTGAACCCATGGAAAAGCACGCGCTCATCGTCGGAGCTACAGGCATTGCCGGCAGTAATCTCGCGGAGCACCTGCTTGCGCAGGGCGGCTGGAAAATCTCTGGCCTCTCGAGGTCCGAGAGCCCGGTGAGGGGCGTCGAAACCCTGAAATGCGACCTGACGGAGGCGCAATCCGTCAGCCGCGCGCTGGAAGGGGTCAGCCCGACGCATGTCTTCATCACCGCCTGGTCCCGCCAGGCGACGGAAGATGAGAACTGCAAGGTCAATGGCGGTATCGTCCGCAACGTGCTCGACGCGCTGCGCGGGCGCGGTGTCAGACACGTCGCTCTGGTTACCGGCACGAAGCACTATCTCGGCCCGTTCGAATCCTACGCAAAAGTCGCACCGGAGACGCCATTCCGCGAGGAACAGGCGCGTCTTCCCAACCAGAATTTCTATTATGTGCAGGAAGACGAAATCTTCAGTGCGGCCGCGCGAGAGAAATTCACCTGGTCGGTCCACCGCCCCCATACGCTCATCGGCTATGCCGTCGGAAATGCGATGAACATGGCCGCCACACTGGGGATCTACGCGTCGATCTGCAAGGAGACCGGGATGGCCTTTTCGTTCCCCGGCTCCCCGGAACAATGGCAGGCAGCCACCGACGTCACGGACGCCCGCATCCTTGCCAAGCAGCTGGCATGGGCCGCGACGACGCCTGCTGCAGCCGATCTGGCCTTCAATATCGTCAACGGCGACGTCTTCCGCTGGAAGTGGCTTTGGCCGCGCATTGCAGCCTATTTCGATATCGAGGCTGCACCCTATTCCGGCACGCCGGAGCCGCTCGAGGGAAAGATGGCGGACGCAGCGCCGATCTGGGACGGGCTCGTCGTCAAGCACCACCTCAAGCAAAACCCACTCTCCCGCGTGGCATCCTTCTGGCACACCGATGCCGATCTCGGACGCCAGGTGGAAACGTTCAACGACATGGCGCGCAGCAGAAAGCTCGGCTTCCTGGATTACCAGGACACCACCGAATCCTTCACGGACGCTTTCGACCGCCTGCGAGCCGATCGGATCATTCCTTGATCTGAAGGAGACGGACCATGACCGAGACAGTTAACACCCAAACGCCGGCAATCGGCTATTTCACCGAGGAAAATTCGGTTGCGACGGTGAATGCCCGCATGGGCAAGGACGTCGAACCACGCCTGGCCACCGTCATGGCCAGCCTGGTGAAACATCTCCACCATTTCGTCCGTGAGGTCGAACTGACCCAGGCGGAATGGGAGTACGCCGTCGATTTTCTGACAAAGACTGGACAGATCTGCAGCGGCGAACGGCAGGAATTCATCCTGCTCTCCGACACCCTCGGAGTGTCGATGCTGGTCGATGCGATCAACAATCGCCGGCCAGAGGGTGCGACGGAGAATACGGTGTTCGGCCCGTTCCACGTCGAGGGCGCCCCGGTGCGGGAAATGGGCGATAAAATCTGCCTCGACGGGAAAGGCGAAAGCTGTCTCTTCGTCGGACGCGTTATCGATATCGATGGTAGGCCAATCGAAGGTGCGCGCATCGACGTGTGGTCCGACAATGCGGAGGGCTACTACGATGTGCAGCAGCCCGATATCCAGCCGAAATGGAACAACCGCGGTGTCTTCGTCACCGGCGCTGATGGACATTACAGCTTTGTCGGCATCAGGCCGGTGTCCTATCCGATCCCGGATGACGGCCCGGTTGGCAAGATGCTGGCAAGCCTCGGTCGCCATCCCTATCGCCCGGCGCATATGCATTACATGATCCGTGCCGACGGCTTCCAGAAGCTCGTTACGCACACCTTTGTCGGCGGCGACACCTATCTGACTTCGGATGCTGTCTTCGGCGTGAAGAAGACGCTGGTCGCACCATTTGCCAGGGTGGACGGCGGCGACACGCTCTGGCGTTCCGACTTCGATTTTGTGCTCGTGCCGTAGACCAACAGCACCAGGAGATAGCCTTGCAAGACTTTGTCTATAACGGAAATCCCGGCCGCGTCATCTTCGGCAGCGGCACGGTTTCGCGCCTGGAGGATGAGGCTGAGCGCTTGGGCGCGAAGCGCCTGCTTGTCCTCTCGACGCCCGAGCAGGTCGGCCAGGCAGAGGACATCGCGCGCCATCTCGGTACGCGTGTTGTCGGCGTCTATTCGAAGGCGACGATGCATACACCTGTGGACGTGACTTCCGACGCAATGAGTGTTGTGGAGAAGCTCGGCGCGGACGCGGTCGTCTCAATCGGCGGTGGCTCGACAACAGGCCTTGGGAAGGCGATCGCCTTTCGCACCGACCTGCCGCAGATCGTCGTTCCGACGACCTATGCCGGGTCTGAAGCAACGCCGATCCTGGGCGAGACGGAGAATGGCCGGAAGGTAACAAAATCCGATGCGCGCATCCTTCCAGAAGTCATCGTGTATGACATCGATTTGACCATGACGCTGCCGGTATCGATGTCCGTCACGAGCGGGCTCAACGCCATCGCCCACGCTGTCGAAGCATTGTATGCGCGCGAGACCAATCCGATCATCTCGCTGCTGGCGGAACAGGGCATCGCGGCCTTTGCACAAGCGCTTCCGGCGATCGCACGGACGCCTGACGACAGGGAAGCCAGAGCCAAGGCACTCTATGGTGCGTGGCTCTGCGGTGTCTGCCTGGGGTCCGTGGGCATGGCGCTGCATCACAAGCTTTGCCACACGCTGGGCGGGATGTTCAACCTGCCGCATGCGCCGATGCACACCGCGGTGTTGCCCCATGCCGTGGCCTATAACGCCTCGTCCGCGCCGGAGGCGATGGCGCGGGTGGCAAAAGCATTGGGTGCGGACTACGCGGCCACCGGTCTCTTCGACCTGGCATCGGGTCTTGGTGCCTCGATGGCATTGAAATCCATGGCAATGCCCAAGGACGGAATCGATGAAGCGGTCGATCAGACCATGTCGAACGCGTATTGGAATCCGAAGCCGCTTACCAAGGATGGGCTGCGACAGTTGCTGTTAAACGCCTACGAAGGCACCAGGCCTCGACACGCCTAGAGCTAATCAAGACGGAGCAAGGTCGGTTGGCTCGATCGCTCAACAAGCGGGAATTGCAATGGGAGGTAAGCACGTGGGTAGGATTATTGCAGGCCTTTGGCAAAAGACGGTGAGTTGGCTGTCCGCCCTCAGTTCGGCACATGTCGTCGATGATGGAAGCAACGATAAGCAAGATCAGCCGGGTAAGAAGCAGCCGCCGAAACTGTATCTGGTTTCCGGGCGCGGTTGAAATTCGACATTGCCCCCAGGACCCAGATGTCGTCTCATCATTGCGAAGCTACATCCGGCCCGTCTTGTCAGGAGCTAGGAGGCTGACGTGATCAAGCACATCGTCATGTGGAACGTGCGAGGCGAAACGCCGGAGGAAAAGCGGCGGACCGCATTGCTCATCAAGGCGAAATTCGAGGCGCTGGTGGGAGAGATACCCGGCTTGCAGAAGCTGGAAATCGGCATCGATATGAGTCGCATTTCCTACGCCTGCGACGTCGCCCTCTATTCCGAGTTTGCAGATGTCGACGCCTTGAATGTCTATGCCGAGCACCCGGCACATCAGAGGGTCAAAGCCGACCTCGAGGGCATGCGCATCGCGCGGCACCAGGTCGACTACGAAGCTGACGACGCCTGAGCGCAAGCCGCTTCAATTGATGGCGGCTGGCGCGCAAGTACCTTTCGGGTTCGGCTGACAGTCTGCGCGCCGGCTTCGACGTTGCGCGGATAGTGCGGTGAGGTAAGCGCAGGCACCCGCTTCATGGCTCGTCGCCGTTGAGGGGGGCACAGGGCGCAGGTCTCGACCGCTTATCGTTTCGTGGCTTATGCAACCGAGAAATTTCATGGCGCGGCCAACGCCGTCGCAACATCCCGAGGCCGCTTTTGGCCGGGGTATAAACATCAGAACTACGCGCCGGAATAAACATCGCATTTCTGAGAGGAGCCAAACTATGACTTGGGACAAAAGGGGCGGACCACGGATCGCCTTTCTGGGAACGGGCGCGCAGGGCGCATCGATCGGTGCCGACTTCGCCCTGGCGGGTCTCGACGTGACGTTCATCGAGCAGTGGCCGGATCACGTTACCGCAATCCGCGAAAGGGGCATCACAGTCAACCTGCCGACGCGCACGATTAACGCCAAGGTGCCGGCGCTTCACCTTTGCCAGGTGGCCGAGGTGAAGCAACCCTTCGATCTCGTTTTCATGGTCGTGAAGGCCTACGACACGAAGTGGGCCTGCCAGCTTATCGAGCCGGTGCTCGCCAAGGATGGCCTGATCGTCGGCCTGCAGAACGGCATGACGCACGAGGATATCGCCGCGATCGTCGGCCGCGAGCGGACCATTGGCGCTGTGATCGAGATCGCCTCGAACATGTGGGAGCCGGGTGTTACCAATCGGCAAAACGATCACGATACGTCCTGGTTCGCTCTCGGCGCGCTCGATCCGAACACGCAGCCGCGCGTGGAAGCCGTCGCCGCGTTGCTGCGCAATTCCGGCACCGTCGAAGTTTTCGACGATATTCGCTCCGCCAAGTGGATGAAGCTCGTCGTCAACGCTGCTGAACTGATCCCGTCTGCCATCATCAACATGCCCCTCGGCGACGCAGCGCGTGCCCCCGGCATGCTGGAGGCCATGCGTGCCGCCGGCTACGAAGCGATTCATGCGGCGCTTGCCGATGGTGCAACGATCGTTCCGATCATCGGCATGCCGCCCGTCACCACCAACAATCCCGAGCGCTATGTCGACAAGATCTTCGAAGAGGTCCTTACGGTCTTCTCGCAGGCCGATACCTTGACAACGTCGCTTCAGGACTGGCGGAAGGGCCGCCGTGCGGAGATCCAGGAAGTCAACGGCTGGGTCGTGGACATCCTGAAGGCGCACGGCCAGCCGGCGCCCATGAACCAACGTATCATGGAGATCGCTTTCGAGATCGAGAGCGGCAAGCTTGAAGCGAAAGTCGAGAACTCGAAGCTTCTGATTGAAGCCTATGAGGCTGCTGCCGGCACACGGTGAGGCGTGGCCGCAGCAGGTGAACCGGCACAAACTATCAAGAAGAGGAGAACGTCATGCCGCTGTTGGTAAAAGACATCCATCTGCAGGTTGGCGTCTGTCGACTGTCTTGAGTTCCCCGTTTTGCGCTTGCAATCAGCCTTGCCGGCGCTGAGGAGGCCGAGAAGCGATGCATCTCCTCTTGGGAAATGCAGACTGTCGAGTGGGCTAAAACCTCTGCTGGCTAGCCGCTAAAACAACCAAACCTACCAACAGCACATTTTTTCTGTCCATCCAACAATCGAGCGATATCATCGGCGCCGCGCTTGATGTCGGCGGCTGCTGTAAGTTCCTCTAGCTTCAGAACAACCTGTTCAACTGCCGCAGCATTGCGGCGGTATATCGCTTGCTTGCCTCCCGCACATCGCGCTCCGCCAGCATGGGCTTCGGGTTGGGGGCGACCTCCCGGCGTTCAGCCGTCAAGCGGAGTTCTGCCCTCTCCTAAGCACTTATCCAAACCGGATATTTTCAGTGTTTCCACGCGGCGAGAAATGCATGAAGCTGTTGCTAAGCGGTTTAGGAGGAGTCGCTTTCCTTTCGATACACGAGCTCTGCCAGTAATGTTTTGCGGTGTCCATTTTTGTGGACACACGCGAAGTAGCTGGACTGTGTCGTCGAAACGAAAAACGCAAGACGGTTGAAATTTAGACACGCCTATTCTCGGAGGAGGTAGAAAATGGCTCTCGAAGCGACGACGACCGTCATCGCTGCTGGTCTCCCCGTAATAATCGACTGAACGAAATGCTGTTCCAGGCGGCGGAATGAGTTTGCTGCGGCTTTGTGAACGGCGCGGCACTGGCTTCATGGTGACACAGACCGCCACGCCTGTGGCGGAACTGAGGTGCCTTGAATCCAGATTTCGCGGCCGAGAGCCGCGGCAGAATAAGAGGTAGGAACAAGATGATCATGGGAGGTAGCGCGACATGAATGCAAGTTCGATTACGCCCGCTGCGCTGGACAAGCAGGGATTGTTCGCCATGCCTTTGGCGCGCAGTTTCGTCACCGTCGTATTCTCCACGCTGCTGCTTCTCATACTTTGCCGAATCCTAGCGCCATCGAGCGTTTCCTGGGGTGCGTTGTCCGGAAGCCTTCCGTTTGCGGCGATCATCGCGATCGTTGGTCTCGGGCAATTGCTGGTCGTTCAGCACGGTGGATTCGATCTTTCGCTGCCAGGCTCGGTATCCTTGGCCGTCGTTGTATCGACGCACTATCCGCAGCAGAACGATGGACTTCTTTATCAAGCTGTCCTGCTCGCATTGGCCTTCGCCGTGGCCGCGGGCTTCCTGAACGGAATACTCGTCAGTTTTTTCCGGTTGAATGCGATCATCGCGACGATTGGGGTGAACGCGCTGCTCTACGGAGCCGTCTTTGCCACGTCGGGCGGTGTCCCGTCGATCACCACGAACCTCCTGGCTGAGATCGCCGGCGGCGAAACCCTGAGCGTACCCAATTCGGTTCTCTTTGCGGTGGCTGCCACGGCAGTCGTCTCGTTCGTTCTCAAGAAGACAGTGGCCGGTCGCCGGTTCGAGGCGATCGGCGCCAGCCCTCCGGCGGGCAGGGCGGCCGGTCTGAACGTTCGCGTGCATCAGATGATGGCCTATGTCTATGCGCAGTTGCTCTATTGCATGGCCGGTATCCTGATCGCTGGCATTACCCGCGAACCGACCGCCTTCCAGGGAGACAGTCTCCTGCTGCCGTCGGTAGCCGTCGTCGTTCTTGGCGGGACCTCGCTTCTCGGGGGCCGCGGCTACCCGATATCGACGGTCATCGCGGCCTTCTTCCTCAACCAATTGAGCCAATTCGCACTCTCAGTCGGGGTGCCCTATTCGGCTCAAACCATCATCCAGGCCTTGGCCCTGGGTTTTGGCATCGGTGTTTACTCGCTCCGCTGGACGGTAAACTCAAGAAAAGCGACTGGAACAAAAACTGTGGAGGAGAGAAAATGAAAAATTCAAAATTTGCCAAGGTTCTCGCCGTTTCGGTCGGAACTGCTATTGCAGGGCTGGGTAGTGCCAGTCTCGCCAAGGCCGAAACACCATCCTGGTGCGGACCCAAGAAAGCGAGCCTTGCCCTGCTCGACGGCTACGGCGGCAACAGCTGGCGCCAGGTGACGACAGCATCGGGTAAGCAGGTCGTCGACCTCTGCCCAAGCATCACCAAATACGAATATGCCGACGGCCAGGGAGACACCCAGAAGTCGATTTCCGACATCAAGGGCATGGCGGCGAAGGGCATCGATGCGCTCGTTGTCTTCGGCGACGCCGGCCCCGCTGTGTTGCCAGCCATCACGAGCGTCCACAAGGCAGGCAAGATAATCGTGCCATACCGCGTCGCAGTCGGCGGCAAGGAAGGCACAAACTACGCCAAGTTCATCGGCTCATCCTTCGAAAACGATGGCGTGACCTGGGGTAACTGGATCAAGAGCATACTGCCCAAGGGTGGAAATCTTCTGTTCCTCAGCGGACCTGCCGGCAACAGCCAGGGACTGGATGAACTCAAGGGACTGAAGAGCGTGCTCGGTGCCGAATATGTCTTCGTGAACCCTCAGCCGTTCGATGTGACGAACTGGGATCCGGCACTCACCCAAAAAGTCCTGACCGCTGAGATCGCCAAGAATCCAAAGATCGATGTGATCATCTCCGACTTCGGCCCATCCCTGGTCGGCGCACTGCCGGCATTCACCAAGCAGGGCAAGTCGATCCCGGCGCTCGCCACCTCTGACGGCAATTCGCTCGGCTGCTTCTGGCAGGAAAACCACGCAAGTAATCCGGACTTCAAGCTTTTTACCGTTGCAACCGGCAATGACAATGTACGGCTCGCCGTGCAGTGGGCCGTCGCACTTGCCACAGGCGGCGAAAAGCCGAAGGACGAAATCTTCAAGGCATCGGCGTTCGAGGACTCGGTCTCGGGCAAGCCGAATGCCGTGCAGTGCCGCAAGGATCTGCCGGGCGCGATCTACATGTCGTCCGCGCTTTCTCCTGAGGACCAGGCCAAAGCCGTCAGCCACTAAGCGACAGGCCACCATGAAAACTCCCCGGAGGGACATCCCTCCGGGCCAGCACTCAAGACGGGTCACAGCACATGGCGGAAGCAAAGACTAAAGAGATCGAGGCGCAGACGGGAGAGGTCATCATCCGTCTGACGGGCATTACGAAGTTCTTCTCGGTCGTCCCAGCGCTCAGCGACGTGAATGTCGAATTCTACGCGGGCGAGGTTCATGCCATTCTTGGCGAGAACGGCGCCGGCAAGTCGACGCTGATGAACATCATTTCCGGCACGCTTCGACCCACGCAAGGGGAAATCAGCTTCGAAGGCCAACCGATCAGCCAGATGAGGCCCGATATGGCCAAGGCGCGCGGCATCGGCATCTGCTTCCAGCATCCGGCCATTCTCGAAGATCTGTCGATCCTCGAAAACCTACGCGTTGCGTTGCCTTCGTCTATCTTCGCTCAGCGCAATGCTAATGACGTTGCAACCGAAGTTCTGGATACCATGGGTCTGAAGGTGCCGTTGCGGATGCGCGCCGACGGTCTGACGGTCGCGCAGAAGCATCTCTTCGAGATCGCAAAGGCGCTCGCGCTCAAGCCAAAAGTACTTATCCTCGACGAGCCGACCGCGTCGCTCGACCAGGAATCGACCGACATGCTGTTTGACCGCATTCGGGAAGTCGCGGCGGCGGGAACATCCGTCATCTACATCACCCATCGTCTCGCCGAGCTTCGCCAGATCGCCAACCGCGTCACGGTCCTGCGTGACGGTCGCGTTCGCGGCGGCGCGATGGTCCGGGATGTCAGTGTCTCCGAACTCGTCAACCTCATCGTCGGACGTACTTTGAAGGCAGCTTTCCCGCCGAAGGCACAGTCTGCCTCCGAGGAAACAGGCTTGTCGGTCACCGGAATAAGCACCGGCGATCTGAAAAATGTCAGCTTCGAGGTTCAGCGCGGACAGATCGTTGGCATCGCGGGCGTGGCGGGCAACGGTCAGCCCGAGCTTATGCGGGTACTTGCCGGGCTGGAACCTGCCGAGGGCTCCATCGTCCTGCGAGGCCGGTCGATCGATCAGCGCGAACTGTTGCGCGCCGCCGCCTTCATGCCTTCTGATCGGCACGTCGAAGGTGTTGCAAGCGGCCTGACGGTTCGCGAGAACGCCACCTATTCCGCCCTCGAGAAATTTGCTGTCGCGGGGATCATGAGCCGAAAAAGAGAGATCGAACAGGTCAATTCGATCTTCGGCGAGCTCGCCGTGAAGACACCCGGTCTGGAGGCGCCGATCCTGGCGCTGTCCGGCGGCAACCAGCAAAAAGTCGTCATGTCACGCGCTCTGCTGTCCGACCCCGGCCTCATCATAGCCGATGAACCGACGCAGGGTGTCGATGTCGGCGCACGTTTTGAGATTTACCGCATCCTGCGGGAGGTCTCCGAAGCGGGCACGCCCGTCATCGTCAACTCCTCCGATGCCGTCGAGCTCGAGGGTCTCTGCGACAAGGTCATCGTCATGTCCCGCGGGCATGTCGTCGAGACCCTGACGGGAAGCGAGGTGACCGAAGGCCGCATTGTCGCGGCTGCGGTCAACGCAACGACCCATGTCGGAGAAATCTCCAAGGCCGATACGAGGCAGTCCGGCGGTATCCGGCATCTACTGCAATCGGACAATGCGCCGGCCATACCGCTTGCGATCGTAACGATTCTTCTCGGCCTTTATGTCTATAGCCAGAACGACAACTTCTTCTCGGTGTACAACATATACAATATCTTCCTTCTGGCCGCGGCCTTGGGCTTCATCGCGATGGGTCAGACGGTGGCGCTGCTTATGGGCGGCATCGACCTTTCCGTCGGCCCACTTGCGGGGTTCCTTGTCGTCGTCGCGTCATTCTTCATAAACGACGACAAATCGACCGCCATCATGGTGATGGGCTTCCTGCTGATGTTCGCCGGCGCCTTCATCACCGGGACTGTCAACGGCCTGCTCATACGCTTCGCAAACTTCACGCCCATCGCTGCAACGCTTGCAATGTATATCGCGATACAGGGGTTCAGCTTCCTTCTCCGGGATAATCCGGATGGCTACATCAGTGCAACGGTGACGGACTGGATCAACTGGCAGTGGGGTCCCTTTCCGGTTGCCTTCCTGGTGCTCGTCGCTTTCACACTGGCCGGCGAATATCTTCTGCGCCAGACGAAGGCCGGCTGGCGGCTGAGAGCGGTCGGCTCGGACGAGCAATCCTCGCGTCGGGCCGGCATCAACGTCAACCTGACATTCATCGCCGGTTATGTCGTCTGTTCCCTACTCACCAGCCTCGGCGCCATCATGCTGATGACCCAGATCGGCGTTGGCGATCCGCGCCAGGGCGTCAACTATACGCTTTCGAGCATCACGGCGGTCGTTCTCGGTGGCACCAGCCTGTCCGGAGGCAGAGGGACGTTCATCGGTACATTGCTCGGCGCGATATTGCTGACCGAGGTCCTCAACGCGGTAACCTTCCTCGGCCTGACCCAGACCTACCAGTATTTCTTCCAGGGGATTCTGGTCGTCGTGGCAGCGCTTGTCTACTCGGGCGTCAGGAGACGCGCAGCGAATTGATGTTGCCCTTGGTTCAGGAGGAGAGTGGAATGACGCCAAGAGTCTACGGCATGCACCATATCGGCATCACTGTGCCGGATATCGAAGAAGGCATACGCTTTTTCCAGGCTGTTTTCGGCGCGATCGAGGTTTTTCGCACCGGGCCATTTGATGTCGATGCCGATTTCATGGCCAACAAGCTTGGCGCCGCAGCCCATTCTCAGATCCGCGATCTCGCGTTTTTGCGATGCGGCGAGGGCACGAGCGTCGAGCTCTTCGAATATGCGGGCGAGGAAAACAAGGAACCGCCAAAGCGGCCTTCGGAAGTCGGTGGAATGCATCTCTGTTTCGAGGTCGAGGATGTCTTTGCCGCCACAGACCGCCTGCGCTCGATCGGCGTCGATATGCTGGATGGTCCTAATCTCGTTGAAACTGGCCCTCTGGCCGGTTTCAACTGGATCTATTTCAGGGCGCCATGGGGCTTGGTTCTAGAGGTGGCCAGTTTCGACAAGCTAGGTTATGAAGACGGCTCCCCGCATCGGCTATGGCGCGCTAGGGGACAGAGCCTTCACGGATGAACGCGGACCGGATCTAAACCAGAACGATTCCGGATAACTCCTTGCTGACGGACAGAAGCGGTGGAAGGTACCGTTCGACGATCGTTTGCATGACTTCATCGGACATCGGAAGTCCCGTGTTCAAAGCTGCGACGATCTGGCCGCGCGGGTTTTTCAACGGGACGGCAATCGAGCGCAATCCCACCTCGACTTCCTGGTCGACAGAGGCAAAGCCTTGCCGTCTGACGCGCTCCAGCTCTGACAGCAGGGGTGCAAGATCGACAATCGTATTCGGCGTGCGGGCGACCAATGTCGAGGACCGCAGGATATTTTCAGCCCGCTCTTCCGGTAGTGCCGCCAGCAGTACTCTGCCCATGGATGTGCAATAGGCGGGCAGCCTCGATCCTGGCATGAGGGCGATCGACATCACCTTGCGCTGAGCGGCGCGGGCTACATAGACGATCTCGCCTTCGTCGAGGATGGCAACCGACGTGCTCTGGCCGATCCGCTCCGACAGATGGTCGAGCCACGGCTGAACGATCCGCGGCAGGGGCATGGATGCCAGGCAGCCCGTACCGAGGCGAAGGACACGAGGCGTTACCGTGAAATACTTGCCGTCATAGGCACAGTAGCCATGCTCGGCCAGGGTCAGCAGACAGCGGCGCGTCGTCGCCCGATCCAGTCCGGCAATCGTGGCGGCCTCGGAGATGCTGAGGCGCGGGTTCTCGGCGGTGAATGCCTCGATGACACGAAGGCCCTTCGCCAGCCCACCCATAAGATCGCTTTGCTTGGTTTCCAAGAAATACCCATGTGCGATATTAGAACAAAAAATCTATATCGCACAAAGTCGTTGCCGTCGATATGGGCTGGCGTTACTAATTCGAGGGCGGATTAGGCTATCGGGCTGGTCCGCCGAGGAGGATGCGAATGGACAAGACGATCGGGAGCCTCGCGGAGGCGGTCAAGGATATCGGCGATGGCGCAACCGTCATGATCGGCGGCTTCGGCGGCTCCGGCGCGCCCATCGAGCTCATTCATGCGCTGATCGACAAGGGCCCAAAGAACCTTACAGTTATCAATAACAACGCCGGAAATGGGCGCATCGGCATAGCCGCGATGATCGATGCGGGCATGGTCCGGAAGATGATCTGCTCCTTCCCCCGCTCTTCCGATCCACGCGCCTTCACCGACCGGTATCTGGCAGGCGAGATCGAGCTTGAACTGGTGCCGCAGGGAACCCTTGCTGAGCGCATTCGCGCCGGCGGCGCCGGCATTCCGGCGTTCTTCACGCCGACGGCCTATGGCACCGAGCTTGCAGAAGGCAAGCCGATCGCCGAATTCGACGGCAGGCATTATGTCCAGGAGAGGTGGCTGAAGGCAGACTTCGCCATCGTCAAGGCGCATCTCGGCGATGTCCATGGCAACCTCACCTACAACAAGGCCGCGAGGAACTTCAATCCGCTGATGTGCATGGCGGCTGCCAGAACCGTCGCGCAGGTCTCGAAGATCGTGCCGCTCGGATCCATAGATCCGGAACTGGTAGTGACCCCCGGGATCTTCGTCAATGGCGTCGTCGAAGTCGCCGCGCCGCAACAGGAAGAAGAACTCATCCGCGCTGGAGTGGCCTACGCATGACCGCCGATACATCAGTCAACACTCGCGACGATATCAAGCTCTCCAACGCCCAGATTGCCTGGCGGGCTGCGCAGGACATCGAGGACGGCGCCTATGTCAATCTGGGGATAGGCTTTCCGGAAATGGTGGCGAGGTATCAGCCGCCCGGCCGGCAGGCGATTTTTCATACCGAAAACGGCATTCTCGACTTCGGCGAGCCGCCGGCCGCTGGAGAAGAGGACTGGGACCTGATCAATGCCGGAAAGCGGGCCGTGACACTGAAGCCGGGCGCCGCCTTCTTTCACCATGCCGATAGTTTCGCCATGGTTCGGGGAGGGCACCTCGACGTGGCGATCCTTGGTGCCTACCAGGTGGCGCAAAGCGGTGACCTCGCCAACTGGCGTGTCGGCAGCAAGGGCGTACCCGCCGTCGGCGGTGCCATGGATCTTGTGCATGGGGCCAAACAGGTCTTCGTCATCACCGAGCATGTCACCAAGGATGGCAAGCCGAAGCTGGTCGACGCCTGCACCTTCCCGCTCACCGGCGTCGGCTGCATCACGCGCGTCTATACCAGCCACGCGGTTATCGACATCGTTGGCGGAAAATTCGTCGTCCGCGAGAAATTGGTCGACATGAGCATGGAAGAACTACAGGCGATCACAGGCGCGAAGCTCCATACCGATGGGCCCGTTGCCGACCTCGTCGTTCCCGCCCTTTGAAAGAGAGACTGCGATGACCGATGCATTCATCTGTGACTACATCCGCACCCCGATCGGCCGGTTTGGCGGCTCGCTTGCGAGCGTGCGTACCGATGATCTTGGCGCCATCCCCTTGAAGGCGCTCATGGCACGTAACAGCCAGGTCGATTGGGAGGCCGTCGACGACGTGATCTTCGGCTGTGCCAACCAGGCCGGCGAGGACAACCGCAACGTTGCGCGGATGTCGTCACTTCTGGCCGGACTTCCGGTTTCGATATCCGGCACGACCATCAATCGCCTTTGCGGGTCCGGCATGGACGCTGTCATCACGGCGGCCCGAGCCATCCGCGCGGGTGAGGCGGAGTTGATGATCGCAGGCGGCGTCGAGAGCATGTCACGTGCACCCTTTGTCATGCCGAAAGCCGAGACCGCCTATTCCCGTAGCGCCGAGATCTACGACACGACGATCGGATGGCGCTTCATCAATCCGTTGATGAAGACGCAATACGGCGTCGACAGCATGCCGGAGACAGGCGAGAACGTTGCGGCAGACTACAAGGTCACCCGCGAGGATCAGGATGCGTTTGCGGTGAGGAGCCAGGCAAAGGCTGCTGCGTCACAGGAACGCGGCCGTCTCGCCAAGGAAATTACGCCGGTTGCGATTCCGCAGCGCAAAGGCGATCCGGTTGTCGTCGACAGGGACGAGCATCCGCGCGCGACGACCATCGAGACACTGGCCAAGCTCGGCACGCCCTTCAAGAAGGAAGGTGGGACGGTGACGGCCGGCAACGCATCCGGCGTGAACGACGGGGCTACCGCGCTGATCATCGCCTCGGAAGCCGCGGCGAAGAAGTATGGCCTCAGGCCGATCGCTCGCATCCTCGGTGGCGCGGCGGCCGGTGTCCCACCACGGGTGATGGGTATCGGTCCGGTTCCGGCCTCCAGAAAGCTGATGGCACGGCTCGGCATGACCCAGGACCAGTTCGATGTCATCGAACTCAATGAGGCCTTCGCCTCTCAAGGTCTAGCTGTTCTTCGCGAGCTTGGAATCGCCGATGACGACAGCAGGGTGAACCGCAATGGTGGGGCAATTGCCCTGGGTCATCCGCTGGGCATGTCCGGCGCCCGCATCACCGGAACCGCGGCGCTCGAACTCGCCGAAACGGGCGGATGCTATTCGCTATCGACCATGTGCATCGGCGTGGGGCAGGGAATTGCCATTGCCCTCGAGAGGATTTGACGCAGGGCTCGCTAAAGTGTCTTTCCCATGAATAGCCAATGGGCCTGACTTTGACATAGCACCGTCAGTGGTTCGCTGCCCATCACGCCGGGGATCATCTCGGCGCGGGTCGTGTCTTGTGCATTGGACCTCCCAATTCTTCCCAGCTTTCCTTCAAAGCGGCGTTGCCTGGAAACGCGAGTTTCCCGGTCAAACGACGCGCGGGTGATTGAAGGGGGCTATGAGCTGAGTTGACGGCGTATGAGTTTGAACAACGTGATCCCAGTCGCCCATGAGTTTCGCGGATTTGTCAGATTAATTGGCTTTTAACCACAAGCGTAAGCGACATGATAATAAGGTCGGGTTACCTTTCGAAATTGAGGAAATATTTGATTAAAAATTTACCGCGTGGATGCTTCATTTCTGGGGGAGAAATAAATGCTATCAATGCAGGCCGGTCTTTCGAAGTGGTCCGTTGTTATCTCTACTGCTTTATTTGTTGTAGTCCTTGTCACACTCGGCATTCTAACAACAAATGTCATCACAACGATGCGCCACTCCGCCGACATTCGGGATGATGAGCGTGCCTCCCGTGCTGCCCAGTCCGCAATCCGATCGCTTAAAGAGCGGGTTTCGATGACACTTCTCGACAATGCGGGATCAAGTGACGCCTATCAGGTTTCACAAACTGGCGAATTCTCTCGCTGGGCGATTGAGAAATGGCGAGGAACGAGCGGAGCCTCATCAATTTACGATGGAGCCATAATCACGACGCGTAGTGGAGCGACCGCTATGGCGAGTTATAAAGGATCGGTTTTCGACCCCTCAACACGGTTTGGAAAGGTGCTCGAAACGCAATCTTCGGCAGCTCTCAATCACGACGGCAAGCCGCTGGTTGAATTCGTTAAGACCTGGGACGGTGTGGATATCCTGGCGTCTACGATGATCCATCCGGACGGCGGCAAGACTGTCATGACGCCTTATGCAGTCTTGTCGCTTTTCCGGCACGTCCGGGATTCTGATCTTGGCTTGCTTGCCGAACAGTATCAGCTTGAAGGCCTGCGCCTTTATGAGGAAGCACCCCGCCATATGCTCGTCGTCGCCCTGCGAGGCGCTTCGGGCGTCCCCGTTGCTTATCTGGGATGGAATAGACTTCGGCCAGGGAGCCGAGTTTATCAGGAGGTCAGAAATCAAGTCCTTGCCGGCGCAGTCATTCTGGTCGCATTCCTTGTTGTGGTGGTGATCGCGGGCGGTGCGGAGTCACGGAAGATGGCCAGACTGGCGCGCGTGGCCCGTTATGAAGCGAGCCACGATGGTCTCAGTGGCCTCTTGAACCGAAACGGGCTCCTGACGGAGTTGAATGGAGCAATCGCAAACGCTGACGATGTTACGCTTCACCTTCTTGACCTGGACGGTTTCAAGGCAGTGAACGACACCTGGGGCCACCAAATTGGCGACATTCTCATCCAGCGAGTTGCTGAGGCCATTCGCGAATGCCACCCGCAAATTGTGTCTGCTGCGAGATTGGGAGGTGACGAGTTTGCCCTTGTTCAGCGCACCCTGAATTCGTCGACAGATCTTGGGGCACGGGTGCTTTCGCTTTTTGAAAGGCCATTTGAGATCGAAGGTCGGACAGTCGAAGTTGGCGTTAGCATTGGCAGCGCGCGGTCAAGCGACGTCACCGACCCCTTTGAATTGCTTCGCCGAGCCGACATGGCGCTTTATCGAGCGAAGCACGAAGGCAAGGGAAAGGCTGTAGACTATCAGCCAGAGCTTGATCGCGACCGCGAGGCGACTGCCGTGCTCGAAGGAGAGCTCAAACAGGCCGTTGCAGATGGCGGCATTAGCGTCGCTTACCAACCCCTCGTTGCCTCAGGCACGGGCAAGTTGAACGGCGCGGAAGCGCTTGCGCGATGGCATCGCCCGACGGGGGCCATCAGTCCTGAAATATTCATCCCCATGGCAGAGCGTTGTGGATTGATTGACCAACTCGGGATGTCAATCTTACGCCAATCCGTAAGAGCGGCCGCCGACTGGCCGGAGCTTGGGTTGTCCGTCAATGTTTCACCGGTCCAGATATGCAATCCTTCCTTTGCTCCGCGGGTTGCCAGCCTGCTGGACGAAGAGGACTTTGAGCCTGCTAGGCTGACACTGGAGATTACAGAGGGGGTCCTGATGTCAAACCCAACTCATGCGCGAAGGGCGATCGATGAGCTTAAGAAGATCGGCGTCCGGTTTTCTCTTGATGATTTTGGCTGCGGTTATGCCAGTATCGGTGCGCTCAGGCAGTTCGGCTTTGACAGCATGAAAATCGATCGGTCTCTCGTCTGGGCAGCCGACGACGGGCGAGGACGGGAGGTCTTGAAGGCGACGATTGCGCTTGCCATTGCTTTATCAATCCCTGTCACAGCAGAAGGCATTGAAAACGAGGGGCAGGCAAACTTTCTGCGAGAAGCGGGTTGCGATCAGCTTCAGGGATATATGGTTGGGCGACCGATGTCGGCCGAAGACTTGTCTCGATTCAGAACTGGCGGGAATGGGTTCCGCCCAAGCTCATCTGCGGCTTGAGTTTTAGGCCAGAAAGGCGACCATCCAACCTCCTGTCGCTGCGTCGTTAGGGGTGGAGCTGTCAATCCGCGTGCTTGATGATGAGAAGGCATTTCAAGCACTGCGGGCAACTGCGGCCCCTGTGCAAACGTGAAAAACCCGCATCGTCTTTACGCTTGACCATTGCCCCGGCCTCGATTGCTTCGAGACGCGGGTGCGCGACCGGGTCGCGAAGCATCTCCAGCAACCCAGCGACTCCCGAAGAAATGGGAAGCCAGACCCATCTCGCACGGGCCAGTCACTTGATGCGTTGGAAAAGCGAAAATAGCAGTTGACCTGACAGCAGATGTCAGACCAATTTGTTGGCAGTCGGAGAAGCACATTGCTCACACCCCTGCCAACACATGATCGGACGCGGCAAGTCATCGACGCCCTGTCAGATTTCATAGAGAAGACGAAGCTGAAGTCGGGCGAGCGGTTGCCATCCGAGCGTGAAATGATGACGGCCCTCTCGGTCGGGCGCTCAACCATTCGCGAGGTGGTGACCCATTTCCAGGCGCTCGGGGTCATGGAGACCCGCAAGGGCAGCGGCACCTATCTGCTGAAGCCCGTTTCCAAGACGACCCTCCACATGCCGTTGTCGATGGACACGCCGCATCTGCGCGATGCGTTGCTGCAGACGCTGGAGGTTCGCCGCGGCATCGAGTGCGAGGCGGGCATGGTCGCGGCCAGGAAGCGCACGGACGAGGACCTCGCCGTCATCGAGGCCAGGCTCGACGAGATGGAGCGGGTGCATATTGCCAAGGGCACCTCGGGACCTGAGGACCTGGCATTCCATCTTGCCATCTACGACGCGACCCACAACCCGTTGTTCAAGCAGTTGCTGGAGCAGATGCGCGGCACGTTCGAGCGCTTCTGGACCCATCCTTTCGAGCGGCAGGACTTCGCCCGCCGCTCCTTTCCCTTCCACCGCACATTGTTCGACGCGATCGTCAGCCGGGACCCCGAGGCTGCCCGCGTCGAAACGCTCAGGATTCTCGACGTTGTCGAGGAAGATATCAAGGAAATGTCCAAATGACCGGATCGCTCGAGCCATTCGATCTCGCCTCGCTGATCACCGCCCATGACGAGGGCAACTACGCTGAAGCCGTTGTACCGCCGATCTTCCAGACATCGCTTTTCACCTTTTCCGATTACGACGATATGATCGCTTCCTATCGCGGCGAAAAGGTCCGGCCGATTTACACGCGCGGCCTTAACCCGACGGTGCGGATGTTCGAGGAGATGCTGGCCAAGCTCGAGGCGGCCGAGGATGCGCTCGGATTTGCGAGCGGCATGTCGGCTATCTCTTCGGCGGTGCTGAGCTTCGTCGAGCCGGGCGACCGGATCGTCGCCGTCAATCATGTCTATCCCGATGCCTTCCGCCTGTTCGGAACGATCCTGAAGCGCATGAAGGTCGAGGTCACCTATGTCGACGGACGTGACGAGGAGGCCGTGGCCAGGGCGCTGCCGGGCGCAAAGCTGTTCTACATGGAAAGCCCGACAAGCTGGGTCATGGAAGCGCACGATGTCGGCGCGCTTGCGGCGCTGGCCAGACGGCATGGCGTTGTCTCGATGATCGACAACAGCTGGGCCAGCCCCTATTTCCAGCAGCCGCTGACGCTCGGCGTCGATCTCGTCATCCACTCCGCCTCCAAGTATCTCGGTGGCCACAGCGATGTCGTTGCCGGCGTGGTCGCGGGCTCGAAGGTGCTCATTGGACGGATCAAGGCGGAAGCCTATCCCTATCTCGGCGGCAAGCTCTCGCCTTTCGATGCTTGGCTGCTGATCCGCGGCATGCGCACCCTGCCGCTGCGCATGAAAGCCCATGAGGCCGCGGCCATGACCATCGCCAAGCGGCTGCAGGACCTCGACGTCGTCGAGATGGTTTGCCATCCCGGCCTCTCCAATCGCCTGCCGGCCGGCCTCAACGGCACGTCCGGCCTGTTCTCGTTCATCTTCCGGGAAGGCGTCGACATCCGTGCCTTTGCCGACCACCTCAGGCTTTTCAAACTGGGCGTGAGCTGGGGTGGCCACGAGAGCCTCATCGTCCCGGGCGAAGTCGTCCTTCAACAGAAGGCACAGCCCAATTCCGCGCAGACCTTCGGGATCAGCGCGCGGTCCGTCCGTCTGCATGTGGGTCTCGAAGGAACCGAGGCCCTGTGGAGTGACATCGAGGCAGCGATATCAGCCGCCTCGTAGAACCATCAACCTGAAGAAAAACCGAAGAGGGGGAATAAGCATGAAAAGACTGATCACAGCCGCACTCTTTACCGCGATGATGGCGGGAACCGCCTTCGCCGATACCACGCTCAAGCTCGTCGAGGTCATCACCAGCCCGGAACGCACGGAGACGCTGAAGTCGATCGTCGGCAAGTTCGAAGCCGCCAATCCCGGCACCAAGGTCGACATCATTTCCTTGCCCTGGAACGAGGCCTTCCAGAAATTCGCGACAATGGTATCCGCCGGCGACACGCCTGATGTGATGGAAATGCCGGATACTTGGCTGTCGCTCTACGGCAACAACGGCATGCTCGAAAGCCTTGAGCCCTACCTTGCGAAATGGGATGCCACCAAGGAACTGACGCCGCGGGCGCTCGAACTCGGCCGCGATGTGAAAAACACCGCCTACATGCTGCCCTACGGCTTCTACCTGCGAGCCATGTTCTACAACAAGAAGCTCCTGGCGCAGGCCGGTATTTCCGAACCGCCGAAGACGATGGACGATTTCGTCAAGGCGTCGGCAGCGGTCTCCAAGATCCCCGGCAAGTACGGCTACTGCATGCGCGGCGGAGCAGGCGGCCTCAACGGCTGGATGATCTTTGCAGCCTCGATGGCCGGCGACAACAAGTACTTCAAGGACGACGGCACCTCCACCATGAACAGCGAGGGCTGGGCCAAGGGCATCGAGTGGATGGTCGATCTCTACAAGAAAGGCTACGCGCCGAAGGACAGCGTCAACTGGGGCTTCAACGAAGTCGTCGCCGGCTTCTACTCAGGCACCTGTGCCTTCCTCGACCAGGATCCGGATGCGCTGATCGCCGTTGCCGAGCGCATGAACAAGGACGACTTCGGCGTCACGCCGCTGCCGAAGGGGCCAAGCGGCAAGTCCTTCCCGACCATCGGCTATGCCGGCTGGTCGATGTTCGCGACGAGCGAGAACAAGGAACTGTCCTGGAAGCTGATCGCCACCCTCGAGGGCAAGGAAGGCAATCTCGAGTGGAACAAGAAGATCGGCGCGCTGCCGGCCTATACGTCGGCGGAGAAGGACCCCTTCTATGCCGGCGACCAGTTCAAGGGCTGGTTCGAGGAGCTGGCCGACAAGAACACCGTGCCCACGGTCATGCCGACCTATCTCGAGGAGTTCGCCTATTTCAAGGACTCGCTCGCCATCAAGACCTCGCAACAGGCCCTGCTCGGCGATATCTCGGCTAAGGATCTCGCCGATCAGTGGGCTGACTACCTGACCAAGGCGCAGCAGAAATTCCTTACCAAGAAGTAAGGCACGGCGCGGCGGCGGAGCAATCTGCCGCCGCGCCTGCACGCAACTTTGCCTGCGGCGTCGCCGCAGCGAACTGGAATGGACCCTTGGCCGATGACCATGACCGCCGACACACACGACAGGCGTCGCGAACGCAGGCCCCGGCTAAAGCGTCTTGCCGATGCCTTGGAGCCTTACCTCTACAGCGCGCCCGCACTGATCCTGATCATCGCCGTCATGCTGGTGCCGCTGGTGATCGGCATTTCCTATGCATTCCGCGACGTGCAGCTGCTCAAGCCGTTTTCCGGCGGCTTCATCGGGCTCGATCACTTTCGCGACCTTTCGAAGGATGCCGCCTTCTACGGCGCACTGCGCAACACCCTGTGGTGGACCGGTGCGTCGGTCATTCTGCAATTCGCCTTCGGGCTGATCCTTGCCCTTTTGCTGGACAAGCCGTTCTGGGGCCGTGGCATCGTCCAGGCGCTGGTTTTCCTGCCATGGGCCGTGCCATCCTTCCTCGCCGGTCTCAACTGGGCCTGGCTGTTCAATCCGGTCATCGGACCGATCCCGCACTGGCTGTTTGCCCTTGGCCTGATGAACCAGCCAGAGAACATCCTTTCCGATCCGCAATATGCCATGTGGGGACCGATCATCGCCAATGTCTGGTGGGGCATCCCCTTCTTCGCCATCACCCTTCTGGCCGCCCTGCAGGCCATTCCGCGCGACCTCTACGAGGCGGCCTCGATCGATGGCGCCACGTGGTTCCAGCGGTTCTGGTCGATCACGCTGCCGTTCCTGGCGCCGACGATCGCCATCACCGTCCTGCTGCGCACCGTCTGGGTCTCGAACTTTGCCGACCTCATCGTCGTCATGACCGGCGGCGGCCCGGCCGATAGGACCCAGATCGTCGCCAGCTATATATTCACGCAAGCCTTCAAGCGGTTGGATTTCGGCTATGCCTCGGCCATCGCACTGGTGCTGCTGGTGCTGCTGCTGGCCTATTCCATGGTGATCATCCTGCTCCGGCAGACGTTGCTGAACAAGGACTAGAACCATGAGACGATCCATCCTGCAGACTATTGCCCACCGGCTCGCGATCCTGGCCTATGTCGTCTTCGCACTGTTCCCGCTGTACTGGCTGCTCAAGGTGTCGCTGACGCCGAACGACCTGCTTTATACCGAGGGCGTGCGGATGTGGCCGTCGCGGACCACATGGGAGCATTATGCTTTCGTGCTTCAACACAGCGACTTCCCGACCTTCTTCAAGAACAGCCTCATCGTGTCGGGGTCGACAGCCATCGCGGTCACTCTTTGCGCGTCGTTGGCCGGCTATGCGCTGTCGAGGTTCGACTTCCGCGGCAAATACTGGATCGTGGCGCTCATGCTGCTGACGCAGATGTTTCCCCTCGTCATGCTGGTTGCGCCCATCTTCAAGATCCTGTCGCCGCTGCATCTGACGAACAGCCTGACCGGTCTGGTCATCGTCTACACCGCCTTCAACGTGCCCTTTGCGACCTTCCTGATGCAATCCTTCTTCGACGGCATTCCCAAGGACCTTGAGGAAGCCGCCATGATCGACGGCGCGACCCAGTTCGTTGCGTTCCGGCAGATCATCCTGCCACTGACGCTGCCCGGTATCGCCGCGACGCTCGGCTTCGTCTTCACCGCAGCCTGGAGCGAGCTGCTGTTTGCGCTGATGCTGATCAACGGCAACCAGGCCGCCACCTTCCCGGTTGGGCTGCTCACCTTCGTTTCGAAATTCTCCGTGGATTTCGGGCAGATGATGGCCGCCGGCGTCATGGCGCTCGTCCCGGCTGCGCTCTTCTTCCTGCTCATTCAACGTTATCTCGTCCAGGGCCTGACGGCCGGCGCGGTCAAGGGTTAGTCACATGGCATCGATCGATATCCAGAACGTCAAGAAGGCCTACGGCCATGTGCAGGTCCTGCACGACGTCGACCTCAAGATCGAGGACGGGGAATTCATCGTGCTGGTTGGCCCGTCCGGATGCGGCAAGTCAACGCTGCTGAGGATGATCGCCGGGCTGGAAGACGTGACCGGCGGCGAGATCCGCATCGCCGGCCGCCGCGTCAACGAGCTACATCCGAAGGACCGGGACATCGCCATGGTGTTCCAGTCCTATGCGCTCTACCCGCATATGAATGTCGCGGGCAACATGAGCTACAGCCTCAAGATCCGGAAGATCGCCAAGGAAAAGATTGCCGCGGCCGTGTCGCTCGCCTCTGCCAAGCTCGGCCTCGATCCGCTGCTGGCCCGCCGGCCGAAGGCGCTGTCCGGCGGTCAGCGGCAGCGGGTCGCCATGGGGCGCGCCATCGTGCGCGAGCCCAAGGCCTTCCTCTTCGACGAACCGCTGTCCAACCTCGATGCCCGTCTTCGCGAACAGATGCGGGCCGAGATCAAGAAGCTGCATGCCGACCTCAAGGCAACTTCGATCTATGTCACCCACGACCAGATCGAGGCAATGACGCTGGCCGACCGGATCGTCGCCATGCATGGCGGCGTGGTTCAGCAGGTCGGCAGCCCGCTCGAACTCTACGATCGACCCGCCAACCTGTTCGTTGCAGGGTTCATCGGTTCTCCGGGGATGAATTTTCTCGACGCGACCGTCGAGGCCGGCCAGATCAAACTCGGGGACGGGACGGTCGTTGCCACCGACACCAAACTGGACCTGGCGCCGGGCGCGAAAGTGACCCTGGGGATACGGCCCGAGCATGTCGGGCTGACATCTGACGGATCGGGTATCGAGGCTGACGTCGTGCTGATCGAGCCGACGGGATTTGGCATTATCGTCCATCTCTCGCTGCATGGTGTGCCCTTCAAGATCTTCACGCTCGATCGTGCGGTCTTGCAGGCTGAACCGAAGGTCTCGACACTTTTCCCACCACAACACATGCATGTCTTCGACGCCGATGGAAAAAGGATAGCATCAGCCAGAGAATAAGGAGCGTGCGTAGCGCCTCAGCCGCCGTGGCCGTAGGCGTTAGATTCGCTGTCGTTTGTCTGAAATCAAAATGAATATCTACATTTCACCCATTCGCACTCATTTTGATGCTCGTCATCATCGGCAAGTGCGCGCCAGCGCCGATTTTATCCCCATCGGTTCAGATGAAGTTTTGCGACAGGTCTGAAATTGAGGGGTGATGTCTAAAGATACTCAGGCTCCAAGCCGTGGGGCCGCAGGTGCGATTGCTTTCAGGCATGCAAGGTGAGAGCATCGAGGTTCGGCGGCGGGGCGGGCCAGCAGTCGTTGTTGCGAGCGTGGAGCAGGGAGGGATGTCCCCTGCCAGGTTGTGGCGCGCGCTCAGGAAAGGCAATGCTTGATCTGACCTTGCCGCCACCGCTGTCGGTGCTTGCCGCCGAAGCCCCGATGTGCCGCGAGACCTGGAATGGCAATAGCTTGGAAGCGGCTCTGCCCAGCGCGCACCGCCACGACCTTTCCAACCCCCTTCCATTGCGGTGGCCTGCATCTGTCAAGAACACGCCCTCACATCGAGAAACGCTATTCAGACACCGGGCCATGTATCTCTGCAATGTAACCGCCAGGGAACTTCACAATCGCCGCCTTCTGGCGGTCGGCATTGAATGGTCGGACCAGGATTTCTGCCCCAGACGCCGTCGCCTTCCCCAGCGTTTCGCCCAGGTTCGCCACTTCGTAGCCGGTCGTCTCGAGGCCGAAGGGGTAAGGCAGGTGGCCATCGGTGACCAGAACAGTCATCTTCCCGAAGTCAGATTCTATTTGGATACGGCGATAGACCTCCGCAGCCTCGCGGCCGATATCCGTGCCGGGAGCATCTCTGACATCTGATTTGATCTTGCCATGCGAGAAGGAAATAAAATCGCGAACAAAAGTGTCGGCGGTGTCCTTGGACATGTAGACGCGGTTTTCTGGTACTGTCGTCAGGGCCTGGTAGGACGGCGCGCTGGTGTGCCAGTAGAGCTGCATATTGACGCCGCCTGGCCACTGGATGATGGCATCCCGGCCGATCGGGTCGGGAAAGCTGTCGACGATCACAGCAGCTCCGGCGCTGCGGGCGGCGTCAACGGCGCTGTCCATGTCCTTGACCAGATAGCCTGTGCGCTCGGAGCCAAACGGGTATGGAATCGGCGTCTTGAACCCAAAGAGCGAAATCGCGCCGACTGGTGTCTTGACCAACTGCGAGCTCGTGCTGCTTGGAGTGGGTGTCACAGTGGCAACCACCTGCTTGGTAGAGGCCCCGCCGAACGTCGCCGTGAAGCTCGAGACAAAACGATCGACATCGGCGACGTCAACGTAGACATGGGTGGTGTCGTACTGCGGTCCAACGGCCACCGCGGCGGTGTCGGCGAAAGCCGCCAGAGGCGTCGAGAAGAAGGTTGCCAAACCCACGGTCAGCAGTAGTCCGTTGCGAAGTTTGTTATGGTTGGACATGGATGATCCCTTATGGTCATAGGAGAATGTAGACTGTTTGTGGAGATCTGAGGAGGGAGCCGACTATTGGCCTCCTCCTCAAAGACGGCGCTCATCCCTGGATAAAGGCCAACAGGTCGGCGTTGATGACGTCGGCGTTCGTTGTCGGCATGCCATGCGGATAACCAGGGTAGGACTTCAGAACTGCGCCCGGAACGATCGCAGCCGACATCTTGCCGGTGGTTGGGAACGGAACGACCTGGTCGTCTTCGCCATGCATGACCAGCGTCGGGACGGCGATTTTCTTTAGATCTTCGGTGAAGTCGGTTTCCGAGAAAGCGGCAATACCTTTGTAGTGGGCCAGCACGCTGCCCATCATGCCCTGCCGCCACCAGTTGCGACGAACGCCTTCCTTGATATCCGCCCCCTCGCGGTTGTAGCCGAAGAACTGCATCGTGAAGTCGTAAAAGAATTGCGCGCGATTGGTGGCGGTCTGCTCGCGGACGAAGTTAAAGACATCCATCGGCACGCCGTCGGGATTGTTTTCGGTCTTGACCATGATCGGCGCCACAGCACTGACCAGCACCGCCTTGGAAACGCGGCCGGGCTTTGCCTTGGCGACATACCGGGCAACCTCGCCGCCGCCCGTCGAATGACCGATGTGGATTGCATTGCGAAGGTCGAGAGCATCCGTCAGCGCGACGACGTCGGCAACGTAGGTGTCCATGTCGTGGCCAGTGGCGGACTGCGACGAGCGTCCATGGCCGCGGCGATCATGGGCGATGACCCGATAGCCCTTTTCGAGGAAGAACATCATCTGTGCATCCCAGTCGTCCGAGCTGAGCGGCCAGCCATGGTGGAACATGATGGCCTGTGCATCCTTGGAGCCCCAGTCCTTGTAGAAGATTTCGGTTCCGTCCTGAGTTTTGATCGTCGGCATGGTCGTCTCCATTGATATCTAGGTTTCGGATGATGTTCAGAAGGTTGTCTCAAATCTCGTTGCCGGCTGCAGGTCCGTTCGACCGTGTGTTGTTCCGACGAGGACAGAATGCAGCGGTTTCGATCTTGACGAAATAGAAACGTTGGAAACATATTGTTTCCTGAAATGACAATGAAAAACCGTCTCCCCGATCTGGAAGCCTGGGCCATTTTCGCGAAGGTCGCCGAACTCGGCTCGTTTTCGCGTACGGCCGAGGAATTTGGCCTGTCCAACCCGACCGTGTCGAAAGCAATCACGCGCCTCGAACTCCGGCTGGGATTTTCGCTGTTCGCCCGCACCTCGCGTCGGCTGTCCGTCACCGAGGCCGGTAGATCCTCTCTTGAGCGAGCCACCCGCATCCTCCAAGAAGCAAGAGCGCTTGAGGAAGAGGCAAGCGAGCAGACAGAGGCGCCACGCGGTGTTGTCCGGATCAGTGCGCCGCTATCGTTCGGCACAGCCTATCTCGGCGGAACGCTACCAACTCTGCTGCAGACCTATCCGGAAATCACGCTTGAACTGGCGCTCAGCGATCGCAAGGTGGACCTGATTGCCGAGGGGTTCGATATGGCGTTGCGGATCGCCAGCCTCGAGGACTCTTCGTTGCTGGCGCGGCGCCTGGCGACCGTTCGCATCTTGCTCGTCGGCTCCCCGGACTATTTCGCCAAGCATGGACGGCCGTCCCGCCCGTGTGACCTGACAAACCATTGCGCATTGGGCTACACGGGTGGCCCAGCGAGGGGTATCTGGAAATTCACCCATCCGACTCTCGGCGACGAAACCGTAGAGCCGCCTGTCAAGATCTGGACGGATAACGCCGACATCTTGAATCCCGCCTTGATGGCCGGCCAGGGTCTCGCCCTGCAACCCGACTTCATGGTCTGGAAAGACGTTGAGGCCGGCAGGCTCGAAATCGGACTTCGGGAGTGGTCGGCAAATCCGCTGGGCCTTTTTCTCGTCACGCCGCCCAGCCCCTTGCGTCCGCTGCGCGTCAAGGCCGTCATCGAGCACCTCGCGCGCGAATTCTCACACGCCCCTTGGGCCGGCACCCTTTCTGCAGAATAACTCGCTACGCCTATTACCCCTACGGAGAGGAATGGCGTTTCGAAGGGCCTGACGGAGGTCAACAGAGCGTAAAGATTTTAGGAAACGTGGTATCGAACAGCGCCGAGACGCTCCGACACCTCGCGGTGACAGGGCGGGGCGTGTTTCTGGCGCCGAGCTTCGTCGTCTTCAACGGTCCCGCCGCGGGACGGCTTGTCCGGATAATGCCTGACGTGAATGCGGTGTGTGAAGCCGGCATCAACGACGCGTAACGCTGGCTGTCCCGTCGCAGATTGTCAGCGACGTCTGGTAGGTTCCTCAGCCTTGTCCTCGAAGCTTGGTGGCTTGGTTTTCACCCACGCGACGAACTTCTGGGTCGCGGGGTCCTCGAGAAGGGCGGTGATCGTTGAGAACTTCTTCGCCAGCTGCGCGTCGGTGAAAACCCCGTGGATGTGGCTGTGGCATATGCGGTGCAGGGGCACTTTTACCTTGCCGCCTTTGCTCTTGGGAACCAGATGGTGGTCCTCTATCTGGTCGTTCGGTATCACCCGCTCGCACAGCGGGCAGTTGATCGGCTCCGCTTGCATCTCGTGCGAAGCGAAATCGTCTCTGATTTTGCGTGCCATCAGTCTCTCCGTCGGCGGTCGGACTTCGTCCGTTCGGCTTCGGTAGCTCATCCTCTGCCTGCCGACAATAAAAAAGGGAAGGTCATCCGCCTTTGGGAAATGCAGCAATAGGCGGTCGGCGCCTCGGTTTTTTGCGACATGGGACATCTTTCAGGAACAGATCGCGCGCAATTGCTGCTTCTGCCGGAAGCGGTGGACGAGTACGTCGGCCCGCACGACCCAGTCCGCTTCAGGACTTCGTCGACGGCCTCGATCTTGCTGTCGCAGGCTTCGGGCTCGTGGCTGCGAAGGAGACCGGTCGCCCGGGTTACGGTCCTGCCGATTTGCTGAAGTTGTACGTTTCCGGCTACATCAACCGTGCGATCCAGCCGGCGGCTGAAGGCGGAGGGCCATCGCAACATCGAAGTGATCTGGCAGCTGCGGCGCAGCGTCACTTGCGCACCATCGGCGATCTCCGCCGTGTGAACGGTCGGCCTTCAAACAGGTATTCCGCGAGTTGGTACATCCTGTGCCGGCAGCCCGATTATTCGTCGAGAGCTTCTTGCGGTCGATTTACGTGCATCAATGCGGTGAACAACAAGGATCGCAACTTCAGGCGTGGATCGTTGACCAGGTTCATCAACGAAGCCGACGAGAAACTAGCAGGCTACATGAAGCGGCTCGATGAGGGCGGTGCGCAAAGAAGAAAGCCGGTGGCAACAGCGGCGGCTCCGGTCGCGGCGATGGCCACTTGCGGAGAGGATGGCCGCTATCAAAGGCAAGCGCGACCTACCGATATCTGTGATCGGCGGTTCTCCTATCAATGATAATGATTGACCACGCCGGTGGCTGAAACTAATGCCTGTTGCCTTCAACGGGGCAGCTTTCCTTCACAAAAGGTAATCAATGCAAAAAGTAATTCAGGTCGTCTGTGTCGTCCTCGTCGCCGTTGTCGTGATGTTTGGCGGGAGGTGGTATATGTACGTGGCGCTTGCAGACAGCCCGTACGATGAGGTCGGCATTGCGCTGAATGGCTATATGCCAGGGCCGCTGCGCAGCTGGGGCTGCCACAAAATTCAGGCGCGTTTCCCGGGCCAGTTGCCGCCATACGGGTGCGCCGGTGCCGACGGACGCAGCTGGCTTTGAGCAATTCCGTCCGCCTGAGGATAGTTCATGATACGGATCACCAGAGTGCCATCGATCCATAATCGCGACAACAACAACTGCTGCGTGATCAAACATCCGGATCCAGAGTCTTATGCCGACTTTCTCGCGGTGTATAACATGAAGACCGGCGAGTTTAAGCTGGATGAAAAAGGGAAGGTGAAACGATATGGTGGCAAATACCTTTCCTTGACCGGGCAAGCGGCTTCAGAAGACAGTAGCGGGTTTAGAGAAGTGTCCGAAACAATGCCTTTGCTTTCCTACGGACCGTACGAGGAGCAGCACACCTGTATCGTCGGAAAAGTGGGGAACCGAACCGACTCGACGAGGACGGCTCACAGACAGGGAGTTGACTAACCAAGCCGGGCTTCTGTGGTGCCGAGAGATGGCACTCGTTTGCCACCTTAACGACCACCCGACTTGAGTGACGGGTGCGCCATGCGGCCGACGCGGGCTTGCTGATCTATAGACGAGGCTTAAGAGCTGAGAGCAGTGAATCAGCTACCTCAATGAAATCATCGTTAACTCCGAACGACTGTACAGCCTCCCTTTTAACCACGATATTTCTGCTTCTGCCGTCAGTGCCGGTTACCATATACCAGAGCGGTGGCGGATTGTTCAGCAGCGCTTTGTAGCCGAGTGCTGCCGCGTGTTCCTCATCGTCGGCCTCAAAATCCATCTCGATGCTCACAGTGAATTTTGGCATTCGATCCATCCGCCTCCTACCTTGTCCGCCAACCGCTTTGGCAGCCATCATAGGCAGCGAAGTCGGTTCGGGTCGAGCGGCGGGGACGAGGGGACGGCGGCCAGAGTTCGGTCGGCGGTCGCGATCAACGCGGAAGGGGCGGATGTCGACGACATCGAAAATCTTCCCGGCATCGACTACGCCGCCATCGATGCCGTGCTCGCCCGATCGGATGCGGCGATCGCAAACGCGACAAGGCCCGGCCACGGCGGCGCGGCCGAAAAAGATCCGATGATTTCGGAGGTAGTCATGCGAACTTTGCGCCGCGAAGGATAATGTCTACCCCGCTCAGGAAATCTTCCCGGTCGTTGTGGTTTTGCAACCGCGCGGCCATGCTCCGGGTAAACGCGAAACCTGTCATAGGCAGCTTGGACCAGGCCGTCGATACTTCGTTCAGAAAGTGGGATCTCTCAAGAGCCAGTTCCTGAGCAAGTTGGGCATTTGCCGCGTTCTGCCCAGCGACGCCGAGAATATACATTAGAAGCGTTGAGACGAGGATCCACTGATCATTTTCCGGGACGTTAAGGGCGCCAACCTGTTGCCCGAGACATTCTAGAACCCGCACCATGGGCATTTTTCCCGGCAGACGGATCAGCGCTGCGCCGACCCAGGGATGCCGGTCGATCGTATCGAACAAGGCTCCCGCAATATCGCGGACGATTTTTTGCGGCGTAGCGCCAACGGATTGAATTTCAAGTTTCGGAGCGATGACAGCGTCGCACGCAGCCGCCAGCAAGTCGCTCTTGTCGGAGATATGCCAGTATAGGGCACCAGGACCGGTTTTGAGTTTTTTCGACAAGGACTGGAACGTGAGACCGGTTTCTCCGGCAGTGTCCAGAATCTCGATTGCAGCAGTAATGATCCCTTCGCGGGTTAGGGCGCTGCTGCGTCGGACGGTCGTGCGTTTGGCTTTCTCCATTCCGCATCTTGACACGAATGGAACGGCGCTCCAATACAATGGAATGACATTCCATAACTTGATCAACTTGATGCTGGCTGTTGAAGGAAGAACATAATGGACGTTCCCATAACCATTATTGGTGCTGGTCTTGGCGGGCTTGCGCTGGCTCGTGTGCTGCACGTCAACGGAATCCCTTCGACGGTTTATGAAGCTGAAGCCTCATCAACTTCGCGCATGCAGGGCGGCCTGCTCGATATTCACGAATACAACGGTCAGCTCGCGCTCAAGGCTGCCGGCCTCTACGACGAATTCCTCAGCCTTATTATTGAAGGTGCGGACGCCAAAAGGGTCGCCGATAAAGACGGACGCATATTGGTCGATTGGCCCGGTATGGGCGGACGTCCCGAGGTCGATCGCGGAGATTTGCGCCAGATCTTGCTCGATTCGCTTCCCGATGAAACAGTGCGCTGGGGTCATAAGCTAAAGGAGGTCCATTCATTAGACGCCGCGCAATATCGTTTGACTTTCACCAACGGTGCATCGGTGACAACCAGCCTTCTGGTCGGCGCTGACGGCGCGTGGTCGAAAGTTCGCCCGCTACTTACCGATATTCAGCCCGTTTACTCGGGTACGTCTTTTATCGAAACTGTCTTGCACAATGCAGATGTCCGTCACAAGGCGGCAGCCGAAGTCGTCGGAAATGGCACTCTGATGGCGGTTGCGCCGGGCAAGGGCATTCTTGCCCATCGGCATGCGGACGGGGCTCTGCAGGCCTATATAGCTCTCAACAAGCCGAAGGACTGGCTTTCATCCGTTGATTTCACCGATACGAAGCTAGCCCTAAGTACAATAGCAGCAAAATTTGAAGGCTGGGCTCCTGCGCTCACCGCCCTTATTACTGACAGTGAGACAAAACCGATTGTTCGCCCGATCTATGCATTCCCGGTCGGTCATCGTTGGGATCACAAACCGGGCGTGACCTTGGTTGGCGATGCGGCGCATCTGATGTCTCCATTTGCTGGTGAAGGAGCAAATTTGGCGCTTTTCGACGGAGCTGAACTTGGACGATTTATTTCTTCCAGCCCAAAGGTCTACGATTCTGCTCTAATTGCGTACGAGAGGGATCTCGTCGTTCGAACCGAACCATTTGCGGCTGAAAGTGAACATAACCTTGGACTTTTTTTTGATAACCGGGCACCCAACAGTTTGGTCGAGTTCTTCACGCAGATTGTTGCAGCGGCTTCCGGTAATGCCTGATCGGGAAGCGCCGCTATGGGTCGTAGTCTATCTGCGTCCGGAATCAATATCGCGCTGGAAAATTGGGGGCAGGACGCCCTAGCGAATGTCGACGAAATACAGGAACCCATCGTGTTCCCTTGGACGCCAACCGCCAGAGAAGGCTCTCTATGAGTAAGGGGGAGATGGTTGGATTCCCATCAAGGCGAAGATACTGATACGGCAGCAATTCGTCTACATTCTGATCCAATCGCCAACCTATTTCCAATCCCACGACACGACATCTTGCCCGAGCATGAGGGGTCTCTGCGGAAGGCGTTTTTCGCTGGCCTTTCATCCGTTAAGTTTACGATGCCCGCCGGTTGCCTGCGGCGGATACGCTGATTCGGACTGTCTGCCACGCGCACACGCAAAGCTGCGAAACGCGCGGCCAGCCGCCCATTTGTGCGCGTCAGACTTGAGCCATGCCACCATCGACGACCAGTTCCGCGCCGGTCGTAAAACTACTCTCTTCGCTGGCAAGGAAAAGGACTGCGGCGGCAACCTCGTCTGGCCGGCCCATGCGCCCCAGCGGGATCATGCCGGAAAGCGCATCGCGGACCTCTTGCGAGGCTCCGGCCATCATCGCCGTATCGGTCGGGCCGGGGCTGACGACGTTGACACGGATGCCTTTGGGAGCAAGTTCGTTGGCCCAGGTGCGGGTGAAGGAGCGGACAGCGGCCTTTGTGGCACCGTAGACGCCATATCCCTTGGTGCCGATCTCGCCCGCGATGGAGCCGATCAACACAATCGTCCCGCCGGGTTGCATGAGGTCGGTAGCACCTTGTGCCGCGAAAACGAGCGAGCGGACGTTAAGCCCGAATGCACGATCGAAATGGTCTTCGGATATGTCTTCCAAGGGGGCGTATTCGGATAGGCCTGCGTTGACGACAAGGATGTCGATGCGCCCCTGTTCCGACTTTACCTGCTCGAAGACACGATTCAGATCGGCCGTGTTGCTCGCATCCGCCTGGACGCCGCGTACGCTGCCTGTGCCCGTTTCTTCTGACACGCCATCCGTGCCCTTGCGGCTGGTCGCATAAACCTGCGCGCCCTCGTGGGCAAACCGCTGCGAAACGGCTCCACCGATGCCGCCTTGTCCCCCGATAACGAGGGCAATTTTGTTGTCTAATCTGGTCATGTTGGCTCCATTAAAAGTGACAGGTGATAGATATATATTTGCTATCTAGGGTCAATTACGCACTTTATATAGAGTAGATATCGAGGAGTATACCTGTGTCAGCCAGGGTTGAAGACCTGCCAGGAACGCCGGTGCACCGATCACATTTCAACAGTGTCCGCCTCTGTAGCTTCGATCAAAAACAGCGATACCGGCCGCGCGATTGCCGATGCCTGTCGCGGCCTTTGCAGCATCTTCACCTCTGCGACTGGTGATGAAGACAGGTGCACCCTCGGCAGAAAGTCACTCCGCAACAGGCAGGCCGATACCGTTCACGCCGCTGGCGACCAGCCACCTCGTTACTCATTCGAGCCATCGTATATCCTTTCCCCGAGCGGTCTCTCCGTGATATACGCTGGATACCTGATATCCTCTAACCACACGGATTAGCCCAGATATGGACCAGTATACTGACCTTGAAGCACTGTCTCAGCGTGCCTGTGGTGACATGGCGCAGGTTCGCCCGGTACTCGACAAGATCGCTGACAAATGGACGATCATGATATTGACGGTGATCTGTCCCAAACCCTCACGCTTCAACGATCTCAAGCGGCGTCTCGACGGGATCACGCACAAGGCTCTGGCCGACGCTTTGAAGAGGCTTGAGCGGAACGGCCTTGTGACCAGAACCGTACTGCCAACGCAGCCGATTGGCGTGGAATATGCAATCACTGCGCTCGGCCATTCTCTGCGGGAGCCATTTGAAGCACTGTGTGACTGGGCAGAAGCCAATGGCGACCAGGTCGAGGCGGCCACGCGGCGCTATGACGACACGGTAAATCGCCGCTGACAAGGTCGCTATGTTCGGCTGGGGCTCGATGCGGAAGATGGTCGTCGGCCTGCGCATGATCCGGCGCGCGATGCGATGGCTTCCGGGTCCGATATACTCGTCCATATCTAGGCTAATCTAGGTGCGTAATTGATATCAGATATCCATCGTGTATCTATGCCTCATCATCATGAGATGATGTCGGGAACAAACGAGCGTCCCGACGCGCATCAAAGATAGTTGAAGGAAATAGGATGACGATGAAAAGATTTCTGGCTGGTGCCCTGTTGGCTCTAGCAATTTCGGGACCTGCCAAAGCCGATGGGCCTGCCAAAGTTGTTGGATCTGTCAATGCCGGTGCAACCAACGTTGTCCTGGTGCATGGTGGGACCACGGACGGCTCGGGATGGAAGGATGTCTTCCAAATTCTACGGGCGAAGGGGTTGGCAGTCACTGTTGTCGAATTGCCGCATACAAGCCTCGAAGATGATATTGCCGCAACGAATCTGGCTGTCGCTACTCAAAGCGGCCCCACGGTTCTGGTCGGCCACAGCTACGGTGGTGCCGTTATCACCGAGGCCGGCATAGCACCCAACGTCAAGGCACTGGTATACGTAGCGGCCCTTCAACCCGATAAGGGCGAAACTCTGCTTGAGATTAGCAGCCGCTTTCCCATGGGCATCGACATGAAGAAGCTCGACAACGACAAGAGGTTCGTTCCAAATCCAGCGACCTATCACGAGATGATCGGTGCGGACCTTCCGCGCGACGTCACCGATTTCATGTCTGCGATGTCCAAGCCGATGAGGTTGGATACATTCCAGATCCCGTTCCAGCATGCTGCATGGCATGACAAGCCCTCGTTCGGCATCGTGACGACCGAAGACAAGGTGCTCTCATCCGACTTTCTGCGGTGGATGTATCAGCGCTCAGGCACGAAGATGACGGAAGTGAAGTCAAGTCACATGGTCTACATGTCTCACCCACAGGAGACGGCTGATGTCATTCTTGAGGCCGCCAGCTCGGTAAAATAGGGCAACGCTCCCATCCGTGGGCGTATAGAGGAACCTCTGTGCTGTTTCGAAGGCAGATAGCAGAGCTTGACTGAGAAGCCGCGCCCCGAGGGTCCTTCCCAAGGAGGAGGGCACTCGCACCCGTAACAAGTCAATCAAGCTCGTTTTGATCCAACCAAGTCAATCAACTCAACCAAATCAGGAGTTTCCCTTGATCCGCTTCTTTGCCCTCCTCCCCCGCCGCCCCGACATCGATCGCCAGCGATTCCATGACCATTGGCGCCACCCGCACGGCACCATGGGCCGCCAGATTCCGGGCATGCTCACCTACGTCCAGGGGCACCAGTTCGACACCGACCGCCTCGGCCCGGGTCAGGACAAGTACGACGGCGTCGCGATGCCCTCGTTCGACTCCCCGAAAGACGCCGCCGCACTGGTCGACGAGCCCTTGTTCGTCGACAACATCCGCCCCGACGAGCCGTTGTTCCAGGATCTGCCGAATGTCATCTTCTTCATCACCGAAGAGGATGTAATCGTCTCGCGGCCCCCAATCGGAGCCGTATCCGCCGTCGATCGGCAATGGGACGTGCTGGAGCGGCCGACGAGCATCCATCTCCTGCAGTTCGTGCACCTTGATGGCAATCTCGGCTGGGCGGGCGCGAACGACGCCGAGTTAGGCCTGCGGATCGGTGCGCTGCGTCACGCGGTGAACCGGCCGAGCGCGGAGGTGCACAGCGGCGGCGCACCGTTCCTAGGTGCCCGCCAGTTGTGGTGGCCCACCCTGACGGCGTTCCAGGACGGCGTGGACGCCGATCGGGCAGCTTTCGACGAGCTCCTCGCCCAGGCCGGTCACGCCGTCACCATGCTGGCGGTCTCGGAGCGGTTCGTGCGCTGAGCTTCGTCAAGGACGCCGGGCGGTTGAGCCTTGAGCCAGCCGCCTTCTTGGCCTTCATTTCAGCAGAAAGGCAGTTTCATGATCCTCAAGACTTACACCCGCATCCTCACGACGGACATCGAAGCCACCGTCGCGACACTTAAGGCGGTTCACGGCACGGAACCGCATTTCAGGTTCAACTACGATCCATTAACGCTCGTCGGCATTGGCGATGTGCTCGCGATCGGTGGAACCGATGAGGCGCTGGAGCCGATCCGCGGCAGCTACGGTCCCTGGATCGTCGAGGACATCGAGGCCGTAAAGGGCATGCTTCTCGCGAACGGCGCCTCCGTGATGCAAGATGTCAGAGACATCACGAACGGGCGAATGATGTACATGCGGCATGCCGACGGCAGCGTGGTCGAATACGTCCAGTGGACGCCCGAACTGGTAGAGCGGCATATTTTCGCACCGCTCCGTGCCGGGACGCCGGCCTCTCAGATCTGACCCGAAAGACAGACGCCATGCTGCTCTGCCTTTCCGTGCAGGCACCAGCATGCGCCGCGTGAATTTTACAAGAATATCAAGCAATTCTCCACTACCCTCGAAAGGAAGCAAATGACGAAGCGATTTGAGAACAAGGTTGTCGTGATCACCGGCGGTAGCGACGGCATCGGGCTAACCACAGCGAAGCTTTTCGCCAGTGAAGGCGCCCTGGTTTACATCACGGGTCGGCGGCAGGAGCCGCTCGATAAGGCGGTGGCCGAAATCGGAAACGGAGCCATCGGCGTTCAGGGAAACGTCGCCGATAGCGCGGATGTTGTTAGACTGTACGAGAGGATCAAGGCTGATCACGGTCGGGTAGACGTCGTATTCGCGAATGCGGGTATCTACGAGGTCGTCGGGATCGAGGACATCGACGAGGATCACATCGATCGTATGTTGAACGTGAACGTCAAAGGCATGATTTTTACCGTTCAGAAAGCCTTGCCCCTGATGACAGCGGGCGGCGCTATTGTCCTGAGCGGCTCGATTGTTTCCGTTAAAGGCCTGCTGAACCAATCGCTCTATAATGCCAGCAAGGCAGCAGTCCGATCCTTCGCGCGGAGTTGGACGAACGAGCTCAAGGACCGTGGTATTCGGGTCAACGTCGTCGCGCCCGCCGGCACGGAAACACCAATGATCCGCAACTATCTCGATGAGCGACCGGGCGTGGAGGAAATGCTCACGCAAAGTGTTCCGCTTGGGCGATTGGCCAAGACCGAGGAGGTCGCACGTGCCGTGATGTTCCTCGCATCGAGCGATAGTAGTTTTGTTGCCGGTCACGAACTCTTCGTCGATGGTGGTGTTGCTGCCGTCTGAATTCTCTGATTCATTTACGACGTCCAACTGGAACTAATCTGCCGACTATCCGGGCGTAACTATCTCGTCTTTGCTCCAGCGCAAGCAAGCAACGAGAGTGATGAGTTATCGCCCGGATAGTTGGAAATTCAACGCCAGCCTGCCCACGGGCAATCCTGAACGGGCAACACAGGTCATGAACGAGGAAAGGTCAGTCGCGCCTGGCCGATTCGATCGACGCCGACATCGTCTTCCGGCTATTGGTCCCGGGATATTCAAATCGCTAGGTGATTAAAGAGGGGTCATCGCTCGATGAGGTCGGCTCGCTGAACGCTCAACCGCCGCGCAGTCCGAAGCACCTCCTGTAAATGCGCTGTCATGGCGTCACTCGCGTGCTGCGGTTCCTGGTGTTCGATTGCATGAACGATCTCCCAGTGCTGTGCCAGAAGCGTCTTCAAGTGAGCAGGATCGGGGAGGCTCAGATAACGAACGCGATCCATCTGCAGTTTCACCGTCTGAATGACGCGCCAGCTTTTGGATAATCCGGCCTCCTCGCAAAAGCTTTTGTGAAACGCTTCGTCAAGCTCGAGGAAGAGGTCGCCATTTCTATCTGCCACAGCAATTTCCTGGCGGGCAAGGTTTGCTTTGATGTCGGTCAAGAACTGCGGTGAAGACTGTCCAGCCAGTCGCCGCACAACGGCGACTTCCAGCGACTCGCGGATGAACTGAGCTTCTTCTACGTCCTTGAGGCGTATGGGCGCTACGAAACTTCCGCGTTGTGGCAATATGTCGATAAGACCTTCGTCCGCCAGACGGATCAATGCTTCCCGGACGGGCGTTCGGCTTACCCCGAGTTGAAGTGATAGCTCCTTTTCACTCAGCGCTTCGGAAGGCAGCATTGCAAGCGTGGTGATGGCCCGTCGGACACGCTCGTAAACCTGCGGTGCGATAGGCTGGCGAATGTTGATCGCTTCAAGCCCCTCGGTTCCTGAGACCAATGTGCCCTCGACCCCTGCTGGTTCTTCCACACGGCGTTTATTTGCCATCCTTCACTCTCCGCACCGCGTGTATCGTCACAACTCGCAAATCGCATATCCGTTCCAGGCAGTCTACCATAGAGATTGACATGCTACCATGGCAGCCTATATATTGGTTTTTGGGGAGCGGAGGATGGTCGACGAAGTTGCGTCAGGATGTTCGCAACGGTGGATGCCATTGTGGAACCAATCGTTGATCGATCTGCGCCAACCCTAGGGTCTCGACAAGAGCGTGGCCCTCTAACGGGGAGTGGAGGAGAGCACCCATGAATTACATTTACAATAGGGCAGCCATTGCGCTTGGCGTCGCACTTTTGACAACGACTTTTATGGTCGGTCTCGCACGGGCAGAGGATGGTGTCGCGACCGGCGACACCGCTGGTAAAAAGATCGCGTTCAGCAATTCCTATGCCGGCAATTCGTTTCGCCAGGTGATGATCAAGAGCTTCCAGGACATGGGCGCAAAGGCGAAGGTCGACGGCAAGATCGCCGATACGGCGGTCGTTAGCGCCAACAACTCGGTTACCGAACAGGCCTCGCAGATCCAGAACCTGATCCTGCAAGGGTATGACGCAATCATCGTTCTGGCCGGTTCGGATACAGCACTCAACGGCGCGATCAAGGATGCATGCGATGCGGGTATCGTTGTCGTTGCTTTCGCCAGCGGCGTAACCGAACCTTGCGCCTACGTAGTTGACTACAACCTTAATTCCTATGCCAAGGCAGAGCTTGATTTCATCAAGGGAAAGCAGGGCGACAAGCCGGCGAATATCCTCGAGATCCGCGGCATGGCTGGCGATGGCTTCGATAAGCGCCTGCATGACGGCGTCGTCAAGGCGCTGGCCGAGCATCCGACCTACAAGAGCGTTGGCGAAGTCTATGGGCAGTGGACGGCCACGGTCGCCCAGAAGGAAGTCTCCGGCATCCTGCCATCTCTGCCGAAGGTCGATGCAGTCCTGACCCAGGGCGGCGATGGTTATGGCGCGGCTCAGGCTTTCAAGGCGGCGAAGCGTGATCTGCCGATCATCATCATGGGAAATCGCCAGGATGAACTGGCGCTGTGGAAGCAGGAGCATGATGCGTCGGGCTACGAGACCTTCTCACTTGGCGCAACGCCATCGGTTTCACAGGTGGCATTCTGGGTCGCCCAGCAGATCCTGGCGGGCAAAAAGGTGCCGAAATTCGTCGAGGTGCCTTTGCTGCAGATCAATCAGCCCGATCTCGACGCATGGTTGAAGACGGTTCCGGAAGGTGGCGTGGTCAACGCGCAGTACCCGCAAGATCTCGTGGCGAAGATTATTGATGCCAACGTCAACAAGACTGCTCTTCCGGCTGTTCCAGCACCGAAGTGAGAATTGACATATGAATGACCTTGCAACCCCCTCGTCGGCGCAGGCTGCAGCAGGCGAGATGATCGATGTTCGCGATATTCGTAAGAGCTACGGCGCAGTTCACGCACTCGGTGGTGTGGATTTTCAGCTACGCTCCGGCGAGGTGGTTGGCTTGGTCGGTCACAACGGCGCCGGCAAGTCGACGCTGATGAATGTCCTGTCAGGCGCAGTCCAGCGCACAGCAGGCAGTTTCCGCTATGGTGGAGAAGACGTTGATATATGGAGCGCAGGGCGAGCCCAGTCGGGAGGCCTGCGCTGCATATTTCAGGAGCTGTCGCTTTGCGCCAACCTTTCTGCTGCCGAGAACACGCGCATTGTCCACCGTCAGCTGCGGGGTTTTGGCTGGCGCGGCCGCGCGCGAGATCTGATCGCGAGGTCGCTTGATGAAATCTTTCCCGGCCACGGCATTGATCCAAATGCGAAGATCTCGGAGCTTTCGATCGCGTTGCGGCAGATGGTGGAAATTGCCCGAGCCTTCACGGAAACGGATATCCCTGTCCGCTGCGTTATCCTTGACGAGCCGACATCGTCCCTCGGGCATCAGGCCACAGAGCAACTCCTGGCCTATATCCGCAAGGCAGCCTCAAAGGGTGTCGCCTGTATTCTCATTACGCACCGACTGAACGAAATCATTTCTGTCTGCAACCGTGCTGTCGTCATGGTGGACGGCAAGGTCGTTGCGGAGCGCGCAACTCGAGGATTGTCGCGCTCCAATCTGGTCGAGATGATGGGCAGCATCGAGGCAGCGCACGAGCATAGACAAAATCAGAGTTCGCGTGGCTTCGGCAAGCCGCAGATAGATCATGCAGGGATCGATGCTGCCGACCGGCCGATCCAAGCCGCAGCCGGCGAGGTCATCGGATTTGCGGGTCTCGACGGCCACGGCCAGCGAGAGAGATTACGCGCAATCTTCGCGGCGATCGAAAGGAGCGGCAAGATCCGAGCGGCCTATGTCGCCGGCGACCGCGGGCTGGAAGGTATTTTCGGACTATGGTCGATCGCCGATAATCTGACGATTCGCAGTCTTAATGCCCTGCAGAAATACGGTTTCGTATCGAGCGCCGGAGCGAAAGATCTCGCCGGAAAGTGGTCTGCACGCCTCAAGGTGAAGGCACCATCCATCGATACGCCGATCCTGTCCCTCAGCGGCGGAAATCAACAGAAAGTGCTTTTCGCACGAGCTCTCGCCTCCGACGCCAGCGTCATTTTCCTGGATGACCCAATGCGCGGCGTCGATGTCGGCACCAAGCAGGAGGTCTATGAATTGATTCGCAGCGAAGCCGAGCGGGGCCGAACTTTCGTCTGGTACACGACCGAGATGGAGGAACTCAATAATTGCGACAGGCTCTATGTATTCCGAGAGGGCAGGGCCGTGGAGGAGATACACGGCGCTGACATCGATCATGGCCGAATCCTTGAAGCTTCGTTTGGAGGTGCAAATGGCTGATGTGATGATCCGACCTCAGTCGGTCGGCCGTCCCGCATGGCTGTCCGCGGCGCTGCAGGTTGGTCTGCCAGCAGTCACGCTTGTTCTCATGCTTGCGGTCATCTTCTGGATAAGGCCGTCCGCCATGAGCTATTTTGGCTTCACGCTGCTTTTCAAGCTGGCGACGCCGCTGGTCTTTGCAGCGCTTGCCCAGATGCTGATCATCATGCTGGGTGATATCGATCTGTCCAATGGCGCCTTCGTCGGGCTGATCACCTGCATCACCGCCCTCAACCTCGACCCCCATCCGTTGCTGGCGGTTCTCCTCTATATGGTGACGATCGCCGTCTATGCCGGCATTGGCCTGCTCATCCATCTTCGCCAGCTGCCCTCGATCATCGTCACGCTTGGCATGTCGTTCATCTGGCTAGGCATCGCCATTATCATCCTGCCCTCGCCGGGCGGTTCGGTGCCAGCATGGCTGTCGGGCTTCATGAACTGGCGTCCACCACTCATTCCGCTGCCGATCTTGTTAGCCGTCGTCGCCGCTGCGGTGGGCCACCTGATCATTACCCGGTCCTCCTATGGAGCGGTTCTTCGCGGTGCTGGCGCCAATCCCCGTTCGATCGAACGGGCAGGTTGGTCAACCACTCGTATCCGTGTGCTGGTGTACGCAGCAGCCGGCGTGCTTGCATCCCTTGCCGGTGTAACGTTGACTGGTCTGACGACTTCAGGGGATCCCAACGTGGCGCCAGCGTATACGCTGCTTGGGGTCGGCGCCGTCATTCTTGGCGGCGGTTCGTTCAACGGCGGCGTCGTCTCGCCGGTCGGAACGGTCATCGGCGCACTGACGCTTTCCCTTGCCGGGTCTCTGTTGAGCTTCCTGCAGGTGCCTCCAACATGGCAGATCGGCGCACAGGGCGGGATCCTGTTCCTCGTGCTGGCCGGGCGTGTCCTCCTGTCGGAGAAAAAATCATGATGTCCCGTCTTACTCTTGCACCCTGGACCTACGGCTTCATCGTCGCGCTGTTGATGTGGATTGCCACCACCGCCTATGCCGGCTTTAGTAGCGCCGAGGCAACCCTGACAGCTGCGCTTACCTTCGGCGCCTTCAGCGTGCTGGTAGGAACCGGCCAGATGTTGGTCATTGCATCGGGGCCGGGTAATATCGATCTGTCGGTACCATCGGTGCTGACGCTTGCGGCCTATGTGTCCATGACCGTGATGAAGGCCCAGGACGGCATGATCCTGGCGGGTTTGCTTGCAGCGATTGCCGTGGGCGCGGTCGCGGGGATGCTCAATTTCCTTGCCATTACGCTTCTACGACTACCGCCGATCATCGCGACGCTGGCGTGGAGTTTCGTGTTCCAGTCCTTCGCCTTCAACCTTGGCGGAGAGGCGACGCTGAAGCCGCCGGCCATGTTGTCTGCGTTCACACAATGGCGCGTTGGGGGCATTCCATTCATGCCTTTCGCCGTCATGCTCTTGACCGTCATCACCATGCTTGTCCTTTCGCGCGGCATCTGGGGTCGCCGTCTTCTGGCCGTCGGCCAAAGCGAGCCGGCAGCGCGGCTGGCCGGTATATCGGCGGGGCGTGTTCGGCTTATTGCCTACAGCCTTTGCGGCGTTGCCGGCGGTCTCGCGGGCTTCCTGCTGTCCGGCTTTTCCGGCGGTGCAGCGCTGAACATGGGGGATGTCTACCTTCTGGAATCCATTGCCGTCGTGGTGCTTGGCGGTACCAGCGTCGCGGGCGGCCAGGCAAATGCCGTCGGCATCTGGGGTGCCGCGCTTTTCTTCAATCTGATGGCGACAATGCTGAATACCTTCCAGATGCAGGCGGGCGTGCGCTTCGTGCTGACCGGCGCGTTGATCATCCTCATCGTGGCAATCGCGCCCCGACCGCGGGTTGCCTGACATGGACAACCTCACCGCTCTCTTCAAGGAAGGCCGCTTCAGGTTGATCGATCTCACCCATCCCATGAAAGAAGGGATGCCGGTCTGGCCAACCCATCCGGCATTCTGTCAGGAAGTCATCGAGAGCTATGATAACGGCGATCTCGCCTGTAATCACTCGCTTTGCTTAAGCGAACATTCCGGCACGCATTTCGATGCGCCTTTGCATTTTATCAAGGGTGGCCAGTCGATTGCAGAGATTTCCCTTGATCAATTCTTTGGCCGCCTCGCGACCATCGACGCGCAAGATTGTGCCCCTTGCGAAGCCGTAACTATCGATCGAATCCTGGAGTTCGAGGACCGCTACGGTCCGATCGAGGCAGGAGATGCGGTGTTCTTCCATTTCGGTTGGGACCGCTACTGGAATGATGCCTCCCAACAGGATTGCTTTCTCAAGGATTGGCCAGGCCTGTCGCAGGCTGCCAGCGAGTTGTTGCAGGAGCGGAGCGTTCGCGTCGTCGGCTCAGACTGCCTTTCGATCGATTGCTATGGCAGTTCGAATTTCCCCGCCCACAATATCCTCCTTGGCGGAAACATCCTCGTCGGCGAAAACTTTGCCAATCTCGGACAATTGCCGCCCTACTGCTTTCTGGTGGCCTTGCCATTGCCAATCGTGGGCGGCTCCGGATCTCCAGCGAGAGCAGTGGCACTCGTCGAATCTAACATGGCATCCGATCGAGGCGCTTCGGGTGCTTTGCACGCAGAAATGAATACAAGAGGTAAGGCATGAGACATACATGGCGCTGGTTCGGGCCCATCGACAAGGTCAGTGTTCGCGACGCGGCCCAGGCGGGGGCTCAGGCTATCGTCAGCGCACTTCACCATGTGCCAACCGGAACGGCATGGACGACCGAGGACGTCGCCAAGAGACAAAGCGAGGTCCGGGCCGGGGGCCTGGAATGGGAACTAGTGGAAAGCATTCCGATATCCGAAAGCATCAAGACCATGTCGGGCGATTGGGAGGCCCATGTTGAGGCCTGGAAGGAAAGCCTGCGCGTCTTGGCAGGCGCCGGCATTTTCACTGTCTGCTACAACTTCATGCCGGTCCTAGACTGGACACGGACCGACCTCCGCTGGGAAACGCCGAGCGGTGCACGGGCAATGCGCTTCGACCTGATCGACTTCGTGGCGTTTGATATCCATGTTCTTCAGCGACCCGCAGCTAACGCGGACTACCCGCCAAATGTGATCGCACAAGCCGAGGAGCGATACCGAGCCATGTCCGATGAGAAAAAGGACGCGCTCTCTCGCAATATTGGAGCCGGCCTTCCAGGGTCTTCCGACGGCTACAGCATCGGCGAGTTGCGCGAGGCACTCGCGCGCTACGCATCTATCGATGCGAAGACCCTGCGCGCCAACCTGATTACGTTCCTGTCGGAGGTGGTTCCTGTTGCCGAAGAGCTCGGGATGCGTCTGTGTGCCCATGGGGATGATCCGCCATGGCCGCTGCTAGGATTACCGCGTATCCTGTCGACGGAAGCGGATTATGTCGAGGTGCTCGGCGCCGTCGACAGTCCCGCAAACGGCGTGACGTTCTGCACCGGCTCGCTTGGCGTGCGCGCCGATAATGATCTTCCGGGCATGGTCAGGCGCCTTGCACCGCGCATCCACTTCGTGCATCTGCGCAACGTCCGACGGGAAGATGAGACTACGCCATGCTCGTTCTTTGAGGACGAACATCTGGAGGGCAATACCGACATGGTGGCGGTTATCGCTGCTATCGTCGCTGAAGAAAATCGCCGCAGGACTGAGGGCCGCGCAGATCACCAGATTTTCATGCGACCCGACCACGGCCAGGAAATCCTCAACGATCTGACGCGCGGCGCGCAACCGGGCTATCCGGCCATCGGCCGGCTCAAGGGCCTGGCAGAGCTTCGCGGCATCGAGCGGACCCTGTCGCACGCGACTTATGGACTGGCTTGATCATGCAAAGGTTGAGTATGCAGACATCCCTCCCAGAAGGCGTGCAGCTGCCTGGGTACGACCGAGCAAGGCTGAAACCGGGCATCGTCCACCTCGGTATCGGCGCTTTCCATCGTGCCCATCAGGCGGTCTATACCGACGATGCGCTTGCGCACGAGTTCGGTGACTGGGGCATCGTCGGAGCAAGTCTCCGGTCGACAGACATCGTCCACGCACTGACCGTGCAAAATTGCCTGCACAGTGTCGTTACGCGTGACCACCTGGGAGATCGTGCACGTATCGTCGGTTCGACTGTCAGGGCAATCGCGGCAACTGAAGATCGAGATGCACTTCTCGATTGCCTTTCAGATCCGGCCATCAGGATCGTGACGTTGACTGTCAGCGAAAAAGCGTACGGTATAGATCCGAGCACCGGTGGTCTCGATACGGGTCATGCCGCAGTGGCTCACGATCTCGCGGATCCCCATCATCCCGTCGGAGCAGTAGGCTTTCTCGTCGAAGGCCTTGCCCGCAGGAATGCGCTTGGCCACGCGCCATTCACCGTGCTTTGCTGCGATAACCTTCCCGGCAATGGCCATGTCGTTCGCCGTTTGGTGATTGAAATGGCCTTTCGACGCGATCCTGAGCTCGGCCAGTGGATCGAGACGCAAGGCCGTTTCCCGTCAAGCATGGTGGATCGCATCGTGCCGGCCGCAACAGACGCTGACCGTGAACGCGCGGCCAGCATCATCGAAGCTGCGGACGCCCTGGCACTCGAGACCGAGCCGTTTACGCAATGGGTGATTGAAAACAGCTTTGTCTCCGGACGACCCGCCTGGGAGGCGGGTGGCGCGCTTTTTGTTGAGGCAGTCGAACCGTACGAGAAGATGAAGCTCAGACTTCTCAACGGCTCGCATTCGCTTATTGCCTATCTAGGGCAAATACGCGGCCTGGAATACGTTCGCGATGTCATGGCCAAAGCCGATTATCAGCAAATCGTTCGCCACCATATGCAAGCAGCGCTGCCGACGCTCGATCCGGTGCCCGGAATCGATCTTGACGCATATATCGAGCAGTTGATCGCCCGATTTGCCAATCCGGCTATCGCCCATCGGACGGCGCAGATCGCCATGGATGGTACCCAGAAATTGCCGCAGCGGATCTTTGCTCCAGCATCAGAGACGATAGCAGCCGGACGGGAGGCCGACGCATTCGCCTATGCTACGGCATTGTGGATCGCCTACGTGCTGACAACGGAAAATGTTGATGACCCCCGTGCTGACGAGCTGCGAAAAGCGGCCCAAGACAGTACGCTACGCAATGACGGTTCCGTGGCTTTCTTCGATATCCCTGGGCTTTTTCCGCCTACACTCATGATTGATGCTGCGTGGCGAGCCAGCGTCGACCGGCATCTGAAATCCATTCAATCGGTCTGAGCACTGCTCTTCAAAGGACCCTCCGCCGGAGGTCTGGCACCAGACAAGACAACAACGGAGACAACATGGTTACGATATCTGTTTTGGAACCCCACAAGCTAGGCATCGACCAGCGCGATGCGCTGCCGCCGGGCGAAGGGGAGGTCGCTATCCAAGTCATAAGGGCCGGTATTTGCGGCTCGGATATGCACATCCTTCACGGCTCCAATCCGTTCGTAACCTATCCGCGCATCATCGGGCACGAGTTCGCGGGAGTTATAACGGCGCTTGGCCGTGGCGTATCTCACCTCGCGATCGGCGATCATGTGGTTGCCGATCCGGTGATATCCTGCGGCAAATGCCATCCATGCCGCATTGGCCGCTCGAACGTTTGCGCCAAGTTGCAGGTCATTGGCGTCCACCGAGACGGCGGATTCCGGTCGGTCGCCATCATCCCGCAGGAAAATGCCGTCAAGATCTCGCCGTCGCTCGGCTTTGACGTTGCAGCACTTGCCGAGCCGCTGGCGGTGGCGGCGAATGTTCTATCTCGCACAGAATGCGGCGCTGACGACGTCGTGATGATTTACGGCGCCGGTACGGTGGGTATCACGGTCCTTCAGGTTGCGAAGATGCGCGGCGCGCGCTGCATCGTCGCTGATATCGACCCGCAACGCCTCGAGCGAGCCGTTGAGTTTGGTGCCGATATCGTCATCAATTCCCGGGAGAAATCGGTTCCCGAGGAGGTCGCAGCGGAGATGGAGGGCTTGGGGCCATCGGTCGTCATCGATGGTGCAGGTATCCCGGCACTACTCAATGAAGCCTGCCGCATTGCTGGCCCAGCCGGCCGCATTGGGCTTCTCGGCTTCTCTGCAGCGCCGTGCAACGTTAGCCAGCAGGAAATCGTCCGCAAGGAATTGAGCCTAGTTGGTTCGCGCCTCAACCGACGGTTCATCGCCGAAGTCGTGCATTGGCTCGAGACGGGCAAGCTGAAACCCGTAGACATGATCACGCAAACATTCAACGCGGCCGACGCTCGCAAGGCCTTCGATTTGGTCGAGAAGCATCCTGAGCAAACGCTGAAAGTACAGCTGGCTTTTGATGCGTGATGGTATGCGCAATTGTAGTAGTGGGATAACATGGAAAAGAGATTGAGCATTGCCTCCGTGGGGGAGTGCATGATCGAGCTATCCAGCACCGGGCCGGACAGCTGGCAGTCGGCCTATGCTGGTGATACGTTCAACACTCTATGGACGATGCGGGCGCTCCTGCCCTCTGATAGCATTCTTGATTTTGTGACGGCCTTCGGAGACGATGGATTCTCTCGAAGACAACAGGCATTCTTCAACGAACGCGGGATCGGCACTGCCCACAGCCCAGTCATCCCAGGATTGCGACCCGGTCTCTACGCCACTACGCTGGATGGCTATGAGCGGAGCTTCGATTATTGGCGTAGCCAGTCCGCCGCACGCCAGTTGGCTGTTGACCGTAACGCACTGAGACAAAGCCTCTCTGGAAGAGACCTGATCTACTTCTCCGGCATTACAACGGCAGTCATGCCCAATGAACATCTTGAAACTCTTTTTGATGAACTTTCGGCCGCACGCCAACGTGGCACCAGGATTGCATTTGATCCCAACTACCGCAGCCGCTTGTGGAGCAACCAAAAGTTCGCGATGGAGGTGATCGGCGAGGCTCTATCGCTAAGTGATATAGTCCTGCCAACATTCGATGATGAGCGAAGCCTCTATGGCGATGAAAATCCCATCGCCACGCTCGATCGAGTTTCCATGAGTGGTCCAAGCGAAATCGTGGTGAAGTGTGGATCAGATCCGGCATTTTACCGTCTGGATGGAGACGGAGGAACATCGCCAGCGCAAACCGTTCACACACCCGTCGATACGACAGGTGCTGGTGATGCCTTCAATGGTGGATATCTAGCGAACCGCCTGCTTGGTCGTGGAATCTCGATCTCCTTGCGTGACGCCCATTCGGTCGCGGCTATTTCGATCCAGAGCAAAGGCGCTCTGACCCCCCATGCCAAATTGATGTCACCATGCATTCCCAGCAAATCAAATTGATGTAAGGAAAGAAGTGATGGACATATCGGTAGCTGATGCGGTCGAAAAAGGGCGCCGTCGGCTCGATACAAGTCAAGGCGGATCATGCCAGGCGTTGCCGCTCCTCACATGAGTTCCATAGATAGTTTTTATCTATTTTATAGATGTAGCCGAGTACACTCTATTTCCAAGTACAACTTGCCAATGACTTCAAGGGTTTCACTTTGGGATTTGGTATGAATCGGTGCTATACGCAGATCACCCTCGCTGATCGCCGACGCCTTCATCACCTGTGGCGGCAAACGTTCCCATCACGAGATGGCGCGCGACAGGCGCGCAAAGTTGCGCAAGCTTGCCCGTCTCTCCGAGCTGAGTCAGGGAGTCATCGGGCAGATTTGCATGGCTGGTCGCCACAGCAAAATGCCGGCCGGCTACAGGTCAAAGGTCAAAAAAATTGCGTCGGCCATGAGACGTGACCTTGCCCCGCTAAATTAATCCACTGGAAGTAAGTTATGGCTCTCGGACAGCACCAGAGAATGTAGCGCAACCGATTTACGGATGAACATCGGCGGAACCGCCATTGCGGTGAGGCTCACAAATTTATGCGTTTTCTGTCAATATCAGCGATAAAATTGATGTATTCTTTTCCTCAATAACACGGAACCGGAAAACCGGGCCATCAGGGGAATGTCGAGACATGAGATACGTAGTCGACACGATTGGCCGACGTGCTGCTGGCGATGCCTGGCAGGCCGCTGTCACAGAAACCTATTTTCCGCTCGATACCGAATACCGAAACCGGCATGAATTTGCTGGGGAGCTTGAGACGTGGTCGCTCGGGCTCGTCGGCGTTTCGCGAATGAAGTGCGACGGCGTCTGCTATAAGCGCCAGCGACGACATTTCCTCAACGAGGGTGACGCCAGCTTGCTGATCTCTATTCCGGAGGTGAGCGAAATTAACTTTTCCCAGGGCTCACGCAGCGTCAAGTGCAATCCAGGCGGTTTCATCCTGGAGCGCGGCGACGCACCCTATGAATTCTGGCACGGGCGACCGAACGCCCTCTGGGTTCTCAAGGTCCCGTCTGCCAGTGTGCGGTCGCGCATTGGCTCGGCCGATCGGTTCAGCGCCCTGAGTTTCGATGCAACGCGTGGCATCGCCGCGCTGTTTTTGGATACCGTTCGCACCACGATCGGCCGTGTCGGGGAGATCGATGACGCGGCGCGTGAAATGTCCGGTCGACATCTTCTCGAAATGCTGTGCCTGTCGATCGTCAGCGACGACCGTGTGCTCGACAGCAATGTCTCATCGATCCGCGCCGGGCATCTCCACCGTGCCGAACAATATATCCGCGACAACATCAAAAGCCGCCATCTTGGTCCGCAAGCCGTTGCCGAAGCCGGCGGTATATCGCTTCGCTATCTGCAAGGGCTGTTCCAGGAAAACAAGAAATCGATCAACGGCTTTATTCGCGACAGTCGGCTCGATCATTGCGCCGAGGAGCTGATGTCCGTGACATCGACTGCGACGATAGCGGAAATCGCCTACCGGTGGGGCTTCGCGGACCAGTCCCAGTTCTGCCGACACTACCGCGCCCGCTTCGGCTGTTCGCCCGGAGAGACCCGGCGCGAAGCAGCGCTTCGTGCAAGGGCATCGGAAACGGCTCTTCGGCACTAATCAAGCTATTGATTCAATGTCTTATATTTTGATTGTTCCGCTTTTCCTGAAAGCGGAAGGAGCGAGGTTGCGCCTACTACGGGCTCTCCGACTGCTGTCGCTCGCAGACGACGAAGATGCCGCCCTGCTGTGGGGCGGGTGGATAGAATGTCACTGGCTGCACCGGCCGCAGAGGATTGAGCATGACCAAGACAAGGGTTGCCGTGGACGTCGGTGGGACTTTCACCGACATCTGCATCATGAACGAGGAAACAGGGGCGATCCGGATCGAGAAAATCGGTTCCACGCCCGACGATCCGATGCGCGCCATCCTTGATGGAGTGGAGCAGGCAAAGATCGATCTCTCGGAGGTGACGATGTTCTCGCACGGCACGACCGTTGCGACAAACGCTCTGATCACCCGGCGCCTGCCGCGCGCGGCAATGATCTGCACGGAAGGATTTCGCGACGTCGTCGAGATCCGCCGCGCCAACAAGGAAGATCTCTGGGACACCTACAAGGATGTCGCCAAGCCCTACATCCCGCGCCGTGACAGGCTGACGGTCGGCGAGCGGATAGATGCAGAGGGTGTCGTGCTACAGCCTCTGAACGAGGCGGATGCCTATCGTGTCGCGGGCATACTGAAAAGACGCCAGGTCAAGTCGATCGCGATCTGTTTCGTGAACTCGTATACCAACGGCGCCAACGAACGCCGGATGCGCGACATCGTCAAGGAGGTGATGCCTGATTTGCCGGTGTCGATATCCTCCGAGGTGATGCCGGAGATCTTCGAACACGAGCGCTTTTCCACCACCATGGCCAATGCGGTCTGCGCGCCTGTGGTGGTCGATTACGTCTCGCGACTGAGCGAGAAGCTGGCCGCCGGCGGTTACCGGCGCGACCTGTTGTTGCTCCACTCCGGAGGCGGCGTCATGACGCCTGCCAGTGTCCGCGATTTTTCGGCGCGGCTGGCTGGATCGGGTATAGCCGCCGGTGCCATCGCCAGCCGGTTCATCGGCAATCTCTGCGGATTCCGGAATTCCATCGGCTTTGACATGGGGGGGACCAGCACCGACGTGTCGCTCGCCTGGAACGGTGAGTCGCGCATCACCAAGGACTGGTACATCGAGTATGGATATCCCATCCGCTTTCCATCGATCGAGGTGCTGACGATCGGCGCCGGGGGTGGCTCGCTGGCCTGGCAGGACGAGGGCGGTTCGTTGCGCAATGGTCCGCAATCGGCAGGCGCCCATCCGGGGCCCGCCTGCTACCGAAACGGCAACCGGGTGGCCACGAACACGGATGCAAACGTGGTCCTCGGCCGGCTTGGCAGCAGCCTGGCCGGTGGCAAGATCACCCTTGATCCCACCTTAGCTTCGCAAGCCGTCCAGCAGACGGTGGCGGGACCGTTCGGCATGGAACTGCACAAGGCGGCGGAAGCCATCGTCTCGGTTGCCAACGCCAACATGGCCAATGCTGTCCGTCTGCTCTCTATCAGCCGCGGTTACGATCCCCGCGATTTTGCACTCGTCGCCTTCGGCGGCGCCGGTGCCTTGCATGGCGCTGCGGTCGCGAAGGAGCTCTCTATACCGACGGTTATCGTTCCTCCCAATCCCGGTGTTACCTCAGCGCTCGGCTGCCTGCTCGTCGATGTCCAGCACGACTTTTCCGAAAGCTTCATGACCGATGCCTCGGTCGTCTCGGTGGACAATATCGAAACGGCGTTCGGCCGCATGGAAGCGCAGGCCGCTGAACGGCTTGCGCATGAGGGCATCGCGCCTGCGGACATGGCGATGCAGCGCACGGTCGAGATGATGTATCAGGGACAATGGCGCTCCCTGAGCGTCAGCGCGCCGGCCCCGATCACTAGCGTTGCCGCCCTGATCGAAGCATTTCATGCGGAGCATGAACGCGAATTCAATTATCGGCGCGATGAAGAGCCGGTGTCGATCTTCCGGATCGCCATCAAGGCTGTTGGCGTCGTGCCAAAGGCGGAATTGCCGAAATACGAAGTCCGCGAACATACAGCGGCACCGGTCGGCCACCGACCGGTATGGTTCGACGGCGTCGCCTACGATGCGGCAATCTATCAGCGTGAAGCGCTGGAGGCGGGGGCGACCTTCCGCGGTCCGGCCATCGTCGAGCAATTCGATTCCACCACCGTCGTCCCGCCCGCCATGAGCGCCAGGGTCGATGCCTTCCTGAACATTCTTATCGGAACGAAAGGCTGAGACATGAGCACGCCCATGGAAGCGGACAAGAGCCTCGATCCCGTCACCTTCGAAGTCCTCAAGAACTCCTTCATCACAACGGTCGACCAGATGGCCGAGCAGATGCTGCGCACCTGCTATTCCTTCGTCATCTATAACCGCGACCTCTCCAACGCACTGCATGATGCCGACGGCAATTCCGTGGCGCAGGGTAACTATGACATCGCCGTCCATGTCGGCACCCTGCACAACACCTGCAAGGAAGTTATCCGCGTTTTCGAAAACGATATGGCGCCGGGCGATGTCTACGCCATCAACGATCCCTATGCCGGCGGAACGCATTTCAGCGACGTGCGCCTCGTGCGTCCGATTTTCGATGAAGACACGTTGATCGGCTTTGCCCAGTCAAATGGTCATTGGTCGGACCTCGGCGGCTCCGTCCCTGGTTCCTTTGACGTGACCGCCCGGGACATGTTCCGGGAAGGGCTGCGCATCACGCCCGTGCGGCTGTTTCGAGCCGGTCGCTTCTGTTCCGATGTCGCCAACATGATCGCCGCCAACACGCGCGATCCCGCCTCGATCATCGGCGATATCCATTCCCAGGCACAGGCGACGCAGGCGGCGGAACGTGAACTTCTGCGTCTCGTCAAAAAATACGGCCGCGAAAAGGTGACCCGTGGCATGGAGGAAGTCCAGGACTACGTCGAGCGGGCGGTTCGCAAGCGGCTTGCCGAGCTTCCTGACGGCACATGGGAGACCGTTGACTACATCGACCGTGATCTCGGCGCAGGGGAGGGGATGATCCCGATCCGTATCAAGATGACGATCAAGGGCGACACAGTGCACTACGATTTTGCCGGCAGCCACGCGACGATCGCTTCCATGTACAACTCCGCGCCGGGCGCGACGTTTTCGGCTGTTGTCGCCGGCATGAAGACATTCTTTCCCGATCTGCCGCTCAACAGCGGCTTCTACCGGATGATCCAGGTCACCGCACCAAAGAACAGCATCGTCAGCGCCGAATGGCCGGTGGCGGTCACCGGCTTTCTCATGCCCTTCGAGAAGATCATGAATGCAATTTTCGAGATGTGGTCGCAGATCATGCCCGACCGCGCCATCGCCTGCGCTTTCAATCTTGAATACCTACTGGCCGGTGGCCGGGATGCCCGAAAGCCGGAAAAGCCGATCTTCATGTTCTACGAGTGGCTGCCAGGCGGCTGGGGCGGTCGCAACGGCAAGGATGGGGCCGATGTGACCACCGCCTGCTTCGGCACGGGACTGATGTCCCAGCCGAACGAAGGTAACGAGCGCGTCAACCCGACGAGGACGACCGAGTTCCAGATCAAGACGGATTCGGCAGGGCCGGGCAAATGGCGCGGCGGCGTGGGCGTGCAGAAGACATCCGTGCTGCTCGATGCCGAAAATGCCGTCATGTCCTACATCTGCGATCGCGAGCGCGCTGTCGTCTGGGGCATCGAGGGGGGGCTGCCCTCCATGCCGCATGGTCTCACGATCCGCCGCGCCGGAACAGATGCCGACACTTGGCTCGGTTCGGTATTCTCCGACTATCCCGTTTTCACCGGGGACGAGTTTGCGCGTCCGACGGCCGGTGGGGGTGGTTTCGGGGACCCGCTGGAGCGTGACCCGCTTCACGTCATGGAAGACGTGATCGACGACTACGTTTCGATCGAACGGGCAGCTGTCGATTATGGCGTTGTGCTGAAGGTGATCGATCGCGACATGTGCGCCTACGAAATCGAAGCCGCAGCGACCGATGCTGCTCGCGCCGATATCCGCAGCCAGCGCAAGGCGTGGGCCCGCATGGACCCGTCGATCGTTTCCGCCCGCTACAAGGCAGGCGAGATCAACGCGCTGGATGCCGTGCGCCGGTTTGCCGTGATCCTGGAATGGGAGAGCGGCGAAGTGCTCGAGAAGACCACCGCTCAGTTTCGCGAGAGCTTCGAAAAGCGCAGCGTCGCGCACTGGGCTTGAACGTCGGCATTGACGGGCGCTGCCACGGTGTCAGCGCCCGTATCTGTTTTATCGATATTACTTTCAAAAAACTACTATTTCACATGAGCGCACGCCTGGGACAGTATGCTGCAACGCCGCAGAAGACGGCATTTAGGGGTACTATACAATGTTCGATAAACCGGAGCGGTCGCTGACCGTTGCTGGCAGTATCGACGAGGCGCTTGCCGCATGTCGGCAAGGTGCTGCGATCCTGGCCGGCGGTACATGGCTGATGCGAGACCCGCGTCGCGGTCGACCGATCGCCGACGCACTGGTGACCTTACATAAAATCCCTGGCTTCACCGACATTCAGATTGGTAGCGACAGCATCTCTGTCGGTGCAGCGGTAACCCACGAGGCGCTGGGCCGATCATTGATCGACATAGCGGGTTTTGAGGCAATTGTCGCTGCAGCAATGGGCGCGGCCAACCCCGCCATCCGCCGTGTGGCGACAGTGGGCGGCAATCTTTGCACACAGGATTTTGCCGCTGCCGACCTCCTGCCGGCACTCCTTGCGGCAGGAGCGACCGTGGAACTGCAAGGCTCGGACGGGCCTTTGCTTTTGCCGATCGGCGCCTTTCTCAAGGATCGCAAGACCTTTCTTGGTGATGCCATCCTCTCCAGGGTTATCCTCGACCGCACGATCGCCGCCAGTGCTCACGCGCGGCTGCCGTTGCGCAAGGCGGGGGACTATCCGGTCGCCATTGTTTCGATGGCCGTGGACATCAACGGCAGGATGTCGGTTGCGGTCGGATCTGTCGAGAACGTCGCGCGCCGATGGAATTCCCTAGAGAATGCATTTGCTGCCCGGCCCGGCGGCCGGCCGGCGAGCGCCGAAGAGGCGGCCGAACTCGCCGGAGACTGCAACGACTTTCAGGGGCGCGATGGAACGGAGGCCGACGGCTGGTATCGCCGGCAAGTAATGCCGGCGCTCGTCCGCCGCAGCATGGGTGCGCTTTTCACCGCGGGGGTCGCTGCATGACCGTTACACTTCGGATCAATGGCTCTGCCTGCCGCTTCACCGGCGACCCGATGCTGCCGCTGGTGGATCTGCTTCGCCGCGAACGCTTCCTCACGGGCACGAAAGCCGTCTGCCGCGAAGGCTTTTGCGGAGCCTGCACGGTCGATGTCAACGGGGAGGCCGTCATGTCCTGCCTTCGACCCGTTGGCTTGCTGGATGGTGCGGTCGTGACCTCGATCGAGGGAATGGCGACGGGCGACGGGCCGCTGCATCCGTTGCAGGCCGCATTCGAGGCGGCGGACGTCGTCCAGTGCGGCATGTGCTTTCCCGGCATGGTGATGGCTCTTTCGCCGTTTCTCAAGGACAACCCATCCGCCAGCCGCGCGGAGGTGAAGGCCGCGATGGCGGGCAACATCTGTCGATGCACGGGGTATGAACGTATCGTCGATGCCATCATGGGCTTCCTTGCGACACAGCCGGGAGGATCTGTCGATGAATGACGCTGCCGCGACCGTGATGGATTTTCCCCGCCGCGACGCGCGCGACAAACTGCGCGGCCGGACCAGATATACCAATGACCGTGCCACGCCCGATATGCTGCATGCGGCGCTGCTGCGATCGACCATTCCGTCAGGGCGCATCGTCCGCCTCGACGTATCGGCGGCGCTCGAATGCCCCGGCGTGCGGGGGATCGTGACGGGCGCCGATGCCTCTGCAAATTACGGCATCGGCATTGCCGATCATCCTTTGTTTGCCCTCGACACCATCCGCTACAATGGTGAGCCGATCGCTGCCATCGCTGCGGAAACCGAAGACGAGGCCCGTGCGGCGCTGGCCGCGATCATTCTGGAAATTGAGCCTGTCGAGCCGATCCTGACCATGGCCGACGCTCTCGCCCCGGGGGCGCGGCTGGTGCATGAGGATTGGCGCAGCTACGATGTCCTGAGCGAGGGTGGCGCCCGCTCCGGCAATATCGCCTGGGAGGCGAAATCCGTGCGCGGCGATGTCGATGCCGCCTTCGCACGCAATGATGTCACCATCGTCGAAAGCAGCTTCGCCGTTGGTCGGCAAAGCCATGTTCCTTTCGAGCCGCGCGTGGCGATCGGCAGCTGGGAAGACGGGCGCGCCCATATCCAGGCATCCACACAGGTGCCTTGGACGGTGCGCAACGTCACCGGGCGCGTTATGCAGCTACCGCCCGGGCGCGTAAGAGTCACGGTTCCGCCGGTGGGCGGTGGCTTTGGCCTCAAATTCGATGCATCGATCGAACCGATAACCGCGCTTCTGGCGCGCATCACGGGTCGCAAGGTCATCCTGGAGCATACGCGGCAGGAGGAGATGGCGACATGTCTCTGCCGCGAAAACGCAGAGATCACCATACGCTCGGCGGTGACTACCGACGGGGAAATTGTCGGACGCGAGGCTGTCGTGCTGATGGATTGCGGCGCCTATGGCGGCGAGCAGGTTTTCCTCACCACGATGACGTCCCATACGCTCGGTGGCAGCTACCGGCTTGGGGCCGCCCGCCTCGTCAGTCGTGCAGTCTATACGAACACGCCGCCGAACGGCGCGTTCAGGGCGTGCAACGGAGTCTACAACAGCTTTGCGCTGGAGCGCCACACAGACGAGATCTGCGCCGCGCTCGACATGGACCCGATGAAATTCCGCAAGCGCAACGTTTTGGGCGACGGCGACCTTGGACCGACGGGCCAGGTTTTCGAGGGCGATGTCCTGCGTCCGATGCTGGAGCGGATGGAGACGCTGCGAGCCAGGACGGGGACAGTCGAGCACAAGGCGGATGGCCGCCTCTACGGTCGCGCGACGGCGGTCGGCACCTGGTTCATCTTCGTCGGCCCGTCCGCCGCGACCATTAATCTGAACGCGGACGGCAGCGCGACACTGGTCACATCGGGCGTCGAGATCGGTTCGGGCACGATGATGCAATCGCTGCCGCAGATCGTGGCGGGCCAGCTCGGACTGAAACCGGAGCAGGTCGTGGTCCGCGAAGCCGACACGGATTCGGCGGGGCTCGACGTCGGTGTCGGCGGCGGCCGTACGACGGTTTCCATTGGCGCTGCCAGCATGGGCGCCTCGGCGGAGGTGCGGGAGAAGCTGCTGCGCACCGCCGGCGAGATGCTGCAGACCGTGCCGGAAAAGCTGGTGCTGCGGGACGGGCGGGTGGAAGTCGCTGGCCGCCCCGGTTCCGGTGTCTCGATCCCCACGGTTGTCGCCCATGCGCAGGCAACAACGGGGCCGATCAGCGGCACCGGGAGCTTTACCGCCAGGAACACGCCCGCCATGGCCGGCTGCGCGATGGGCCATTTCGTCGATGCCCTCGATATCCCGGTCTTCGTCGTCCACGAAGCGGAAGTGGCGGTCGATCCCGATACCGGGCATGTCGAAGTCCTGGCCTATAGGGTGGTGCAGGACGTCGGCAGGGCGCTTAACCCGCGCGCCATCATGGGGCAGATCCAGGGTGGCGTCGTGCAGGGCCTCGGCTACGCGTTGCATGAGGAAGTGACGATCACCGAGGACGGGCGGATTGCCCAGGACAGCTTCGAAACCTATCGGGTGCCGTTGGCGCAGGACGCAGTTCCGGTCGTCGCGGATCTCTACGAGGGTGCGCCTTCCATGGGGCCGCTCGGCACGAAAGGCGCCGGCGAGGTTCCCATTCTTGCGGTCGGCTCGGCCATCGCCTGTGCCGTCGCACACGCGATCGGCAAGCCGGTGGCGCGATTGCCGCTGACGCCGCCGCGCGTCCTGCGGCTGATCCATGGTCTCGAGCCCGCGCCTGTCCATCCTCATATCGCGGCTGACTGGACGGCCAACATCCTGAATTGAGTGACCAACGCCAACCGACTGCACACCACTGATCCTATTGTTATGAAAAGTATAAAAGCATGATTACGTTGAATTGCGACATGGGCGAGAGCTACGGCAACTGGCGCTTCGGAGACGACGCCGGCATCATGCCGCATGTGCATCTGGCCAATATCGCTTGCGGCTTCCATGCCTCCGACCCCTGGACGATGCTGAAGACGGTGAGGCTGGCACTGGAGCATGGGGTGAAGGTCGGTGCACATCCCTCACTGCCCGACCGGGAAGGCTTCGGCCGCCGCGAGATGAGGTTGCAGCCGGAAGAGCTGACGGCAGCGTTCCTCTACCAGATCGGCGCCCTACGGGGCATTCTGGACTCTGAAGGCGGAGTGCTTTCGCACGTCAAGCCGCATGGCATTATCTACGGCATGGCGGCGCGCGACCTGCCGATGGCACTGGCAATCGCTGCGGCTGTCAAACCCTTCGGCGTCCCGCTTTTCGGGATGGCGGGAACCTGCCACGAGGCAGCGGCTGCCGAACTCGGCGTCCCCTTTGTCGGCGAGTTCTTCCCCGATCTGACCTATGCGCCGGACGGCAGCCTGATCATCCCGCGGGCACACGGCACCATAGATCTTGTCGTGGCCGAGCGGAGAATGCGCCGTGCGCTGGCGGACGGCGAACTCGAGGCGACGGACGGCAGCATCCGTCCGCTCACTTTCGGCACTGTCTGCATTCATTCCGATCCACCCAATGCCCGTGACGTCGCTGCGCTTATGCGGCAGGTCATCGATAGTTATCCCGAGGTCTAAGCCATGCACCATACTCCAGAGCCTCTGCTCACCGCCAACGATCTCAGAAAGAACGCCGCCTTCGTCGCTGGCGAATGGATCGCGGCCGACAACGGCGCAACCCTTGCCGTCCACAATCCGGCCGACGACGCCGTTGTCGGCCTTGTGCCAGATCTCGGGGCGGCCGAAGTCACGCGGGCCATTGCTGCCGCGAACGCCGCTTTGCCGGCCTGGCGCTCACGCCCGCCCATGGAGCGGGCGACGTTGCTGAAACGCTGGAATGCCCTGATCCTCGCCCACAAGGAGCCGCTTGCGGAGATCCTGACGGCAGAGCAGGGCAAGCCGCTGGCGGAAGCCGGCGGAGAGATCGTCTACGGAGCAAGTTTCGTCGAATGGTTTGCCGAAGAGGCGCCGAGAATAGCCGGCGAGGTTATCCCTTCGCCACGGGCCGGCAGCCGCATCATCGTCCAGAAACATGCCGTCGGCGTCTGCGCCCTCATCATCCCCTGGAACTTCCCAAATGCGCTTTTTCTCCGCAAGGCGGCGGCGGCGCTTGCCGCCGGTTGCACGGTGGTCATCAAACCATCCGAATTCACGCCATTCTCGGCACTGGCACTCGCCGAACTGGCAAGGCTGGCGGGCATTCCGGATGGCGTCCTCAATGTCGTGACCGGCATGCCGCAGGAAATCGGCCGTACGCTGATGGAGAGCACGGTCGTGCGCAAGCTTTCGTTCACCGGCTCCACCCGCGTCGGCAAGATGCTGCTGGCTCAAACCGGCGATACGGTAAAGAAGGCCTCGCTCGAACTCGGCGGCAATGCCCCGCTGATTGTCTTTGACGATGCCGATCTCAATCGTGCTGTCGACGGCTGCATTGCGTCGAAATTCCGCAACAACGGCCAGACCTGTGTCTGCGCCAACCGCATCTTCGTGCAGGCCGGCATTCACAACGCCTTTGTCGCGCGCCTCAAAACTGTCGTCGAGGCAATGAAGGTCGGGCCCGGCAACGAGCCCAGCGTGTCCAATGGTCCGCTGATCAACGCTGCCGCCATCGCCAAGGTCGAGCGTCATGTCACCGACGCGGTTGCCAAGGGCGCAACTGTGGTCACCGGGGGCAAGCGGCTGCATGGTCTCTTTTATCAGCCGACGATCCTCACCGGCGCGACGGAAGCAATGGAACTCGCCCATGACGAGACCTTCGGCCCGGTTGCGGCGATCTTCCGTTTCGAGACCGAGAAGGAAGTGGTCGATGCCGCCAACTCGACGCCCTATGGGCTGGCGGCCTACTTCTTCACGCGGGATGCGGATCGTATTTTCCGCGTTGCCGATGCGCTGGAAACCGGCATGGTCGGGATCAACGAAGGCCTGATTTCCAATTCGGTGGCGCCGTTCGGAGGCATCAAGGAAAGCGGGCTCGGGCGTGAAGGCTCGACCCATGGCATCGAAGAATATCTCGAAATGAAGACCCTCACCATCAGCTCCAGTCTGTGAGAATTCGACATGAACACTCTCTCCAACTCGCTCGCCGCCGCCGACATCGCCACCATCCTTCATCCGAACACCAACATGCGCCTACATGAGCGCACCGGTCCGCTGGTGATCGAGCGCGGCGATGGCATCCGCGTCTACGATGACCATGGCAAGGAGTATATTGAGGGGCTGGCCGGTCTCTGGTCGGTTGCCGTCGGCTTTTCGGAGCCACGGCTGGCCGAGGCCGCCTACAAGCAAATGCTGAAGCTGCCCTACTATCATACCTTCTCGTCCAAATCGCACGAGCCATCGATCCGGCTGGCGGAGAAACTGGTCGAGATGACGCCATCAAGCGTCAGCCGCGTCTTCTTCACCTCTTCAGGGTCTGAGGCGAACGACAGTATCGTCAAGATGGTCTGGTACATGAACAATGCGCTTGGCCGACCGAAAAAGAAGAAGTTCCTCTCGCGTATCAAGGGCTATCACGGCATCACGGTGGCCTCGGGCAGCCTGACCGGACTGCCGACCAACCACCGCGACTTCGATCTGCCGGCCATTCCCGTGCACCATCTCACATGCCCGCATTTCTACCGTTTCGGGGCCGAAGGCGAAGACGAGGCTGCCTTCACGGCGCGTCTGCTTGCCGAGCTTGAAGCGGTGATCGCGACCGAGGGGGCAGATACGATTGCTGCGTTTATCGGGGAACCGCTGATGTCAGCGGGCGGCGTGATGCCGCCTCCGGTCGGGTACTGGGAGGGCGTTGAGCGCATCTGCCGCGCCAACGATATCCTTATCATTTCGGACGAAGTGATCTGCGGCTTCGGGCGCCTGGGCACGCCGTTCGGCTGCGAAAAATACGGCTTCACGCCCGATATCATGACGGTCTCCAAGCAGATCACCTCGTCCTACATGCCCTTGGCCGCCGTGATGTTCTCCGATGCGATCTATCAAGCCATTGCCGACAATTCGGAAAAGCTCGGCGTGTTCGGCCACGGTTACACAGCCTCAGGCCACCCGGTGGCGTCAGCGGTGGCGCTTGAAAACCTTGCCATCATCGAGGAGCGGGACCTGATGGGCAATGCGGTAAGGCTTGAGGCACAGTTCCAGGCCGGCCTGCGCTCATTTGCCGATCATCCGCTCGTCGGCGAAGCCCGCGGTGATGGCCTGATCGGCGCCGTGGAGCTGGTGGCTGACAAGGCGACGCGCAAACCTTTTGAGAAGATCGGCAGGGCAGGGGCGATCGCTTCGGCCATTGGCCACGAGGAAGGGCTCATCTTCCGCGCGATCGGCGACCAGCTGGCGCTGTGCCCACCGCTGATCGTCACATCAGACGACGTCACCGAGATCATGAAGCGCATGGGCCGGACACTCGAGCGGCTGCCGGCTGCCGTTGCCGCGGAAGGGCTGGCATGAGCGCGGGCAAGACTTCGACCGCGGCCGAGGAGGATCTCGGCCGCCAGCGGCTCGCAACCCTTCACCGGTTCCTCGATGCGTGGAATGCCCGCGATGTCGAGGCGCTGATGGGATGCATGGCCGCAAACTGCTCTTTCCACGGCTCGAGCGGACATGACGCAGAGGGAAGCCGACATGTTGGCCGAGAGGCCGTGCAGAGGGCTTATGCAGCGCTCTTCGAGGCCTTTCCACAGACCTCCTGGACAGAGCGGCAGCATGTCGTCAGCGGCGAAACCGGCCTGTCTGCCTGGCGTTTCTCCGGGTTGACGGCTGCCGGACATGTGGTCGAGGTCGATGGTTGCGACATCTTCACCTTCGACGGCCCACTGATTGCGCTGAAGGACTCCTACCGCAAGGCACGCAGCTAAGGCGGCTGGTGACCAACCTGCCTTGGTCAGCCACCGCCACCCATGGTGACGGACATGAAGGCCCGGAACGTAGCCGCTGCGGCTTCAAGCGGTCGGGTGCGTGCCCAGGCGAGGCCGACATTCATGCTCGGCACGGGCTCGATGAGCCGGCGCAGTTCGATCCGTTGGCCGTCGAGAGACCAGGGACGGTAGACCATGTCGGACAAAATCGTCACCCCGACGCCTGCAGCGACAAGGGAACGCACCGCTTCGACCGAACTTGTGGTCAGGACACTGCGGGGCGTTTCGCCGACCATTTCCCAGTACCGTGTCGCCGTCTTGCTGGCCTCGTCCACGGTCAGCATGATGTAGTCTTCCCGAGCGACATCCGTAAGGCTGATTTCGTTTCGCACCAGAAGATGGTGATCCGCCGCCAGCCAGAGCCGACGGCTGGACCGCAATAGAAGCTCCTGCTCAAGCTCTTCCGTATTCTCCAGATTTGACACGAGCATCAGGCCGATATCGAGCTCGCCTTGAGCCAATTGCTTCTCGAGCGCGACGCGGGGAAGCTCTTTCAGTTCGATGGAAATCTGTGGGTAGGTGTTGCGGAATCGCGCGTAATATTTGGACATGAAGTAGCCGACCACAGTGTAGGTCGTGCCTATTCGCAGCGTCCCGGAAACTTCGGCGCGCTCGCGAAGCGGGCTTCGCACTGCAGCGGCGACCGCGCCGGTGATGATGCGCGCATGCTCAAGAAATCGCGCACCCTCTATCGTCAGCCGCACACCGGCATGTGTTCGTTCAAGTAACCGGACCCCCAACTCATCCTCGAGCGACTTTATCGCAGCAGTTACCGCAGATTGTGAAATATTAAGGTTCACCGCAGCATGACTGACCTGCCCGCTCTCCGCCGAGGCAATGAAATAATCCAATTGTTTCAACGTTATACTCATGCTTTAGGACCCCTTGGAGAATTATCTCTTTTTTTGATATTACATTCAAAAAATTACTATTTCACAAGAGGCAAAAGCTCAGACAAGAATTGTGCAACGCCGCATAGACGGTAGACTTATAAGGGGTACGACTAAAATGAACGTCACACTCAATTGTGACATGGGCGAGAGCTTTGGCCTCTATCGGCTGGGCGACGACGCCGGCATGATGCCATTGATCGACGCAGCAAACGTTGCCTGCGGCTTTCACGCTTCCGACCCAAACCACATGCGCATCACCGTCCAGCGTGCCAAGGCAAATGGCGTCAAGGTCGGTGCTCATCCGTCGCTGCCGGACCTTCAGGGTTTTGGGCGGCGCGAGATGAAAATGAGCCGGGAAGAGATAGCTAACTCGGTCATCTACCAGGTCGGCGCACTGGTTGGCTTCCTCAAGGCGGAAGACATGCCGCTGCACCACATCAAGCCCCATGGCAGCCTCTACGGCATGGCGGCGCGGCAGGAAGACGTGGCTCACGGAATCTGCGATGCGGCTGAAGTCTTCGGCGTTCCGCTGTTCGGCATGACCGGCACCAAGCACGAAGAAATCTATCAGCAGCGCGGCATCGCTTTCGTCCCCGAGTTCTACGCCGACCTCGACTACGCACCCGGCGGCGTCTTGATCGTGACGCGTGAGCACGAAGCGAAAGACCCGGCACTGATGGCCGAGCGCTGCATACGCGCCCTGGCTGACAAGAAGGGCACGGCCGTTGACGACAGCCTTTTCCCGGTCGGCTGCGAAACGATATGCGTGCATTCGGACACGCCCAACGCTATCGATATAGCAAAGGCCGTGCGAAGCGCGATCGCGCCCTGGCGCTAAGGCCAACGGCCGCCTTTAAGGCGGCGGTACGACAGCCTGCATCCATCTTACATTATCGGATTTGGAGTGTTTTCCCCATGGCACAGATACTTTCTCCCCTGCCCGGAACGTTCTATCGCAGCGCCGCTCCCGGCCAGCCGCCACTCAAGGCGGACGGCGATGCCGTCGCCGTCGGTGACGTGATCGGTTTGATCGAGGTCATGAAATCCTTTCACGAGGTCAAGGCCGAGGTGGCTGGCGCCAGCATCGCTTTCCTCGTCGACAACGAGGAGCCGATCATGGCCGGCGCACCCCTGGCGGAAGTCGGCTGATGTTGAAGAAGCTGCTGATAGCCAATCGCGGCGAGATTGCAGTGCGCGTCATTCGCGCAGCGCAGGATCTCGGTATAGCGACGGTCGCCGTCTACTCCGCAGCCGATGCCGATGCCTTGCATGTGCAACTGGCCGACGAAGCCGTCAATATCGGTCCGCCTGCGGCCAAGAAGTCCTATCTCAACATGGACGCACTGCTGGCCGCCGCCCGTGATACCGGCTGCGACAGCATCCATCCAGGCTATGGCTTCCTTGCCGAGAATGCGGAATTCTCCGATGCCGTCAGCGCGGCCGGGCTTGTCTTCGTCGGCCCGTCCGGCAATGCAATCCGGCTGATGGGCGACAAGGTTTCCGCGCGGGCTGCTGCTGCTGCGGCAGGTGTCCCGGTCGTTCCCGGTTCCGTTGGTCGCGTCGACAGCCTCGAGGCTGCGCGCGACGTGCTTGCGGAAACGGGGTTTCCCGTGATGATCAAAGCCGCTGCCGGCGGCGGCGGGCGGGGCATCCGCATTGCCAATTCGCTCGCCGAATTCGAACAGGCCTATCCCCAGGCCCAGGCTGAAGCGCTTGCTGCCTTCGGCGATGGCGGTCTCTACATGGAGAAGGTCATTGGCCGCGCCCGCCATATCGAGGTGCAGGTTTTGGCTGACGGCCATGACGCCATCCACTGCTATGAGCGGGAGTGCTCTTTGCAGCGGCGGCGGCAGAAGGTGTGGGAGGAGGCTCCGTCGCGGGCGCTTTCGGAGCCTTTGCGCGAGGAACTCTGCGCATCGGCGGTCGCGCTCGCCCGTGCCGTCTCCTACTCGGGCGCCGGAACGGTGGAGTATCTCTACGACGACGCGGCCGATCGCTTCTACTTTATCGAGATGAACACCCGCATTCAGGTCGAGCATCCGGTGACGGAAGCGATCACCGGTATCGATCTCGTGGCCGAGATGCTGCGCATCGCCGGTGGCGAGCCCTTGAGGCTCAAGCAATCCGACATCAGCGTCAAGGGTCATGCGATCGAGGTTCGTATCAATGCCGAGGATCCTGCCAAGGATTTTGCGCCTTTCCCCGGCAAGGTCGGCGACCTGCGCATCCCGGGTGGCCCCGGCGTCCGCTTCGATTCGATGCTCTATAATGGCTACCAGGTGCCGCCATTCTACGATTCACTTCTCGCCAAGCTGATCGTCCATGGCGAAACCCGGGAAGCCGCCATTGCCAGGCTCGTGCGCGCCCTCGGCGAACTTCACATTGCAGGCATGAAGACCACCAAACCGCTCTTTCTTGCGCTTGCCGCCGATCCGTCGGTCCAGGCGGGAGACGTGCATACGCGCTGGCTGGAAGGCTGGCTCATTGAAAACGCAGCGGCACTTGCCAGCTGACAAGGAGAAGCGATGTCGATACGTTTCAACTTCGGCGGTGACGAACATATCTTCGGAGAGGTTTCCGAGGACATGTCGCTCGCCTCCTTCTTCACCGGCCTGTCGATGATCAACGCCGTCCGCGAAGCGGGCATTCGGGGCGTCACGGAAACCTGCCCGGCCAATGCCAGTTTTCAGATCCGCTTCAACCCGGACATCATCTCGCCGCAGGACCTGTTGAAGGAACTGACCGCGATGGAGGACGCGGCATCCAAATCGGACGCCGCCCTGAAGACGCGCATCATCGAGCTTCCCGTTTACTTCCAGGACCCCTGGACGCACGAGACTGAAATGCGCTTCCGCGAGCGCCACCAGGATCCGAGTTCGACCGATCTCGAATACTCGGCAAGGATAAACGGCTATCCAACCATCGAAGAGTTTATCGCCGCCTATTCCGGACAGCCCTGGTTCGTTTCCATGGTCGGTTTCGTGGCGGGCCTGCCCTGGCTCTATCAGATGGTGGAGCGGAAGAAGCAGATCGAGGCGCCGAAATATCTTCGTCCGCGCACCGATACGCCAAAACTCACCATCGGTCATGGTGGATGCTTTGCGGCGATCTATTCCGTGCGCGGCGCCGGCGGTTACCAGATGTACGGCGTCACGCCGGCACCGATTTATGATCCGACGCGCAAGGTCCGTTACCTCACGGACGAGATGTGCCTCTTCAAGCCAGGCGATATCGTCAAGTTCAAGTCCATCACCCGGGACGAATACGACGCGACGCTAGAAGAGATCGAGGCCAATCGCTGGCAGCCGACGACGCGAGAATGTACCTTCAGTCTCGCCAGCTTCAACAAGGACATCTACGGCACCAACGCCCAACTGATGGAGCTCCTCAATGGTCGTTAAGGTAATCAGCCCCGGCCTGGCAACGTCGGTCCAGGATCTTGGTCGACCTGGCTATTATCACCTGGGCATTCCCGAGGGTGGCGGCATGGATCGCTTCGCCACCCGCATCGCAAACCTTCTGGTCGGCAACGACCCCGGTGCCGCGGTACTCGAGGTCACCTTCATGGGGCCCGAGCTGGAATTCACCGAGGCCGCTGTCGTCGCAGTCACAGGCGGCGAGCTGCCGCCCAAGGTCAATGGCGAGGAAAAGCCGAGCTGGGAAGGCTTCCCGGTCAAGGCCGGAGACCGCCTGTCTTTCGGCTACCTCAAGGCCGGTGCCCGCGCCTACATCGCGATTTCCGGCGGCATCGATGTTCCCGTCGTTCTGGGGTCGCGATCGACCTATGTGCTGGGCGCGCTCGGCGGCTTCGAAGGCCGCGTCCTGAAAGCCGGCGACGAGCTGGCGATCGGGGAGGGCAGCGGCAAAGTCGGACTATCGCTTCCTGTCCAGCTTCGCGGGTCTGGTGCATCACCGGCAGAGCTACGGATGCTTCCCGGCATCTACTGGCATCGGATTACCGAAGCGGCCGGCAAGCGCTTCTTCGAGGACACCTGGAAAGTGGCGCCGGAAGCGGACCGTATCGGCTATCGCTTCCGTGGCGGCACACCTCTCGAATTCCTGCCGCGCGAACAGCCTTTCGGAGCGGGCTCCGATCCGTCCAATATCGTCGATGCCTGCTACCCCTATGGCTCGGTCCAGGTTCCCAGCGGAACGGAGCCGATCGTGTTGCATCGCGATGCCGTTTCGGGTGGCGGCTACATGATGCTCGGCGTTGTCATCTCGGCCGACATGGATCGCATCGCGCAGATGCAGCCCCATACACCGGCACGGTTCGTGCCTGTCAGCCTCGATGAGGCCCTTGCTGCGCGCGCCGACCGTCAGGCCGCGCTTGCCAAGGCTGAAGAATATCTGTCCGCCTGAGGCGGTCGGGCGTTTCCGGAGAGGACCGGAGACGGGAAGAGCATGGCCGACTAAATCGGCCCTTGGCCGCGCCGGTCAACAAGAGCCGGCGCGCGCAACGACAAGACTAAGCCGGTAAACGGCGGGAACGTGGAAGCCGAGTGGTCCGAAGAGATCGCCGGAACCGACTGGGGAACATTGTTGAGATCATAAGGCCGAACAAGGCCCGGCTCTGCATGCCCTTTCCGTCGGCAACATAAGGAACAGGGGATCATGAGTCATTTGTCTGCGGAAAATGTGTCCGTCGCCTTTGCGGGGCTCAAGGCGCTGTCATCGGTGACGCTTGACATAACACCGGGACATATCAGCGGCTTGATCGGCCCGAACGGTGCCGGAAAGACCACGCTGGTCAACGTCCTGACAGGATTTCAGGAGCCGACCGAAGGCGCAATCAAGCTCGATGGCGCATCGCTCAGCGGGCTGAAACCCCATCAGGTACGCCGCCGCGGCATCGCCCGGACCTTTCAGGGCGGACGCCTGTTTCGCGACCTGGCGGTCATCGACAATCTGGAGGTGACCGGTGTCGGTTTGGGCATGAGCCGGCGCGCGGCCGTCGCCGAGGCTGAAGCCATGCTCGACTGGATCGGCATCGGCGCCCTCGGCTCGCGCATCGCCGGCACCTTGCCCTATACCGACGAGCGCCGGGTGGCCATCGGGCGCGCGCTGATGGGACGCCCCGGCTATATTCTTCTCGACGAACCGGCCGCAGGAATGAGCGGCCATGAAGCGGCCGAGCTGTCGGCGCTGGTCAGGCGCATCGCCCGCGAACTCGGCTGCGGTGTCCTGCTGATCGAGCACAATGTCGGCCTGGTCCTCGGCCTATGCGACCACATCGTCGTTCTTGATTCCGGCGCCGTGATCGAGGAGGGCACGCCTGCTGCCATACGCCAAAGCGAAAAGGTCAGGCATGCCTATATGGGCACGGCTGCAGAGACTTCAGTTCCGGTCGCGGAGGTCCTGCTATGAGTGTCCTCGTTCTTGCAAATATCGATATTCGCTACGGCCGCCTGACGGCGGTGCGGGATGTCTCGTTTTCCATGAAGGACGGCGAGACGCTGTTCATCACCGGGCCGAACGGGGCGGGCAAGTCGTCCCTGCTCAGGGCCATCGCCGGGGTCACGCCTGTCGCCGGTGGAACCATCGATTTCGACGGATACAACATCACCGGCCGCGCGCCTGAGGACATCGCCCGCCTCGGCTTTTCGATGGTTCCCGAAGGCCGGGACGTGTTCGGCTCGCTGACCATCGAGGAAAACCTTCTGGTCGGCACCGGCATGAATTCCCGGCAGAGCGGATGGAAAGCCCGGACGGCGGAAGACATGGAAGCCGTCTACGAGACGTTTCCGATCCTCAAGGAACGCCGCCACGGGCAGGCGGGGCTGCTCTCCGGCGGACAGCAGCAGATGCTGGTCATCGGCCGGGCGCTGATGACCAACCCGCGCCTGATCGCCATCGACGAACCCTCGCTCGGCCTTGCTCCCAACATTACCGACCAGGTCTATGAGCGCCTCATCGCGCTCCAGGCGCAACGCAAACTGACGCTTCTGATCGTCGAGCAGAGCTCCACCCGCGCCGTGCTTGTTGGTGGACGGATGATCCTGATGCGCGGCGGCCAGATCGTGCTGGACGGCGACGCTCGGACGCTCGGCAACAGCGAGGCCATCCAGGCCGCCTACTTCGGCTACGAGGATCATTGAGATGCTGCAAATTATCTTCGACTCGCTGTCTCTCGGCTCGCTCTACGCACTCGGTGCACTCGGGATCGCGCTCATCTTCGGCGTGATGCGCCTGGTCAATTTCGCCCATGGTGACATCATCGCCTTTTGTATCTTTGCTCTGCTGTGGCCATCCACCGATGCGATGGCCATCGTGTTTGCCGGCAACCTGCCATGGTTTCTGTTGATACCGCTGGTGCTCGCCGTCGGGGCAGGGCTGTCGGTTCTGTGCGAGATCGTCGTCTTCCGACACTTTCGCCGCGCCAACCCGGCAACCATGATGATCGCATCCTTCGCCCTCGGCTTCGTCATCCGCTACTTCCTGCTGATGCTGTACACCAGCCGGCCAAAGTCCATCTCGCTGCTGCCGATGCTTTCCCAGCCGGTGGAAATCTTCGGTGCCCGGCTTCCCCTTCTGCAATTGATTACCATCATATCGACGGTGCTGATCCTGATCGGCCTCTCGCTCTTTCTGCGGCGCACCCGCTTCGGCCTGGAGATGCGGGCAGCGGCGGAGAATTTCTCGATGGCCCGCATGCTCGGCGTCCGGGCCAACCGGGTGATCATGGGCGCTTTCGCACTCTCCGGCGCACTGGCGGGTGCCATTGCCATGATTTTCGGCAGCCAGACGGGGACGGCCGACATCCAGATGGGGGCCTCGATCATGCTGATGGCTTTCATCGCCACGGTGATCGGCGGCCTCGGCAGCCTCGCCGGCGCCGTGCTTGCAGGCTTTCTCTTAGGCGCAGCCTCCGTCGTCATGCAGGTCGTGCTGCCGGTCGATGCCCGTCCCTTCCGCGATGCCTTCGTCTATGGCGCAGTCATCCTCATCCTCCTCTTCCGTCCGCAAGGCCTGATCGCCGCGCGTGGCACCAAGGAAAGGGTCTGATCCCATGACCACAGTCACTGCTCCAGCCTTGCCCGCAGAGCTTGCTGCGCCCAGGAAGCCACCGCGTTTCGCGCTCGCCCGCCGCACCGTCATGACGCCGATCCTGCTTTCGCTGCTGATCGTCGTCATCGCCTGTCTGACTGTCATGACCGGCTCGCGGCCCTTCAATCAGGCGGTCATCGACGTCTTCGTTCGCGTCACGCTTGTCGTCGGCCTTTACATCTTCATCGGCAATTCCGGCGTGCTCAGCTTCGGTCACATCGGCTTTACCTGCCTCGGTGCCTATGCCGCAGCCTGGCTGACGATCAGCCCGATGATGAAGAAGAGCTCCTTGCCGGGCCTGCCGGGCTGGTTGCTGGAAACCAAACTTCCCTACTGGGAATCAGCGATTTTCGCAGCGCTCTTTGCCGGTGTGGCAGCGCTGATATTCGGGAAGGTGCTGATGCGCCTCTCCGGCATTGCGGCATCGATCGCGACCTTCGCCGTTCTGGCGATGATCAACACGATTTATTCCAACTGGGAAAACGTCACCGGCGCCACGTCGTCGGTCGTCGGGATTCCGATCGTCCGGGTCATCTGGCCCTATGTCATCGCCGCCGTTGTCTCGATCTTCATTGCTTGGGCGCATGCCATCTCTCGTGCTGGCCTTGCCTTGCGCGCCGCACGCGACGAGCCGACAGCGGCAGCGGCATCGGGCATCGACATTCCCAAGGAGCGGTTGGTTGCCTTCACGATCTCAGGCGCCGTCATGGGCCTGGGCGGCGCGATGATGGCGCACTCCATCGGCGTGGTGACACCCGATACCTTCTATCTCGGTCTCACCTTCATCACCCTTTCCATGCTCGTCGTCGGCGGCATGAGCAGCCTTTCCGGCGCGGTGATCGGGGTCGTCCTCCTCTCCGCTCTCATCCAGGCTCTGCGCTGGCTCGAGGCGGGTGTGCCGATCGGCTCGGATGTCTTCGCCCTTCCGAAGGGGCTTCAGGAAATCGCCCTCGGCGTGATCATGATCGTGATCCTCGCGCTACGCCCCGCCGGTTTGATCGGCAATCGGGAGATCACGCTCTTTCGTCGTAACCGCAACCAATAGCCGGCGGAAATCCGTCCGGCGATAAAAAGGAGCAGCTAATGGCATACATAAAGAGACTACTTGCAGCAGCTTTCGCGATGGCAGTCGCCATGGGCGCCTATCCTGCATTGGCCGACGATGGCGACATCGTCGTCGGCTTTGCCACGGCGGCCTCCGGCTTCATGGAAGCCTATGACAAGCCGGCCCAGGACGCAGCGATGATCCGCATTGACGAGATCAATGCTGCCGGCGGCCTGCTCGGCAAAAAGATCAAGGTCGTATCCGCCGACACCAAGTCCGACCGCGCCGAAGGCGCCAAGGCCGGCCTCTCCGTCATCGACCAGGGCGCCAAGCTGGTCGTCGTCTCCTGCGACTATGACTTTGGTGCGCCGGCAGCACTCGCGGCAGAGGACGCCGGTCTGGTGTCGTTTTTCCTGTGCGCGGAATCGGTCAAGGCCGGCATCCAGGGCGTCGGCCCGCACAGCTTCTCGGCATCGGTGCTCGCGGCGGTGCAGGGCGCAACGATGTCCGAATGGGCATTCAAGGAGAAGAAGGCCAAGACCTTCTACCGGTTGCTCGATACCTGGACAGAATACAACAAGGGCATCTGCGATGGTTTCGACTGGATGATGCCGAAGCTCGAAGCCCAGGGCGCCAAGCTTGTCGGGCAGGACACATTCAAGAACGACGATGCCTCGATCGCAGCCCAGATCAGCCGCATCAAGGCGCTGCCGCAGGAACCTGACGCCATCATGCTTTGCACAATGATGCCGGGCGCCGTCTCGGCCATCAAGCAGATCCGCGCCGCCGGCATCAACTCGATGATCCTCAACGGTTCCGGCGTCGATGGCAGCTACTGGTTGTCAGCCGTTCCCGACTTGTCGAACTTCTACACGCCGGTTCAGGGCTCGATCTACGGCGACGATCCAAATCCAGACGTTCAGAAGTTCAACGCCGTCTACAAGAAGAAGACCGGCACGGACCCATCCAGCCAGTATGTCTATCCCGGCTACTCGATGATCGATGTCTGGGCCAAGGCTGTCGAGCGCGCCAAGACGACCGATGCAGATGCTGTCGTTGCCGAGCTCGAAAAGATGAAGGCCGAGCCGACCCTGTTTGGACCGCGCACCTTCACGCACGAACTTCATCACCAGAATCAGGCCCGTTATCTGATCGTCGAAACGAAGAACGGCACGCCTGGCGTCGTCGGCAACTGGACGATCTCCGAGCCGATCCCGTTGGACGCGCTGGTCAAGAAATAACATCAACCGCCGGGTTCGCCCGGCGCCACCATACGCCCGGCCACAGTTTTTGTGGTCGGCGTTGGTGCAACGTTCATCGACAGGGTATCATTCGGTCTTTGATGGGCGGCTTATTTGGCTACTCCCGTCAAGGCTCGGCAACGAACGGATTTCGGGCGTCCGCAAGCAAGCATTCGGTTAAGGATGGCGACGACCTCGGTGCGACGCTTGATCTCGCCGTTCAGTCGCTCAATGGGGTTTGTCGAGTGTAACTTGGTCCAGTGCGCCTTAGGAAAAGTTATTTAGGCGAGCACGTCTTGCTCAGCGCTGTCCATGATGTTGGCGAGTTTGAGAACCTTCGGTCTGATCTGATCGGCGACATTGCGCCATTCGGTGCTTGCGGACTCTGGCGTGTCCTGAGCGAAAGCGGTGGCGATGAAGGCGGAAACGACGCGCCGCCCGCTCTTCCCGGCATGAGCCAATGCATTGCGCATGAAGTGAACCCTGCAGCGCTGCCAGGTGGCGGCAAGAACCTTTGAAGCGGCGGCCTTTATCCCTTCATGGGCGTCGGAGACAGCAAGCTTGACGCCGCGTAGGCCTCGCCTTGTCAGTTTGCGCAGGAATTTCGTCCAGATCGCTTCGGCCTCGGATGTGCCGATCTCCATGCCGAGCACCTCACGTCGGCCATCGGTGTTGACGCCCACCGCGATGATGACCGCGAAATTGATCCACAGGTATGGCCATTCGCCCTCGATGGGGCGGTCAAGGAAGGCTTTGACCTTGTCGTCGATCTCCTCGCAGAGCCGGGACACTTGGGTCTTGGAGATGCCTGACATGCCCATGGCCTTGACCGCGACAAACTCCGTTTGCGCTGAGATCATCGACGGATCGGGTCGAAACGCCCTGGATATAGGCCTCCTGGATGACCCCAGTCAGGGCCTTCTCGGCCATGCGGCGCGGCTCAAGAAAGTCGGGAAATAGCTGCCGGTGCGAAGCTTCGGAATGCGAAGCTCGACGGTGCCAGCCCGTGTCTCCCAGTCCCTGTCGCAATAGCCGTTGCCCTGGGCAAGCCGAAAGCCATTCTTCTCGCCATAGCCCACGCCGGTCTTCGTGCCGACCTCGAGAGCCATCAGCTTCTCGGCAGCAAAGCCGATTATTTCCCGGAGCAAATCCTTTCGATTAGCCTTTGCAGGGATATTCGCCCAACACTTGCGTTGCTTGGCAAAGTTACGAATTGCATCGGTGTCATATGCCTTGTCGGCGAGGATCGTCGCGCCGGGCCGCAGGTCGCTCAACAGCTTTTCAGCCATCGTTGCATCGGCGGCTTGGCCGGCGGTGAGTTCGAGCCGAATCGGTCTGCCATCTGCATCGACAAGAGCGTGGATCTTTGTCGTCAGGCCGCCGCGCGAACGTCCCATGCAAGGATCGGCAGATCCCCCTTTTAGCGTTGGCACCATGCTGGTGAACGCGAACACAAGAACTGTCGATCATGACGATGTCTGCATCGTAACGCTTTGAAACGGCGTCCAGAAGACGATCCCAGACGCCCGCCTTGCGCCATCGGGAGAACCTATTGTAAAGCGTCGTGCGCGGGCCATAACGCTCCGGCACATCTCGCCAAGACGAACCAGTCCTGAAACGCCACAGGATGCCGTTGATCACCCGGCGGTCATCGACACGTTCAATTCCACGGCTATTGTTCGGCAAAATAGGTGCAATGATAGGCCATTCTTCATCGCTCAATTCGTGACGGCGCATAGCAATCTCCTTTCAAGGAGATTGAATCACACACCGTCAATAAGATGAACCCCGTTTATGGGGACACTGCCTAGCACGCGCCGCGTTCTCCATGAGCCTGGCAAGCTCGCCTAGGGGCACCCGATCTGCCCGAAGCATGAGGCGGATCATTGGATCGTGTAGAACTTCCGACATCGTCAAATCATTTTGGTACATGGATCACCCTCTTTTTTGGAAGCGATAACGCCTTCGCGCTACAACCGCATGATGAAAGCGAGTCGAAACTTTGTCCTTTTGAATGCGATTTTAGATCCGGGCGCCTCACGACCCTACGCGATACATGGGGATAGATTATGTTCTACGGAGCCGCTGGCTACAGTCGTATGGCCGCCAGCATGCTCACGCGGCCGGCGTGTCATATAGTCTGCAATCTCCCCAGACCGGCAACAGTCAGGGGAAAATACATGCAAGCCGCGATGTTGCGAGCCGGTGCTCCTCCCACTCGCCGTGTAGCGCGAGTTTTGAAACTCCCTTTTTGAGTTCCAGCCGCCGCGTACCGGACACCCAAGAACGGTTTCATCCAAAGGGTCGCCGGTTCGATTCCCTTCAAGGCGATCATGTGCTGGGCGGCAATATCCGGAAATAATTTCCGCGTCCAAATGCTGGCCGCAGGTCCGATACCGATCAAGCACGCTAAATTTGGGACCGATAAGCGGAATTTATTTCCGCTTGAAGCGAGCGAAATTGGCTCGATCCTGTCCCAAAGGCAAAGGAAGTTGTGTTCCTCTGATACTCTGGAGCTAAAACTCGAATCATGCGGCTTGATATCTCGCGCACCACGCATAGCGCGAAGAACCACGACCCTGTCAGGATAAGATCGATAGTAGATGCAACGTCGCCTTTAGGGGTAAGCCCGCAAACCTTTCGATATATGATCACGTGGCGAATCCGTGGAATCCACTTCGGCGATACAGGAGATCCTCATGGTCAGATCAGCCAGGACTTCCCGTGCATAATGGGGAATGCTCTCAGCGATGTAACGCCGAATGCCTTGCAGGTCGGCAAGGGCTAGTGGGGCGATGATCAGTTCTTTGGCGGTAATCGTCACAGCCTTCGTTCATGACGTCGTTGAACAGATCCGTGCCATTTGCATACCGCTTACCAAGGCCTGCACCGATTTCCGCGTCCGCAGCATGGATGTCGTTGCGGAGAAGAACGCATCTTGATCTCGTAGTCAGCCAGCATGCGGATGCCGGCACGCACGGCTTCTGTCTCCGTCCCGAAGCGGCCGTTCTTCACAAGATCGGATAGGATCCCGTCATAGTTATCGCCCAACGAAAATGTCTTTGCTCTCGCCACTTCTGCGCACCCTGTAACGATAAATCTACACTTGGGCACAATACTTTTACAATACTTCTCTGTAGGTTCAGTCGATGTCCCTTGGTGGATGATGAAGCGCAACGGGGTCAAACTGATACGGCATCGGCGTCTTGAACCCAAACAACGAAACCGCGCCCACTGGCGTCCTGATCAACTGCGAGCTTGTGCTGCTTGGCGTGGGTGTCACTGTGGTAATGACCTGCTTGGTCGATGCCCCGCCAAATGTGGCCGTGAAGCTCGGGACGAAACGATCGGTGTCGGCGGTGTCGACGTAGACATGAGTGGTATCGTACTGCGGCCCGACCGCCACCAAAGCATTGTCGGCCGACGCCGCCAAAGGCGTTTAGAAGAAGGCAGCCAGAACCACTGTGAGCAGCAGTCTATTGTCTTGAAAATCGGCTAAGGCGGTATAACGTCGAGCTTTTGTAGTTTTGAGAGGGAAAATTGTTACACGATGGCGGTTCCCAGGCCTTGTCGAAGCACAAGGCTTACCAGTTCGGCGACTTCCGCCTGTTACCTGAGGCCCAAGCCCTCTTGTACAAGGGGCAGTCTGTCGCGCTGGGTGGGAGAGGGTTCGATATACTGACCCTGCTCGTGGCGCGGGCTGGCGAGGTTGTGAGTAAAGCCGATCTGTTCTCGCACGTATGGCCGGACTATATCGTCCACGACCATAACTTGAAGGTCAATGTCGGCAACCTTCGACGCTCGCTGGCCGAACTCGATCCCGCAGCAGAATACATCGCAACGATCGCTGGCCGCGGCTACAAGTTCGTCGCCGCAGTGGAGGACAACCGCCCAGCGAGAGCACGGCATGCTGCACCAGTCACGAGCCATTATACGGTTCCACCGGAGGTGCGGCAGCTCCTCGGCCGCGATGACGCGATCCGCCAAATCTCCGAGCAGCTTGATCAACCGGGTTATGTGACCATCGTCGGGCCAGGCGGAGCCGGAAAGACGTCACTTGCGGTTACCGTTGCTCAGCATTGCTGCAGCGAAGGCAAAGCCATTGCCTTCGTGGATCTCTCTACAGTCACCGATCCCCGATTTGTGGTGCCAGCAATAGCTTCCGCTCTCGGCATTTCCCTCGGATTGGACGATCCGATCGCGGGTGCGATCGATCTCCTTAGAAGCAACAAACTGCTTCTCATCATCGACAATTGCGAGCACGTCATTGCAATGGCAGCGACGATTGTCGAACGGATGTCAGCAGAGGTGCCGGGTGCTCGTATCCTCGGGACCAGCCGCGAGCCGCTGCGGACGAGACACGAGCAAATCCATTTTCTCTCCGGGCTCGCTTATCCGGACCAGACGACTGAACTCTCCACGACCGACGCGCTTCGGTTTCCTGCGATTCAGCTCTTCATGTCGACGGCTCATGGTGTTGAAGTTTCAGAACCAACGGTCGAATACGTTCGCAGTGTCGTCTCAATCTGCACACGGCTGGACGGCTTGGCACTCGCGATCGAATTGGCCGCCGGCACGGCCAGTGTCCTTGCTCCCTCAGCACTAGATGGCCTATTTAAGGATGGCTTTGACGCGATGGGCCGCGGAGCAAGGGATGCACCTTTGCGCCATCAGTCGCTGGAGGCCACGCTGGACTGGAGCTATCGTCTTCTTCCCGACCGCGAGGCTATCTTGCTCGGCCTGCTGTCGGTGTTTTCGGGACGGTTCAACGCCGACGACGCAGAGGCCATGTATTCCGCCGGCGGCCTTGAGCCGATGGCAGGACGTGATGCCCTGTCGCAGCTGGTGGCAAAATCACTGCTCTCCGCGCATTACGACGGCGGAACTCTGCATTACAGGCTGGCCGAGAGCACCGGCACCTATGCTGCGCGGCGTCTCTTTGGTTCACGCTACAGAGAGGAAGCCAGACGACAATTTGCCATCCGGATCAGGGACAAGCTCCAGATCGCCGAGAGGGAATGGTTTTCACAGACGTCTCGCGAATGGTTGGGGAAATATCGGAGGCAGATCGACGATGTCCGTGCCGCGATAAGCTGGGCGTTTGATCCCGCCGGCGACGCTGAACTGGGCGTCGAACTCGTGGTCGCTGCATTGCCCCTGTGGCAAGAACTTTCGGCTTTCAGGGAAATGCTGGCGGCTATCGACATTGCAAGCGCGCGCAGCTCAGCACTATCAGCGCTCGCGCCGCTCGGCCGAGTCAAGCTATCCACCGCGCAGGCCTGGGCCATGACGCTGGCGCGTCACATGCACCCGCAAACCAGTGACGCCTGGCGCGAAAGCATCTTTCATGCAAGCGCTTCGGGAAATGCCGAATTTCAAATCCGTTCGGTGTGCGGACAGGCCGTCTTTCTGGCCTATTCCGGCCGGCCGCGCCAGGCATTGCGCAGCATGAACGGATTCGCCGCTACAAGCGGTTTGGACTGGGCGACAGCGCCCGACGGCAAGCGCCTGTTGGCGCACATCAAGATCTACGCCGGCGAGTTGGACTCTGCGTCGCACCATTTACAGACGCTGATGAATGACTGGGGTAACCTGGAAGAGGGGCATGGACTGTCCCGGTTCCAGGTCGATTTGCCCGTTGCCATTCGTCTGTCTCAGGCATTCTTGTCCTGGTTACAGGGCGACCCTGAGCGCGCTTCCGGTCTGGCCGGCCGTGCCATCGACCGAGCGGCCGATCTCGATCACATGATTTCTTTGGGGAATGCGATCTCGCTGGCGGCTTTACCGATCGCTTTTGTAGAGGGCGATCTGGAAAATGCTTCGCAGCTTCAGCGCCAGCTGGCCGATGTCAGCCGGCGCGAAAGCGTCGGCATCTACGAGAGGACAGCCACATTTTTCGCCGGCGCAATCCAGTCGGCTCGAGGGGACAAAGCCGGTTTCACTTTGATGCAAGACAGTATCGCCGGGTTGCTGCGGGGCGGTTGGCGTGCTCGCGTCCCTTTCTACCGGAGTTTATTGGCGGAGGCCTATCTTGCTGCAGGCGAGATGCAGCTGGCGAAGGCTAGTCTGCGCGCCGTGCTAGGCGAAATCGGGATTCGAGAGGAGCGTTGGTGGCATCCGGATCTCTGGCGCGTCGCGGGGATGATCGAAGCTGGAGCCGCCCGTCCACACGAAGCAATGCGCTATTTCCAGAAGTCTTTGGATTGCGCTTGCGCCATTGGCGCAGGCGCAGCAACCAAGCGGACCCAGCTTGCCATGGCTGCTCTGGACTTACGCTGACCCGGTGGAATCCTGGCTCTACAATTTCCGCCGCTCAATCTCGTCGTTGCGCGTCGATGCGCTCCCGGAGGGCCGCATTGTCGCGTTCAAGCTGAGCGACCTTGTCCAGAAGGTGCTGCGAAGCCGTCAGGAATTCAGCTTCGGTGTAGCGCGGCACGATATGCTGTGGGCAGTTCCAGTCGAACGCCTCAAGTTTCAGCCTGAAAATGCGTTCTGCCTTGGCGCCGTAACCCTCGTCGGTGATTGTCGCTGTGAGAACCGGGTCGGCGTCAAGCGCCAATTTTTCAGCACGGGCATAGATCTTCAGGCGGGAGCGAGAAGGATAGTCTATCAGAAACAGGCATGTCCGGTCGTTCTCAGCCAGATTGCCGGTGCTGATATACTGGCGATTGCCGCGGTAGTCGACAAAGGCGAGCGTACGATCGTCGAGGACCTTGAGAAAGCCCGCAGGCCCACCGCGATGCTGGACATAGGGCCAGCCCGTTTCCGAAACCGAGGCCATGTAGAAGCTGTCGCGCTCTGCGATAAACGCGGCTTCTCTCATCGAGAACCGGTCGAATTCGCGGTGCCCCTTGAAATCGGACCAAAGACGATCCGCTCCCATTTCCGCTTGCGTCCGGCGAACTGCAGGCGTGATCGCGATATCCATGAAACCGTAAGTCATATCGAGTCTCCCTTTTACGATGTCAGTTCGCAGGTGCTGGCGGGACAGGGGTGATTGCCTATCTCGGGGCCTGCTGCGCCTGCGCACAGCTCTCGGCCACGGCCATATCGTTGGGCTCGACGAGTCTGTAAAGCTCGCCGAGTTCAGCAGCCTCGGGCCGCGCCCAGGTGCGATGAAGCTCGGACAGCAATGCCTTGGTCAATGTCGGCTTTACGCCGCCTTGCACGAAGCGGGCAAGCGAAATCCGAGAGGCCATTTCGCTCGGATCTCCGGACGCATCGAGGACCGCATAGACGTCGTAACCTGCGGCGCGGGCGTCCAGCGCTGGAAACATCACGCAGACACTGTTGCAGGCGCCTGCCATGATGAGCGTGTTGCGTCCGGTCGAGCGCACTTGGGCGACGAAATTGTCATTGTCCCATGCATTCACTTCGCCCTTGCGCGGTACATAGACGGCATGCGGAGCCAACTCGTGGATCTCCGGCATGAGGGGACCATTGGTGCCGGCAGGTCCCAAGGCAGTGGTTACAACCGGGATATTCAAAAGCGTTGCTAGCCTGGCGATCGTCTCCACATTGCGACGGAGATCGGAGACCGATATGTCCTTCACTGTCTGGAACAACCCCGACTGGTGATCGAGAAGCAGGATCAGCGCATCGGTGGGATCAATGAGCGTCACGCCGCCGCCGCTTGGAAGGACGCTCGACTTGGATTTGCTGTTGTACATGATCGGCTTACCTCTCGGGATCAGCTACTGAGTTACGTTTCGCGACTGGATGTCGCGCATTGCCCGGTCGGTGGGCGGTCCACGAAAGCGCCGTGCACGAGGATGATCGAAAGGGATGGCGTCCCAGTCGCCTGGGTGTCCAAAACGGGGTCGCTCATAATCTATTCCCTTTAAGGGGGGCGCGGGGCCGGTGGCCCCGCGCAAGGATTACTTGCAGACCTTGCGGTCGAGGAAATTGCGGATGAGCGGCGCCATCACGTCGAGCTTGTCCTCAAGGGCGAAGTGGCCACTATCGAGAATGTGCATCTCGGCGTTGGGGAGATCGCGAAGATAGGGATGCGCGCCCGGTTCGGGGAAGATCTTGTCGTTCTTGCCCCAGACGATCAGCGTCGGCGGTTGGCGCTCACGGAAGAAGGCCTGGAACTGCGGGTAGAGCGGCACATTGCTGCCGTAGTCGCCCAGGAGATCCAGCTGGATGTCCTTATTGCCCGGTCGATCGAGCAAGGCCTGATCGACCACCCAGTTGTCGGGGCTGATATGTGCGACATCGCCCATCCCGTCAGTGTATTGGAACTTGGTGGTCTCGAGCGTAACCAGGCCGGCGAGCGCTTCCCTACGTTCTGGCGTCTTTTCGGCCCAATAGGCCTTGATCGGATCCCAGAACGCGGCGAGACCTTCGGTATAAGCGTTGCCGTTCTGCACGATCATTGACTCAACCCGCTCGGGGTGCTTGAGCGCGAGCCGATATCCAATCGGTGCGCCGTAGTCCATGACGTACATGCTGTAGCGATCGGCTCCGACCTTTTCGGTCAGCTTGTCGACGATGTTGGTCAGGTTCGAAAACGTGTAATCGAACTTGGTGTGGTCGGGCGCGTCACTCTGGCCGTAGCCGGGATAGTCAGGCGCAATCACCCGGTAGCGGTCAGCGAGCAGGGGAATGAGGTTGCGGAACATGTGCGACGAGGTCGGAAATCCGTGCAGGAGCAGGAGGACCGGCGCGTCTTTCGGGCCGGCTTCGCGATAGAAGACCTTCACGCCGTCGATGGTCGTGCTTTTGTAGTTTATGACGGGAACAGCCTTCGCGGCGATGACTGCGTTGTTGGGCACGCAGCGGGCTTCGGCTGCAACGGGAGTGATCGCCATAAGAAGTGCGATGGTGCCAATGAGATGGTTTTTCATGATCCTCAGCTTTCCAAAATGGGTGCAGATCGAACATCAGCACCTCTGGAAAAAGGACTACCATCGGCGGTCTTGGGCACTGGGATAAATAAGGGTAAAAAGTTGAACTGCCTGCCGAGGGTAAAGGCGTTATGAGCGGCATGAGCCGCTCGACCCGGGCAAAGGCTGATACATCAAAGCAACGTCTTTGGAAGCACGACCAGCTTGCTAGGCTTTTTTAGCGACCGCAAGCGACATCGGTTTCGGTGAAGATTTCTTCCGGAAAACAGCGGAGTAGGTGCATGCGTTTGCTGGTTCTGGGTCCAATCACCTTGAAGGCGCAAGCATACTAGGAACGCCTCACGAGACGTTGCCTGCAACCAGCCAAAATAACCCGTCTTAGAGCCACCTTACTCGCAAGTATGTGACCGCCTTGTCCACCACGTGATAGAGTTCTTCGCCCGCTCCAACGTCTCGTCAATCCAAGCTAAGGTACCTCAAGTTGTGTCGCGACTCCTTATAAAGCCGGTGAGCCGATCCAACAGCGGCTGATGTACATCGCGGCCAGTCGAAGTGACGTGCGCGGACAGGAGACCGTTGTGGCATGGCCTTTCATCGTCCCAGCCGGGGTGGTCGACGACGGGATAGAGGCAGAGACCTTCCAAGGGAACCCCCAGTTGCAGCGCGCGCTTTGCCTCATCTGACACATACTGGAACCACGATGCGCGCCGGTCATCCTCGATCCCGGTTTCCGCGATCAGGATGGGTCTTCCGTAGCGGGCATAGGTCTCAGCCAGGAGCTTACTCAGCGGCTTGTAGAGCCGATGGCCATGATCGATAGGTGGACCGCCGTGGATCCACTGATTGTTGAAATAGTAATTGACGCCGATGATGTCGAGATAGCCCTCGTGGCCGCCGATCTGCGGCCAGATGCGGCCCGAAATCAGGTCCCAACCCTGGAATTGCGATTGATGGTGACCACCGGCCACACCTGCTTCCCAAGGGCGAGAGGGGTCGGTGACGACGTTGATAATCGGATCGCAATGAACGAAGCGGGCACGCGGGTCTACTGAATGGATAGCGTCCATGGCAGCGATGGCGGCGCGCGCGAGCTGTACCTTGAGCTCGAAGCCCCGTCCATGAGCAAACGGATTGAGATAACCCGCGTCTCCCCCGGCCCATGAGAAAAACGAGACTTCGTTAACGGGGCAGTAAAATGGTATCTGGTCGGTTTCCTCACGCATGATGTGCGCGCTTTCGCGCGCAAAAAGCGCGAAACGCTCCACGAATGCCGGTGACCAGATGTCGACATCGTCCGGCAGGCCGTAATGCAGCAGGTCCCAGATGACCTGGGTGCCTGTCGCGGCAGCAGCCATCATCATCGGCCTGATGCTCGACCAGTCGTAGCCGCCGGACCTGTCGATCAGATGCCAGCGAAAGCCGTCGCGCACGGTGCGGACGCCGAGGCCGGCCAGCTGCTGGTAATCCTGTTCCGCATAGCGGTCATGTCCGATGGACGCGATCATGTCGAGCCGTTTGCCCTTAACCTCGCCCTCTCGCGGCCGCAGCCTGTGCGTGGAGCATTCGAACCCACCCTGCAGAAACGATTTGAAAAGGCCCGTAGGTGACGCTGGCATGCGTTCGGCGAGCACTGCGGCAAACAACCTCTCCCACTGCGGAATAACAGTTTCGACGGCGTAGGTTTCCTCGACTTTCCGGCGCAGGGCGGAGCCGAGCTGGTGGCGGATCGTCGGATTGGAAACGAGGTACGCAATTGTTTCAGCCACGGCAACGTGATCGTGGTAGGGCACGAAGAGGCCAGAAACACCATCGTCGATCTGCTGCAGTGCGCCGTTGTCGGGCGTGGCAATGACAGGCAAGGACCAAGCGCCGGCTTCCGCGATCACGTGCGGCATACCTTCCCCCTCGGACAGCCAGACGAAGATATCGAAGGTCGACAGCAGCTCTGCGACATCCTTGCGATCGCCGAGAAAAGCGAGCTTGCCGCCGAGGCCAAGGCTCTGCGCAAGATCGCGGAGGTGAGCAGCATAGTCTGGCATGAAGGCATCGGGGCCACCGACTATGACGAAGCGGGCGTTGGGATCCTTGGAAGACACCAGCGCCGCCGCCTTGATGAAATCGGCTACGTTCTTCTTAGGGTCGAGGCGCCCGACCCAACCGATCAGCGTCTGGTTTTGGGTGATGTTAAGGCTGGCGCGCAAGGTGGCGCGTCGGGTCAAGCCGAAGGCCGTCAGATCCACCATCGAAGGTATTTCAACGGCATGCTGCTCGCGCCCCGGCATGCCCAACGCCGCAGCATCTCTGATCGAGCGGCAGACGCCGACATAGCGGGTCGTCAGGTGCTTCGGTCCGGCGAGGGCCTCGGACACCAGGCCACCATGTTCGATCAGCGGCGGCCGCAGATGCATCCGTTCGAGGGCAGGGTAGATGTCGGCAACATTCTGGCAGGAAACGACGATATCATAGCCTGCTGCCTTTTCGGAGAGATAGCCGACCGTATCTTCGAAGGAGAGGTCATAGGGTCTTGTGTCGACATCGACGCCCAGGGCTCGCAACTGTTCATGAGTCTGCTCGGGCATCCCCTCCTTGCGGAAGCATGCCACGACATCGATGCGGTAGCGGCGCCGATCAAGGTTCTCTGCCAGCAGGCGCACCTCCGTCTCTTCTCCGCCGACGACGAGCCAGGCGAAGACGAACAGTATCCTTACCGGGGAGGCATCCGAAGTCATTGGCTCACCTGAAAGACGACCTGCAGGAAATCAGGTCTATTTTCGACAAGATCGGTGAGGAAGGCCGGCGCATCGTTCATCGGTATGACGTGGGTGATCATGTGCTCACGAATATCGCTGCCTCTCGCTTTCAGCAGGTCGATCGTTGCCAGGGCAAGCCGGCGTCTGTCCCAGAGGGGCGCGAGACCGCGCGGCACGCGGTTGATCTGCGCACAAACGATGTTGAGGCCGTTGTGGTGAAACTCCTCGCCGAGCCGCAGGGCATCGGCGCCGCCCTGATAGAAGGCAAGGTCGATGACCGTGCCCTGCGGGCGGAGCGACTTCAGAGCCGTGTGCAAACTGTCCGAATGGGCACGCGTCTGGAAGACGATATCGGCACCGCGCCCCATGGCACCGTCATGCCAGCGGGCTTTTGCGTGGTTCCAGGCGTGGTCTTCGGTCATCGCCGTCAGGCCCATCGCCTCCGCCTTGCGGCGGCGAAATTCGTTCGGGTCGGCGATGACGACGTCGGACGCCCCGAGCGCTTGCGCAAACAGGGCCGTCATCAACCCGACGGTGCCGGCACCGATGACGAGGACCGGCCGGTCCTTGACGCCAGCCCCGAGGCCCGGGACATGGGCGCCGTAGGCCAATGCGTCGGCGTGCAGGATACCATTGGCGGCGATCGGACCCATCTGGGCGACAAGGACGCCGAGGAGAGGATCGATGCCGTCAGGCATTTGGATCAGCACGTCATGATAGGGGTTGGCGGTATGGCCGGTCTTGTGGGCATAAGCGGAGGCGACGACGGCGCCCTCGGCAAAACCCGTCGCCCGGGATTCGGACACCCGCGCAACTTCCATGTAACCGAGGAACGGAACGGGATAATGGAGATCCGCTTCGTTGCCGATGAAGACGCCGCGATCGCTGTCGAAGCGCGACCGGAAATAGGGATTGGTGTTCTTGAGGAAGGTCAGTTCGGTTCCTGCGGACAGGCCCGTGAACAAGGTCTCCAGCCTCACCTGGCCATCGGCTGGCGGGCCCTCCTCGTATTCGAAGAAATAGGGCCGTCCCGGTCCCTCGATACCGAGCGAGCGGATCTTGCGGTGGCCTGGCGGCATTCCGTGGTGGATTTCCGGACGCGGCTGAAACTGCAGGGGCGCTGGCGCAGGCCGCTTGGTATCGGGCATGTCGAGACGAACGGCTTCGCCGCTCTCGGCAGACGCCATGACGGCCAGAGCCAGACGGTGGGTCGCCACGGCATCGCCATAGGGGCACCGGATGCGGTTTTCGCCGCCGCTGACGGCATCGATGAAATCGCGGTCCTCGCGCCAGACGGGGTCGCCATCGGCGCCGCGTGTCGGCCGTCCTCGCCCGGTATCGATCATGATGTCGCGGTCCGTCAATTCGATGGCGAGCCGGTCGGCAAAGATGTGCAGGCCGACACGGTGGTTCCAGCCGAGCAGGCAGGTGGAGGCGATGTTGGCGACCACGCCGTTCTCGAAGGTAAGGCTTGCCGTTGTCACCGTCGGCACGTCGAGGCCCGGAAATTCGGCTCTGTCTGTGTGTCCGACGCGGCCGTAGACCTCCCGAACGTCGCCGATCAGGAAGCGGATGAGGTCGAGGAGATGGGTCGTCTGCTCGACGATCTGTCCGCCCGACTTGTCCTGCTTCCACCACCATTGCGGCGGCGGCGTGGAATCGAGCCAGTAACCGGACAGCAGCTGCGCGGGGTTGTGTTCAAGCAATGCGCGCGCCTCGTCGACGGTGTCGAGATAGCGCCAGTGGTAGCCGACCGCCGTGATGATGCCCTTCGCCGCCACTGCTGCCGAAATCGCCTCTGCCGTCTCAAGGTCGAGCGACACAGGCTTTTCGACGAAGAACGGGATGCCGCGCGCGATCAGATCATGCTCGGGTTCACCGTGGGCAAACGGCGGTACGCAGACATAGACCGCGTCGGGGCGCTGCTCGTCGAGCATGTCCTTGTGGTGCCGGAAAGACCGTGTACCGAACCGCATGGCGGCACGGTCGGCGCGTTCGAGGTCGGGATCGGCAAAGCCCACCAGTTCGACGTCGTCGAAGGTGGCGAGAATGTCCAGATGCCGTTGCGCAATGCCTCCGACGCCGATGAAGGCGAGACGCGTCTTTTTCATAGCTGTATCCTTTTGCATAGGTATTGCCGGTTCCTGGAGAACGCGGTCGTAGATTGCGGCCGTTTCCGCTGCCATCCGGGCTGCGGAAAAGTTGGTCTCGAAGCGTGCGCGGCCGGCTCCGCCCGTGCGTGCTGCCCGGTCGGGGTCGGCAAGCGCCGCTTTAGTGACAGCAGCGAGGGATACGGGGTCGCCCGCCGTGGCGAAGAGGTCGTGATGCTCGCCGAGTGCCTCTACGGTCCCGCCGACACGTGTGGCTACGACGGGGATGCCGAGCGACATGGCTTCGAGAACCGCCAACGGCAGGCCTTCGAAGCGCGATGGAAGGACGAACAGATCGGCGATGTTCATGATGTCGGCGACATCCTGTCTCTGGCCGAGGAAGCGCACATGGCCGGACATCCCGAGGGTCGAGACGAGCGCCTCGGTGGCTTCCTGCTCATCACCGGAGCCGACGAGGAGCAGCATGGCCGACGGATGGGCTGAGACAACGTCCGGCAGGGCGCGCAACAGCGTCGCGTGATCCTTCTGGGTCGAAAACCGCGCCACTGTGAGGAGAACTGTCCGGCCATCCAGATCCATCTCTGTCTTGACGTCGGTTGCCGATTCCTGCGGCTGGAGCGGGTATATGCCGTTCCTGACGACGCTCAGCCTGTCTCCAGCGATGTGGTCGACGAAGCTCTTCCGGGAGGCATCGGAGACGACGATGTGGTGGCCGATCGCTTCGATCTGTCGGCGGTATTCTTCAACCTGGTCGGGATGGGTGAGGAGATAGGGAAGATGCTCGGTGCGGATGACGGGGATGCCACGCTCAATTCCCGCAGCGGTGAGCCGGTGCCCTTCCCAACCGATACCGGCATGCACGTGCAGGAGATCGAAGGCGTTTCTGCTCAGCCATGTCGTAAAGTCTTCTTTCGAGTTGAGGCGCTTTACGCTCATACCGTACCTGAGGGCGCGGGTTAGCAATGGGCTGCGTTCTCCCGACAGCAGCGCCAGGGTCACATCCCATCGCTCGTCCAAGGCACGGCCAAGGGCAAGCATGTGCTCTCCCATTCCCGACGGATCGAGACTGTCGGTTGCCAGCAGAATGCGGGGCATTACTTGCCCCCGACCGTGGCTGTCGCGCCGATCTCTTCTGCCAGGGGATGATGGGTCAACGGGTGGACCTGCCTGCGGGCGCTAGAGATCATCGATTGTGCCACGATGTCCGACATGAGGTGGAAAGTCTTGTCCCAGGAGGAGCGGATCAGCATCGCGTCCACTTCGCGCAGCCACTCGCTGCTCTCGCCAGCCAGCGCAATCGCCCTGTCGCAGGCGGCAACGAAGTCTTCTGATCCTGTGGCGAGAAAGACGCCCTCAAGGTTGCCGTAGGCGCGTGCGACATCTGTTACCCGGGTGCTGACCACCGGTCGCCCTGCTGCGAGATATTCTGGCGTCTTTGTCGGACTTATGAAGCGTGTCGCCTCGTTCAGCGCGAACGGCATGAGAGCGGCGTCCCAGCCGGAAAGATAGGCCGGCAGGTCGGCATAGGACTTGAGACCGAGATAGTGGATATTCGCCGCACGCGGCAGTTCTTCCTGCGAGATCTTGACGACAGGACCGAGAAAGATCAGCGAGAGATCTGGTCGTGCCCTGGAGACTGCGGCAATAAGGCCCAGATCAAGCCGTTCGTCGATCACCCCGTAATAGCCGAGCTTCGGCCCCGGGACTGCGGCCTGATCCGCCGGTTCCGCCATGCCGTTACGCGTGGCACGGAAATGCTCGATATCGACGCTGGAGGGAAAGGCGTGGATGTTGTCATGCTTGTCGCGCTTTGCCTCAAAAAGACTCACGCCGCCAGTGAACACGGCATCCGCACGCGCCATCAGCGCCCTCTCGGCGTCTTTCAACTGCACCGGTGCGAACTTGAAATTGGCAAGTTCGTCCATGCAGTCGTAGACCACGGCCTCAGCGTCGATATGCGCAGAAAAGGCGTACATCAACGGCGTGTAGTACCAGAGGATGGGTTTCACGCCACCATGGAGTTCGAGCAGTTCGTCCAGCAGATAGCCGAGCGCATCCTGCCGATCCGCCTCGTCCCACCAATGGGGAATCCTCGGGCGTACCGACTTGACGGTCGTGCCGGCAAACGGGTGGATCTCGAGATAGGCGAGATGATGGTCGGTCGGGATGTATTCCTCGAAGAAGAAAACCTGCCGCTGCTGTGAAAATCGCTGCATCAGATGCTGGGGTCTCTGCAGCACGAAATCCCATCGGAGATGAGAGAAACAGACAAGGGGCGCCTTGTCGAGGATGCGGGATTCCGAGGTGCGCGGTATGGGATTCAGCAGGTTCATTGGGTTCCTCTCCAAGTAGTGAAACCTGCAACCAGCTAGGAATCCCTTAGTTCCACCGGTTGAAAGCCGCCCTCTCAAAATTCTGCAGAAATGGCGCTAGCCTCCTGACGGTGTGAGGCCATGTCCAGTTTGCCTGAACGATCTCGCGCGGGGTGAAGGTATCCAGGCGTGCCAGCATATCGGAGATGCCATCGTGAAAACGGTCGGCGCTGGCTGTCGCCCCCGTCAGATCGGTGATGTATTGCAGTCCGCAGCTTAGCGCATCGTTGGCGAGTACCGGGATGCCGGCCAGCATGTATTCCGTGAGGATCGCGGGCGCTCCGTCGTCGATGCCGCAGACGACACCGATGCGGGACTGGTTCATCAGCCGATTGACCTCCTCGAAGTCCACACCGGGCGGCCCGACGAAATCGATGTTCAGACCCGATGCATCGGCCCGTTGGCGCAGGTTCTCCGCCAGTTCGCCGTAGCCGAAAACGCAAAGGGTACGGATGCTGCGCGGCAACCTTACCAACGCATCGAACAGGATGTCGTGACGCTTGTAGGCCTGTGCCGCCGCGACGTAGATGACGTCGTAGATTTTAGGAAGGCCCAGCGGCCGAAACGTCAGATCTGAAGCAAATTCCGGACCGACCGGCATGACCGCCGTCTGTATTTCCGGATGACGTGCCAGCACCGCTGCGGACTGCCATTCGGCGCCGGTCAAAACGAGATCGAAGTGGCGGCTGACCTCAAAAGGAATGCGGAGCGCCGGTGCATCGATGGAATTGTAGATCTTGAAACTCTCGTTGCAGGCAAGAAGAATGTCTTCGCTCACCCCGAGCCCCCAGACGCACAGAATTTCGGGCGGTCCAAAGGCCTTTATGTGAGCAAGCATGTCGTTCGACGAGAAAGGTGCCTCCGGACCATTCAACTGGAAGGCCCGACGAGTGAGCCAGGGACTGGCCGCACTCCGCCAGTCAGAGGGCGGCGTTTCCCCGCGCCAATGGGTCCAGACCTCCGCACAGTCCACAAGGTCGGCTTTCAGCGCAGCAAGCGGCAGCCGCTCGATATAGCCGCCCTTCACCTCGACGCTATCCTGCGACGAGTTAGTTCCTGGACTTTCCCCACGCCTGCCGACCATCCACTGCTCAAGGAATTCAGCGACCGTAGGGACCGCACCATCAAAGTTATCGCCACCTTGATAGTCACTGATGACGACCAGACGTCTGTCTTTCATGCTTAGCCGTCCTTCACGATTTTGTAGAGGAGCGCACGGTCCTGACCGCCGAACGCGAATAGAAGTTGCCATCTCCATCCACGCCACAAGCTGCATCCAAAGATGCGCATAAAGGCCACCGGGCTTCATCCCGGACTGCATCTTTCAGCTGTCGTCACAATGTCGTGTTCCACAACAGCTTTTAGGAAGTTAAGTTCCGAATTATTTCTACGCCAGAGAGGCGTATGAGGCGTGATCTGAGGACCGCCGCTTTCTGTGAATGTTCATTTGGAGTGATCTTGGAAAGCTGAGATGCGGTAACTCCAGTCTCCTAAATTGCTCCGAATGGACAACCTCCTGAAAGCTCACAACTAGAGAGGTGTGCAGCTTGTCGTCTCCGATGCCACGAAAGCTTCAGCTATGGGATGGTGGCAACGAGCCTGAGAGTGGCATGCGTGGGGGTGTGGGGATCGAAACGATCTAACTTGACTCGACAACTGGCAGTCGGTCTACGCTGGGGACAGGTTCAAGTCTCGTGGACCATGCGTGCGCCTCGGCCCTGATAACACCCCCAATTTTGTAATAGCATTCGGAGACGACGCATTCCCTCGAAGACCGCGGCCGTTCGTCAACAATCCGGGGACAGGCACCGCATACATCGCCATTATCCCCGGACTAAGGTCCGCCCTACTCGATCTCGGCCAACCGGGTGATCCAATCGAGTCAAAACTCCGCTCTAAGCGGCAGCGAGTGCTTTCTCGATATCCTGCACAGAATGGCCAGTCAGATCCTTAGCTAGTTCTCCAATAAGAACGTCCGACAGCGACTTATGGTAGCCCTTGCGCATCTCACCCAGCGTGCGCGGTGCCGCAATGATGACAAGGCTCTTGATCTTCCCCTCGAGCACCTGCTTGTTCAGCATCTCCGTAACACCCGCGCCAAATCCGTCTTCGTCTTGCTGACTGTCGTTGGGATTGGCGGAGCTGCTGGAATGACGGCCGCCGGAAGAGATCTTCGAGCTATCGATCGCCGGATCAGGCAACGCTGTCAGAGTGACGGTCGCGGCATCGCCGTCATTCCGGAAAAGGCTAAGCTTTTCGCCATCGGCTACGGCAACCACTGTGTTTTGTGGAAGGTTCATGTTGATCTCCTTGGTAAGCAGCGCAAGTGCACATGACCGCCCCCTGCGCGTTTCTATCCCAGACATAACCTCGCTACAGACGATCCGTTCCGGCTGAGGCCCGACAAACTACGGCATCAGCGGGATCTCAAACCTGTCTGACGCGAGGATCGTCCACAAACATTGCGTGTTCACCCGCGTGGAAGAGGTGGCCGCCGAAGCCCGACCGCCTCTTGAAATTATAGGCCAAAATTCATGCCAGCCACCGATGAACGCGCCATCAACCTGAAACGCCAGCGCCATCCAGCGCTGGATGCGCGCTATGGCTTGCCAGGTGACGTCGGGTCGAAAAGCCAATGCCCGCCATGAAACCGATGGCGGGCATTGACACCTTGGGAGGTATTTCGTCGGCTAGAGGTTGCCGAGAAGATCGTTGACGCGCGATTCCATATCCTTCAGCGCAGCGCCGACATCCTTCTGGCCGGAGACAGCCGAACTCATCTCCTGGCCGATGATATCCTGTATGGCGAACTGACGCTGGACTGCGGAGGGTAGCGGCGTGCCGAGCGTTGCGATCGACGAAATCGTGTCGCGATGCGGCAGGGCCATGAATTCCTTGGACGTCAGCACCGCTTTGATCGCCGGCAGATGGCCGGTGCGCGACCAGTCGAAATCGTTGTCGTGGAAGAATTTCAGGAATTTGCCGATCGCTGCGGTTTGCTCCGGCGAGCGATCCTTCTGGGAGACCGCCCAGCTATGGCCGTCGGCATATTGCGCCTTCTTGCCGGGGAACAGCTGCGGGTAGGGATAGACGGCATAGCCGCCCGCGTTGAGCGAGGTTCCGGGCTTCTCCGACGACGCGGTGTAGTCGCCGATCATCCACGTGCCGTTCAGATGAACGCCGCCTTCGCCGGCCAGAAATGCATTGATGCTGGCGGAGTAGTCGAGATCCTTCGTCGTATCGCCGTTATCAAAGATCGCCTTGTACATTTCGACGACTTTGCGGGCCTCCGGCGTATCGAGTTTCACATGCTTCGGATCGGCGAAGAAGGTGGAATCCTGCTGAAACAGGTAGGTGTAGAGATTGCGGGTGTAGAGCGCGACCTCGTTGGCGAGGTTCTGCACGAAATAGGGCTTGCCGGTCTTTTCCCGGAACTGCTTGGCTTGCGCCAGAAGCTCTTCGGGACTGGTCGGCAGCATCGGCGTGCCGTCGGCCTTGACGAGACCGGCCTTCTTGAAAAGACCCATGTTGATGTGAAAGAGCATAGTCCAGTTGTCGATCGGCAGACCGTAGATCTTGCCTTCCTTGGTGACGCCGCTGAGGCTTGCGTCGGTGAAATCGGTGGAGGCGACGCCAACCGATTTCAAAACGTCGTCGAGAGGCATCAACAGGCCTCTCGAGGCATAGTCACCCAGCACCGACTGGTGGATCGTGACGATATCGGGCGGGTCGCCGGCGGCGAACTGCGCCGTCAGCTGGTCGTAGCCCGGCCATTCGACGGTCGTCACGCTCACATGCACATCGGGGTTGTCGGCGTTGAACTTGTTGATCAGCGACGTCATGATGCCGCATTCGCCAACGGCCTTGGACACATCCGTATTGGTGCCGAAGTCGGCATCGCATGCGCCGAAGAAACGCTGCACCGACAGTTCGGTCGCCGCGAAGGCCGGGCTTGCGCCGGCAAGGGCCACGACGGACGCCGCCGCCAGTAGATATTTCCTGAAAATATGCGTCATATCATTTCCTCCTCATGGGGTCCGTGACCCCTACTGGCCCCTCCCAGGGCATTGTTTAGACGTATCAGGCGCGTGGCATGTCAGCGGACGGCGTTGCCTGAAACCGCCGTCACGATGTATTTCTGGAAGAACAGGTAGAGAATAAGGATTGGCGCGCCGGCAAAGACTGCCTGCGCCATGAGAAAGCCCAGGCCCTCCGACTGGGCGAAATTGCTTTGTGTCGAGGCCATGCCGACCGTCAGCGTGAACATGTCCTTGCGTGTGCCCGAAATCAGTGGCCAGAAATAGTCGTTCCAGGAATTCAGGAAGGTGAAGATGCCGAGCGTCGCCTGCGCCGGTATGGTCAGCGGCAGCAACACTTTCCAGAAGATCTTGAAGCGGCTGGCATTGTCGAGCAGGGCGGCCTCGTCGAGCTCCTTCGGTATGGCCCGGAAATACTGGGTCATCAGAAACACGCCAAAGGGCGCCGAGAGACCCGGCAGGATCAGCCCCTGATAGGTGTTGTGAAACTTCAGCCAGCTGAAAATCTGGTGGCGGGCGATCAGCACTGCCTGCTCGGGGACGGCGAGACCCAACAGCACGATGATGAACAGCGCATTGCGATAGGGGAAGTTCAACCGCGCGAAGCCGTAGCCGGCGAGCGATGCGAGGATCAGCGTCATGATCGTCATCGTGCCCGAGACGATCAGGCTGTTGAGGATCCAGCGGAAGACCGAAGACGTGCCGAGGATGTCGATATAGTTCCTGATCGTGTAGGGGGCGCGGAAGACGGCGTTCATAGCCGTCATCAGCTCCTTGTTCTCTTTGAGCGACAGCGCGATCACCCAGAGCACCGGCGCCATCATGACGACGGCAACGGCAATGACCAGCGCCAGGATGATGCGATCGCCGATGGAGCTGCCGATCCTGTTGGTCGTCGGGCTGATGCTCATCCTTCTTCTCCCTGCCTGCGTGAGAAGAGGTATTGCGCCATGGCTGCAATCAGGATCAGCACGAAGAGCACCTCCGATGCCGCCGCTCCGAGACCGAGGTCCCACTTGGTGAAGGCTGTCTCGTAGATGTAATAGACGATCGGCTTGGACGCGTTGTTAGGGCCGCCCTGGGTCAGCAGCTTGGACTGGCCGAACAGCTGGAACTGCAGCACGATCTGGATGATGACGACGAGCACGAAGGTCCGCCGGATCGACGGCAGGGTGATGTACCACAGCACGCGCCAGCGGCTGGCATTGTCGAGTGCTGCGGCCTCGTAGATATCGCCCGGGATCTGCTGCAACGCCGACAGGAAGAGCATCATCGGCAGGCCGATGCACCACCAGATGGTGGCGATGGCAATGGCGATCATCGCGAGGTCAGGGTTCGACAGAAAAGCCGGTGCCGTCGCCCCGAACCAGCCGTAGATCGTCGTCAGCAATCCGAAATTCGGGACGAAGACGATCCGCCAGATCAGTGTCACGATGGTCACCGAGAGCACCGACGACGAGAAATAGACGGCGCGCAGGATGGTGGCGGTGCGGGTCTTGCGGTTGAGCCCCAGCGCCAGAAGCAGGCCCATGACGGCCAGAAGTGGAACGGTGAGGAAGACGAAATAGAAGGTGTTGCCGACCGATTGTAAGAAGATCTTGTCGTTGTAGAGCCTCAGATAATTGCCCCAGCCGACGAATTTTCCAACGCCGAAGGTGTCTGCCTTGTGAACGCTCAGCCACATGCCCCAGAACAGCGGCACGACCAGCAGCGCCACGAAAAAGAACAGGAACGGCACGACGAAGAGCGCATTGCGCCAAAGCGGAGCGTTGACGTCCTGGCGCTTGCGCGTTGCAATGGCCGTTGCCGCTGGACGGGCGTGGGAGAGGGTCGCCTCAGCCATGACCGGTCTCCTCGCAGTGCCATGCGCGGCCATCTGCATCGAAGAGATGGGCCCGGGTGCCGTCGAGCGTCAGGGATACGGTGTCGCCGACTGCCACCCGGCTGTTGCCGATGTCCTCTGCGACGATGATGCTGTCGTCACGCAGCCGCACATAGAGCAGCGTGCGGTCGCCCAGCCGCTCCAGCACATCGACCTTGCCCGACATCGCCGCCGCTGCCGAGCCCGCGAGCTTGACCGCCTCGGCGCGGATACCGAGCGTATAGTCGCTGCCGCCAGTCATGCCCGAGGGACGGATGGCCGTTTGCACCGTGCTGCCATCGGCAAGGCTTGCCTGCAGGAAGCCATCGCGCTCCGACAGTTTGGCGGACAGAAAATTCATCGTCGGCGACCCGACGAAGGCTGCAACAAAACGGCTTGCGGGCCTGGAATAGATATCCATCGGCGTGCCGATCTGTTCGATCCGGCGATTGTTCATCACCACGATGCGGTCGGCCAGCGTCATGGCTTCGATCTGGTCGTGGGTGACGAAGATCATTGTCGATTGCACGCGGTTTCGCAGCTGGGCCAGCTCGAGCCGGGTGCGTACGCGCAGCGCGGCATCGAGGTTGGATAGGGGTTCGTCGAACAGAAATGCCTTCGGCTCCTTAACGATGGCCCGGCCGATCGCAACGCGCTGGCGCTGGCCGCCCGAGAGCTGGCCGGGCTTGCGGTCCAGCAGGTGGCCGATTTCCAGCATGCGCGCGGCTTCCGTCACGCGCGCATCGATCACCTCGGCGGGAACGCGGATGTTGCGCAGCCCGAAGGCCATGTTGTCGGCGACCGTCATGTGCGGATAGAGGGCATAGCTCTGGAAAACCATGGCGATGTCGCGCTGACCCGGCGGAAGCGTATCGATCCGCTCGCCGTTGATCGAGATCGTTCCCTCGTCGACGGTTTCCAGACCGGCGATCATGCGCAGCAGCGTCGATTTTCCGCAGCCGGAGGGGCCGAGGAAAACCATGAACTCATTCGCCTTGATGGAGAGCGACAGGTTGTCCAGAACAGTCAGGGATCCGAACCGCTTGCTGACGTTGAGGATCTCGATATCGGCCGTCATGTCGGCGCCACTCCGCGTGATCGCAGACCGGACATCCCGGACTCGCACCCGGTTCCAATGACAGCACACCGCGGATCCTTGGCAAACCCGCACCCGGCCGATGACCGTCCCAAGACAGAAGTTAGTGCGTCCATCTTCTCCTCCCAGAGACATCAGGCATCGCTGCCCAGACGGTATGACAAACGAGAACGAAGTCAACATATAGGCGATATGTATCGCCTATCGTGATATAAATAATTCAGGCCTGCAGCCGCAGCATGCGATAGGAAAGCGGGGCGATCGACGCCTTGAGCGTTCCGTCAACGACCGTCGCGCCGTCTGCTTTTCGCGGCACGACGTTGTCAGGCTTGCTTGCCGTGTTGGTAATGGCGAGATCGGGGTTGGCAATTTCCTGGTCGTCTATGACGGTGAGCGTGCCGAATTCCAGCAGTGCGACGCCGAGATCCAGCGCATCTTGCTGATACCGGTTGACGATGAAGAAAGTGATCGTCCGGGCATCGGCGTCGTGCACGGCCGAGATGTCGAGATAGGGAATGTCGCCAAGGCCATCGGCGGCATAGGTCGGGCTATCGACGATCAGTTTCAGCGCGGTGCCGCGGCCATAGACCGATGCGAAGTAATAGGGATAGTAGATCGTCTGTCGCCAGGCCGGGCCGCCCGGCACGGTCATGATCGGCGCGATGACGTTCACCAGCTGCGCCAGGCAGGCGATCTTGACGACGTCGGCGCGGTTGATGAAGGTGTTGAGGATGCAGCCGACCTGCAGCACATCTTCGAAATTATAATCGTCTTCAAGAAGTGCCGGCGCATGGGGCCAGCCGCTGGCACCCTCGAGGATCGCCTTGTCGCGCTCCTTCGAGTGGTACCAGACATTCCACTCGTCGAAGGAGATGTAGACATCCTTGGTCGAGCGTTTCTTGGCCTTGATGAATTCGATGACGCCGGCAACCGTGCCGATATAATTGTCGAGTTCGACGCTCTTGGCGAGAAAATTGGCCGTATTTTTCGCGCGGTTTTCGAAATACATGTGCAGGGAGATGTAGTCGATCTCATTATAGGTGTGGTCGAGGACCGTCGCTTCCCACTGGGGATAGGTCGGCATATGGGCGTTGGAGGAGCCGCATACGACCAGTTCCAGCGAGCTGTCGAAGGCCCGCATCGCCTTCGCCGTCTCGTGCGCCAATCGTCCGTATTCGTCGGCCGACTTGTGACCGATCTGCCAGGGGCCGTCCATCTCGTTGCCGAGGCACCAGAGCTTGACGTCAAACGGTTCGGCCCGTCCGTTGGCGCGCCGCTTGTCACTCCATTCGCTGCCGCCGGGATGATTGACGTATTCGAGGAAGTTGCGGGCCTCATCAAGGCCGCGCGAGCCGAGGTTGACGGCGAGCATCATCTCGGTGTTGGCGGACTCGCACCAGTCCGCGAATTCGTGAATGCCGACCTGATTGCTCTCGGATGTGTGCCAGGCGAGATCGAGACGAGTCGGGCGGCTCTCGCGGGGGCCGATGCCGTCCTCCCAGTTATAGGCCGAAACGAAATTGCCGCCAGGATAGCGCACGACGGGGACATTCAATTCCTTGACGAGATCGATGACGTCCTGGCGCATGCCGTCTGCATCGGCGGTCGGATGGCCGGGTTCGTAGATGCCGGTGTAGACAGCGCGGCCGAGGTGCTCGATAAACGAGCCGTAGAGGCGCGGATCGATTTCGGAGATCGTATAGCGACTATGCGCGGTGACCGCAGCTTTCATGACGTCCTCCACTATATCTTATTTCGTGATTTGTATCACGATTTAGGGATAATAAAGCGGATGCCCCTGACGGGGTCAAGCGGAATTTTGTGAAGGTTTTGGTTCGCGGCGGGTCTTCAGCCGCAGCAGGATGTCCTGGTCGTAGTTGCCGAACCCCCGGCCGAAGATGTTGATGCCACCGGGATGCGCAGCATCGTCCCGCACCCCGATGCGCAGGCGGATGGAGTGATGTTCCTCGAGTTTCAGGTCGGCCAGCGAGATATCCGAGATGCGCAGACCGTCGACGAAGGAGCCGTCGTCGGTGATCCGGAAGTTCTTCAGCTTTCCATATTGTGAGCCTTTCAGCTTCCACCAATCGGGCGTGAAAACCCCGCGTTTGTCGCCGAAATCGCCGGGAGAGGTCCAGGTGCCGACATCGACGCCATTGACCGACAGGGTGATATCGGAAGGCCAGTCGGCGCTGGTGCCCGGTACTTCCGAGCTCAGTTCCATGACGAATTCGATCTCGCGCACGCTGGTGTTGGTCAGGCGGGCATTGTTCGGAAACTGGTATTCGACATGGCCGCGCGTGAACCAGATGAGGGCAGTTTTCATGCGGTCCGGGTCGAGAAAGGTGCTGGGAACATCGAGCAGGCCGATGATGCCGTCGACGGAACAGAGGCCGCAGGGGGCGGTGACCTCGAAGCTGGTATAGAGCCCGAGCGGCATGGAGACTTCGACCGCGTCCGCTTCGGTTTCCTTGATATCGTTCTTGAACACGACGAGAACCTCGTCATAGACGCTGTAGCAGACCTTCTGGTTGCCTTTCCGGGCCTTGTGCGTCTCGGTCCGGATCAGCCCGGCCTCTTCCAGCATCTGGACATTGGTCGACACGCTAGACTGCGGCAATCCGAGCATATCGGCCAGTTCGTTGACGTTGAGGGGGCCCTTTGCGTGCAGCAATTTCAGGATCGACACCCGTGCGGGCGAGGCGAGGCCCTTCAGCACCGGCATGTCTGCTTCGGGGTCGACGACGAGGAAATTGCGGCTCATGAACGTGCGATCAGCCTTCGGGGATGGATGATCTTCTATATCGGGAATTTTGATTTATTCAATCACGTATCAACGGGAAGTTTAACGGCAGCGGCCGTCCTGCTCTCCGGCTTGGTGTTGCGACAGAGATCCGAAAAACTTCACGTCGCTCCAGTTGGCAGCCCATTTCTTTCGCCAAGCCGAGCATGCACTCGCATTAGACCCGGATCACCCCATGGGGGCACACCAGGTCAACAGTTGAATTCGTGCACTTACGGCATGGACTGGCACGCGAATAACGTCTATTTCCTCAGCCTCTGGCGATATCGAATGTCGCTGAATCATCCCCTGATACCCGAGGCATCTTCTGGTGAAAAAAGTGCAGCGCAGTTTCGTCGTCGAATACAAATCCGGTCGGCAGAAACTCGACCCGAAGTCGAACTCTATCTGGGGTAAGATTGATCTCAAGTCAGTTGCCCGCGAAGTCAAGGACGACGCGGTTTCATTTTTGTCGGGAGGGCCAGCAGATGGTAGTTCCGACAGCGCACTGCCAGTATCGAAAACTGAGCGCGCAGGACCCTTGTGGACACCGCCGACCGGGCAGCACACGACACCCACAGTGACCGAGGAGACGGCCACGACCGCCGAAATCGATACGATTACCAAGACTGAGGCGCCGGCCGTCACGGCACCGCCGATCGCGCCGAAAAAACCGCGCCAACCGCGCGCAACGAACGCAAGCCCACAAACCGCCTCGGTCGATGATGCGATGGAACCAGCTGATGCTTCTGCTCGCGCCCCCGCGAAACAGAAGCGTGAACGCAAGGCCAAGCCGATCGAAGGCAACAGTGCTGACAGGCGCGCTCCCAAGGACGTACCGGAGGCGCCTGCCGTGCCTATGGCAGCTGTGCTGCCGACAACTGCCGTAGAGACCGGTGACAAGATGGCGGATCTGCTGCAGTTGGAAGAAGAGAACCAAAAGCTGCGCATGCTGCTGGCCGAAAAGCTCCGTGCTGAAAACGCCGATCTACGCAAGCGCCTCAAGCTCGATTGAGAAACAACCGGCAGCCAATCGCCGGCCGCATTTGCATGCCAACGAGCAACAGTCTGGTGGGCGGGCTCGAAGAGGCCGCGGTCGCGTTACAGGCCTCTCCGCTCGCAGCGTCCACTTCCGACGAAATGACGAGCCTCGATGAGCAGATCGCCGCGCTCCGGACCCAGTTTGCCAGCAAGCTCCGACTGCAGAATGCAGTTGAAGAAGATATGGCGCGTTTCGAGCGGTGATCATGTTATGATGTCGCGGTCTGCGGGGAATGCCAAGCGCAAATCAACGGACAGGATCAAATGCATTGCTGTGGCATATCTCTTTATCTGACGGACAAACGCGTTTGTGGAATGGGTGACTTCTGATTAAGAACAGGTCGTTTTGGGTTTGGATCTCTGCACTCGCCGTACCCGTTGTTTCTCTGATCGCAGTTCAGATCGATACGAACTCTGGGGCATCTATCGGCGGCGGCGGCTACGATCTTGGTCCGTTTATATATTCCTGGCTGTTGATTATATTCACAGCTGGCTGGTCGCTTTGCACGTTTACGGCCGTATTACTTCATCGCGACCGGGAAGCTTCGATGCGGGCTGCCGGCTTGACTGTTATTGGATTTGTCACGCTCGTCACCGTCTTGCTTCTTTACCGACACAACCTTTCCTAGATAATAGAGGATCCGGGAAGACTTCGTCCTTTGTTCGGCGAAGCTCGAGAATCATCAACATTGGAGGCGGTGTGAATTACTTGTCGATTATGCATCACCGCACTCGTCGAAGCTATGACCGTGATAGTATCCAGAATAGTAGCTGTAACGTCCAACCCGGATATTGGGATTAGTGACGACGCGTTCGAGCGTGATGCCCTTGAATGGGCTCTCGAAGACATTTACGTGATAAGTACCGTTTACGCGCAAGCCGCGCGTGCGGCGAAGATCCACCCGAATTCTTACGGGTGAATGCGAACAAGTGAACTCGCGGGTCGCCTGCTCCAGCTTCCTGCGTCAGATACGCGAAAGCGCGACGCGAATGTTCGGTGTGCGACTTTCATTGCCGTATAATGACACATTCGACCGCCTATACCAATTGGCCGACTATGAGCCCACCAATGCCAGTGCGGACGACGGCTAGGGGGGCGCAGTAGCGAACGGCCGCTTCACGCCCCCATATCAGCCATCACGTGGGGGCGCTTGTTTCCTCGAAGCTGACTGGCCGACATGCGCGTCAATCCAAGCGCGCGTCTGCTCAAGAACCTCGTCAGACAGTTGAGGATCGTCCACCGCCCGGGCGAGGATGACGGCTCCGACCATGGCCGCCCAGCTTCCAATCGCTGCGCGGCGGGTCTCGGCCGAACCACTGTCCGGAAGCGCATGCTCAATACGCGCGATCTGGGAGCGTAGTCCTTCGGTCATGGCCGCTTTTGCGGCCGGCGTCTGGTGGCGAATGGCAGCGGCCAGCCCTGCCGTCGGGCATCCATTGCCGGGATTGTCACGGTGACGAGGCGCCAGATAGGAGCGGAGGAAACCGCTGAACTCGCCGTCTCCGAAACTGTCCGCTGCCAACGCGTGCGCCAGCGTCTGAGCCACCAGATCGTCCTTCGAGGTGAAGTGTCCATAAAAACCGCCATGGGTCATGCCGGCGGCCTTCATGACCTCCGAGACGCTGACTGCATCGAATCCCTTATCCTTAAACAACCGGCTGGCGACGTCCAGAATCCGGCCTCTGTTCTCCGCCATCTGCTCTCGGCTGACCTTCATTTCAAAAATTCTCCGCAACACCCGTTGACATTTACATGATGACGATCATATTTAAATCCAATCATGATGATTATCATGAATATAGGATCAATCACAGAAAAGAGCAATCCGATGAGCCAAGTTTCCGCAGTCCTGATTACCGGCGCCTCGACAGGCCTTGGCGCCACCTATGCCGAACGGTTCGCGCGACGCGGACATGACCTCGTACTGGTCGCACGAGACGTCGTGCGTATGGAGGCGCTTGCGAGCCGTCTGCGCCACGAAACCGGCGTGACGATCGATATCCTCCCTGCCGATCTCATCCAGCCAGCGGATCTTGCCAAGGTCGAGACCAGGCTGCGTGACGATGCGCGCATCGGCATTCTCGTCAACAATGCAGGGACGGCGATCGGCGGAAGCTTCGTCGACCAGAGTGCCGATGACATGGCCAAACTCGTTGCACTCAACACGACCGCACTTGTCCGGCTTGCCGGAGCTATAGCGCCGCGTCTTGCCAAGGCTGGCGAGGGCGCGATCGTCAATATCGGTTCTGTTGTAGGTCTGGCCCCGGAATTCGGCATGACCGTCTACGGCGCGACGAAGGCTTTCGTCCTGTTCCTGTCCCAGGGTCTCGCGCACGAACTTGGACCCAAAGGCGTCTACATCCAGGCAGTGCTTCCCGCCACGACCCGGACCGAGATCTGGAATCATGTCGGCGCCGACGTCAATGCCATGAGCAATGTCATGGAAGTGGGCGATCTGGTCGATGCAGCCCTGGTCGGGTTCGACCGTCGCGAACCGGTTACCATCCCGCCGCTTCACGATGCCAGCCAGTGGGATGCTTTCGATGGCGCGCGCAAAGCCATGCTCGGCAACCTCGGCAACGCGCTTCCTGCAGAACGCTACCGCAATCTCGCCTGAGCATCACGCGATCGGCAAGCGCGCACCACAGCAGAAGAAACATCACAGGTACATCATGACCAACAACCCGCTTTTCGAACCCAGCGCCATCGGCGACATGACCCTTTCAAACCGGATCGCCATGGCGCCGCGCACACGCAACCGCGCCGGGCGGCCCCGCCTCACTGAAGTTTCCGGCGTTTGAACCATAGGGGCTGCACTTCGGCGCGGCCCCTCTCATGCCGATCATCATCCATCCCTGACAATTCCCAAAGCTGCGCGGACGGATGTTACGCGCCAGATCGAGAAGAACGCTATGGCGACCTTTGCACCAAAAAAACAGAAAACTGCATTCGTGACCGGGGCATCCAGCGGCATCGGCAAAGCGGCGGCACTCGCCCTCAGCCGGGCCGGCTATCGGGTGATCGGCACCAGCCGCAAGGCAGCACCCGGCGAGGTCCGCGACGGCATACGAATGATCGCTTGTGACGTGACCTCGGACGTCTCCGTTGCCGCCGCGGTAGCGCTTGCCCATGCAGAACTCGGCCGCATCGACCTCTTGGTCAACAATGCCGGATACGCCGTGTCTGGGGCTGCGGAGGAAAGCTCGATCGAGCAGGTTCGTGCGCTGTTCGACACCAACTTCCTGGGTGTCATCCGGGTGTCGAATTCGGTCCTTCCGATCATGCGTCAGCAGGGTTCTGGACGGATCCTGAACATCGGCTCGGTGATGGGGCTCATTCCTGGTCCCTTCGGCGCCTATTACACGGCGAGCAAGCACGCGATCGAGGGCTATTCTGAATCGCTGGACCATGAGGTACGGCCGTTCGGCATCCGGGTCGCCGTCATCGAGCCATGGGCGACAAAGACTTCCATCGAGGCCAACTCACCACAAGGCGATCGGACCGTTGCGGCCTATCGCGAGACATTTGCCCGCTACCAGGCCGCGTTCAATGCGGCGATGGCTGCCGGGGACACGGCGGATGATGTGGCGGCGACGATCCTTGCCGCAGCCCAGGCCCGGAAGCCGCGACATCGCTACCCCTCAGGCAAGGCTGCCCAACAGACCGCGTTTGCCCGGCGTTTCCTTCCTCGTGCGCTGTTCGATCGCATCCTTCGCAAACAGTTCAACATCGCCTGAGATCCAATTCTCACGCAATTGGCCCGCGCGCTGGCATGCTGCCGACATCCAACAGCCACGAGATGACCCGGCGCATCCCGAATACCGAGCTGGTAATCGACAAGAATGCCGGCCATGGCGGCATCTTCCAATACCACGCCGAGTTCGTGCCGAAAGCCCTGGCTTTCCTGGCCGCCTGACCTGATACTCTTTCCACACTGGAGAAAACTCGTGAAAGCCTTCGTCGTCGACAAATACAAGAAGAAGGCCCCGTTGCGTCTGGCAGAAATGCCCGATCCTCACGTCGGTCCCAATGATGTACTCGTTCGCATCGAAGCCACCGCGATCAACCTTCTCGATTCCAAGGTCCGCGACGGCGAATTCAAGCTGTTTCTGCCCTATCGCCCGCCCTTCATTCTCGGCCACGATCTGGCCGGAACGATCCTCCGCGTTGGCGCCAATGTCCGGCAGTTCAAGGCTGGCGACGAGGTGTTCGCTCGCCCGCGCGACCAGCGGGTCGGAACCTTTGCAGAAATGATTGCGATCGATGCCGCAGACCTCGCGCTGAAGCCGGCAAGCCTGTCCATGGAGCAGGCAGCGTCGATCCCGCTGGTCGGACTGACCGCCTGGCAGGCGCTTGTCGAGGTCGGCAAGGTCAAACCCGGCCAGAAGGTGTTCATCCAGGCAGGGTCCGGCGGTGTCGGCACCTTTGCCATTCAACTCGCCAAACATCTCGGCGCCACCGTGGCGACCACCACCAGTGCCGCAAATGCCGAACTGGTCAAAAGCCTCGGGGCCGATCTGGTCATCGACTACAAGACCCAGGACTTCGAACAGGTGCTCTCCGGATACGATCTTGTTCTGAACAGCCAGGATGCCAAGACGCTGGCAAAGTCAGTGAATGTACTGAAGCCCGGCGGAAAGCTCATCTCGATCTCCGGGCCGCCGGACGTTCCCTTCGCCAAATCCCTGCGGCTGAACTTGTTCCTGCGCTTTGTAATGCGGATGCTGAGCCGCGGCATATTGAAGAAGGCAAGGAGCCGCGGCGTCGACTACTCATTCCTCTTTATGCGCGCCGAAGGTCAGCAAATGCGTGAGATCGCCAAGCTGATCGACGCCGGCGCTATCCTTCCCGTCGTGGACAAGGTGTTTCCATTTGCGCAGACGCCAGACGCCTTGGTCTATGTCGAAAACGGACGCGCCAAGGGGAAGGTTGTGGTTGGCGTCTCAAAATGACCGTGTCGCCAGCGCGAATGTGATTCACGCTTTGGATGGATCGCTTTGTACTGACAGACGCCCAATGGGCGAAGATAGACCTTTCGTTTCATCATAATATGGTGAGTTCGACACAGCCGTCATCGTCCCGGATTCAGGTGCATATGCGCCTTTCCCCGACTATGAATAAGGTACCGGCACTTGAGTAGTGTAGTTTCGGTCGGGGGATGGACCGGAGGGTCCTGACAACAGAGGCGATTGACACCTATTTACTGCAACGTTTTGGGAGAAGGCAAATGGAGTATCGGCAGCTTGGCCGCTCGGGTCTGAAAGTATCAGCGATTACCATGGGGACGATGACCTTCGGGGGCGTCGGTTGGGCAAAAACCGTCGGCGACCTTGGAATTGACGAGGCGCGCCGCCTTGTCGACCTCTGCATCGATGCCGGTGTAAACCTGATAGACACAGCGGACGCCTATTCCGACGGGCTTTGTGAAGAGATTCTCGGAGAGATCATCGGCGGCCCGCGCAAGAAGGGCGTTTTGATCGCCACCAAGGCCCGGTTTCCGATGGGCGACGGGCCGAACAACGCAGGTCTGTCGCGCCAACACCTCATCAGAGCCTGCGAAGATAGCCTGAGGCGCATGAAGACTGACGTGATCGACCTCTACCAGGTCCATGAATGGGACGGCCTGACGCCCGTTGAGGAGACGATGGAAGCGCTCGACACCTTGGTCAAACAGGGCAAAGTCCGCTACATCGGTTGTTCGAACTTCTCCGGTTGGCACATCATGAAGGCTCTCGGGGTTTCCGAGCGCGATCGCTACCAGCGCTTCGTGAGCCAGCAAATCCACTACACTCTGGAAACGCGCGATGCGGAGAATGAGCTGGTTCCCATCAGCGTCGACCAAGGGCTTGGCATTCTGGTCTGGGCTCCGATCGCGGGCGGCCTTCTGTCCGGCAAACATCGCCGCAACCAGGCTACCCCGGAAGGCACGCGCCAGTTCGCCGGTTGGACCGAACCACCGATCCGGGACGAAGACAGGCTTTGGAACATTGTCGATGCACTCGTCGAGATTGGCGCGGGAAGAGGAGTATCCGCGGCCCAGGTCGCCCTTGCCTGGTTGCTGGGTCGACCGGCAGTCACGTCGGTTATCGTCGGCGGCAGGACCGAAGCCCAGTTCAAGGACAATCTGTCCTCCGCGGACCTCAAGCTGACGGACGAAGAGCGTTCGAAGCTCGATCAGGTTAGCCTGCCGTGGCTTCAGTATCCTTACTGGCACCAGAGAAACACGGCTTCCGATCGCCTTGGACCTGCCGATCTGAGCCTCCTTGCGCCTTACCTCGGATGACGCCCTCCTGACGAAGATATCGAGTGGTTGCTCACGAAGCGATCAACCACTCGTCTAGAAGAATTCGATCCGGGGCAAATAACGACGATCGGTCGGAGTTACTTGGGCAGGCCCAGTTGCGCGTTGCTATCGGAGCAGCCATTCCGATCGGAGCCGCGTTCAGAAGGCATCTCGGGCGTGAAGCCTTCTTCTTGTCCTTCTCGACTCAGACGATGGTCACCATGCGCCGAATGAATTCCTGCGGCTTTCCAACTTCCGCGCCGGCATGGTCGTCTAGGCAAGATTGCTCGCGAGGCTGGGAAAATCGTCAACTCCAAGCGACATGCCTTGACACGGCCAACTGCCTGTATTTTACTCAAGCCTGCAGTTTGGGCATTCGCTAGCTGCAACACATGACTTTGACAGTCGCCAGGCAGTTTCGCCTCATGACGCCTCATCATCGGATGAGACACGCGTCATGGGTTTTTTTGTATTAGGGTTCCAATGCACGACGCGATAAAAATCGGCATCCTTTATTCCACGACAGGGCCCTATGCGGCCATGGGCCGGGATGCGCGTGACGGTGCACAGCTGGCAATTGACGAGCTTGGCGCTGCGGGCAAGCTCATCGAGCCGGTCTTCATCGATCCGCATGCCGATATCGCCGCCTATCTGGAAGCTGCGAGACATATGCTGCGAGATGCGGGCTGCCGACACATTGTCGGAACGATCACCTCGGCTGCCCGCAAGGAAGTCATCCCGCTCGTTGAAAAATATGACGGCCTGCTTTGGTACATGTGCCCGTACGAAGGTTTTGAGGCCAACGAAAACGTTGTCTATATCGGCGGCTGCCCGAACCAGCATCTGCTGCCGTTTTTCGACTACCTGCTTCCACGCTACGGCAATCGCCCCTACCTGGTCGGCGCAAACTATGTTTGGGGCTGGGAAATGAACCGGCTTGCCCGCGAACTGATCACCAATGCCGGCGGAACTGTCCTGGGTGAACGCTACCTTCCGCTCGAGGAGACCGCTGTTGAACGCATCGTCACCGACATCGAGCAGCGCCGCCCGAGCTTCATCCTCAACAATCTGATTGGGCCATCGAGCTATGCCTTCCTGGAGGCAATCCGGAAGCTGGGCGAACGCGATCAAGCCTTCTTGCCGGCGAACTGCCCGGTCGCGAGCTGCGACCTCATGGAATGCGAGCTTGAGGATATCCGGCCGGGTGCCGCCGTCGGCCAACTCTGTGCGGCATCCTATTTCGACAGCCTTGGCTCCGCCGAAAACGACGCCTTCAAGGCCCGCGTGCAAGCGCGCGACGGTGCGTCGCGCCGCGTCTCCAGCCTATTTGCGAGCGCGTACACCGCGGTGAAGCTCTGCGCCGAGGCGATCGTCGCGGCTGGTAGCGACGAACCCCAACTGGTACGCCGCGAGCTCCACGCACACCCTTGGCCGAGCCTGCTGGGCCCGTTGTCGATCGACGCGGATACCAACCACGCCGCTCTGCCATTCCATCTTGGCCGCATTAACGCCGAGAACGGCTTCGACGTGATCGCATCGCGACCACCGCTCGCCGCCGATCCCTATCTGACGGGCAAGCGCAGTCATCATGCGCCAAAGTTGCGGGTGGTATCATGAGAGATACGCCGAACTTTGCCGGCTGGACGGTCACCATTCTCCACCGGGAGGACAGCAATACAGAGCGACTGATCCGGCAGCTCAGGCTGCTCGGTCTTCGCCCGTCCGTTCAATGGAAGCCGATCGAGGCGGCCGGCTTGCCTGACATGGTAATCGTCGATGCCGACCAGGGCTTCGACGACCTGTTACCATGGCGTGGCAGCAATCCGGCGATGCCGGTCGCAGCGCTGCTCGGCTCGGAAGCGCCGGGCCGCATTGCCTGGGCACTGGAGCAGGGCGCAAGCGCGATCATCGCGAAGCCGGTATCCGCATCCTCTGTTTACCCCGCGCTCGTAATGGCGCTCTCGATCCATGAAGAGCGGAAAGCAGCGGCAGAGAAGATGCAATATCTGGAAGAGCGGGTGCGCCTGAGGCCGCTGGTGCATGCCGCGGTAGAGAGAATCGCGGAGCGGCACAAAGTGGACGAGGAGCGTGCCTACACGATCCTGCGCCAGTCCGCCATGCGCCGACGCCTGACGATGGAGCAGCTTGCCGCCTTTATACTCGGCGGCGCCGAGCCCCTGCCGGAGGCCGGTTGATGCATGTTTTCAAATCCATGTTGCGCCAGCCGTCCGCGGTCTTCGGGCTTGTCGTCGTCATACTCGTCGTGGCCCTGGCCATCGCCGCTCCGCTGATTGCTCCTTTCAGTCCCGATGACCAGCTTGCAGAAGGTCTCTCGCTCGAAGGCGCGCCGCTGCCGCCGGGAGGTCCCTTCCTGCTTGGCACCGACACGCTCGGCCGTGACCTTCTGTCGCGTCTTCTCTTCGGCGCCCGCACCTCGCTTGTCATCGGCCTTGTCGCCAATGGTGTCGCCGTGGCAATCGGTCTCCTCGTCGGCATTTTGGCGGGCTATATCCGCGGGGTTGTGGGCAACCTGATGATGCGCTTCACCGACCTGATGATGGCCTTCCCCGCACTGCTGCTGGCGATCGTTCTTGCGGCTTTGCTGAAGCCGAGCCTCTGGATTGTCGCCATGGTCATCGCGCTGGTGAACTGGGTGCAGGTTGCCCGCATCGTCTATACGGAGACCCGCGGACTGGTGGAGCGGGACTTCATCATGGCAGAGCGTTCGCTCGGAGCGGGGCACTTTCGCATCCTCGTCAGGCATATCCTGCCTCACCTCATGCCGACAGCGATCGTCTGGGGTACGCTGGGCATTGCAACGACAGTGCTGCTCGAAGCGACGCTTTCGTTCCTCGGCATCGGCGTGCAGCCGCCCGATGCATCCTGGGGCAACATCATCTTCGACAACCAGACTTATTTTCAAGATGCTCCCTGGCTCGTCTTCATTCCCGGCGCCGTCATCCTGCTGACCGCTCTCTCGTTCAATCTCGTCGGCGACGCCTTGCGCGACATCCTCGATCCGACCCAGCGAGGCAGAGGCTGACCATGACACTCGTCATCCTTCGCCGCCTCGTGCAGGCCATGTTGATCCTGCTCGGCGTCGCGGCCATCACGTTCCTGCTGCTTTATGCGCTCCCTGCCGATCCCGCGGTACTCATCGCCGGACGAAGCGCCACGCCGCAGATGGTTGCCAATATCCGCCATGAACTCGGGCTCGACCAGCCGCTGCTGTTTCAGTTCCTGCATTATCTTTACGGTCTCGTGCATGGCGATTTTGGCCGATCTTATACCCAGCGCACTGCGGTTCTGCCGCTGATCCTGGCACGCCTGCCCGCAACACTGATCCTGATGGCCGCGGGTATCGCGGTGGAAGTCGTGCTTGGCCTGACGTTCGGCGTCATCGCCGCCATCAGACGCGGCGGGCTGATCGACCGCACGATCATGATGCTCTCCTTCGTCGGCGTCTCCTCGCCGCAGTTCGTCGTTGCGCTGCTGTTGCTCTACGTCTTTGCCGCGACCCTCGGCTGGTTCCCGATGTCGGGCTTCGGAACCCCGGCCCATGTCGTGCTGCCGGCCATGACACTCGGCGTCCTCGGCGCAGGATGGTATGCGCGCATGGTCCGCTCCGCTATGATCGACGTGCTGAACCATGACTATGTGCGAACGGCCCGGGCCAAGGGCCTATCCGGCCGGCGCATCATTTTCCGTCACGTCCTGCCCAACGCAATCCTGCCGATCATCGCCATGATTGGCATCGATATCGGCCAGTTCATGAGTGGTGTCGTGGTCGTCGAGGCCGTCTACGGCTGGCCCGGTATCGGCCAGCTCGCCTGGCAGGCAATCCAGCAGGTCGACATCCCCATCATCATGGGCGTCACGCTCGTCTCCGCCCTCGCCATCGTCATCGGCAACCTACTTGCCGATGTGATCGCCCCGTTCGTAGACCCGCGCATCCGCGCGCAATAACCAAGGCAAAACCACAGAGGAGAAGTCAATGACCACCAGATTTCTGAAACGGGCCGGACTGGCCGCCATGCTTGCCACGAGCGCGCTCGTGCCAGCGATTGCCGCCCACGCAGCCGACGAAGCCGCACCGGGCGCCAAGATCATCGTCACCTACAAGGACGACATCGCAACGCTCGATCCCGCGATCGGCTATGACTGGCAGAACTGGTCGATGATCAACGCCATGTTCTCGCGTCTGGTGGATTATCCCGCCGGTACGGCCGAGCTGAAGCCTTCGCTGGCCGAAGGCTACACGGTCTCGGGCGACGGCAAGACCTACACATTCAAGCTGCACGCCGACGTGAAGTTCACCAACGGCCGCCCGCTCGTTGCCTCCGACGTCAAGTATTCGATCGAGCGTACCATCAACCCGAAGACCCAGAGCCCGGGTGCCAGTTTCTATCACTCGATCGTCGGCTACGACGCCATGACGGCAGGCAAGGCGGATACACTTGAGGGAGTGAAGGTCATCGACGATCACACCGTCGAATTCACGCTTGTTCAGCCCGATGCAACCTTCCTCAACGATCTCGCGCTCAACTTCGCCTCGATCGTTCCGAAGGAAGCCGTGGAGGCCGCCGCCGGGGACTTCGGCAAGAAGCCGGTCGGTTCGGGCGCTTTCATCCTCAGGGAATGGACCGTCGGCCAGCGCCTCGTGTTCGAGAAGAACCCCGACTACTTCGTCAAGGGCCGGCCGCGCATCGATGGCTACACCGTCGAGATCGGCCAGGAGCCGCTGGTAGCGCTGCTGCGCCTGCAAAAGGGTGAGGTCGATATTGCAGGCGACGGCATTCCGCCGGCCAAATACCTCGACATGAAAAAGTCCAAGGACTTCGAAGGTATGATCGTCGATCGCCAGCAGCTGGAAACCAGCTACGTGACGCTCAACACTCAGATCAAGCCGTTCGACAACGTCAAGGTCCGCCAGGCCGTCAACATGGCGATCAACAAGGAGCGGATCGTCCGTATCATCAACGGCCGCGCGGTCCCTGCAAACCAGGTCCTGCCGCCGCTGATGGCCGGTTACGACAAGGACTACAAGGGCTATGCCTATGACGTGGCCAAGGCCAAGTCGCTGCTGGCCGAAGCGGGCTTGAAGGACGGCTTCACGACCGAGCTTTATACGTCCAACACCGATCCGCAGCCGCGCATTGCCCAGGCAATCCAGCAGGATCTGGCCGCAGTCGGCATCAAGGCCGAGCTGAAGGCGCTTGCCAATCCGAACGTTATCGCCGCCGGCGGCACGCAGGGGCAGGCGCCCATGGTATGGTCTGGTGGCCTCGGCTGGATCGCCGACTTCCCGGATCCCTCCGACTTCTATGGACCGATCCTCTCTTGCGGCAGCGCCGTTGCCGGCGGCTGGAACTGGTCTTGGTATTGCAACAAGGATATGGAGCCGCGGGCCCAGGCTGCGGACGCCCTGCCGCTTCCGGCCAAGGCAACCGAACGCAATGCGGAGTGGGGCAAGATCTTCACTGAGATTCAGGAGAAGGATGCGCCATGGATCCCCGTCTTCAACGAGCGTCGCGTCGTCGCCAAGTCCAAGCGGATGGGCGGTGAGGACCAGATCTACATCGACCCTACCCGCGTCATCGATTACGACGCGATCTTCGTGAAGAAATAATCGGTCTATCGAAACTGATAATGCCTCCCCTGATGTCTTCTGGGGAGGCCCATTCTGGGGAGAGAATACCATGTGCATCGCATGCACCCACACAATCCATCGTGCCCAGCATAATTTCGGCTGGAACCGTGACTTTGAGCCTGCTCTGGTGGCCAAGCCCGGCGAGACCATTCATTTCGAGTGCCTGGATTCGTCAGGCGGCCAGCTGGGCGAAGGCTCCACGCTGGAGACGCTGAAGACCCTCGACTTCGGAAAGATCAATCCCGTCTCCGGCCCGATCTATGTCGAGGGTGCTATGCCCGGCGATGCGCTGAAGGTAACGCTGCGCCGCTTCATTCCGTCGGGCCTCGGCTGGACTGCCAATATTCCGGGCTTTGGTCTGCTGGCCGATCACTTTCCGGATCCCGCCCTGCACATGTGGAAATACGATGCGACCAGCATGGCACCGGCGCTCTATGGCCCCGGCGGTCGTGTGCCCCTGAAGCCTTTTGCCGGCACCATCGGCGTGGCACCGGCCGCGCCTGGCCTGCACTCCGTGGTTCCGCCGCGCAATGTCGGTGGCAACCTCGATATTCGCGACCTCAGCGCCGGCGTCACCCTCTATCTGCCTGTCGAGGTCGAGGGCGCATTGTTCTCCATTGGCGACACGCACGCAGCCCAGGGCGACGGTGAAGTCTGCGGCACCGCGATCGAAAGCCAGATGAACGTCGAGGCGACCTTGGAGCTGGTCAAGGATGCGAGACTAAAGAGCCCGCGCTTCACGACGACCGAACCCGTGACCCGCCACCTCGACGGTGCCGGCTACGAGGTCACGACCGGCATTGGACCCGACCTGATGACGGGTGCGCGCGAAAGCCTGATGCGGATGATCGACCTGCTTGGGTCGGAACACGGCATGAGTCCCACGGACGCCTATCTGCTGTGCTCCGTCTGCGGCGACCTGCGCATCAGCGAAATCGTCGATGCCCCGAACTGGGTCGTCTCCTTCTATTTTCCGAGGATCGTTTTTTCGTGATGCATGCCCCTTCCGCCTCTCCCTCCGTGCTCTCCGTTCGCGAGCTCTGCGTCGATGCCCGCACCCCGGAGGGACGGCGGCGGGTTCTCGATCGCGTCGGCTTTGACCTGAAGACCGGAGAAACGCTCTGCATCGCCGGCGAATCCGGCTCCGGCAAGTCGGTGACATCGCTTGCGATTATGGGTCTCTTGCCGAAAGCGTCGCTGCAGGTTGCCTCGGGGAATATAATTTTCGGCGATCGAGATCTTTTGAAGCTTTCGGATCGCCAGTTGCGCAGCATCCGAGGCGGGGAAATAGCCATGGTCTTCCAGGAGCCCATGACGTCGCTCAACCCGGTCATGTCCATCGGCAACCAGTTGATGGAGGCGATCCGCGAACACCAGGGTGCGGAAGGCGACACCGTCGAGGCGAGCGCCCTGCGGATGCTCGACGCAGTCCAGATCACCGAGCCTGCCCGCCGCCTGAAGCAATTTCCACACGAGCTCTCGGGCGGCATGCGCCAGCGCGTGATGATTGCCATGGCGCTATCCTGCCGCCCCAAAGTGCTGATCGCCGACGAGCCGACCACGGCGCTCGACGTGACGGTCCAGGCGCAGATCCTGAAGCTGATGCGCGAGCTGAAGCAGGAGTTCGGCACCTCCATCATTCTGATCACCCACGATATGGGCGTGGTCGCCGAAATGGCAGATCGCGTCGTCGTCATGCAAGGCGGCAGGGTGATAGAGGAGGGCAGCACCCTCGGCGTCTTCAGGCAGCCGCAGGAAGACTATACCAGGCAACTGCTGGCAGCGGTGCCGAGGCTCGGCGCATTTTCCGGTACGGACGGTCCGCCGCGGGTGACGGCGGGCACGGCGTTGGAGGTGCACGATCGTACGCCGATCCTCAACGTGCGCGGCCTCGATGTCACCTATGGCAACCAGGCCGGCTGGCTATTCAAAGGCAAGACACCGGCGGCAGCCGTCAGCGACGTATCCTTCGATATCCTGCCCGGCAAAACGCTCGGCCTTGTCGGCGAAAGCGGTTCCGGAAAGTCGACAACGGGCAAGGCGGTGCTCGGCCTGATACCCTTCACCGGGAGCGTGATGATCGACGGTCTGGAAATTTCAGGTCTCGGCCAGTGGGCCATGCGCCCCGTCCGACGCACTGCGCAGATGATCTTCCAGGATCCCTACGCGTCGCTCGACCCGCGCATGAGCGTCGGTGCCGCGATTGCCGAGCCGCTGGTGATCCATGGTCTCGGCGGCAAGTCGGAGCGACAGGACAAGGTAGCTGATCTGCTGCGCCGCGTTGGCCTGACGCCGGACGCTGCAACACGCTACCCGCACGAATTTTCAGGTGGCCAGCGCCAGCGCATCTGCATCGCGCGAGCGCTTGCCTTGCGTCCCAAACTCATCGTCGCCGATGAAGGCGTGGCGGCCCTGGACGTATCGGTGCGCGCCCGCGTGCTCGATCTGATGCTGGAACTGCAGGAGACGATGGGTCTCGCCTATCTCTTCATCTCCCACGACATGGCCGTCGTCGAGCGTATGTCGCACCACGTCGCGGTCATGCGAGGAGGGCGGATCGTCGAAGCTGGGACGCGCCGTGAAATTTTCGATTCTCCCCAGGATCGCTACACACAGGCGCTGATGGCGGCCGTGCCGATCCCTGATCCGGAGGCCTACATGCGAACCGAGGGAACTATCTGATCGTTTATGGCCACGTCTTCATGGATCGTGTCCCAAGTGGTGGTGTAACTTGATTTCAAAGCCATTGGTGATTTCCGGTAGGCTCGGGTTGCTCCGAACCGACCCGAAGAACATAGCCGATGACCTAATCAAACATCTTTCCAAAACCCGAAACCCGGGTAAAGTCATATCCGACTGTAGACATGGCACCATGTATCGCCGTCGCCACGCTGTCATGAATTGCGATGCCGTAGGTCTGTTCAAGCTGCTCGACGATTGGGGCGCCGGCAAGGTTGGTGCAGAATACAGCAATCGAATCCGGCTGCGACGGAACAAGCTTCGCGATCATCTCGGTGATGGTCTCACGCGTCACCTGACTGAAGCTGAAATTATCCCGAATTCCTAAATGCTGATTGCAGATAATCTCGACACCTTCGTTGGAAAACGACTCTACGATCGCCTGCTGCACATCAGACGTATATGGCGAGACCATACCTATTTGACGCTCGTTCCGCCTGCGCATGACATCGAACAACGCAAGCACTGAGGTCGATGCCTTGACGCCGGTTGCCTGCGTTATGCGTGCGCAAAGCGATCGGTCGCTGTCGAGGCCAAGCCATCCCGCGCTCGTTCCGTTCCACACGATGACATCGACCTTCGCGTCCGCGAGCAATTCTGCGGCAGCGAGCATCGGGCGGTCATCGAACTGGCTTAGTGCCGCGGCATCAAGGCCGATGGCTGTCACCTTGAACCGGGAGAAGTGGACCGTCACATCAGGCAGATCTTTGAGCATTTGCGTGGTGACGGGTTCCAGCACCGTGTTGGACGATGGCGTTAGCATTCCGATGCGAAGCGGCTTCACTGAAGTTTCCTGAAGGTAAGATTGATCAAGCATGGATCGGCGGCCGGCCCAGTTTCGGAAGAACGGCCTCGAATGCGGCTGCGGCGGAGAGCACGCTGGCGTCGCCTAGATGGGGACCTATGATCTGCAGCCCGATGGGTAGTCCGTCGACCAGGCCACAGGGTACGCTGGCTGCCCGGTCAGGTTGAAGGGTGACGTGAAGGGGCACCATTCGTAAGGAAGGATCGGGTTGCCATCGATTGTCGATGGACCGTCCTGGTCCTTCGCGAAGGCGGTAACCGATAGCGTGGGTGTCAGGATGAAGTCACAGCCGCTCATGATCTTCGCGATCTCGTCGACAAAGGCTTTTCTGGCGGTGATTGCGTCGGTGGCATCTTCGAACGGACGGGATTCGGCGAGAAGAGCGGTGACAGCGTTGGAAACCGGCAAGGGCTTTTCTGCCAGCAGTGCCCGCATGCCTGTAAGGTCGGTCTCCAGCGCCACCATCGCCCGGAAGGTCGCATGAACATCGATTTCGGGCGGCGTGCCGACGACCAATTCCAGTCCACACGCCTCCGCCAGAAGCGCCACCGCCTTGTCGGTGGTTTCTCGCAATTTCTGCTCGATCTTCTGGTCATGCCATGTCGGCCAGTAGAGAACCCTGGTCCCGCGCGGCAGCGGCGCGATGTCGGTCCAGGAAAGATCGGCGCAGGGGATCGACCAGCGGTCGCGTGGATCGGGGCCGGCGATGACGGAAAGCATCAGGGCCGCGTCGGCCACATCGCGCGCGATCGGTCCGATATGCTCGATCGACTCCCAGCCCGATGCACCCGGTATCGATATATCCCTGTGAGTTCACGATGAACCGCGACTTGCGGCATTCCCAATGCTATCCCGCGCGCCTGATCTGGGCGAGAACTTTCTGGCGAAAGACCTCTGCGGGCGTTTTGTAGCCGAGGCATTTACGCGGCGTTGAGTTTAGCCTGTTGCAGATCTCGACCAGATCGCTCTCGGTGATAGACAGCGGATTGACCTCTCTCGACAGCCATTTGCGGGCCCGGCGATTGGTGTTTTCGACGG
>NZ_JBCEBQ010000019.1:0-32997 GCF_049472505.1 Rhizobium sp. HT1-10 | reverse complement strand
AATGCCGATGATCTGTTCGTCTGTAAAACGGTTGCGCTTCATCCTCTGGTCCTCTCAATGGGCCAGAGCTTACTTCAAAATGGATTAATTCGGCGGGGCAAGGTCACACGGTGCCTCTTTGTGGGCTGTAGAAGTTCCTCACCGCATTCACGGTGAGGAACCGAAGTTGGCGTCTTTAGGCGGCGCGCGCCAAGGCCGTCACGTTTTCGACCTGTGACGGAATGCCCGCGACAAGGTTCTGCCAAAGGCCAATGCTGAAGGCGTGAGCCTCCTTCTCGGTGATTTCGGCTTCCAAGGCGTAGGTCACGATGAGATGGTCACCGCTTTGCTTCATCTTGTGGTAGGTCCGCACGACGCCGCCGGGAACGGCGGTCTCGTCAGAAAACTCTTCATTCTTCGTCACTGTCTTGAGATGGACTTCGAAAGTGCTGCCGTTGCGAAGCGTAAGCGAAACGACTGATCCGGGGGCGAAGCTGCCGCGGAGGGAAGCCTTGCCGTTGCCAGCGTCCAGAGCCGTCCACTTGCTGACATCCGTCCAAATGGCCCAAATGTCGCTGGCCGAGGCATTTACAGTATTGGTATGCGATGCTTCGAATCTGACTGTCTTGCTCATTTCCTTGATCCTTGTCTTTCGTCGCGGACTGTTAAACCAAGACGGAATTGTCTTGATTGCACATTGACTTGCACCAATCGCTCGAGACGATCTTCGTTCGGGATCGATGATACAAGTGGTGCTCTGGTAGCGGCGGTTCGATCAGCTGCTCGCCGCAAATCTGCAAAGTCGAAATGGTACGCGTATCGTCCGGTCGAAGCCGGTATTGAGCATTTGCCTCTAGAGCAGGCCCATCTTCATGGCGGTGACGACGCTCGAGGTCTTGTTGCTGCATCCGAGCTTCAGGCAGGCATTCTTCACGTGAAAGTTCACGGTGTTTTTCGAGATTGCGAGTATCGACGAGATTTCTTCCGAGGTCTTGCCGTCACCGGTCCAGCGCAGAACCTCGCATTCCCGCTCCGAAAGCGCGGTCGAGAGCGCCGCACGTCGCATACGGGCGAAAACCTCGCCGCCGTGGAGGTGGATGACAAAGCTCATCCAGGCGAGCTCATCGTCGTCCCTGGTGTCGCGGGGGGCGGGATCCGACCGGCGGCGCAGGAACCCGACGAAGCCGAGATTGTTGTTGGAATCTCTTTCACCGGTGGCCCACGCAAAGCGGAAGCCCAGCTGTGTGAACTCCTTCGTCAACGGGCTGGTTTGAGGACCCGCTTCCAGGCTCCAGCATGTCGGCCGGATCGTGTTCATCACTTGAACTATGAATCGGTCGTCGGCGTGGGCTATCGTGGGGTCGGAGAAGAAACGCATCAGACTGTCGCAGCTGACGATCGCACCGAGCCTGCTGCGATTGCGCCAGTTGGATGGCCAGCTGGCATAGACAAAGCCATCGAAACCGAAGGTGGTTCCGACATCAGCGATGACCTTTCTCAGAGCCTCGACGTCAGCCGCTGCCCGGATATCACACAAAAAACGTTTCCTGAACATGACCATCCGATGCCTCTCCCAAAACCCGCAGGATGCTCTTCCTGCAGCATTCGACGCGCTCCCCTGACATCTCGACGGAGGCTAGCGCTCCTCCTTCGCGACATCCTCTGTTCTAGCTTGTGATACCTCCGTCGACGGTGAGGATTTGCCCGGTAATCCAACTGCCCGCCGGGCTCATCAGAAATGCGACAACTTCGGCGGTGTCCTTCGGTGTGCCGAGACGACCAAACGGCGCAGCGGCAGCCATCGCAGTCTGGCGCTCCACGGGGGCGAGCGCGAAAAGTCCCGGCACCGTCGGGCCGACGCGCAAGGCATTGGCGGTAATGCCGCGCGGCGCGAGCTCTTTGGCCGCAACCATGGTAAGCAGTTCGAGGCTGGCCTTGCTGGCCGCATAAAGAGAGGCGCCAGCGATTGGGCTTGAGACCACTGTCGTGGAGGTCGAGACAATCCGCCCATTGTCGGAGAGGTGCCGGGCGGCCTGGCGCAGAAGCGCGAATGTCGCATAGGCATTGGCGGCAAAAACCGCGTCGAAGGCAGCATCATCCATCGAGGCAAGCGGGCCGGGTCGGATCGCGCCGGCATTGTTAAAGAGCGCGTCGATGCGGCCGAAATGGCCAAGTGCTCTCACGAAAATTTCGTCGGCCGCGCCCTTCTGCGCGAGGTCCGCCTGGAAGACTTCGGCCGCGCCATCACCGTGGGTCGCCTGCAACTCGGCTTTCAATGACAATGCCTTTTCCAGCGACTTGCAGAAGCCGATGGCGATGCGGAAGCCGTCTTGGGCAAGCCGTCGCGCCGCAGCGCTACCGATTGCCCCGGATGCGCCGGTTACCAACGCGCAACGCCTTGAATCATTCGATGGATCGGTCATGAGAGCGCCCTTTCTTGTTTTGGCTGAATGGCGGAGACTGAATGAACAAGCCTTTCGAGCATCCAGTCGGACGCACCGATCAGGTTGGGATGAAGGTGGTTCATGCACACATGCGCTTCGGTCTCGTGGACCCTCAGCTCGTGCCGCCCGAAAGCGGCTTCGGCATGGGTTTGAAGCGCGCAGAGCGGAAAGATGTCGTCCAGCCTTCCATGAATAGACAGTATGTCCGGCCCCTGGGTATCGCCTGCCGTCTTCAAGCGCATGGTGTCGAAGCGGGCTTGAATGTCGAGTGGGTCCTCGCAGCCGAGCACAAAGGCGAAGTCCTGCTTCAAGCGCCTGGGCAACCTAGCGAACTGGGTGATCTCAGGCCCGCCGGACAGGTTGACGATGCCGCGAAACCTCCTCGGCAACGCCTGCGCCACACGCAGCGCAAAATAGCCACCGAAGCTCACGCCGAAGAACCCGAGGCGGTTCGCGTCTACCCTGCTGTCCCTCTCGAGCGCGGACAAGAGATCTGCGACCACTGCCTCCATATCGATGCGCAACGGCCGAATGCCGAGGTCCAAACCCTGCCCGGGTCCTTCAAAGAGCAGGATGGCGATCCCGCGGTTCAGAAAATATTCGCCGATCGAGAGGATCTCGATCTCCGTCATGGAATCGAGCCCATTGCAGAGGATGACACAAGGAAATCCGGTTTTCGGATGTGGCGTAAGGGGGAAGAAACGGAAGGTCGTCACTTCGCACCCCCCTACCCTTTCCGTCCGAGTTTCGTAGGCTGTTTCCGAATGCCCCATGGCCTGCGTGAAACAACGGCGGACGGATTGTCGAAGCTCCGCTTTGATGCCAGCTTCCTCGAAGAACATGAACTCGGCGAAGTGGTACGCGGCCGAGGCCGAGCGCAACGCTTCCCCTTTGCCCGCAGTGGAGGCACTCGACGCCGCCAGCATCTCGTAGCTCTCGCCAATGGCGCTGAAGCGTTTTCTCCATTCGTCCCAGAAGGCGGCCGATGCCGGATCCACGAGATCGGCGTCGAAGCCATCGAGCGCGCGGGTGATGTCGCCCCAATGAAGTTGCGGGGCAATCCTGGCGTTGGCAAACAGCAGGCGCGGCAGGAAGTAGCCGACCCGCTCCAAGACTGCCGAGGATATGCGGGCAGGACGGTTGTGCGCGTTCATGCTGCCCGCTCCCTGCCGCCGGCCTTGATATGCGCCTCGCAGGCGAGAACGATCGTCCGGCTGTTGGCCTCGATCGCTTTGCGTAGCGCCTCGTCGCGCCTTTCGGCCGCAGTGATATCGGCGACCTCTCCCCGGCGTGGCGTGGCGAAGTGGCGGCAGATCACCCGCGCGCCGGCCGGAGTCGCCGCGACTTGCCATCTCCCGTGATGCCGTTCCAGCGCGCGCGGCGGTTCAACCTGCACGAAGGAAATAGACCTTTTGACCCGGTTGCAATTGCGAAACGAGCGGAAAACCTCGCGCTCACCCGCTGCCGTCTCGATCTCGAAGAGTAATTCCTGGTAGACGCCGTCATCGAAACCCACATGGAGAGACCGGCAATGGGGCGCAAATGTCGGCCAGGCGCCAGCATTCGCAAGCGTTTGGTAAATCGCGTCTGCATCGACGTCGACGTCGACCTCTGTCTCGATGTAAAGCGGCGCGGCGGTATGATCGGCGGCGATGGTGGCAATCGCTTCCATCTCGCGTCGTGCATTCGTTTCCACAAAACCGGCGACAAAGGCAGCCGCGGCAGCGACGGTGGCAATCTCTTCGCGCAGCGCAGGCACCGGATCAATGATGGACCATGAGCGCTCGACGGCGAGAAGGCATCGCTCCGGACCAAGCGCCACCACCCGCCAGCGACCGCTCATCGCCTTCGTGTATGGCATCGGATCGATAAGCTCGTAGTCCACGACGAGCGCTTCGGCATTGACCCGTCGGCGCGTCGTCCAATCGACGCTACGGCCCGCCTGATCGGCGTGGATCTTCACCACATCCCATGCGCCATCGGGCGAAAGGACTTCCACTGCCGTACAGGCTTTGAACAGGCCCGGCCAACGGGTGGGATCGGCGACAAACGGGAAGACGAGTGTCGGCGGGGCCTCACAGATCACCGAATGACTTGCCCGGTAAAGATTGTCCGCGTCCGGCGTCTCCGCCGCGAGCCCTTCGGAGGCCTGGCGGATGTTTTCAAGCTCGACGATCGAATTCGAGTCGATGCCGGAACTGATCCAGTCCTTTGCCTGGGCTGGGGTTTCGACGCCGGCGACGAGCCCCCCGATGGTGTCGACAAGATCGTAATCGTGTTCCAGTACGAGCAGCGAATGCCCCTGCCCCAGATCATAAACGCGCCATCTTGTGCGCATTGCCGCAACCAGCACCAGCGGCGCGATCATCTCGACATCGATACGAAGGCAAACCTCATCGACGGTTCGTCGCGATTGCCAGCTTCTCGGCTCGCCGTTCACCATGGCAGTGACGGCGATGCGCTCCACGCCGTGGTCGCGTTCGATAATTTCGACCGCCAGGCAGGGTTCAAATAGCGCCGGCCAGTCCTCCGGTCTGGCTATGACGGAAAATACGCGCCTTGGTTCGGCCTGGCAGACGATCGAGTGCGACAGAACGATGGTCATGATCAACTTGCCTCCCCATGAAATGCGCCGCGAAGGGGGATCAACTCGGCCGCCGCTGCCAATCGCGCGACATCCTCCTTCAGAATCTTCTCGTTGGCATTTTTGGGAAACGGCACGGCGCTGGCGAACAGGAAATCGGGCCATTTCTCCCGCCCGAACATCTGTTCCACTTTCCGGGATAGAACATCCCGAACGTAGCCGGTCTCGCGGCGAGCAAGATCGCCATGGATACACGCCACGGGCCTTAGCGAAATTGCGTCCGCGCCCGGCAGGCCGATAAGCACAGCCTCGTCCACGCCGTCGATCGAACGAAGCAGCGCCTCGATTTCCTCCGGGTAGATCCGGTGGCCGCCAGATGTGAGCAGGCTGGAGGAGAGTCGCCCCTTGAGGATCAGATGCCCGTTCGTTTCGATGCGACCGAGATCGCCCGTTCTCAGATATCCCGTCATCGGTGTTGCTTCGCCGGTCGCCGTGTCGATATAGCCCTCCATGAGGAAGGGCCCTTCCATCAGAACTTCACCCACACCGTCCGCATCCGGGGCATCGATCCAGACACGGCTGCTCTCATCCGGTATGCCGACGCGGTATTGTTCGCCGTCCTGCAGTCCGGCGCGATGGGCCGCCTCATTCATGAAGACGAAGGGTCCGAACGTCTCGCTGAGGCCGTAGCCGAGCGTGAAATCACAGGAGAGAATCTCGCGCGCCAACCGCAGGGTCGCGCTGGGCATGGCGGCCGCGCCATAGGCCAGCATCTTCAGGCTGGAGAGATCCGCCTCGCTCTCCAAGGCCGCCGCCAAAAAGCGCTCAAGTGCGATCGGACGCAACATGATATGGGTGGCCTGGAAGGCTTCAACGAGGCTCGGCCATTCGGCGAGACGACGCGTCTGTGGGACGCAAAGCATGCCGAAATGGGCCAACGCGCCGAAGGAAAAGATCAGGCCGGTCGTGTTGTTGATCAGGCCTGAGAAGAAGGCGCGCGTGTGCGCATCGAAACCGAGATGGTCGCTGACGTTTAGGATCTTTCGCGCCACCATGTCTTCGCCGAGGCTGATTGCCTTCGGACTGCCTGTCGTGCCGCTTGAAAACAGGGTCAGGAAGCCTGCAACGGATTCTGGTGCGCTGATTGTCACCATCTCAGAGGGCGGTGCTTTCCGGGCGAGGTCGCCGCCGAGATCGAGCAGCGCGATACCTGCCTTTCGCAGTTTATCGGCGGCGGAAGGATCGAGGCAGATGACGTGTTTCGGCTGCATGGAGTGGATGATGCCCAGCCATTCGCCGAGCGCGCCCTCCTGAAGACTGTAGGGCATGACCAACCTCAACCCGAGAGCGCTGGCTGCGCAGACGAAAAAGACGCCGGTATGATCGTGGGGCAGGATGGCGAGCGCCCGGTCCCCCGTTTTCACCCCTGCACCCGCCAGCCGGTCAAGCAAGCGGGAAACGGCTGCCACCGCCTCGGCGCGTGTCCAGACGTCGGCGGGTGTAACGGCGAAGGCCAACCCCGCCGAGCCGCTTCCGCCTTGCAGGAGGCATGATACCAGTTTCATGACGCAACCGCCGTCTGAGGTTCGACGTCCTGGGCCGCGCGGTTAACGAAAGACGCGATGTCGTTGCCGGTTTTCCAATCGGTTCTTTCGCTCTTGGCAACCGTGATCCCGAAGCGCTCCGACAGCAGCCTCGCGATTTCCGTCAGCTCAGTGGAATCCATGTCATAGCCGCGGTCGAGATCCTCCGACATGTCGAACTCCTCGATGGTCGTTTCCGTGTAGCTTGCAAGCATCGTCCGAACCTCTGTGAAAATCTTGCTCATGTCGCGGGCTCCTGGCGTGGTGGAATGGAACTCAATGGAAGGTTGGCGGTGGCCCGCAGCCCGATGGCGGCGAGATTGCCGTTGGAGGACAGCCGTTGGATCACTGCCTGGCGGAACGGCCGGTCGCCTAATTCCCCGAAGGCCGACGCCGTCAGTCGGCCGTCTTTCAGCCCGCGCGCGGCGATCACCGTCTCCGTCAGGCCGCCGACGGCGAACTGCTCTCCGATGAGCGCCGAAGCATCGATCATTCGGGCGTCGATACTCTGGCGGCCCAGCGTCCGGCTGGTTTCCTCCCGTTCTCGGGAAAAACGGCCGTCTAGAACATAGAGAAGCGGATCGCCTTTGGATCGCACGAGCTTCGGCAGCATCGAGGCCAGCATGGGACCAACACGGTCGGCAGTCGCTACGAAGCCGTCATGGCTACCGACGATTTCGCACAGGATCGGCGCGCCACGCGCCTGCGCGCTGTTTCGCTCTTCGAGCACGAAGGCGGCTGCGCCCTCCGCGCCGCCGCTGGCGCGGTTTTCGCCGTAAGCTTTCGATTCCGGCCATCCCCGCGCAACAGTTCTTTCCAGAACGGTTCGCACATAGGGGCTCGAGAGGTCCTCGCTGGCGCAGCACAGGATCGTGTCGGCAAGATCCAGCATGATGGCCTGGGCGGCATAGATAAAGGCCTGCACGCCGGCAACGCCGAAGGCAGAAAATGTCTTGGAGTGGCCGCGAAAGCCGTAATGGAGTGAAATCTGGCCCTGCAGCGCCGCGGGAAACCACGCCGTGGCGACATAGGGGCCCATGGCCGCGACACCGTCCCGGTGAAGGGCAAGGACCTCGTTCTCGATACGGCCCCAGCCGCCCAGGCAATTGCCGACAAAGATGCCGGTGCGGGCGGGATCGGGGTCGCTCCCAAGGAGCCGACTTTCCGCGAGCGCCGTGGCGGCGACGGCCATTCCCTTGTGGCAAAAGCCGTCGGTCTTGCGTTTCAGCCGCTCGCTGATCGGGCATTGGTCGTGCACGACTGCCTCGGCGAGCATACGAATTTGGACATATCCCGGCCTGTCCGGCAGTTGCGGAGCGGCATGATCCAGTGCCGTGGCGGCGGTGATAACGACATTGCGGGTCATGCCTGGCCCGCCTTCATGACGAGGACGCTGTGGATGCCGGAAAAACCGCTTGTCAGCTTCATGGCCGACCTTATTGGTCTCCGCCTGCTAGTCCCGGGCACGTAGTCAAGATCGCAGGCCGGGTCTTTCCGCCGGTAATTCGCCGTCGGATGAATATGTTGATGGAAAAGCTCGAGGCTCAACGCCACGCATTCAATGGCGTTGGCCGCGGCCAGCGCGTGCCCGGTCATCGATTTCAGTGAGTTGATCGGGATCGTTTTCGCCAGTTGGCCAAAAACCGCCTTGACCGCTGCCGTCTCGTTGATGTCGTTCTGCGGCGTTGAGCTGCCGTGCGCACTGATATGATCGACCTCGTCGCGGTCAATGCCGGCATCGACCAGTGCCAACTCCATGCAATGGGCCAACGCTTCGCCGGAGGCCGGAAGGTCGGTCATGTGATAGGCATTGTTGACAGAGGCATAGCCCGTGACCTCGGCATAGATGGTTGCTCCGCGTGCTATCGCGTGGTCGGAATTCTCCAAGAGCAGCATGCCGCAACCCTCGGAAATCACGAAACCGTCGCGATCGGCCGTAAACGGAGCTGACGCCAGCTGGGGATCGTCAACTTGCCGCGTGGACAGGGCGCCCAGCGCCTCGAAGGAGCCGATCGACAAAGGGCAGAGAGGCGCCTCGCTCGCGCCCGCCAGCATCACGTCCATGTTTCCAAGGCGGATTTGATTATAGGCGAAGCCCAGCGCATCCAGGCCTGCTGTGCAGCCGGTCGAAATATTGACCACCATCCCTCTCGCGCCGCACATCTCGGCGACCGAGGTCGCCGCCTGTCCGAAATCGAAAGTCGCCAGCGCGTCGTTGGGAAGCTCTGCTTCTTCTCCGAGCGCTGCGAGCCGGAGAAGATTGGTCTCCATCTCAGCTGCCCCCGCGATGGCACTGGCAACGCAGACGCCGAAACGGTCCCTATCTATGGCCGAGAGGCTTATTGCTCCATCGTCGACGGCCATCCGCGCTGCTTCCACCGCAAAGGCCTGATGGCGACCTCCCGGACCGGAGAGCGCGCCGTCGAAGCCTTCTACAGCCCCGACCGCTTGTGACCGGAACCCGAACGCCGCTGCGTTCGGGTTCACTTTGAGGCCTGAGGTGCCGGCAATGACATTTTTCCAGAATTCAGTGCGACCCACGCCGTTTGGCGCGATGACTCCGAGGCCAGTCACCACCACTTTCTGCCAGGTCATAGCAGTGTCCTTTCCTCGGCGAAGCGATCCCGCCATGTGTCGCCGTCAATCATCGCGGCGGCTAAGTATTCGAAATCATGCCGGCTGATCTTGAAGTGGCCAAACCGGAACTGGTAGCCCCAGTTCGGGTTGTCGCGCGTGAAGTCGAGGACGTCGAGCATGCTGTGGATGGGGACTTCCACTGCGGGAAAGTAGGAAACATCGCGGCGAAAGGGCACGAAATCGGGCGTCATCTGGAACTGATAGGAGTGGGCGCCGACCACTTCGCCGATGGCGGTGAAGGACTGGCATTTCTCCTTGCCGCGAAAGGTGGCGGTCGGCGAGTAGAACACGATGCCATCGCCAACGGCCATGCGGTCCAGCGGCGAACGCTTGCCATGGCAAACCTGGCAAAAGCCTTCTCTCTCGCCCCGTTTGATGTGCTCCAGGGATACGACCCCGCACCAGAAGGAAGTCACGGCATGCCCCTTTCATTGAGAGGAGGACGATCTTGCCAAGTCAGGCCTCGACGATGTCGCGGATATTAGCCAGTGCGCCGCCCAGCCCGCCCTGCATGTGAGGCCAGATCTCGTCGCCGAAGAAACCGGCCTCCGGCGTGTTGATAATGGCTTCGACCTCATGGGTGAGTTCGACTTTGCCGCCAACGGGCCGCATGCGGTGCGCGGTGCGGATTGTGCCAAAGGGCAACTCGATCTCGTCGGTGAATTCCTCGCCCTGGGTGACGCTGCGGAGTGTTACGGTCAGCGCTTCCCCTCCCCTTGGGGTCAACTCGAAGGTGTTGCCCGCGCGGAAGGCCCCGGAGAATGTGGTTGTCTCCAGCCCGTCGTCCCAGCGCGGCCAGCCGTTGATATCGACCCAGACGGCCCAGATGTCTCCGGGCGGGGCGTCGATCATTGTGGTTTCGCTTGCAAAGAATCGTTGCGTCTCAGACATGGGTAACAGCCTCCCGGATGTGGGCGTTAGAGAAAGGCGATGGCGGCGGTGGCGTGATGTCGCCAAGCCAGAAGCTGCGTTCCTGGGCTCCGACCTCCACCATGACGCCGTTGAGCGACCAGTTCGGTTCCGAAAGCGAAGCGGTGTCCGACCAGAAGGCCGGGTTGAAGAACTCCAGGATGATGTTGGTGTGCCAGATCAGCCCGAGCGGCGTGAGCCTAATGCGGTCTGGCAGGAGCTCGATGAGGCCCTTGGCTGTCAGCCGCCCGATCTCACTCTCGAAATCCTCGAGGAAGGATGAGCCAAACTTGCTCGCGTAGAAGGCGAACTCGATCTCGTAGTAGAGCAGTGCGAAAATCACGTAGCGTTCGCGCTGCACGCGGGCCGACAGGGCGTCGGTCGTCGGTCGTCGAACTGATGACGAATTCGCCTCTTTCGCAGGCCTGGACATAGGCTTCCACATCGGTGCCGGTGCCCAGACGGTAGCCTTCGAAATAACTGTAGGAGCCCGGCCCTATCGCCAGCGTATCCACGTAGACCTTCCAGTTCCAGTGGTTGTACATGTTCTCGTAGCCGGGCTTGCAGAAATGATCGACCATGTACATCTCAAAGCCCATCGCCTCGGCGAGGGCCTTGGCCTCGGTATACATCGCCTTGACCATCGGCGTTTCGGCGTCGGGTGGTGGCGCCACCTTGCCTTTGGCGATTAGCTTATGCTGCGGCGTGTCCCTGTGGATGCGGTAGAGATAGATGGTGAAATGCGGGACATCGAGCTCGCTGAGCTTTTTGAGGTCTCGCTGCCACACGTCCAGGGTATGACCCGGCATGTTGTACATCAGATCGAGTTGGATGTTCTCGAATCCCCGGCCCTGGAGGGCACGGATGACCCGAATGGAATCGTCCGCGGCGTGCGGCGAGCCAATGGTAGCGAGGATTTCCGGCTGGAAAGACTGGACGCCGAGGCTCAGTCTGTTGATCCTGGAACTGACGAGAAAATCGATCTTCTCCTCGTCGAAATCGCGAGCATTGCCCTCCAACGTGAATTCGTAATCGTCGGAAACCGTGAACAGCGAAAACACGGTATCGACCAAACGCTTCAGGTTTGCGGTTGTCAGGATGCTTCCTGTCCCGCCGCCGATATAGATATTGCGCAACAAGCCGGTCTTCCAGCGCCGGAACGTCGCCCAGTGGGCAATGTCCTTGATGAGCGCATCCACAAACAGGTCCTCGCTGTTGCGCCTGTCGTTTTCTGCCAAAAGACTAATGAAATAGGGACAGGATTTGCACCGCGTCCGGCAGAAAGGAATGCCGAGATAGAGGACAAAATCTCCGCCTTCGTCGTGAAGCGCTTGAAGACGATTGAGGAAAGCCTCGCCCTCGGCATTGCGGTGCATGCCGGGCGGATAGAGAATGAAGGGAAGGTAGCACTTATTGGGATATGGGCGGTCCCTGTCGTCCGGATCGAGCGCAGTCATGTGGTCCTCCCCACCGATACTGGTTGTAACCTGTCCTCGAAAATCGCCACGACCCGGCTCCAGGCTGCATCCGCATGCTCGAGCTTGATCGGCAGGCAGCTCACACGAAAGCCGTTCGCCTTAGGCAGACGGTCAAGATTGCTGAGCCTTTCAATCTGCAGGTAAGGCCGGTCGCGCCCCATCATGTGGGCAGGCCAGAGCACAGAGGCATCACCGTTCTTGCGGTAGGCGGCGATCATCTGCATGAAGGGGGCATCGAAGCTGAATGCATCGGTTCCGATGACCCTGACCCCTCGATCGAGCAGATAGGAAACCGCGCTAGGATGGATCGGACGGTAGTCGGAGAAATACTCGCGTCGACCGAACAGCCGGCTCGCCCCCGTGTTGATCAGCACGATATCGCCTTCTGACACCGATATCCCGGCGAGTTCGCATTGCCGAGCAACATTGTCGGCATCGATTTGCTCCCTAGGGTCGGCGCTGCAGTCGATCAGCACACCCGCGCCGTAGCACCATCCAAGTGGAATTTCCGAAATCGTATCCGGAAGATCTCGCGTGTTCTTGCGCCAGCCATAGTGGAAAGGCGCGTCGACATGCGTGCCGGTGTGAGTTGATAGCCGGTAAAACATTTGCGACAGGCCCATGGCATCGGGGAAGTCGCGGTGGCTGATCAGACGCCCATCGGCGGGAAGAAAACGCTGTAACACGCCGCGCCAACCCTTGCGGCGCTCGAAGTACCAGGCACTTCTGCCGAGCTTGTCGGCACCGGCCGTGTGGTTGATCCATTCGACTTCGATTGGCTCGGGCTCCCAGCTGTCGGGGGAAATGGCGACGGAAAGGTCGATGATCGTCATGTCGGCGCTCATTGGGGCACACTCCCGCACAGCGTCTCAAAATCGGTGAGACTGGTTGCGATCTCGATCGGTTCACCCTCATGAGCAACGGCGCAGACCCAATCGAAACTCGCCAAGATCCGCACATTGTCTTCGCCAGCAGGGAACGGCCGGCCTCCGGCAATATGATCGTGGATACCCCGCCCCGCCCGCTTTAACCCTGCTTCCAATCGGGTCCAGGCCATACACGCTTCGAACCGCGCAATGCCGGGCGGCAGCGAGGCGAGCGCAGCCGCGCCGGGAAAGCCGAGGAAGTTCAGAAGCGCTCGCAGATCGCTCCGCCCGCAACTCCGTTCGATATCGATTCCAACCGGCCTATCGCAAACAGCCGTCGCGCAGACCGGCCCCGAGGCACTTGTTGAAACATGGCGGCGAAGCCCCCCCTCGAGCAGCGCCCGGATATGGCGGTCCGGATCCCGCAGGATCGTGGCGTTTCCGTGCGAGCGGGAAAGCAGCGCAAGCTGCGCCGATCGACGGAACTGGAACAGCCGGCGCCTCTGGGGTTGGCGAATGCGCTGCCAGTCTGCCCTGTCGCCGGCGTCGGTGAGGGGAAGACGTTCGACACAGTCGGTGTCGTCGAGCGGGACAATGGACAGTTGCAGTTTCGCGTTATCGCAGCCGTTCGATGCCATCTCAGTAATTCCCCAATCCGCCGCAAACGTTGAGTGCCTGCGCCGTCACGCCGGCGCTGTGGGGGCCGACCAGATAGGCGACCATTTCCGCCACCTCTTCCACGTCAATGTAGCGGCCGATAGGAACCCGTTCTTCAATACGGCGCCGGGTTTCCTGCGCATCCGTCTTCCAAATGGCGGCATAGTGTTCGCGTACCCGTTCCGCCATTGCCGTCTCGACGAAGCCGGGGCAGACGGCGTTGACGGTTATGCCGGAGCCGTTGCGAGCAAGTTCGAGCCCTAGCGCCTTGGTCAGCCCCACCAGCCCGTGCTTGGAAGCGCAATAGGGAGCGCCATGGATGACGCCCTGCTTGCCGCCGGTCGAGGCGATGTTGATGATGCGACCGCCCGCCTGCATAAGGTTCAAGCCCAGCGCGTGGCGCAAGACGTAGAATGCGCCGTTGAGATTGACATCAATGACCCGGTCCCAGAGTTCCGTCGGCACCGCACTGGTGACGCCGCCACCGGAAATGCCCGCGCCGTTGACGACGACGTCAAGCTTCATGGCGCGCTGCTTCAGCGTAGCGAGCGCCGCTTCGACCGCATTGGCATTCGACACGTCCAAAACGATTGTTTCTGTCGTGCCGTGCGGACGGCCAACACGCATTTCAGCGGCCATGGATGTCAGTTTCTGTTCGTCGCGCGCGACGAGCAGGAGATCGAAGCCGTCACGCGCCAGCCGGGTCGCGATCGCTCTTCCGATCCCTCCCGATGCACCGGTGATCAAGGCCTGCTTCACCATCCCAACTCCGGAAAACCTGCGTGTTTCGACGACCGGGAGAATAGCGCATAGAGTGCAATCAGTGAACTACTAAACTTTGTAGTGTTCTTCGTCAGAGGTTTTCTGTAGAATTCGCCGATCCTTTCCGCCCGCGCGCTTCGTGAGCACAAACCGACGACCGCTTGCTTCCGGAAGCTCTGCCCTAAAGAGACCGTCTCACGGATTGCCGTGCCGCCATCCATGTATGGAACTGGCCACGCCCGGTTTCATCGGCCAATATCATGGCCGGGTACTGTAAACTTATCGCCTTGAACGCAGCATCTTGGCAGCTCCGGTCGGATGTATAATTGAGCTGCCGGCTCCTCTGCGTGACGGCCCTCAGCCTCTGTCCTTCGCAGTTCTGACGCGGCCTTCGTCACCAATCCTCAGACTCCTCAGTCTATCTCCTCCCACGATTAACAAGACATAAAGAAGAGGCGTACAATTTTATACTTATTTGAGCGACGATTTTATACTTAGGTTATTTACAAATTCGAACCGTATATTCATAGGACGCCACTACTATCTCAACAAAAGGAGATAGTAAGTCCAATGATACGCAAGAATATCAGGAATGTACTTTTGGCTGCAACGGCAGCATTCTTTACGACTTCGCTGTGCATGGCATCCGACAATGCAAGCAGCACGCCCGAAGCGGATTTCTCCAACGCGTTGATCGAAACGGCAGTCGGTTTTTCGGCGCCGGCGTTCCTTCCGGGTCTGGGCGATATCGTGCTGGCTGCCGCGGCAAACGCCGAACGCACAGTTCATGCTATCGACGTCGCGTCGCTGCTGCCGGCGCTGGCAGTCGAGCCGGCCGGGCTCCCTAGCGATAAGGTTGCCATGATGACCCCATCTCGCCCGACGCGGCTGGATAGCGGCGCCTCCAACGATTCTGTCTTCAAAACCGTCGCCATCCCGTTCAAGCGCCTGGCTGCGCTTGAAAAGTTCGCGCCATCGCTGAACGAGATGAGAAGCGGTCATGGGCTCGATTGCGCAGCCCGTGGCTGCCATGCCGCGGATGCTGCCGTCAAAGTTGCCGAAGGCAAAACGGCGCGCGCGTCGCTGCGGGATAAGATCGAGCAGGTGAATTACACGGTCAACCATGCGATCCGCTACGCAAGCGACATGCAAACCTACCATGTCACCGACTACTGGGCGAAACCCAGCGAGACCCTTTCCCGACAACAGGGGGACTGCGAGGATTTCGCAATTCTGAAGATGTCGGTCCTGCATGCGGAAGGTGTCAGCCTCGATGACATGGCGCTTGTCATCCTCTTCGACCAGCAGCGCCACTTCTATCATGCTGTCCTGTCGGTGTCTGTCGAAGGCCGTCGCCTAATCCTTGACAACATGCGTGATCAGGTGTTGGCCGACAGGCAGATTACCAGCTATCTGCCGCTCTATTCGATCGTTGATGGCCGCGGCTTTCTGCATGGATCGCGCGATCCGCATGCGCTGGCGATGGCCTCCGCGGTCCCGCTTACCAAAATTGCTCCCGGCGAGGGTGCGACCAACTAATAGGGTTCGCCGACCCAGATGTATCGAAGCGCCTCTTGTGACAACAAGAGGCGCTCTTTCATCATTTTAGGGCTAGTTCAACCCCATCAACAAAAATGACGCCTCCCGGCGCCACTTGCAAAGCGATGCCGTTGTGAAGGCATCAGTACCGGGAGATATAGCCGATCAGCATCGGCACTTCATGTGCCGGCGCCAGAGCAAGATTGATCTGGCCGCTCAGCGACTGCGAACCGAGCCCGATCTTGAAGCCTGTGTTGAGCGTCTTTCCCCGATTGGCGGACAGGACGCTCAACACTTCCTCGACCTGGGTATCGATCGAAAAGCGCAGATTGCGGGCCAGTTGCTGGACATCCTCGATCAGCGGCTGACGACGACGCAGCATGGTCAAGAAGGCGTCGTTGAACAACTTGATCTTCCGGTCTGCGGTCAGGATGACGGTGGGCGACGGTGACGCCTGCAGGATGGCATTGAGGTTGGTGAGCGAGGAAAGATCCTCGAGAGCATCCAGCCGGCGAAGCGCCCATTTGAAGCTGAGCACGCGCAGCAGCGACGTCAGATTGCCGGCTTCGGACATCTGCGTGGCGGTATGATGGACGATGTCCCCAGTGCTGATACCGCTGAAATCGGACATCCGGTTGAGTCCGTCCCAATAGATACGTTCGAGCCTTATGCCGCGACGCTCGCCGCGACCGGTCACCGCGCGAAAGCGCGGCTCCAGTTCATCGACTTCGATCATCGGCAGTGAATCTCCTGCGGAGATCACATCCAGTGCATTGCCGTCCTCCACCTTCGCCATGACCGCCCCTACCGTTCCGTAAGCGCTTCTGAGCGCGCCTTGTTGATCGGCTTCATGAGATAGGCGAGTACCGTCTTGCGCCCGGTCATGATCTCGGTTGAAGCGACCATGCCTGGGATAATCGGATTGCTTTTGCCGTCGCGCTCCAACACCGACTTGTCGGTCTTGACGCGGACAAGATAGTAGGTCTCGTTCTTGTCCTTCTCGACGAGGCTATCGGCGGATATGTTGACGACTTCCCCGTCGAGAGCGCCGAAAATCGAAAAGTCATAAGCGGAGATCTTGACGACCGCCCGTTGCCCGACGCGCACGAAGGCGACATCCCGGGGGGAGATTTTTGCCTCGATCAGCAAGGTATCAGCGGTTGGCACGACCCCCGCGATCACCTTTCCGGCGTCGACATAGGCGCCAATCGTGTTGACCTCCAGCGTGTTGACGATGCCGTCCACCGGTGAGCGGATGTCGGTATGCTTGACGCGATCGCTCGCACCGCGAATGGTCTCGTCCACGACCGAAAGCTCCGCCAACGCCTGCGCCTTGTCGGCAAGCGCCTGCTGGCGCAATTGCAGCCCCAGGTCGTCGACCTGGAGCGTCGCCTCCTGCACCGACGCCCGCAGCCGATCGAGGCTTTCGACGTAGACCTTCAGTTGACCCTGTTGATCAACGAGATCACGCTGCACCTTCAATACCTCGGTCTGGGCGACAAGCTTCTTTTCGCCCAGCGGCTTTAGCATGTCATACTGCTTTTGCGCCCCAACGATGTTTTCGGTCAGGCGATCGATATTGGCATGCGCCTCTTCAAGTTCGTTCTCATGCTGTTTGAGGCGCTGCTGAAGCACATCCTGCTTGTTCTGGTAGCTCGCGCGATCGGCTTTGAAGAGCTTTTCTTCATTGTCGCAGACCGCTTTAGCGACAGAGAGCACATTCGCCGGGCAAATGAAGGGGGTGCTGTAGTCGCCGGCCTCCTCGAGCGCCAGCCGACCAACCTTGGCACCCAGGGCACGCGCCTTGGCAACCGATTCGCCAAGCGTCGATTGCGTTGTCGTGTTGTCGAGCTGGACCAGGAGGTCGCCTTTGCGGACGACCTGCCCGAGATTGACACTGATTTCCTGAACGATGCCCGGCTCCGACGATTGCACGATCTGGGTTTTCGAGATGGGAATGACCTTCCCCTCGCCACGTGCAATCTCGTCTATCTCCGAAACGGAGGCCCATGCGACGAAGCATGCGACCAGCAGGGCGCAACTGACAAGAATGCTCCGTGCCAGGAACGGCGGCGTGTCAAGAACCTGATGGTGGTGCGGGTTACGAGCCAACATTACTTCATGGCCCTGTTCTGCATTGCTTCGATAACCGCGTGCTTCGGTCCGTCGGCGATGATCCTGCCCTTATCGACGACGATCAGCCGATCGACCAATTCCAGCATGCTATGGCGATGCGTCGCCACCAGGAGCGTGGTCTCGGGGCCGAAAGCATCGGTAAGCTTATTGATGAGGTGACGCTCCGTGGCCAAGTCCATGGCACCCGAAGGCTCATCGAGAAAGACGATTTTCGGACGGGTCAGCAGCAAACGCGCGATGGTCAGCGCCTGCTTCTGGCCGTTCGATAGATTAGAACCGCGTTCGCCGACGGGCATGTCAAACCCTCGGGGGTGAACGGACACGAACTCCTCGACGCCCGTCATGCGGGCAACCGCAAGCAGCTCCTCATCGCTGGCGTCGGCGCGGCCGAGCAGCAGGTTCTCCTTGACCGTGCCCGAGAAAAGGTCGGAGGACTGGCCTGCAACAGCGACTGCCGACCGCACTTCAGCCATGTGGTACTGCCGCACGTCCACACCGTCGATCAGGATACGTCCGCTGGTCGGCTGGAAAAGTCCGTCGAGCAGACGGCCAAGCGTCGTCTTGCCGGATCCGATGCGACCGATGATGCCGATCTTTTCACCAGGCGCAACGTTGAAGGACAGCTGGTTGATAACCGGCTGATCGGACCCCGGGTACTGAAACACGACATTCTGAAAGGAGAAGCCACCGCTGCGGATCTGGCGGTTGACGAAGCCGACGGTGGAAGGTCGGTCGTCGGGCTGCTCCATGATTTTGTCGAGGATGCGCAACGACATTGTCGCCTGGCGAAAACGCGCAAGCGTCATGGCGATTTGGCCGAAGGGCGCACCTGCTCGGCTTGCCAACATGACCGTTGCCACGATCGCGCCCATGGCGATCTTGCCATCCGAAAACTCATAGGTGCCTGCAACGACGATCAGTACGCTGACGATCTGCTGCAGGAACATCGTCATGTTGAGTGCGTTCGACGAGATGTTCTTGATCTCTTCGCTGGTACGACTGGAGTGTTTTGTCAGTTCCTGCCAGCGGCGCAGCATGGTCGCCTCGGCACGCAAGCTCTTCAGCGTTTCGATCGTCGAGATCGTTTCGACCAGCAACGACTGGCGACGCGAAGCCTCGTTGGCGGCCGTCGCCATACGTCTGCCGATCTGTGCCTGGGCCCACAATCCGATAGCCACCGAGGCGACGAAAGCGACGGCGGGAATGACGACCAGCCATCCTGCAATCATATAGATAACGATGAGGAAGATGACGACGAACATGCTGTCGATCAAAACGCCGATCGTGTTCGAGGTGAAAAACTCTCGGACGAACTCGTATTGTGACACTCGGTTGGCGTATTCACCCGTGGACATCGGACGCGAGGCCAGGGTCGAATTCAGGATCTTGTCGAAAATCAGCTGCGACAGGCGCATGTCGGCCTTGCGCCCGGCATAGTCGATCAACGCCGCTCGGGCAATTTTCAACAGAAAGTCGAACAAATAGGCGAGCGTGATGCCTGCCGTCAGGACCCAAAGCGTTGGAAACGCCTTGTTTGGCAGAACACGGTCATAGACGTTCATCGTAAAGAGCGGAGAGGCGAGCGCGATGAGGTTGATGAACAAGGCAGCCAGCATGACGCGGGTGTAGGTGCGCCAGTATGGAACGAGCGTTGCTGCCAGCCAATGGCGTTTCTCGATCTCCATCGCATGGCCGACACGGGCCTCTTCCGAGGAATTGTCATAGAAGAGCGTGAAGGCAAAGGCGAACTGCGGATTGAGCGCCGCAATCTCGGCAAGCGTCAGCCGCGCGGGCTGGCCGGCGCCTGTGACAATGTCTATGATATATCGGCCATCTGAGGAAACTTCGAGCAGAGGCAGCACGCCACCATCGGCAAAGATGATGATGGCCGGACAATCAAAGTTTCCAAGCCGGCAATCACGCTCCTTGTGCTTCAAGACCTGCAGCCCGACCCTGTCGGCCAGCCGCTCGATGTCGTCCTGCTCCATCGCATCGAGGACTTCGTCCGGGACACCCGAGAACAGCACAGTGTCCGAATTCGGACGCCCGTAGAAGGCGGCAACCGATTTGAATGCCGACTTAAACGTCTGCAGTGGCATGCTGACTGAAGTTTCAGGTGCTACGTTCAACATGACGCGTTACCCAAGCCTCATCACCGCAATCAACGGATCGGCTCGAGCAGGTCCAGCGGCAACCCAGGCTTCTGATGCGAATCGTATTTCACGTAACCAGGATCGGAGGTTGACGAAGACACTGCAAACTGGTCCCTGGCATAGGCCGTGGCCTGGCCAACCGGCTTCAGGTTCATGGTCGACAGCAGCTTGCCTGACGCGGCGAGGATCTTGTACTCGGCAAACAACGCAGCCACATCGGCCGTCTTTGCCAAGACCTCGGTGTTGAAACGCGTGTTCTGCGAGTCAAGCAAATCGAGCAGTGAGCGCTGACCGACCTTGAACTGCTCGCGATAGGACGAGACGAGCTGGCCGTTGGTGCGCTCCTGCTTGGCGAGAATCGCTGCCAGCTGGCCCTGATTGACGCGCTCGCTCCATGCGGATCGCACCGATTGATCGACCTCGCGATAGGCCTGGCTCAGCGCAAACCGCTGCTCACCCGCACGGCGAACCTGCTCCTGCTCGCGGGCCATATCGATGCCGCCATGGTAGAGATTCCATTTCGCGACCAGACCGACCTGAAGATCATTGGTGTTGCCGGTGTTGCCATCGACATCGTTGCCGACCCGGGCGCTGCCGACGAGATCGACCTTTGGAAGAAATGCCGCCTTCGAGCCGCGCACGTCGGCATCGGCTGCGTTGACATCGGCCTGGGCGGAAAATATCTGCGGGTTGCTTTTCTGCGCCACAAAGATGGCATCATCGAGCGTCTTCGGCAGGTAGTGACTGACGGAAGGCGGACGCTGCGGCTTGACGATCGGCTCGCCCACCGCCTGCAAGAAGCGAATTTTCGTGGCATCCAGCTCCTGCTTGGCTTCTTGAAGGCGAGCATTTGCTGCCAGCAGCCGTTCGTTGCCTTGATAGCGATCTGCATCGGTCAGGGCACCGCCCTTGATACTGTCTTCAATATTGCCGAGAATCTGCTTGTGGAAGGAGACATTCTTTTCAGCCGCAGCAACAATCTCGGCCTGCAGCATATATTCGAGGTAATCTTGCGTGACTTCGAGCGCCAAGGCTTCCGAACGCTGCTGAACACGGAAAGATGCGCTATCGACACGGGCTGCCTGCTTGTCCTTTTGGGCAGCGCGATCGCCGCCGTCGAACAGCCTTTGCGTAACGGTAAGACTTACATCGGAAGGGTCCAAGTAGTCTCGACTGGTTGTCAGAGTCCCTGATGTTAGATCAGACAGTCTACGACGGCCAACGCCCGACTGCAGGTCAACAGATGGCAAGTAAAGACCTCGAGCCTGTCGGAGCTCAAACTCGGTTGCTTCCCGATTTTGCGCTGCCTGCATGATCTGCGGGTTTGTTTTCATTGTCTGATCGATCGCCTGCTGCAACGTCATGGCGCTCGCAGCGTCGGAGATTGCAACAGATATTGAGACCGAAGCCATAAGTGCGTAAATTAGTCTTTTTGCGGTAATCAAGACGCCGGCCCCCTATCCGTTCAATACTGATGTGACACGTATACCAAACTGTTTAGACAGTAAACATTTCGATCATATGTCTGCTGGTGAATACCATTAATTATTTGAAGTTGGTAAAAATGAAACAGCAAGCAGATTTATGACAAAATGCTCACTAATGATAATATAAATTTTATCTCTAAGTATTCATTTGTTTTTTTCTGTCGAGATGTTCTTTTCGAGCGCGTGGATCATTTTTGGTGGAATTTGGAACCCATTGCCAGGTCGCAATACGAAATACGACTGTATTTTAGATAAATAAAATATAAACTATATGAAGCTGTCAGTGCTTCACCCGGCCCGTTTCCAGGCGCCATCGCGCATGACCTCGACGGCCGGCTTCAATGCCCTTTTCCGTTGAACGTTTCGCATCGGAGGCGTGACGACACGACTAAGAGACACCAAACTCGGGCAATAAGCGCTGAAACAGGCGGCCTCGTCCGAAAACGAGGCCGCCTTGATGCTTGGCAACTATCTATCAGGCGCCGGCTGTCTGCGCGTGTGTTGCAAGCTGTTCGTCGTGGTTGTTGAACAGGACGTGGATGGCATCATGGCCGGTCGGGGCATAGTTTTGCAGTGTGGCCACCACATGTGCTTCCGAACCCGTATTGATGCTGATTGCCGTCGAGTTTGTTGCCGTGTTGACCGACGCCGTCATCGAGGCGAGGGCGCTAGCGTCCGCCATACCAGGATGTTCGCCGATCAGGGCATTCAGGAGGTTTGACACATCCAGCTTGTCGCCGTCCCCCTTCGGGCTGAAGTCGGTGATGACGTCAGCCATGTTGAGGTCGTGAAGGGCACGGGCGTCGAGCACAAAAGTATCCCCGCCTGCGCCGCCGGTCATGATGTAGCCGCCGCCGCTCGTCAGCGTATCGCTGCCGTCGGTGCCAATAAGGTTGATCTGGCCGGCATCGACCTGGCCGAGGCCGGTGTCGAAGGCGACTTCCGAAAGATGGCCCACGGAACCGTCGGCGTTGGTGAAGGTGCCCTCCGAAAGAACCGACTGGCCGGCAATGCTCGTGCTCGATGCGGTGGTCGAAAGCGAGATGCTGGAGATGCCACCATCAGCCAAGGTCGTCAGTTCGCCGGCGTCGGTGATGCCGTTGTGGTTCAGGTCCTGCCAGACGGCGAGCTGCGAATAGGCCGTATCCGACGCATCGATCTTGCCGTCATGGTTGGTGTCCAGCGTTGCAAGCGCCGCCATGCCGCTATCATAGTGACCACCGTTGAAGTTGGCGGAGAAGAGCTCGCGGCCGTCGTTGATCTGCCCATCGTGGTTGAGGTCGATGGCGAGAATGCCATCATGCACCCCAGCCGCAGTCCAGGCCACCTGATCCTTGGCGCCGTCGCCGTTGAGATCGAAGGACACGCCGTTGGACTGGGAGGTCAAGGCAAGCCCGTTGTGGTCGAGGTCGAGTATGACGGGATCGATGGTGTGGTTGGTGATCAAGGTCGCAAGATTGCTGATCGCGTAGCCGCCACTCGTACCATCAAGTTCCACGAGCGTGTAGCCGGTGGCTGATGTGCGCTCCAGTATAAAGGTGTGATTCAACCCATCGTAGGCAGCATTGAATGCGACAACACTATTGTTGCTGATGCCAACTGCCTGAAGATATTTCACCGCCGCGCCAACTGTGGCTAACGAGTCCAAAGCATGGCTGAACGTGACGAATCCGGTTTGAGTGTTATAGTTTGCCGCACGCAACGCATTGAATTCAGAATTGCCTCCTTGAAAGTACTGATAAGATCCATCGGTAGCGACTGTCGACGCCACGGTAAATCCGCTGCCCGGCAGGCTTATTGTATCGCTTTGCGTGCCGTTTCTCGTGAAATCCGTAATAGTGTCGAAGCCTGAAATACCAGTCGAGCCAACATTAAATCCGGTTGCTGTCGAATACACTAGCCCGAAGCTAACCGATGGAGTCGAGTCTCCAGAGTTAACGACAAAGCTGTCGTTGCCGCTGCCACCCGTCATCGTATCGGCACCGTTGCCTCCGACGAGAGTGTCGTTGCCGGCACCGCCTGCAATTGTATTACCAAACCCGTCCTTACCGATAAGAATGTAGCCTTGGCCGTCAGGAGCGGCCACAGACGTACCTCCTCTGACGACAACATGCCCTGTCGACCCATCACTCATGGTATAGTCGAACGTGCCACCGGTGGTATTCCCAACATCCTTAATCGTCACAAACGTTGCATTCGTCGTCGCCTGAACTTCGAAAGCATTGCTGGTTGAGGATACAGTCAGCGCCGTGTCGTGTCCGACAAGCTCTGCCGCGGTAATGGTGAAAGCTTTGCCATTACCAATCGAGCCGTCGGTGATCACCGTAGGGTTTACAGTGGCATCGTTGGTACCGTTGATCGTTACGACGATATTATGCGGCGTGCCGTCGGCGGACGAGACCGCGAAGGTGTCAGTCGTGCTCTGTCCCAATCCAAGGCTCTGTACAGCGGTGAGACTGTTGTCGACCTTGTAGCTCCAGACGCCGCTCTGATCGATCGATAGCGTGCCAAGATGGCTGCCACCGGCTGCGATGGTCGCTGGCAGGAACTTGCTCTGGCCTGTATCCACATCGGTGGCTACCAGTGTCCCGCCGGCCGTCAGATACTGGACACCATTCGTGGTCGTCGTGCTGGTATCTTCCTTAACCGAACCGGTGTCTGAACCGCTGAAAGTTGCTGCGTCGTTGGTACCGTTGATCGTTAYGACGATATTATGCGGCGTGCCGTCGGCGGACGAGACCGCGAAGGTGTCAGTCGTGCTCTTTCCCAGTCCAAGGCTCTGTACAGCCGCGAGGCTGTTGTCGACCGAGTAAGTCCAGTGGCCGTCCGTATCGATCGTCAGTGCACCGAGATGGCCGCTATCAGCGTCGATCGTTGTCGCCTGGAACTTGCTCTCGCCGGCATCGACATCGGTCACCGTCAGTGTACCGTCAGCCGTCAGATACGGGGAGCTCAGATCTTCCGTCACCGAGCCAGCGTCAGAACCGCCGATCACCGCCGCATCGTTCGTGCCGTTGATTGTGACGACAATGTCGTGCGCCGTGTTATCTGTGGAATGGACCGTGAATGTGTCAGTTGTGCTTTTCCCTGATCCCAGGCTCTGTACGGCTGCGAGGCTGTTGTCGACCGAGTAAGTCCAGTGGCCGTCCGCATTGATCTTCAGTGCACCGAGATGGCCGCTATCAGCGCCGATCTTCGTCCCCTGGAACTTGCTCTCGCCGGCATCGACATCGGTCACCGTCAGTGTACCGCCAGCCGTCAGATACGGGGCGCGTAGATCCTCCGTCACCGAGCCAGTGTCAGAACCGTTGATCACCGCCGCATCGTTCGTGCCGTTGATCGTGATCGTAACCAGTTGCGTGACAATGCCACCCTGACCGTCGCTCAGCTTGACAGTAAAGGTTTCCGTCGGATGGTTTGACGCATTCAGGGGATCGGCTTTTGTCTGATCAAGTGTGTAGGCCCACGCGCCATTGCTGCCGACGCTCAAAGCGCCATAAACTCCGGTTACCGTGCCATCGCTATTTGCCGTCTGACCATTGCCCGAAACCAGGGACCACGTCAGCGCAGGGCTATCCACGTCTGCGCCTGTCAGATGACCGAAAGCCGTACCATGGCTGGCGTCGGTAGCTACGCCAGCCTCAGTCACGCTCCCAACAGCGCTGTCGGTGTCTAAAAGTACGATTGTGGGCGCATCATTCGTCCCGTTGACATTCACTGTTATCGTAGCCGAACTGCTTACCCCATGGGCATCCGCGACGGTGTATTCGAATACGTCCGTCACTTGCTGGCCCGCGCTCAACGCGTCCGTCGCAGGCTTTTTGTCATCTAGTGCATAGGCATATGCACCATCGGCGAAAATCGTCAGGTGACCATAGAGCCCTTCCACCACAGTCCCGTTGAAGCCACTTACGTTGGAGATCGGCGAAGGCGTGGTCCCTGCGTTGATGCCGACGACTGCCAAGCTATCGAACGCGTTGGTATTCACATCCGTTGCGTGATTGTTGTGCAGGATGAAGCCCTCGGCGCGCTCGCTCACACTGTTTTCGGTCACCGCATTCAACGCGGTAAAATCTTCTGCGACGGGCGCGACATTTACCAGCTGGCTGAGAGTGATCGTGCCGCCCGCACCATTGTTTTCACCCATGAAGGTGAACTTCTCGACATTGCCGACGGTGATCGTCTCGTTGCCCTTCGTCAGGGTGTAATAGCCAATACCGTCGTCGGTGCCGACATGTGTGACAGTCCAATCGGACCACTTGCCGGCTAGCTTCAGCGTGTCCGTGTCGCTGCCTGCTCCGCCAACCGCGTCCGCATCGTTGATGACGATGTGGACGTTGCCGGTGAGACCGCTCAGGTCGAAGGTGTCGTTGCCGCTGCCAGCGTTAATGGTGATCGTGTCGGGTGCCAATGAGGTGTGGCTCACATCGCCGAAGTTGATGGTGTTGCCTGTCGAGCCTTGAAGGTCGAAAACCAGGTCTTCGATACCATCGGCCCGCACCGCTGGTGTGGAGGCCCCGCCGATCGTCACCGTCAGGTCGGCCTTGTCGATCGCTGAGGCGATGTTGCCGTCCGCCGTCTGGGCAAGTTCGCCGATCGTGTAGATATGGGCATTGCCGTCGCCGACGATATGGAGCGTGTCGATGTCGCTTTCTTTGCCGTCAACGACCGTGGCGCCGCCGTCGATGCGGTCATGGCCCGACCCGAGCGTGTAGTAGATCGCATCCTTACCTGCGCCGCCGGAGATCGTGTCATTGCCTGTGCCGGCAACGATCCTATCATTGCCTTCACCGCCGTTCAGCGTGTCATCGCCCGCGCCGCCGAAGATAACATCGTCACCCTTGCCGCCATCTATCGTGACGCCACCGTTGGCAGCGTCGCTCTTGTAGCTTGCGGAGACGGCAATCAGGTCGTTGCTATCTGTGCCAACGATGTGCTCGATGCCCTGGAGATCAGGCGTGGAGGTGGTGCGGTTGTCGAAAACGAAACCCTTGCCACTCGCGCCGGCCAGAAGGACCGTGTCCTCGCCAGTGCCGCCGATGATCGTGTCTCCAGTGCCCGACATGCCCGAAAGTGGGACGCTGAGCACGATGCCAGAGCCGAGGTTGAAAACGCGCGGTCCATAGTTTGCCGCATCCACGATATCAGCGCCGATGGTGAACTGGTCATCTCCGGCACCGCCCTTGAGTGTGTCGCTGCCGAGACCGCCGTCGATCTTGTCGTTGCCCGAGCCGCCGATGACCGTATCGTCCTTACTGGAGCCGACGAGCGTGACACCCGTGGAATTGCCGTCATTGGTCAGCGTCCAGCCATTGGAACCGGTTGCGGCCGAAAGGTCGATGCTGTGGCCGTTGGCGCTAACAGTGGCTATGCCGTCGTTGACAGTGTCACCGAGAGCCTTCCAGTCGCTGGTCGCGGTGATGTTGGCGGTTGCGCCGTTCAGGACTTTGACAATGTCGTGGCCCGAGAGGTCCTCGATGGAGACAGTCCCGCTTGCCGCAACGAAAGTGTCGTTGCCTAGGCCGCCGACCAGCGTATCGCCGCCGCCGCCGATCAGCAGATCGTCAGCACTGCCACCGACAACCTTCGTGATGCCGGTGACGTCATCCTTACCCACAACATGCGCTGCGCCATTATCCGTCGCCAAATTCGCGACGAAATTGGCGCCAGCAATCAGCTGGTCGCTATCGCTGAGATTGACCACGACGCCAGTGGAGAGCGTGGAGTAGCTTATTGTGTGATCCGACACGCTGCCGGCGGCGGAAACCTCAACGGTGAAGGCCCCCCCTCTCGAATCGCCGTCGCTATCGGTTGCCGTATAGGCAAAGGTAAGGTCGATAGAATGGCCGTCTCCGACGATCGGGTCCGTGTGATCGAGTGGCTGGAAGAGCGTGAAGGTGTAGGCGCCGTTCGGATTGCTGACACCTTGCGCAAGGGCGACCGAGAAAACGAGCACAGTGGTATTGACGATGTAGGCGTTGAGGGCGCCACTCTCCAGCTTCAACGTCAGGGCCTGGCCGCCCGAAGTCAGTGAGTTGAGTGGCTGGACGACGTTGTTCTTGTCGACATAGGTTGGCGAAACAGAGAGCGAAGTGAAGCCGAGGGCCTTTGCGCCGTCCGCGCCAAACTTAATACCAAGCGATGCGCTCGCCGACGGAGGGTTGGATCCGGACAAGCCGTCTTCGCTGAGCGCCTTCGTATCCACAATGGTGGTGATAGGCTTGTCGTCGTTGATTGTGAGGCTCACGGTTCCGGTTTTCGTGTCCCCGTCCGTGTCGGTGGCAACAATCTTGACGCCGGTGATCTTCACGGCATCCAAGGTGGCTGCATCGTCGAGCGCGTGGATCAGCGTCGCTGTGATCGTTGGCGTAATCGTGTTGCCCAACGGGTTACCACTTGCAAGAGCCGTGGTGTCGCCGCTGATCGACAGCGTGATGAGATGGGTGCCGCCTGCCGTGTTCAAGTGGCCCTCGAGATTGCCGCTCTTGCTGACCCAGACAATCGTCTCATCCGAGACAAGACCATCGACCTTGATTTTGCTCGTATCGCCGAAGGCAACCGCGATGTTGTCTGAATGCGACGTGAAAGTCAGCTGGTTGTCGTTGCCACTCTTTGCAGTCTCGCCGTTCGAGGAGGGATCGCTGCCGTTTGCAAGCGCCGCTTCGGAAAGCGTCAGCGAGACATTTGGAGTGACGCCGCCCGAAGTCGGGCCCGATACCCCCGGACCACGGCCATCGGTGACGGTGATGCGCTGGATTGCCGTAGACTTATCGCCATCGCGATCTGTAATCGTGAAGCTGAAGCTGGCATTAATATCGTTGATTTTCTCGTTCTGGTTCAGCGCAGGGTCGAAAGACCAATCGCCGTTTGCTTTGAACTCGTAGGTTCCCTCGGCGACGGTGATCTTTGTCGGCTGCGTCGCAGTGACGTCGTAGTTAATGTTTTCAACGCGGACCGATGTCAGCGTCGCGCCATCTGCACCCTCGCTGCTCCTGGCGAATACATTACCGCCGGACGAGAGGTCATCCTCGGCAAGGCTGATGGGCCTCTCGGCAATCGCGATAGGAGCGTCGTCGTTGATCGTCAGCTTGACTGTTCCAGTCGCCGTGTCGCCATCGATGTCGGTGGCAACAACCTGGACGCCCGTGATCGTCACGGCTCTGCCGTTATCATCAAGCGCATTAATCAGCGTCGCCGTGATCGTTGGCGTGATCGTGTTGCCAAACGGGTTACCACTTGCAAGAGCCGTGGTGTCGCCGCTGATCGACAGCGTGATGAGATGGGTGCCGCCTTCCGTGTTCAGGTGGCCTTCGACATTGCCGCTCTTGCTGACCCAGACAATCGTCTCACCCGAGGCAAGACCATCGACCTTGATTGTGCTCGTATCGCCGAAGGCAACCGCGATGTTGTCCGAATGAGAGGTAAAACTCAGTTGGTTGCCAAAGCTGCTGACAGCGCTTTCTGCGGCTCCGTGCCAGTTCGGGGTTGTACCGTTGTGGAGATCGGCTTCGTCAAGGGTCAGCGAGACGTTCGGATCGACGACACCGAAACCTGGACCCCAAACCGCGGGCCCCCGACCATCTGTGACGGTGATGTGCTGGATTGCCGTCGATGTATCGCCGTCGCGATCTGTAATGGTGAAGCTGAAGCTCGCATTTATATTGCTATTCTTCTCGTTCTGATTGAGTGCCGGATCGAACTTCCACCAACCATTGGCAGAAAACGTGTAAACGCCCTCGTCCGCCTTGATTGTTGTCAAGTTGTCTGGGTCAACCGAATGCGCCATGCCATCGATCGTAACCGAAGTCAGTGTCGCTCCATCGGCGCCCGTCGTACTGTTTTCGAACACGCTGTGGAAGGTCGCAGCAGCGTCCTCCTTAAGCGTGATGTCCGAACTCGCAACAGCGTGCGGCGTATCGTCGTTGACCTTTACAGCAAAGGTCTGCGTCTCCGTCTTATCGCCGTCGCCGTCATGACCGACGACGTTGAAGCTCAACGTAACACTTGAGAGGAGGCTCTTTCCATCGACGTCGTCGAGCGGCTTATCGAGCGTGAAATTGTACGCGCCGTCCAAATGGTTCGCGTCTCGCGACAGCGAAACCGTAAACACGGTGACCATCGAATGATGATCAGCATAATAGGCAGTCAACGCCGTGCCATCGCTATTGAGCACATATTGCAGGACATGACCGCCCGAGCTCAGCGTTGACAGATCCAACTTGTTTCCGTCGCTACCGACCGCTGTGATATTGGCTACCGCATCCGTCGTGTTGGCAAATGTGACGGCGGTCGCCGCAGCACCGTCTGCGCCAAAGCTCATGTTCAAGCCAACTTTGCCAGTGCTCGTGCTATGTGTTCTCGACGAGACCAGATCCACTTCCGCGAGTGTTTGCTCGACGGCCATCCCTATAATCGGCGCGTCATCCTGAATGTCGATCTGGAGCGTGCCTGAGTTCACCGCCGTCTTATCGCCGTCGCCGTCGGTGAGCTGGAAGTTGAAGATGAGGCGAAGAGCGTCGTCCGCACCCGACTGGCCCACATCGGGATGATCGAGCGATGCCAGCTGCGTGAAGGTATAGGCACCCGTCGTCTCGTTCACCACCAGCGTAAGCACCGGCGTATTGACGCCACCGACTGTCACATAGCCAGTCAGTGTCATCAGATGGCCGTCACTGTTGGTATCGAATTGGACTGCTGCACCATGCGAGGTCAGTGCTGGAAATTGCCCCGCACCATTGTTGACCACCTCCATGTCCATCGCGGTCGTGTAGCCCAAACTGGTGATTTTTGCGCCGTCCGCACCACCGGTAAACACAAGCGTGCCGTTTGCTGTCTGCGCAAGGAAGACGCCCGGTGCTGTGCCGTGCTCCTGGATTATGCTCGTGCCCGAGAAACTCGCCGTCGGCGCATCGTCGGCAAAATGGATCTGTGCCGATATGTCGGCGGAGCCGCTGGCCTTGGAGCCGTCACCGTCTGTGACGGTCATGACGGCACCGATCCTACCCGCTGAAATCGAAACGATGTCATTCGGGTTGTTGGCGTCGCCGTTGTGGAGCGACAGATATTCGACCGTCGACACCTTGCCTGTCGCAGCATCGATGGCCACTGCAAACGCGGCGGCACCTGATTCGCCACCAACACGACCGACGATCAGCATACCTTCGCTGTAGAGCTTAATTGGATCGCCGTCGGTTGTCGTCAGGCCGGAGTCCGCCCCTGCGCTCGAAAGCGAAAGCGAGTAGACCTTCGATCCTGTAACCGCAGCACCGTCCGCGCCGAACAGCGTGAAATCGCTCAATGCCCCGAACTTCGACTGGGCGTAGGCCAGCGGTGACTTACCGTTGTCGCTGTCCTGGCCAACATTGCCAACATTATTGAATACCGAAAGCGTCGAGGTGTCATCCGACTGGCGACCTGCCGATTCGTCAGCCGTCACCGAGAAAAAGACAGAACGGCCGACCACAACATGCGGCCCGTCGTCCTCGAAGCGGATCTGCGCAGAGATATCGGCTTGAGCCATCGCCGTGTCGCCGTCGCCGTCCTTGACAGTCACGACAGCCGACACCGCGCCGCTCTTGATCGCGACAATGGCATCGGAGCCCGGCGCACCAGCGTTGTCGAGCGACACGTACTGGACAACCGTAACCTTGCCGTCCGACCCGATCGAAAGCGCGAACGCCGCAGGATCACGGCCCGTGTTGGTCACATCCGCCCCTTTATCGGTGCCATCGTAACGGCCAACAACCAGGTTACCTTCCTTGAACAGGTAGATCTCCTTGCCTTCGGTCGTCATCAAGCCGGAATCAACTCCGGAGGACGAAAGCGACAGCGAATAAGCGACCGCACCGTTGACCGCCTTGCCATCGGCACCAAACGCTGCCGTCGGGATGATCGCGGCCGACGCGCCCTGGGCGAAAGCAAGCGGAAGGATCGCGCCCGGATGCTGAACGCCGAGGAATGCGGCACTGAAAAGAATGTCGTTTGCCTGCCAGAGGGGGCTTTCGTCGGCCGTAACCGAGCTTCCAACCGCAACCGACACGGTCGGAACGTCGTCGGTGACTTCTATCGTCAGCGCGCCCGTTTCCTTGTCGCCGTCGCCGTCCGTGACCATGTAATTGAACGTCAGGGATGCCGAGTCTTGGCCGGTCTCCGTATGCGCCAGAGGTTCGCTGAGCTTGAAGCTGTAGGAGCCATCAGCATTGATGGTCAGAGTTGCGACCACGTTGTTGGACGTGCCGCCGATGGCAGTCCATGTGGTGTCGCCACCCGAGATCGACGCGTCGCCCCACTTGACAGATTCCGTCTGACCGACGCCATTGGCGTCAACGAAGACCGCCTGGAATTTCGGCAGCTCGCCGATCGTCACGCTGGCAAAGCCATCCGCACCGGCCGTGAACAGAGCACCTGCTGCGCCCGAGGTCGCCGACACATGGCCCTCGCCATCGACGTTGCCCAGAGCCTGTGCATCGTCGTTCAACGTTTGCTCAGCCGTAATGCTGCCAGTTGTGGCCGGAACGTCGTCGGTGACATTGATCGTCAGCGCGCCCGTCGACTTGTCGCCATCGCCGTCGGTGACCGTGAAGCCGATCGTCACACCGAGCGTGTCGAGGCCAGAGGCAGAATGCACCAGAGGTGTCGATGTGGTGAAGACATAGCGGCCGTCGGCAGCAACGGTCAGGGTAAAGGCGATAGCATCGCTCTCGCCGATGGTGGCGGTCAGAGTGGTATTGCCGGTCGCATCCGTTGTGGTCTCGTAGCGCAGCGTTTCCTGGATYGCGACACCGTCTTTGCCGATGACGATCGCCATGACGCCTTCAGGCGGTGTAAAKGCCAGAGACTGGAAGCCATCGGCACCCCTGTCGAACAGRCCCGATCCGGACACTGAATGAACGGCCTCAACCGGCGCGTCCACGCGCATCGCCAGGTCTTTACTTGGGCCGTCGGAACCAGCCGGCGGAGCGTCTGCGACAATCAGACCAACGTCCGACAGCGTCGTTGCAGCCGTTACCTCRTGTGCATCCGGAACGTCGTCGGTGACATTGATCGTCAGCGCGCCCGTCGACTTGTCGCCATCGCCGTCGGTAACCGTGAAGCCGATCGTCACACCGAGCGTGTCGAGGCCAGAGGCCGGATGCACCAGAGGTGCCGATGTGGTGAAGACATAGCTGCCGTCGGCAGCAACGGTCAGAGTAAAGGCGACAGCATCGCTCTCGCCGATGGTGGCGGTCAGAGTGGTATTGCCGGTCGCATCCGTTGTGGTCTCGTAGCGCAGCGTTTCCTGGATCGCGACACCGTCTTTGCCGATGACGATCGCCATGACGCCTTCAGGCGGTGTAAAGGCCAGAGACTGGAAGCCATCGGCACCCGCGTCGAACAGACCCGATCCGGACACTGAATGAACGGCCTCAACCGGCGCTTCCACGCGCGCCAGGGCTTCACTTGGGCCGTCGGAACCAGCCGGCGGAGCGTCTGCAACAATCAGACCAACGTCCGACAGCGTCGTTGCAGCCGTTACCTCGCGTGCATCCGGAACGTCGTCGGTGACATTGATCGTCAGCGCGCCCGTCGACTTGTCGCCATCGCCGTCGGTGACCGTGAAGCCGATCGTCACACCGAGCGTGTCGAGGCCAGAGGCAGAATGCACCAGAGGTGTCGATGTGGTGAAGACATAGCGGCCGTCGGCAGCAACGGTCAGGGTAAAGGCGATAGCATCGCTCTCGCCGATGGTGGCGGTCAGAGTGGTATTGCCGGTCGCATCCGTTGTGGTCTCGTAGCGCAGCGTT
>NZ_JBCEBQ010000018.1:0-36075 GCF_049472505.1 Rhizobium sp. HT1-10 | reverse complement strand
CATACCAGCTTCTCATCATCGATGAGCTGGGCTTCGTGCCGCTGTCGAAGACCGGCGCGGAGTTGCTGTTCGAGCTAATCTCGCAACGATACGAACGCGGAGCCACCCTGATCACCAGCAATCTACCGTTTGACGAATGGACGGAAACCTTGGGTTCCGAGCGTTTGACGGGCGCACTGCTCGATCGCATCACCCACCACGTCAACATCCTCGAGATGAACGGCGACAGCTATCGTCTCGCCCAAAGCCGCGCCAGAAAGGCCGGCTAAACCCTCCTTGAAAATCGCCACGCACGCATGAGACCCCCGCTCGGGCTACGCCCTCCCGGAGGTCTCATGCGTGCGCCACAAGTGGCCTGGTTTTACTCCGCCGCCTGGCCTTAATTTGCTCCGGCGTTGACATTGCAACATTGCGCTCGACCAAAGTCTCCTGTTGACTGCGGGCATTGGCGTCAACGGTCTCCACGCCGTAGTAGGGGATCGCTGCGAGCCCGGTGATAAGCATAGCCAATCCGGCAAGGACCGGGCCGATGAGCTTCAACTGAATAAATCGGGCCGCCAAGCAGTGGTTTCCTTCGGATCTCGGAGCTGAACTTCCGAGGGAGCGATAACACAGGATTGCTTACGATCACGTTATCGATGACAGCTCGATCGCAGTGAGCTTATGGGAATTGAATTTCGTAAGCATTATATAGTTTACCATTCGCTATCTCGATCACGCACAGTGCTCCGCTGTAACTCTAATGTCTCGAAGAACTTGTAAGGCCACGTGGCGAATGACGTTGCGCGACCAAAATTTTGCTTAGATCTAGGCGACGGCAGTGACAGGCGCGGCCGGCAGCCTCGGCCAGCTGCACCGGAAGTGAGCCAATGCCGCCCGAACCGTTGGTGATCAGCAGACTTGGCCGCTGGTTAGCTTGGCCTGGTCGAATATCGCCTGCCAAGCGGTCTCATTGGGCCGGAGCTTACTTGGAAGTGGATTAGTTCAGCGGGGCAAGGTCAATCATGCCCAATTCGTGTGGAATGAGCAGGCAAAACTCTCGACCTGTAACACCTTCACAAAATCCCTTTTCGATCGGATTAAGGATGTCGCTGAGAATGACTGCGAAATTTCGGATCAATTGATCGCGTACGAACTAGGCGAAATCGACATCGGGATGGAATGCGCTAATGGCTACGCAAACACCGGGTCGCGTCCAATATGGGAAGGGTTCACCGGGCCTCGCCAACTAAAGTTCTTGTTTGTTTACAATCTCCGACCGGGATTCGGTTTCAGGGTAGATCGCGAATGAAAAGATGGTCGCTTCGCTACCGTATTTCCTAAACTCCTGGTCGACAGTCGGGCCTGATGCCGCCGCACAGGTTCATCGATTTATGGCGAAAGTATAAGCGAGTTATAATACACGTAAGAACCATTTGCGTTGCAATCTTTTAACCGTGAATCGATGTCATATGCGGCGTTAATACATGCTTTGCAAATTGCCTTTTACACACACTACCCATGTCTCAGGGGCGTGGTACGTATATGCTAAACTTATCCGGATTTAAATTTTCCGACAGCAATTTCTCACGAAGAATTATACTCCCTATGGCGAGCGTGGTGCTCGTCGCCATCGCAGTGGTTCTCGGATGCGTGCTCTTTTCCGCAAATGGGCAGAACACGCTAGAAGTGGAGGCCTCTACAAAACTGGCGACTACTGCACTACAGGTCAAAGCAAGAGAAGTGGCTCGCAATCTCAAAGACTACGCCGTCTGGGACGATGTCTACAAGAATCTGCACGAGAAAATCGATACCGATTGGGCGGGCACTGATGGTAACATCGGAGCCAATGTCTACAATGGACTAGGCTACGAATTCGGATTGGTTGTCGACCCTAATGGCAAGACGGTTTACGCGGTTGTCGAGGGAAGGCCTCAAACCGTCGATGCATTTACAATCATGCCAAATGGATTGCGTGACCTGCTGCACGTCGCCTCGTCACAGGCAGAACCTGTAACTGGAATGATCAAAGCCGGCGACGATGTCTTTATTGTTGCAGCTACCGGCATCTTGCCCCCCACGATCGATCGGGACAAGGTGGCGCCTAAAGACCTGTCTATGATCGTCTTTGCCAAGAAGCTTGATCACAAGTTTCTTCAGCACATCGGCGACGACTATCTTCTCAACAATCTTGACTTTAGTTCCAAGCCTTTGGGGGCAGCAGCTTCCATCCCTTTGCTATCGCAGGATAAAGTTTACCTCGGTTCGATTACTTGGACGCCTTCCAAACCAGGCTATATGCTGTTGAGCGTCATTTTACCACCACTAGCCATCGCGCTTGTTATCCTTGCGGTGTTCGCCGTTCTCGTCGTCCGAAACGCGCGCAAGTCGACGCAGGCCTTGGAGCAATCGGCAAAGACGGTCGAGGCTTACGCCGAAACATTGCGTGAAAGTGAAGCCCGGTTCCGCGACGTGGCAGAAGCTTCGTCTGACTGGATATGGGAAAGCGACGCCAGCCTTCGGCTTGTGTATTTTTCCGCTCGATTTACCGAAGTTACCGGTATGGCCGCCACCAACGTCCTCGGAAAAACCATCAAACAATTTTTCTCCAGCGATACCCATTCGGACGGATGGCGTCGTCTGGTCGATGAAACTTTGGAGCATAGCGCATTCCGCGATCTGAGATGTTGCTACCGCGACGCCCGGGGTCATGCACGCATGTGTCGGCTCGCGGGCAGGCCAATTCTATCTCCATCCGGAGAGTACTTGGGATATAGAGGAACTGCGACCGATATTACCGAAGAGGTTGAGGCCCAGGAGCGCGCAGCCCATCTTGCACACCATGACGCCCTGACAGGTCTTCCCAATCGTGTCCTTTTCCGAGATCGATTGAACGTTGCAGTCGCCAGTCACCAAGGGGAAACTGCCAGAATAGCTGTTATCTGTCTTGATCTCGACCATTTCAAGGAAGTCAATGACACGCTCGGGCACGGCGCCGGCGACATCTTGTTGCAGCAACTGTCCGGTCGGTTGACCGCTTGCGTTCGCCCGAGCGACACTGTCGCACGGCTTGGCGGCGACGAGTTCGCCATCATTCAGATCGGTGTAAACCAGCCCCTTGAAGCCGAACAGCTAAGCCGAAAGCTGATCGAGGCAGTTCGGAAGCCGTTCCTCATCGACGGGCAGGAGCTCCACATTGGTGTCAGCGTAGGGATTGCTATCGCAGACCTTGCCTATGGAGATCCAGAACGGCTGTTGAGGAATGCAGATATCGCCCTTTATCGCGCCAAACAAGCTGGACGGGCGACTTACAAGATCTTCGAGCCCAAAATGGACATCGAGCTCCAGGCACGCAAAGCGCTTGAACATGACCTGCGGCAAGCTGTTCTCAAGAGTGAACTAGAGGTGCACTACCAGCCCCTCATCGATCTCGAAACAAGGACGATTACAGCGGTCGAGGCGCTTGTCCGTTGGCGCCACCCTGATCGCGGTCTGGTGTCGCCGGCAGACTTTATCCCACTTGCAGAGGAAACGGGGCTGGTCGTCTCGATCGGTGCCTGGGTCCTGGAAACGGCCTGCACACAAGCGATGGAATGGCCGAACCTGCGCGTTGCAGTCAATCTTTCCCCAGTCCAGTTTCGCAATCGCGAACTCATTGAGACAGTCAAGGATGTTTTGGCTCGGACAGGTCTGCCGGCAGACCGCCTGGAACTGGAAATTACAGAAAGCGTTCTTATAAACGACGCCAACGCTGCCCTCAGCATCCTAAACGCCCTCAAATCCCTTGGGGTTAAGATCGCCATGGATGATTTTGGAACTGGCTACTCCTCGCTCGGGTATTTGAATTCGTTCCCATTCGATAAAATCAAGATTGACAAGTCCTTTATCGGCGACATGAGTACGCAAGACAAATCTGGTGCGATCGTCAAATCCGTGATCAGCATGGGACAGAGCCTCAATATGATCACCACCGCCGAAGGTGTGGAGACGATTGAACAGGCGACGTTCCTGACAGACGAAGGCTGCGATCAGCTCCAGGGGTTTTATTTCAGTAAGCCCGTGACCGCCGAAGAACTCAGCAGATACCTCGAAAACTGGACGGGTTTCGAGACCGATACAGTCACGATCGCTGCCTGACACTAAACAAGCATATTAAAAATAGTCCAGCAAAAATCAAACAGGGTCTCTTTCAATGAACGCGCTTCGTGCTTCGACCGTCGTCGACGTGTCGCACAATTCTCCACGTCAACTCCAGGCAAAAATCAATGACAACCTCTCGGCATTCGAACGCCCGAAAGGTCTGGAGCCACCGCTGCGGGTTTTTTCGGATGTCGATGATGTCATCACGAGACTTCAGCCAAGCGAGCCAGTGTTTTGCCTGGAACCCGCCAAGCTGCGTGCTGCAGCAAAGAGCTTCGATGCCTTTCCTGGTCGCTCCCTGTTCGCGGTCAAGTGCAACCCCCATCCATTCGTGCTGCAGACGCTTTTCGGGGCGGGGATCACAGATTTTGACGTTGCTTCATTGGACGAAGTCCGACTGATCGATGGCATGTTCGGCGCTGGCGCCGGGCAATTTTTCAATAATCCGGCAAAGACAAGGCCAGCGATCAGAGCGGCGAGCCAACACCACGGCATTCGGTTCTACACCGCAGATTGCATCGATGAGATCGAGAAGATCATCCAAGAGGCCGGCGATCGTGATGATTTGATTATTGCCGTCAGGCTGGCCACCAAGCCTGCCGATGCACGGTATATTCTTTCGACGAAGTTTGGAGCGCAGCCGGCCGATGCCAAGGTGATGCTTGAGCATATTCGCAACCAGGGCATAAAGGCTGGGATTTCATTTCATGTCGGCTCACAGTGCCTCGCCCCCAAAGCATTTGCGGAGGCCGTCCAACTGGCTGCTAAGGTTGCAAGATCGGCGGCTGTGAACCTAAGCGTTCTTAACGTCGGAGGGGGCTTTCCCGCCGCTTACCCAGGTGACGACGTGGCGGGTAGGGATGTCTATTTCGGGCACCTGATCCGATCGATACGAGACGCCTCCCTTCCTCGCGGATGTATCGTCGTGTGCGAGCCCGGGCGGGCATTGGTGGCCGACGCGGGGACCACAATCGTACAAGTCGTCATGCGCCGTGGACGCAACATCTTCATCAACGACGGCATTTTCGGCACCCTCCAGGAGCTAGGCCATCCCAAGGAGCGACGCCCTGTTCGCCTCGTTCGAAACCGCGAGCCTTGCATCTCTAAGAACGCCGATTTCAAGGTCTACGGTCCGACATGTGACAGCAACGATGTCCTGGGTGCACCCTTCTCTTTACCGGACGACGTCCGGGAAGGCGACTGGATCGAGATCGGTATGATGGGAGCATATAGTTTGTCGATGCGGACCCATTTTAATGGGTTCTTTACCAGCGACATCGTCTGTCTGGGGAATTGATCTATTCCAGGGAAAGCTATTAATGAACGATCGTGGCGGGCGGATACTTGCATCCTTGGTCGGCGCGATCGGCGTTATACTTTGGGCGAGTGAAACCAGCCTCATCACCTATACGACTGCGATCCCGCCGCTAGAGACTTTAGCCATTGCCTTTGCGTTTGCAAGTGCCTTGTCGCCGCTTGTCTGGATGATCACCGGCAGCTCGCCGATGATCGCCTTCAAGCAGCCGCCCGCCGTATGGCTTTTGACGGTTGGCTCATTGGTCGCCTATCATGCCTGCATCTACTATGCGACCCAAAAGGCGCCGCCCACCTCCGCCGCATTGCTGCAAGGGACGACGCCGTTGATGATCGTCATCGGTTCTGCATTCTTGCCTGGCGAGCGGCTCCGGTGGTGGCATCTTGTTGGTGTTGCCTTGGGGATGGCGGGTGTTCTGCAACTTGTTAGTACTGGCGGCAACGACAGCGTTGTTGACGGCAGCTTCTACCTCGCATTGGTCGGGATCGCGGCCGCGCTTTGGGGCCTGTATTCTCTTCTGTCTCGAGCCCTTCCGGAAGTCCCATCCTCTGCTCTCGGAATGTTCTACGTCGTGTCAGCCATTGTTTCCTTCTGCGGACATTTCGCAGTTGAGACTTGGGTGCAGCCCGAGCCAAGCGCTCTGCTAGCGATGGCAGCGCTTGGCATTTTTCCGATGGGGCTCGCTATTTATTTCTGGGATTATGGATTAAAGCGCGGCGACATACAGGCGCTGGGCGCATTTTCGTACGTGGAACCCTTTATCGGTGCGGTCCTTGTCGCACTTTTTGCCCACGGTGTATTGGAGCTTTCATTACTTTGGTCCGGACTGCTGGTGGTGGGCGGCGCGGTATGTGCGAGCGCGAACCTTTGGCTTCCAAGACCCGCGGTCGATCCGCATCCTGATACCTCTCGTGCTGATTTCAAGTTTGTTCGCTCGGTACCCGACATCAGTGAGGATAGCGTCCGCGTATCCCTAGCGCACTTAGGGAAGCTATTGGACGATTGGCGTAATGGCACTGCAACAGCGGTCCGCTTGAGGGCAAATGAAAAACGTTGCTATGATCCAGTCGGGAAGGGGCCAGTTCTATCTTCTAGCGATGATCCTCATGACCACCGGACTTGCTCTGTGCAAATACGGCTATAATCTCCCTTCCTTTCAGGTAGTCAAATACGGCGGTTCCATAAATGGGCGTTACGCCGCGAAGTCCTATCCATCAATCACTTCGCTCGTTCGACTAGGGTGTCGCCGGTTCGCATTCCATCAAGGCGAAGATTTGACGGAGATTGTTTCCTCCAAATGAGGTATCCTGACCGATAGATATCGCGACCTATTCCATGTCAGCGGATATGGCGCCTGCCGATCGAAGATCCAAATCCCTTCACGCCCAGCCATCTGGCCGCTACAAGCGGAAATTATTTCCGTATGAACAGGTGGCGCAATTCGAATCTCATCATGAGCGCTCTTGTCCAAAAACGCTACGTCGAATCAGGACGCGCCCATCGCCACTACCCGCGACTGATGATCCAAGGGATCTGCTGAGGGGTGCAGCAGCAATTCGTTTGGCCGTGCGGTCTCAACGCGATTCCGCCCAAGGGATTTCGCCCGGTACAGCGCGCCATCGGCGCTTGCGAGCATCCCGGCGAGGTCGTGGCAGTCCGGTGCAGCAAGGCCGATACTAACGGTGGCCCCGGTTTTCAAACCCTCTGCCCGAGCGGCTGCTTCGGCGAACCGGCTAGCGATCGCCGAGCCGCGATTGAGAGCCTGGGAATGGTCGCAACGAGGCAGAAGCGCAGCGAATTCCTCACCACCCAGCCGGACAATAAGAGCGTCTGTTCCCGCTTGTTCGCGGGCGGTTTCGGCGAACAACTGCAAAACCTTATCTCCGGTTGAATGTCCATGACGGTCGTTGATCGCCTTGAAGTGGTCGAGATCGAAGGCGAGCAGGGACACGGGGTCTCCATGCCGCTCCCGGAGGATCCGAGATGCCTGCTCAAAAAAGGCGTGACGGTTTGCAAGCCCGGTCAACTGATCGGTTTGTGACATGCGGAGCAGATGGAGCTTTTCCTCCTCTCGAATAATCATCAGAAAAGACATCGGCATCGCTACCGAGTACAAGACGGCTTCGTACATCGTCGCCTTCCCAACGATGGAGATAATATCTTGTCCGTACCGCTGAAGGAGAACAGGGGCAATGAACGCTCGGCCGAGGTAGAACACGGCATGGACGGCCGAGATCGATAGAGCGATCGGACGTGAGCGCAATCGCTGGGCCGTGCGACTGCGCAGAATTATCCATGCTGTCAGGCCGCAGGTCAGCGCGATGGGGATAGACGAGACATGGTTCCAGAAGGCGGCCTGGAAGTGCGTGCCAGCGATCGCCCAGGCGATGGCTAGGAAGCTTAGGGCTGCGACGGACGACCAGAGATACCGGTGACCGTCGAGGCCGGCGATGGCGTTAAGGACCAAAAGGTAGCCCAACATCATCAGGATGTTGACCGCCCCCATGCCGAGCGCGACCGGAAAGTGGCTCCGGTTCATTGCAAGCACGCACCCGAGAATGAACGCGAAGAGTGCCGCGGCCAGAACACCGAGCACATGTGCGCGGTCTGGATGTGCCTGCCTTTCCCAAAGGAGAAGCGACGCTGACACCAGCAGCGTTCCGACGGTTAAGTACCAAAGGGTTTGTAAATCGATCTGCATTGCTCTGCCTGCCTTACGTCAAAGCCTACAGGGTGGTCTTTATAAGATTCTTTACGTCGCCTCTGATTTCGCCGATATGGTTGGCGCAACCTTAAGCGTGCTGTTGAGTGCCGGCGTTAAATATGGGGGCGTTCCGCGAAAGGGCTTGCCGGCCTATCGCATGCGACGGTAGGTGCAGCGGTTCAAGGTCTGGAAGCGCATCTCTGTCGTTCAATTTCGAAGCCCCATCGGCCCTTTTTTCTTTTTCTAAAGTTCGACATAGGCTTGCCAACAGCAAACCTAATTCGGCTTGGTTGCCGGATCCCAGTGCTCGTCGGCTTGCCGTCAACGAAGCGCCAGCTGTCGAACCACGTCGTCGTATACGACCTGCTCGAATCTTTCGGATCCTGGATCTGACGTGGATAGCTGACGGTGACGATGTCGTTTTCGGCCACGACGGAAACGATATCCGTCGTCATTTTCTCCGGAATGGGCGTAGCCCGCTGCTTTCGCACCTCGGTGAAATAATAGACGACCCCGTCGAGCCCCGAAACGGCATTGGGATTGTGCTGCAGGTAGCGTTTTGTCAGGTAGTGGTCGGCCAGCTCCCAGTGGTTCGCCTCGAGCAACACCTTGATGATATTGTAGGCGGCCTGCTTGTTCCTGTTGAGCACAGGATCCTTGCTGGTGAACAGCGCGTCCGGATTGTCGATGCCGACAACCGCTTCCTGTGCGGACGCGCCTTCCATGGCTGCCATCACGAGAGTTGCGGCCAGAATTAGGTGCTTCATCGATGTTCCCTTTGCTTTACTGACGATGGCCGGACAATAGGTGCGCGGGAAATCGGTGCAAGTACCCACTTTGCCGACGCATAGGCAGCAAACGTAACCGGCGGACGATTGTCTTAACCCGGTGTGTTTCGGCGCCGTGGTTGACCCCACCGTAGGCGTCGAACGTTGAGATCGTCTCCCAGCGCGTGGTGTAGCTGGGACACGATCCTTGAGACCCCGGCTTGAGGCGAACCTCTTGGGAGAAATAGGCTGAACGGTCCGCGCAATGACACAGCCGGTAGGTCGTATCTTCTCAAGGCGTGCGATTCCATCGTCTAGGCCATCACAAGACGTTGATGCCGTGTGCCTCGCGTCTGGCTCGCATTATCGGTTGAGGATCAGCAGCATTTCAATCTGTGGTGACATAGCCATTTGGAACGTTAGTTACCCGCTAGCGGGCACGACGGCGTCCTGAAATAAAGATCTTTTGAATATGTTTCATCTGGACGTGCTTACCAGCTCGCCATAAATATTAGAAAATTAGTTGTTCGAAAGCGTCTGAATGAATATCACGACCGAAAAACCTTCCACAGACGGTTTCACCGAGGTGCTCTTTTCCGGTGGCCCGTTCATGGCCATGGTCAACGCGACGCGAACACCGATGGTCGTCACGAATCCGAGGCTACCAGATAATCCTATCGTCTATGCCAACGCGGCGTTCATGACGATGAGCGGTTACTCCGAGGAGAAAATCTTCGGGAGGAACTGTCGTTTCCTTCAGGGTGAGGCGACAGACCCATCAACTGTTAACCGCTTGGGGCGCGCGATCGCGGCGAATGAAGAAATTGAGGTCGACCTCCTAAATTACCGGAAAGACGGAAGTAGGTTCTGGAACAGGCTTCTGGTCTCTCCTGTTATCGAAAACGGGTGTGTCGCATTTTTCGTGGCGTCGCAGCAGGATGTAACGCTTGAACTGGTAGAGCTTGCCACTATAGCGCAGAGCAAAATCGACCTGGAAGCTGAAGTCGCGGACCGTAACGCCGCTCTGGATGACAGCGAGCAACATCTTCACCTAGCCCTCAAAGCTGGAAAGCTCGGGATATGGACGATCGACCTATTGACGGGGGAACTCAGTGCGTCGGCAGAATGCAAAGCGATTTGTGGGCGCACCCCGGACGAAAGTCTCACGCTCGATGATTTGCGGACATCCATCCATGAGGAGGATCGCATTCTGCAGGTCGAGGCAATCAACGACGCGATAGAGAGCAGGTCTCTGCTCGATGCCGAGTATCGTTTGATCACACCTGCCGGCGAACTCAGGTGGGTCCAAATACGGGGCCAAGCGAAATACGCCGGGGACGGCACACCTCTGTCCATCACAGGTGTCACCCAAGACATCACTTCAAGACGGCAGGAACAGGGGCATCGCGCACTTCTGGCTCAGGAGTTGAGCCACCGCCTGAAAAATACGCTGGCGTCGCTTCAGGCGATCGTTTCGCAGACGATCAAGCGCGCCAAGTCTCTAGGCGAGGTCGAAGCAACACTTACGGCGAGAATCCACGCGATGGTCATCGCCAACGACCTGTTGGTAACCGAGGACTTTGGCAATGCGTCGCTTAAGACCCTTGTGATGCGGACGCTGGCACCATTCGGGGTCGAAGACGCCCTTAGATTCTCGATTGTTGGTGAAGAGATCGAGCTGCCGTCCAACGTTGTTCCGGCCTATGCGCTCGCGTTGCATGAACTTGCGACGAACGCCACCAAATACGGCGCGTTGTCGAACGATAGTGGCGTGGTCGAAATCGAATGGGCGACCGACGTAACGTCCACTGGAAATAAGCTTATTCTGAGTTGGCGCGAGCGAAAGGGCCCCACGGTCACGCCCCCGGTTAAAACGAGCTTCGGAACGCAATTAATCCGACGTCTCCTCGTGAGCGAGGCTGGCGGCGTAGCCGATATCTTATATGATCCGGCAGGACTGTTGTTTTTCGCGACGGTCCCAATTGACTGATCGGGCTGGCTTTTCACCCAGCTGAGAAGCACCATTCGGCAACGACTAGTCTAGCTGATCGAGTGGCATTTCAGCACACATAACCCATGCCGTTGATTACCTTCGAGAAGTAGCTTTTCAATGGAAATGCCGGGCCGTTCCTCATGTTTGGATGCCCCTTTCGATGCAAGGACTTTTTACCGCTAGACCGACTGATCGGTGTGCGCGCATGTTTCAGACCTCATATGGCGGCCATGACTTGCCGCGGGCCGGTATGGTGATACGCGGACTGGAGTCTACACTGCGAGGTCATCGGGAAGTGACAAGGTCGACGTAAAGCCCTGACTTCGTCGCTTTGGCAAATCGTTCATGATGAAGCTTCAGAGATTTCCAACGCCTTTGCGTTAACGTCGCACGCGGACTTTTCCAACTCGGGAAAAGCAGAGGACTGAACATAATGACTGCGCGATCGATTATCGACCATCACGTAAAGCAAGCCTGCGAGACCAATAGGTTTGAGCACAAGGACCAGGTATTGCGTTTCGCTGTCAAGATGACCGCGGCTGTCACTATCATAGCGGATATATTGAATCTCGCAGCCCACGTTTCGCTGAACGCCTTGGGACTACTGCCCTATGCATTGCTTCCTGCTGCGATCGTCGGGCTCGTCATTTCGACCGTGGTCGCTTCGGTCCTAACGTTTTCGGTCATTTATGTCATCGGCTTGGCCATCCATCGCCTGACGATTTCTCGCGCTATGTTCGAGCGACTGAGTAGGACGGACATGCTTTCCGGATTATTGAACCGGAGGGCGTTCGTCGACGAGGTTTCGAAAGCACCTCAAGATGCGTCGCTGGTCCTATTCGATATAGACCGGTTCAAGTTCATCAACGACACTTACGGACATGATGTTGGCGATCGAGCCATCTGCATGGTGTCGAGGCAACTTGCGGCGACTCTTAGCGACAAACATATTGTTGCTAGAATTGGTGGAGAGGAGTTCGCGGCTTTGATCGTTGAACTCACCCCGACGGAACGTCTTGCTCTCGTTGAACGCTGTCGACAGATGATCGAGGCGTCAAATGTGGGCGACGATGTCGCGCATTTGCGGGTAACGGTGTCCGCAGGTATCGCGGAACGGAGCTCCCACGATACATTTCAATCTTTATTCCTTAGATCCGACCGCGCTCTTTACCTTGCAAAAGCATCGGGCAGGAACAGGGTGATACATTCCGATCAAGTCCAAGAACTGATGGATAAGTCAGGCGAAGGTCTCTACGCCAGCTGAAACAGCCTCGCCATCGCTATTGTGTGTCGACAGCTGTCCGAAGCGTCTCAGAACTCCTCCCAGTCCTGCGCCACGGCTGCAGACGTGGACCGTCCGCCGACGATCGCGATGCGAGGCTTCGCCGCTCGGTTCGGACCCGGTTGTGATACTGACCTGGCTACCGGCCTTGACATGGTATTTGATATGCCAAAATCGAATTGTTCGAGCAAAGCAAACAGGGCTTCGGCTTCTGAGGCCAGAGCATGGCTTGCAGCCGTCTGCTCCTCGACCATGGCGGCATTTTGCTGGGTGCTCTGATCGACGGCGTTGATGGCGCGGTTTATTTCGGAAAGCGCGACTGACTGCTCACGTGATGCCTCAACGATAGCAGAGACATCGGCGTTGACGCGGTTGACGCTTTGACCAATTTCTTCGAGGGCAACTCCAGCCTTGCCCACGAGAGCCACGCCGTCTGCAACCTGATTGCCAGAGGCGGTGATCAGGTTTTTAATCTCCTTGGCGGCTTTCGCAGATCGCTGTGCAAGCTCCCGAACTTCCTGGGCGACAACTGCAAAGCCCTTGCCCGCTTCGCCGGCTCGGGCAGCTTCGACGCCAGCATTGAGTGCGAGTAGGTTGGTCTGAAACGCAATCTCGTCGATGACGCCGATTATGTTGGAGATCTCACGTGAGGAGTCATTGATCTGATCCATCGCCGTGACCGCTTGCTTTACGATCTCGCCGGAATGTTCGGCATGAGCCTTGGTCTTAGAGACCAGTTCACCAGCCTCCTGGGCACGGCGCGAAGAGTCATTGACGGTGGTCGTGATCTCTTCGAGTGCGGCGGCGGTTTCCTCCACCGACGCTGCCTGCTGTTCGGTGCGCTTGGCAAGGTCATCTGCCGAAGTCTTGACTTCGTTGGAGCCTGCAGCGATCGCCTTCGTGTTGACCGCGACACTCTCCATGGCCGTCCGAAGCTTTTGGCAGGCGGCGTTGAAGTCCGTGCGCAGACGGTCGAGAGATGGAATAAATGGCTGCGTGACTGCTTGAGCCAGATTACCTTCTGCAAGTTTCGACAAGCCCTCGCCGAGCGTGTCGACGTTCTGAACGCGGCGCGTCACGTCGGTCGCAAACTTGACCACCTTAATGACTTTGCCTTCGGGGCTTAACACCGGGTTGTAGGATGCCTGGATGAAGACGTTGCCTCCGCCCTTACCGATGCGCTTGAACTCTCCAGTGACGAATTCACCGTTCTGCAGTTTGGACCAGAACAGTTTGTAGTCGCTTGACTTTGCCTCGGCTGGATCGACAAACAAACTATGATGCCGGTCTTTCACTTCGGACCATGTATATCCCAACGCGGACAGAAAATTCTCATTTGCTTTTAGAATATGGCCGTCTGGCGTGAATTCGATGATCGCCTGGGCCCGAGAGATGGCGTCAATCTTGGCGCCGGTGTCAATCGCGTTCATTTTTGTCTGGGTTATATCATTGGCGAACTTAACAATCTTGAGGACTTTACCACTGCCGTTCTTGATCGGATTGTAGTTTCCGCGGATATAGATTTCCTGACCGCTCTTGGCGATCCGTTTGAATTCACTGCACTCGAACTCGCCCCCGCAGAGCTTGTCCCAAAACTGCTTATAGGCGGACGAGGCGGCGTATTCCGCGTCAAGGAAAATGCGATGCTTCTTTCCGACAATTTCCGTCTCGGTATAGCCCATCAGATCGCAAAAATTGTCGTTGGCCTTGAGGATTGTTCCGGACACGTCGAACTCAATGATTGCCATCGATTGGTCGAGGGCAGAAAACAGTCGGTTTAAATCGTAGGAAAACATGATTACCTGCGGCTCCGTCCTTCGCTGCAATATTTTGCCCCAAATTAGCGCGTACTTCTTAATGTCTCGCTAACCCTAAGTGCCCGAGCCGGAGACAAAATCTGCGTTTTTTAACATCGCAGGTCCTGTCGGCCTCGGAGGCGGTGGTGCGCCTGCCGCTGCCGAGAACTTGGAGGAGTTCTAAGCAGCAAAAGGCCGGCCGCCATATGCGGCAAGAATTTGCCAGGCAAAGCGTTGAGTTTGCATGTCTCGATCGTTTCCCTGGATGTGGTTTTCAAAACGGCTAACCCCGCAAATCGGCTTGTCTGCTTTTTGGCAGCCATTTGTTGGGCAACATCGACTGCGATGTGAGTTTTCAGCGCTATCGCGTGTCTTGCCAAGTGGCACTTCAAATTGAAGTCAGACCTGCGCCGTTCAGGGCGGCCGCGAATACGGTGGCCCTGAACGGCGCCTTAACTAACTACTGGTTCGGCCGATTAGCGGAAGCCTCCGCTGGCGGTCAGGTGCTCGCCGGTCAGCCAACCGGATTCGTCGGACGCGAGAAAGACCGCAACGGTCGCGATATCGTTCGGCTGGCCAATGCGACCGAGGGGAGTCTTGCTAACTGCGTCCCGCTCGAAATCCGAACCAACGAACCCAGCGGTATGGGTCCCTTCGGTCTCCACGATGCCGGGCAGGATAGCATTCACCCTAATCTTGCGGCCTCCCAATTCGTTGGCGAGGACGCTGGTGATGGCATCGACCGCGCCCTTTGTCCCCGTGTAGACCGAGGAGGCAGGAGGAGCTAGGCTCGTTACTGCAGACGAGATGTTGATCACGCTGCCGCCATTTGCAAAGTGCCTAACAGCCTCTTTCGTCGTTAGCAAAACGCCAAGAACGTTGACATCGAACATATGGCGATAGCTCTCTTCGGTGACATCTTCGATCGCGCCGAACGCGTAAACGCCGGAATTGTTGACCAACACATCAAGCTTTCCGAATTCCTTAATTGCGGCGTCGATCAATCCCTTTGCCTGCTCTGCCTTTGACACGTCACCTTGCACCGCGATGGCCTCGCCACCTGCCGAAGTGATCGCTTTCACAACGGCGTCTGCGCCGGCTTGGCTTGACGAGTAATTGACCACGACCTGAGCGCCTTCAGCGGCAAAAGCCTTGGCAATCGCGGCGCCGATGCCTTTGGAGGCGCCTGTCACAACGGCCACTTTTCCTGCGAGTCTAGACATTATGGTTTCTCCTACGAAGCGGGTGCCGCCAGAACTGGTTCGTTGTCCCGTAGTTCAGGATTTCGGAACTGTTGATCTATATTTCAAGTGCCCCTATATAAATTTACATGAGACCACTCTTCCATCCCGCGATTACAGACGTGAAGCCTGAGGCGATTTTGTATGCTCTCTCAGATCCAGAGAGAGCGGCAATCTTCGCGCAAATCGCAGGCGCTGGCTTCTGTGGAACATGCGCTGCGGTCTCAAACCTAGGCGGGCGAGTGATCCCTAAATCGTCCCTGTCGCAGCATTTCAAGGTTTTGAGGGAAGCTGGCCTCATACGGTGCGAACGTCATGGCGTGGAAATGAGCAATCACTCGCGTTGCTCCGAAGTGGAAGATCGCTTCCCGGGGCTAGTCTTTGCAATCTTGACCGCCTATGAGAGGACTGCAAGGTAAACGGGCAGTTCTATTAGGGCTGACAATGATAGGCTTGGCCACTTCTGCCGCAATCAGTATTTACCCTTTTACAGGCCAGCCCCTAATTAGATCCTCCCGCACAGAGGAAGAGTTCGCCATATGATCTGCTCCCCCATCTTGTCCCGATCTTTGCCCTCGATGACGAGGGCCCGGCATGGTAGCCATTGCCTTGCGTGATGCGCCCGAGCTGACGGTCATCGAAGACTGGTTATCCTTCGGCCAGCGGGCCACACTCTCCCGCACGGTGCTGCTCGACAGGGTCAAGGTTCCAAAATCGCATCTCGTTCCCGCATACAAGGGCTACGAAGTGCCGACCGCAGATGGCGCGATCTTCCGGATCATCCAGGTGACGTTCGATCCGGGCATCGGCCAGGCCGCAAGCAATGAAACGGTCAGCTTCGTGCGCACAAAGACCCGTGCCTGGGTGGATAGCGTCGTCGACAATGCATTGGACGATCGCTACACGATCCAGGCCATCGGCAGCCTGACGTTGCGCCTGCATGCGGCACAGGCTCTCGTCTTAAAGGCCGACTCGGTGATAGATCGGGCAGTCGCAGATCCCACCGCGGAAACTTTCGCTGAAGCGAGATCGCCATCGAGCCTACCAACAAGCTGTTCGAGCTCGCTGGTACGCGACCCACGCTCGCTGAACACGGGTTATTCTGGAAAGAAGTTGCCAATCGTTGACCGCAAGACCGGAGAGATCCGCGAGGTGGAGATCTTCGTCGCGTGCTCGGTGCGTCGAGTTTCACCTTTGCCGAGGCAACGTGGACGCAGACCCTCCCGGACTGGATTGGTTCACACGTGCGCATGTTGCTTTCTTCAGCGGTGTACCGCGCCTGATAGTTCCCAACAATCTGAAGTCTGGCGTCAACAAGCCGAGCTCCTACGATCCTGAGATCAATCGCAGCTTCGGCAGAATAGCAGCTCACTATGGTGTCGGAGTTTTGCCAGTCCGGCCGAAGCGCCCAATGCATATGCGAGATAGCAGCTATTTGGCATTTGAATTGTCCGCTCAATCGGTCGTCAACGAGCTTTTAGTAGACTGACGGCTTCGAAGGGGTTCAACATGAGTGACGTTCACATCCGACTTGCTGAAATCATTCAAGCGCTCAGCCAAGCCCTGGATTTGACGGAGGGCCAGCCACCCGGTCACTGTATACGGTGCTGCTACATCGGTACCGCCATCGGTCGCGAGATTGGCTTGCCTGAGAGCGAACTGCAGGATCTATATTACACACTCCTACTAAAGGATCTTGGCTGCAGCAGCAACGCGGCGCGTATCTGCGAACTCTATCTCGCCGATGATCTGAGCTTCAAACGCGACTTCAAACTTGTCGACGGTAGCCTGAGTCAAATTTTGCGCTTCGTGATCGGTCATACCGGTATGAAAGTCGCTTTGGCTGAGCGGTTCCGCAGTATCCTGAACATCCTGCAGAATGGTGGCGAGATTTCCACAGAACTTATTCAAACTCGTTGTCAGCGCGGCGCAGATATCGCACGACAAATGCGCTTTTCGGAGAAGGTCGCAGAAGGGATCCTCGGGCTTGATGAGCATTGGGATGGCGGCGGCAAGCCAGACGGAAAAGCTGGCGAAGGAATCCCGTTGTTCTCGCGCATCGCCCTTATCGCGCAAGTTATCGACGTCTTCCAGATGAGTAACGGCCCACAAAGTGCCCTTAACGAGATCAACAAGAGGGAAGGCAGCTGGTTTGACCCCGAAGTGGTCGATGTGTTCTCACGGGTCGCAGCTCGATCTGGGTTTTGGGAAGTGCTCAACTCAAGTAGCCTAGAAGCAAAGGTTTTGGCATCTGAGCCTGGCCAGCACGTTATCATGGCGGATGAAGATTATCTCGACGACATTGCCGCAGCCTTCGCCAAGGTTATTGATGCTAAAAGCCCATATACCTCGGGTCATAGCGACAGGGTGGCCTTTTTTACCGATATCATAGCGGAAGAGCTTGGGATTGATTTTGAAAGACGTCGTCTCCTGAGGCGGGCGGCCCTGCTGCACGATATTGGGAAACTTGGTGTGAGCAATAGTGTACTCGACAAGCCCGGTAAGCTTGATGATGCCGAGTGGTTGCAGATGAGGAGACACGCAGAATTTTCCGAACAGATACTCTCAAATATCGGCGCATTTTCAGGAGCGGCAAAGATCGGTGGCGCTCATCACGAGCGACTTGACGGTACGGGCTATCCGCGCGGATTGACCGAAAGAGATATCCCCATGGATGTCCGCATCGTCTCCACTGCCGACGTCTTTGATGCCTTGACGGCAGACCGTCCTTATCGCGATGCTATGCCGATTTCGCAGGCGTTATCAATCCTCAGAGAAGGTGCAGGGAAATCTCATGACCCGCTATGCATTGAAGCGCTTGCGCGGGCGTTGGGAAGGGCACCCCTCCAGCAAGCGACTTGGCGACGTTCTCTCGTGGGGCGGAAGTCACTAAGTTTCTCGGGCATATCGTAATGGCCTTACCGAGACGAAGGTGACTGTCGTTGCGTGTTGAATCCGCTATGTTCCATAAATTGGCGTTACGGTGCAATTCATTGATACCGTGGAAAAACGGTTTGATGCGTGAATGGTCGAAGGTTCCGATCCTTGAAAGAGCACCCTTCTGCGCGTCATGTTTAGTTTTCAGCGCTCGTTTGTAAGCCCAAAATGGATGGTCATACCACCCCTTTCCGATCATGGTTTCTCGATGGAGGCTGCTCAGGCGGGAAGTGTCATACGCATGAGCAGACCGCCATTGGCAGGAAGCTCCACTTCCACGTGGCCGCTGTGGCTGGCGAAGGCATGTTTGGTTATCGCCAGTCCGAGACCGAAGCCGGAGGTGCCTTCGGCAATATCGTTTCCCCTACGGAACGGCTGAAATATAGCGGCGAGACTGTCTTTCGCTATGCCGGGCCCTTGATCGAGGACGGTGATGACGAAGGTTTGTCCGGCCCTCTCCGCGAAAACGGCAACCCGAGTATTTGACGGCGAGTATTTGACGGCGTTGCGCACGACATTTTCGATGGCCCTATAGATGAGCTCGCCGTTGACTGATGTTACAAAGGATTTCGCGCCTTCGTAGACGACGCGGACGTTGCGGGACGCGCCTTCAAATGCGCAGTCATCGACAATCTCCTGAAGCAAATCGACCAAATCGACGGTCTGTCGCTCTAGTGGATGGTTGTCGCCCGCCGTCAGTCTAGCGAGCGTCAACACCTCACCGACTAGGTCATCCATGCGGGCGATCTCTCGCTCGAGGCGATCAGCCATTGCCTGCAACCGACCGGGGTTTTGTTTCATGAGGCCGATTGCCGCCTGAAGTCGAGAAAGAGGCGATCGAAGCTCGTGAGATACATCGTGAAAAAGGCGTTGTTGGATATCCTGGAATTCCTGTAAACGGGCGGCAGTGACGTCAAAGTCGTGAGCAAGCGCCTCAACCTCATCTCTTTTTCGATTGTTATCGCCGCCAATCCTGATGTCGAATTGTCCCTGTGCGAGTGCACGCAAGCCTCTGCGCAATTGGTCCACCGGCCGCGTCAGATATTGGGCCAGCCAAAAGGCAGTAACCGCGGCAGCAAGCATCGCCGACGTCCAAGGGACCAGCTTTGGCAAATTACGGGCGAGAAAATCTATTTCTGTTGCGGCTGCGGTCAGTTGATAGCACCTGCCGGTATTGACGATCCGTCGTTCAAACTGATCCGTCGTCTCTGCTTTACACGCCAGGGGATGGCCGATCACCGTCAGTTTCAGATGGACGGGCGATGGTGTGGTCGAGACTGCAGTCAGATATTGCTGTGTGACGCCAACACCGTTTGTCGCCAAAAGGGCAGCTGCCGTATCGATCGCCAGATTTGTCTTTTGATCGCTAAGTTCCTGTGGTATGGGCAATACGCCGAAGATGAAGCTGATGACGAACAGCAGCGCCAGCGACGTCGCCATCGTCAGCCAGACAATCGCGAAAATTCTCCAGAATAGTCTTCGCATCACACCGCCTGCATCAGTTGATATCCCTGTCCACGGATCGCACGGATCCAAGAGGTGCCGTCAGCACGAATTCCGAGCTTTTGGCGGACACTGCTGATGTGCACGTCGATGCGGCGGTCGAACGGCGTCAGCGGTCGACCGAATGCGCGCCGGGAAATTTCTTGTTTTGGCACGAGCTGTCCGGCATTACGCGCCAGCACTTCGAGAATATTATATTCGGCGCCTGTCAGCTCCAGCGGCTTTCCCTGCCATTGCGCTGCGCGACCAGCCGAATTCAGGACCAGGTCGCCGACACGAAGAATATCCTGTTCATCCAGCCTGCCTCCGGCTCGCCGGAGGATGGCCCGAATGCGCGCGACAAGCTCACCCGGAGAGCAGGGCTTGGCGACATAATCATCGGCGCCGAGGTTGAGGCCGGAAATACGGTCGATGTCATCTCCCTTCGCCGTCAGCATCAGGACCGGAACGTCGCCCAGGCGGCGGATGCGTTGCAAGGCATCGATGCCGTTCATTCTCGGCATCATCACGTCGAGAACGATGATGTCAACCGATTGATCGGCAGCACCGGCGATGCCGACCCGCGCGTCCGTCGACGTGTCGACCTCAAATCCCTCTTCCACGAGATATTCGCTGAGAAGCGTCGTCAGCTCGATGTCGTCGTCGATGAGAAGAACTTTCGGCATCTCGGTTTCCATGTTGTCAGGCGTGAACGATATACCGAAGACGGCGAACCGGGAGAAGTTTTACACAACTTTACACTTCCTTAACGGCGCTTAACACCGCAGTCGCTATCAGAAGCTCCGTCGGCAATTGCCTCGGAGCAAGTTTGATCAAGATGACCAAAGCCCAAGCCCCATTTCTGTGGCCGAGCGTCCGGGAAAATGCGCGTCCGAGGGACGACGGCGAACTGCCGGGAAACCGCCCTTTCGATTTTGCCCTGAATCATCGTGTCGGCGCAGGCCTGGACAGAGCGCCCCGTCGTTTGTGCGCCCTGTTTCTGATCGCCACTGGGCTCAGTGGCTGCGTCGTCGGTCCAGACTACCAGAAGCCGAGCTTCCTTATGGCCGGGAGCTGGAGCGGGAAGGCGGCTGCCCATGCCGACAAGCCGCCCCAGTTGGCTGAGTGGTGGAAGCAACTGAAGGACCCAATTCTGGACGGTCTCATAGCGCAGGCAGTCGCCGCGAACCTGGATGTTGCCACGGCAAAGGCCAAGGTGCGCGAGGCGCGTGCAAGCTATCGTGAGCAGGTCGGCACGTTGCTTCCAACGGTCGAATCCACGGCGTCGGCGACACGCAATCGCGCCGCCGCTGCCGACGGTGCACCGGCGACGATCTACAACAATTACCAGCCGGGCTTTGACGCAAGCTGGGAACTCGATTTGTTCGGAGGCAACAAGCGCGCGGCGGAAGCGGCGAAGTATGGGGTCGATGCGGCCGACGAGGAATTGCGCGATACGCTCGTGACCCTGATCGGCGACGTTGCCACCTATTACATTCAGGCACGTGAATATCAGCAGCTGACCGAACTGGCTCGCGATTCCTCCAAATCCCAGAGCCAGACCGCATCGCTCACACGGACGGAATATGGGGCGGGCGGTTCATCGATGGTCGATGTCTCCAAGGCCGAGGCGCAGGCTGCCTCCACGCATGCCGATATCCCGACCTATGAAATATCCTATGCCAAGTCCGTCAACAGGTTGGGTGTGCTGCTCGGCAAGTCCCCGCTGCTGCTCGATGGCCTTCTCGGCAAGAAATCGAGACTGCCAACGCCTCCTTCAAAGCTTTCGGTCGGAATACCCGCTGACATCTTGAACACACGGCCCGACGTCCGCCAGGCTGAACGGCAACTGGCCCAGGCGACGGCAAAGATCGGCGAGGCCGAGGCCAACCGGTATCCTTCGGTGAGCCTGACCGGATCCATCAATTCGTCTGCCTCGAGCGTTTCGGAGCTCGGTAAGAAATCCACGATCGGCTGGTCGTTCGGGCCGTCTCTGACCGTCCCGATCTTCAAGGGTGGCCAGTTGAAGGCAGCGGTCGATGTCGCCAAGGCGCAGCGTGACCAATATGTGTTCGCTTACCAGTCGGCCGTCCTGTCCGCCCTCGAGGACGTTCAAAACGCCATCGTTTCCCTCAATCGATCGCGTGCCCGTTCTGTGGATCTCGGCAAGGCCGTCGAAGGCTATCGCACGGCCGCCAATCTCTCAAAGAAGCTCAAGACATCCGGTGAGGGCGATCTGTTCGATGTGCTGGACGCCGAGCGCTCGCTGTACTCCGCTCAACAGAACCTCATCGAGACCAGGACCGATATCGCCACTCACTATGTGTCGCTGAACAAAGCCCTTGGGGGCGGCTGGACCGGCCCGATCGATATTTCACAGCCTGCCGCGCGCGACCTCGTCGAAGCGCCGCACCTACCAGTAAAGTCAATCGCCCAATGACAATTTCGCGCCAAATCGTACCGACTGAAAACGCCAATTCCCGACATCGTCCCCATCGTCTCGTTCCTCGGGCGCTGGTGGCTGCCATCGTCACCTGTTGGGTAGGGGTGGCACAGGTCTCGGCGGAAGAGCCGGCAAAGACCGAGGGAGCTGCTGCATTGACGGTGGTCGCGGTCAAGCCAGAAACCAAGGACTGGCCCGAAACCGTGCTGGCGAGCGGATGGCTCAAGCCGTGGCATGAAGCCGTCATCGAATCCGAAACGAGTGGGCTGCGAGTGACCGATGTCCTGGCGGATGTCGGCAGCATTGTGAAAAAGGGCGACATTCTCGTTCGGCTCAATCAGGAGACCGTCATTGCGGATCTGCATAAGGAGGAAGCCGCTGTCGTATCCAAGCAGGCAGCCCTGACGAAGGCCAAGGCAGACGCGGACCGGGCCCGCCAAATGAGCGGTTCGGGAGCGCTTTCCGATCAGAAACAAGTTGAATATATCACGACCGAGCAAGGTGCGCAGGCGGACCTCGATTCCGAGCAGGCCACGCTTGAGAGCCAGCGCATCAAACTTGCGCAAACCACGATTACCGCCGTCGACGACGGCATCATCACGTCGCGATCCGCGTCCCTGGGCGCAGTGGTTTCCACCGGAACGGAGTTGTTTCGACTAACGCGTCAACAACGCATCGAGTGGCAGGCTGAGATTCCAACCCGCTATCTGCTGAAGATCAAAGAGGGGCAAAACTCTGAAATCAGAGGACCCGACGGCGTAACTTTCAAGGGTACCGTCAGGCTGATCGCGCCGACCGTCAGTACCGATACCGGCCGCTCGATCGTATATGTGGCCCTGCCCAAGGAGCCGCAGCCTCACTCTGGCCTGTATGTGTCGGGCACGATCGATATCGGCAACAAGGACGCTTTGACTGTGCCGGAGTCGAGCTTGGTCTTCAAAGACGGCATCAACTACGTTTTCACCATCGATCAGGCTCACAAGGTCCACCGGACACGCGTCGATGTCGGGCGTCGCAGGGACAGCCGGGTCGAAATATCGTCTGGCTTGAAGGGTGATGAGGCGATCGTTCAGTCAGGCGGTGCTTTCCTGTCTGAGGGCGCGCTCGTGAAAGTTGACGGGGCGGCACAATGAATATTTCTGCATGGTCAATCCGCAACCCTGTCCCGCCAGTCCTGCTTTTCGCCTTGCTGACCGTCTGTGGGCTGCTGGCGTTCTCCAAGCTGCAGGTCCAGAACTTTCCGGACATGGATCTTCCCACCATCAAGATCGCCGCATCGCTGGAAGGCGCAGCGCCGACCCAGCTTGAGACGGAGGTAGCGCGCAAGATCGAAGACAAGCTCGCGACCCTCAGTCTTCTCGATCACATAACGACGACGATCACCGACGGGTCCGTCTCCATCAGCGTGTCGTTCGAGCTGGAGAAAAACAGCGAAAGCGCACTGAACGAAGTGCGCAACGCGGTCGACAGCGCCAAGAGCGATCTTCCATCGGAAATGGATTCGCCAACGGTTTCGAAGGTTACGGTGCAATCATCCGTCCTCGTCGCCTATGCCGTGCGCTCGAAGCAACTGAACGAGACCGAGCTCTCCTGGTTCGTCGACAACGACATGACGAAGGCGCTGCTGTCAGTCGGCGGGGTAGGGGAGGTCGATCGGCTGGGCGGGGTGGATCGTGAGGTTCATATCGATCTCGATGCGAACACCATGACATCGCTCGGGGTAACCGCATCGGATGTGTCTGCCCGCGTCAAATCGGTCCAATCGGACAAGTCCGGCGGTCGAGGCGACATCGGCTCGTCGCGTCAGACCATTCGCACGCTCGGTGCCGTTCCGTCCGTCGAGGATATAGCGACGTTGCCGATCCCGCTCTCGACCGGCCAGAGCGTCCGGCTCGACGAGCTCGGAAAAGTGACGGACAGCTTCGCGGAGCGCTCGTCCCTTGCCTATCTCAATGGCGACCCGGTGATTGCCGTTCAGATCAAGCGATCGAATGGCTTTTCGGACACGACGGTTGCCGAAGATGTGCAAAAGGAGATGAAGGCGTTCGCCTCGCAACATCCCGAAGTGGAGATTGTCGATGCGTATACGACCGTCAATCCCGTCATCGAAAACTATGACGGCTCGATGGAGATGCTTTACGAAGGCGCTATTCTTGCCGTCATCGTCGTGTGGCTGTTCCTGCGGGATTTCCGCGCAACATGCCTGTCCGCAATCGCCCTACCGCTTTCGATCATCCCCACCTTCCTGGTGATGCATTTCTTTGACTACAGCCTCAATACGATTACGCTCCTCGCATTGTCGCTGGTGGTCGGCATTCTGGTCGATGACGCGATCGTCGAGGTGGAAAACATCTCCCGTCACCTACGGGCGGGCAAGACGCCGATGAACGCGGCGATCGAAGCTGCCGACGAAATCGGTTTGGCGGTCATCGCGACCACATTCACCCTTGTTGCGGTTTTTCTGCCAACGGCATTCATGAGCGGCATTCCCGGTCTAATTTTCCGGCAATTCGGGATTGTCGCCTCCGTCGCAGTGCTATCTTCCCTTCTGGTGGCGCGCTTCCTGACGCCGATGATGGCCGCTTACCTGTTAAAGCCGGGTCACGCTGAAGCGCCAGACGGCCGGATCATGCGGACCTATATCGCGCTGGTCAAAACCTGCTTCACCCATCGCAAGATGACGCTGCTTGTGACCAGCATCTTCCTTGTCCTGTCCTTGTCGACCATCCCGTTCCTGCAAACCGGCTTCTTTCCCGCCTCGGATAATGCCCAGACGCAGGTGACCCTGACACTTCAGCCCGGTAGCACACTGGACCAGACGGATGCCGTGTCGAAACGCGCCAGCGACATCGTCTCCAAACTCACCGACGTCACGCAGGTCTTCAGCGTTGTCGGCAGTTCCTCAAGCAGCGGGATAGATTCCACGACAACGGCTGACGTGACGAAGGCGACCCTCGTCGTGAACCTGACCGACATCAAGAAGCGCAGCAGAAAGCAGGCCGCGATCGAGAGCGACATCCGTAACGCGCTCTCCTCGATCGCCGGCGTGCGCGTCGAGGTCGGGACCGGAGGCAACGGCACCAAGCTCGAGTTGACGCTCGCCAGTGATGATCCCAACAGCCTCGAGCAGGCGGGGAGCGCGCTCGAGGAACAACTCCGGACGCTCAAAGGCATCGGGGCGGTCACATCGAGTGCGTCGCTGCAAGCCCCCGAAATCCAGATAAGGCCCGATTTCGCAAAGGCTGCGGCGCTCGGGATCACATCCGAAACGATCGCCGGGGCGGTCCGGGTGTCCACCAATGGCGACTACTCCAGCGCGCTGGCCAAACTCAATCTGCCGCAGCGACAGATTCCAATCCGGGTGCGTTTCAATGCCAATTCCCGCGAGGATATCGATGCGATATCGCAGCTGCAGGTCGCCGGTGCGAACGGCAATGTCGCGCTCGGAAGCATCGCAGCGATTTCGATCGGCGGAAGTCCATCCGAGCTCGATCGCATCGATCGAGCCCGAAACATCACGCTGTCCATCGAGTTGAACGGGCGCATTCTGGGGGACATGAACAAGGAGGCTCAGGCGCTTTCCTCACTTCGCCAGCTTCCGCAGGGTGTTCACCAGGTTGAGCAGGGGGAGCTGCAGCGCAGTTCCGAGCTTTTTACCAGCTTCGGGACCTCCATGGGGATCGGCATCTTTTGCATCTATGCGGTCCTTGTTCTGCTCTTTCATGATTTCTTCCAGCCCGTCACCATCCTGATGGCGCTTCCGCTCGCACTCGGCGGAGCACTGGCACCGCTCCTCATCACGGGGACGAGCTTCTCCATGCCGGCCATTATCGGGCTGATCCTGTTGATGGGCGTGGTATCCAAGAACTCCATTCTTCTCGTCGAGTACGCGATCATGTCCCGCCGAAACGGCATGGCTCGCTTCGAGGCTCTGGTCGACGCCTGCCATAAGCGAGCCCGGCCAATCATCATGACAACCATTGCGATGGGAGCAGGCATGATGCCGGCCGCCTTGAGCCTGAGCGGCGGCGATTCGAGCTTTCGCCAGCCGATGGCGATCGTGGTCCTCGGAGGCCTGATTACATCGACCTTCCTCAGCTTGCTCATCATCCCGACCATCTACACATTCGTGGACGACTTCGTCTGCCTGCTGAAGCGACTGTTCGCGAGCAAGGCGGCGCAGCCGGTAGAGGGACTGCAGCGCACGACGGCCACAAAATGATCTGGATCATAGCACTCACGAGGGTTGTCGCAAACTTTCCGTGGTTTGCCGGCAGGTTGATCTTGCTATAGATCTGGGTTGAAGATGAGCAGGCATGTTGAGTTTCAAATCATGGTCGATTTCAAAGGCAGCCATTACCCCAAAGACGTAGTTCTATACGCGGTGTTTTTCTACGTCCGATATGCCGTGTCCTATCGTAATAGCTCTCCTTGCTTTGCTCGATGATGCTTTCGAGCGAGCTGTAGGGGACGTAAGCGTAGCCGGCCCGCAGGAGCAACAAAGTGGTCAGAATACGCGATAGGCGGCCATTGCCATCCTGGAATGGATGGATTTCGAGGAAAACGACAACGAAGATCGCTACGACCAAAAGTGGATGGAGCCGCTTTTCTCGCCCTTGCTCATCCAGCCAGGCGATCAGCTCTTCCATTCGACGCGGCGTATCGAACGGTGATGCCGTTTCGAAAACGATGCCGAGGCTCTCGCCCTGCTCGTTAAACGCTTCCACGTTGAACCACCCGCCATCAGAACGTCACGGCGGACGGACAGCTGTTTTACGAGCACTGCCAGCGGGCGATGGCCGAACTTCGCGCCGTCGAGGCCGCGCTGGATTGGGATCGAGCGCGCCGCGGGGCAAGCTTCGGGTGTCCATGCCTGTTCTCTTCGGTCGAATGTGTGTAGCTCCCATCCTCACCGGGCTTGCCAGAGAAAACCCCGACCTTGAGCTCGAACTCAGTTTCAACGATCGTAAGGTCGATCTCCTGGAGGACGGCTTCGACCTAGCGATACGAAACGGTTCGCAGGGCAATGCCACAGGCACGCGCATCCGTCGGGTCGGCCATGAGGAGATGATGCTCTACGCCGCGCCTGCCTACCTCGAAAGGCACGGTGTTCCGGAAACCATCTCAGATCTCGACGCCCATGACACGGTGACGTATTCCCGCGCGGGTCGGGTACAGTCCTGGATGCTTGAGGAGGAAGGTATCCCCTCTGAATTCAATCCTGTCTCCCGTCTCCGGTTTGATGACATCGACGCCATAGCCGACGCCGCGGCAGATGGTTTCGGACTGGCGTGGCTGCCGTTCTGGCTCGTGAGCAAACGTGTCGAGACCGGAGAGCTCGTGCCTGTGATGCGGCATATGCCTCCGCATGTGTCCGAGGTCTGGGCTTTGTGGCCGGATGGCGCCCACCTCCCAACCCGGGTACGGGCGGCCATAGATGCACTCGTAACGGAGCTGCCGAAGCAAGCATCGTCTTCGAATGGCGCTGGGAGGGATTGTGCATGTGTGTAAATGTATGTGCAGAAATGGTTGGAAATCTACCAGCCTTCCATACCGTAAAGGAATAAGATGGACCGGCTTTCCGAGCTCGAGGCGTTCCTCGCGGTGGTCGAGACGGGCGGCTTTACGGCAGCCGCTCGCAGAACCGGCACGTCACAGCCGGCAGTCAGCAAAGCGATCGGTGCGCTCGAAAACCGTCTGGGCGTCGCACTCTTCAATCGCAGCACCCGAAACGTCACCTTGACGGATCAGGGACAAAGATATTTCGACAGGATGAAGCCCTTGCTCGAGGAGATCGATGACGCCAATCGTGAGGTCATAGGCAGCGCGGTCGACATGTCGGGGTCGATACGCATTGCTGTCCCCACCACCCTCGGTCGACTTCATATCCTGCCAATCATTCCAGATCTGCTGTTCCGATTTCCCAAGCTCGAAGTGGATCTGGTCCTATCGGATCTCATGCGGGACATGGTCGAGGATCGGGTCGATCTGGTGATAAGAGTAGGAGCTGTCGAAGAGCCCGATGCCGTCGTCAGACGGGTGGCAAAAACCCCTCTCGTATGCGTCGGATCACGCCCATATTTCGAAAAGCATGGTACGCCCACAACGCCTGCTCAACTTGCAGACCACAACTGCCTCGTCTACGGCGGTTTCAAGGAGTCGGCGAATTGGCCATTCTTTGGCCCGGAAGGACACTTCAGCGTCGCAGTGCGCGGCAATCTTACTTCCAACAGCATCGAGACGATCCGTGCGGGTGTGCTTGCGGGCGTCGGGATCGGCATGTTCACCAAGGCATCCCTCGTCGAAGAGCTCTCGCATCCTGACGTGGTGACGATTCTGCGCGATTATGTCCAGGGCACAAGGGACATCAGCTTCGTCTGGCCGAAGCGTCGGCTGGTTTCTGCGCGGGTTCGACACGTGACCGACTTCCTCGCAGCGTCGCTTGAAGGGCGGATCTAGCGTCATTTTCAACGCCTCGGACCTCCGGCAACAAGCGTCGGGTGGGGAAGCTCGCCTCTATTTATTCCATCAGAGCATCAATTACATTCCATTCGTCCATATTATCGTGATTCTCGACATGCGCTACAAACGGTGATCGTCACAACTCATCGAGAACACGATCATGAACATTTCACTTGAAGGCCGCAAAGCAGTCGTCACCGGATCCACCGCCGGCATTGGTCGGGCGATCGCAGAGGGGTTAGCGCGGGCCAGGGCGTCAGTCGTTATCAACGGCCGCACCGAGAGCCGGGTCTCCGCAGCGGTGGCTGACGTCAAGGCGCTCTTCCCAGACATCGAGATCACCGGTGTCGCTGCGGATCTGGCCTCAAAGGAAGGCAGCGCGGCTCTTGCAGCCCAGGCGCCCGATGCCGACATTCTTATCAACAACGCAGGCACAGCCAATCCCAAACCCTTCTCAGATCTTACAGATGAAGACTGGTTGCGCATGTTTCAGCTCAACGTCATGAGTGGCGTTCGTGCATCGCGCCATTACCTGCCGAGGATGACCGCGCGCGGCTGGGGGCGCGTTGTGTTCATCAGCAGCGAATCCGCACTCGCAATCCCAAAGGATATGATCGACTACGGCATGACCAAGACAGCGCAGTTAGCGATCTCGCGAGGTTTGGCCGAGACGGTTGCGGGGTCGGGCGTAACGGTCAACTCGGTCCTTCCTGGTCCGACGAACTCTGAAATCATGTCGAACTGGATGGCGGGGACCGCTCGGGAACAGGGCATCACCCAGGAAGAGGCAGAACAGCAATTCCTGAAGACAATGCGCCCGACGACGCTCATCAATCGGTTCACCAGTACGGAAGAGGTGGCCAACATGGTCGTCTATCTTTGCTCGGACCAAGCGTCTGGCACGACAGGGTCAGCAATGCGCGTTGACGGCGGGGTACTTAGGCAGATCGCATAGCTCATTGAGACGAGAACCATTCAAGGAAGTTTATCATGACAACAGCACAGAACGAGCTGAAGCGTTCGCACTCACCGTCCTATGATCTCACCGGAAAACGTGTGGTCGTCGTCGGCGGCAAAACAGGGATAGGGCTCGGCATCGCTCAAGCCGCCCACGCGGCGGGAGCGAGCGTAACGGTCGCCAGCCGGCGTTCGGCCTCGGTTGCGGACCATCCAGAGCTGGCGCCCTTTCAGCAGATCGAACTGGACATTAGCGATGAAGAAGCCGTTCGGTCCACCTTCCAAGCCATGGATAGTCTCGATCATTTGCTCGTCGCCGCAGGTCCGACCGATGGCAGTTGGGGTGCTTTCATGGACGAAGACATGGCGGGTGTGCGTAGCTACGGCACAAGTAAGTTTCTCGGTTCCTGGGCGTGCGCACGCTACGCAGCACCAAAACTTTCCTCCAATGGGTCGATTACCTTTATGACCGGAGGGATCGCGGCTCGTTCGAAGATCGGCATGACGAGCGTCACATCGACTTTTGCCGCAGTAGAGGCACTGGCGCGCTCGCTGGCGCTCGAACTTGGCCCTATCAGGGTAAACGCCATTCGGCCCGGGTTCATCGACACCGACCTTTGGAACTTCCTTTCACCGACAGGCGCCGCGGACGTTCGCGAAAAGGTGCGCGCCAATTTCCCAGCGCGCCGGATCGGTCAACCGGCCGACGTGGGGCACGCTGCGGTGTTCCTGATGACCAACCCTTACGTTACAGGCACTGTTCTTGAGGTCTCTGGCGGCGAGCAGCTCGTCGATTGGCAGTTCTGAGCGGTTGCCGTTTTCACATTCCAAAACCGAGACGGTTATCAGGGCGCATCATGCGCTTGCCCCGTCGTCACCAATCGGGACTACAGACTTGCCTGGAAGCCAATTGGCAGCTTTAAGGGCGCCTGATCAGCACGATAGCCTGGGACAAGGGGGCTGTGAGGCGATCGGAATCGTGAACTGGCCGATGGTGGCCATGGCAACGATCTTTGCAGGGTGGATGTGGTCAGCACGCCCCTGACGAAGCTATGGGCAGTGTGCAGTGTGGAAGGTTACGCACCTTATCGCGCCGAGCAGGCGATGAACTTCAATCCATAAAGGGTCGATGTAGACTATCTGAAGGACGCCGCGCCCGAGCCGGTCAAGCCGCTTCTGGACAGGCTTTGACTGACCGCCATCAAGGCGCCCACTGGGGCGTGGCAGTGCGTGGGCCGAAGCGCAGGCTTGAGGAAGAAGACATGCGACTGATCGCGAAAGCGATGGGGGTTCTCGGGGAATTTGAGAGTGTACAGGACTATGCATCGCGCCAGGGCGACACAATCCCGTTCGTGCAGTTCACTACTCTAAACCAAACCGGCTCAGCTGCAGTCATCCAGGTGCCGATCAACCCTCCTTTCCACGTGCGCCCGTGAAAAGCCGTATCAGCCCGAACGGTGCCCGTTCACCGAGGCACAGCTCCAGGGTTTCGCGGGCTTCCTTGGCCGCGGCTGCGCTTCGCGGGAACATTTCTGCTTCATAGGCAGCGAGTGCGGCCTTTATATTGTCAGGCTGCGCTACGATCGCCTTGCCAAGCTCGGCTCCATCGAACATCGCCCAATTCGCGCCTTCGCCGTCCGGGGGCGCCAGATGCGCGGCGGCGCCGATCAGCGTGACACCGGTGACACGAGCCCATCGATGTCCGCCGGGCAATGCGTAAAGCACGCGGGGCACCAGCGGCGCGTCGCCGTGGGTGATCAAAGCCGTAAGCTCAGGCGTCCACCCCTCGAACTCAGCCGCAATGCGGGCTGCCGCGCTTTCCCTGTCGCTGAAATCGATGCTTGCTACCCACTCCGGCGAGCGGCTCATCTCGACATAGGTGTGAATGATATCGCCCGCTTCACGATGCGCGACGATGCCCCTGCCGGGAGTAAGCGCATACATCGCACCGGGTCCAACCAAGTTCGCCAATTTCGCGTGCTGCTTTTCAACATCCTGAAGATAGGTCTTCACATATACCGTGCCGACATAATTTGCTTCTAAGTCTGAAAGCATGGGCCGAACCCCTGGACCATGCTCCATCCGCACCTACCAACAGTCCGCTTTCGACACGCGTACCATCGGCAAATGTCAGCGCGTGGCATCCATTCTCAAGACCTTCAACGTGTAAGAGCTTCTTGCCCCATCGCAACGTGCCTTCGGGCACGGTCCTCGCCTTGGATAAGGTCTATGGCTCAAGCCGGCAGACCAATCCAAGCAACCATCTTGAACGGAATCGGCTTCATAGTGAATGGCACCATCATCCTCCTGGAAGGCCATATACGGAGCCGTCTCTCCTCCATGAGCTTCTTCAGGCAATCGTCTCCAACGATAATCTGAGCTACGGCAGCATCATCTCCGTGTACACAGAAGACGACGGCATGGACGAATTGGTGAGAGCGGCGGTGCAAAAGTCGGCCACGGTAGCGGCGTGATAATCACGTCGTAGGGGCGGAGTAAAATCCGGCCACCTATCTTCCTTCTGCATTGAACGCAGGAGGGACAAGGGGATCTACACCGTGGAATTGTATCTCAAAGTTCGCCTGGCTGTTTCGGAAGGGATGAGCCGGCGTCAGGCTGCAAAGCACTTCAACATATCCCGCGACAGCGTTTCCAAGATGGTGTCGTATTCGACACCGCCTGGGTATCAGCGTCAGTTGCCGATCCGGCGGCCGAAGCTGGATGCGTTTGTCTCGACCATCGAGCATTGGCTGGAGGAAGACCTGAAGGTGCCGCGCAAGCAGCGCCATACGGCCAAGCGGGTGTTCGACCGTTTACGTGACGAGCGCGGCTTCACCGGCGGCTACACGATCATCAAGGACTACATGCGCGAGCGGGATCAGCGTCGCCAGGAAGTGTTCGCGCCGCTGGCTCACCCGCCGGGCCATGGGCAGGCCGACTTCGGCGAGGCGATGGTGGTGATCGGCGGCGTGGAGCGGAAAGCCCACTTCTTTGTGCTGGATCTGCCGCATAGCGACGGCTGCTATGTCCGGGCTTATCCCGCGGCAGTATCGGAGGCCTGGGTCGATGGCCACATCCATGCGTTTGCGTTCTTCGGGGCCGTACCGCAGTCGATCGTCTACGACAACGATCGCTGCCTCGTGGCAAAGATCCTGCCTGATGGAACACGCAAGCGCGCGGCGCTGTTCAGCGGCTTCTTGTCCCATTACCTGATCCGGGATCGTTATGGTCGTCCGGGAAAGGGCAACGATAAAGGGAATGTCGAGGGTCTCGTCGGCTATAGCAGGCGCAACTTTATGGTCCCGATCCCACAGTTTCCAACATGGGAGGCGTTCAACGTCTGGCTGGAAGAGCAATGCCGCAAGCGCCAGGGCGACAGGCTACGCGGCGAGAGCGAGACGATCGGGGAGCGGCTACAACGGGATCTTGCTGCCATGCGCATGTTACCAGCGTCGCCTTTCGATGCGTGCGACCAGGCCGGCGTCAAGGTAACGGCCCAGTCGCTCGTTCGCTACAAGACCAACGATTATTCCGTGCCGGTCGCCTACGGCCATCAGGATGTCTGGGTCCGGGGTTATGTCGACGAAGTGGTGATTGGCTGCCGTGGCGAGATCATCGCCYGCCATCCCCGGAGCTGGGAACGGGAAGACGTCATCTTCGATCCTGTGCATTAYCTGCCGCTGATCGAGCARAAGATCAATTCGCTGGATCAGGCAGCGCCTCTCCAGGGGTGGGACTTGCCAGAGGAATTCGCCACGCTGCGCCGGCTGATGGAAGGCCGCATGGCAAAGCATGGCCGACGTGAGTACGTGCAGGTTCTCCGTCTTCTGGAGAGTTTCGACCTTGCGGACCTGCATGCGGCGGTGAAGCAGGCCCTGCAGCTCGGAGCTATCGGCYTCGACGCCGTCAAGCACCTGATCCTATGCCGGGTGGAGCGYCGGCCGCCTCGACTGGACCTGTCTATCTATCCCTACCTGCCGAAGGCGACGGTCGAGAMGACATCGGCGAAGGCGTAYATGCGCCTCCTGTCATCGGATGCGGGAGAAGCRGCATGAGTACCGAAGCACCAGAGATCCTGCTTGCCCACTATCTCAMGACGCTTAAGCTGCCGACCTTCCAACGCGAGTACCAGAAGCTGGCSCGGCTATGCGCCACAGAGGGTGTCGATCATGTCGGATACCTGTTCCGGCTYTCCGAAAGGGAGATGATCGAACGSGATCGCYGCAAGGTCGAGCGCCGCATCAAGGCGGCCAAATTCCCSGTCGTCAAAAGCTTGGACAGCTTCGACTTCGCCGCCATCCCCAAGCTCAACAAGATGCAGGTGCTGGAACTGGCCCGATGTGAGTGGATCGAGCGACGCGAGAACGTCATCGCTCTCGGGCCAAGTGGCACGGGCAAGACGCATGTCGCACTCGGTCTCGGCTTGGCCGCATGCCAGAARGGCATGTCCGTCGGCTTCACCACGGCCGCCGCCCTGGTCAGCGAGATGATGGAGGCACGTGACGAACGGCGTCTGCTCCGCTTCCAGAAGCAAATGGCTGCATACCAGCTTCTCATCATCGATGAGCTGGGCTTCGTGCCGCTGTCGAAGACCGGCGCGGAGTTGCTGTTCGAGCTAATCTCGCAACGATACGAACGTGGAGCCACCCTGATCACCAGCAATCTACCGTTTGACGAATGGACGGAAACCTTGGGTTCCGAGCGTTTGACGGGCGCACTGCTCGATCGCATCACCCACCACGTCAACATCCTCGAGATGAACGGCGACAGCTATCGTCTCGCCCAAAGCCGCGCCAGAAAGGCCGGCTAAACCCTCCTTKRAAMWYSACCACGCACGCATGAGACCCCCGCTCGGGCTACGCCCTCCCGGAGGTCTCATGCGTGCGCCACAAGTGGCCTGGTTTTACTCCGCCGCCTGGCCTTAATTTGCTCCGGCGTTGACAGAATTCATCGCCGACATTCGCACCTGGGAGGGCGGGGTCCGCCAGTTCCTTGCGGACGAGCAATGTCATCCGGAAAGGATCGAGCGCATTATTGCAGACGAGCCTAAATCATACACCACGCGGCCCTCACCGGATGGATACGTTTGTTCTGATCTTCGCTTTTGTCATTCCTGATGATACCGGCACCTGTGGGACGGCGCGGGCATCTTCAGGATGGCCCACGCCTCAGGGAGAGCGCACCAATTCCCAAATGCCGCGCTCGTGGAGTACTGGCTAATATATAGGGAGCGTATCACTTATCATCGGCGCACATTTTGGGCCCATTTTTGGGGGCATCAACATTTGAGCGGCATTGCCAGTCGACAAAAAAACCTGTCTGAGGCCTATGCAGTATAGATGCAACCATGACGCACGCGAAGTCGTCCTTCGTCAATTGAATAAACCAAGGTACCAAATACTAGGGCTGTCGCTTAAAGGATCAATAGAATGATGTTCCGTTCTCAGCCAGGGCCCTCAGCTTCTCTGCCACCAGCGACTACGCAAAGAAAGCACTTGACGGCTTTCTGCTTCGCCGAAATGCGTCTCCGAGCTAGCCGGCGACTTAGCGTTTAATTAACGGGCTCATATTCCCAAAAAAGGTTCAATGAAATGGTAACTCAATCCCGCGCCGGCGCATCGTGTTTTGCCTTTTCGGTGGCCTTATGTTCCCTACTTCTTGCTGGTGGGGCATCAGCTCAAACGACGCCGAGTGATAATACGCAAACGGTGCCGAACGATTTCGCACAAGAGGTCATGATAAAGAGCATGATATCAGCTCTCAGCGACGCAATAATCACGGATGACTATAGTGTATTTCGTGCGCAGTTGGCCAAGCCATTCCAAGACGCTTACAGTTCTGACCAGCTGAAAGCCACATTCAAGCCACTTGCGGTTCAGGACGCTTATATGGGCGTTGCCCTTGCGATGAAGCCGATCCCAACGGAAGCCGCGAAAATTGACTCTGATGGAGTTTTGGATTTGAACGGCTATTTCGATACAAACCCGAGTAAAATAAAGTACGATTTGAAATTTATCCCGGCAGACGGCGGGTGGAAGCCGATTGGCGTGAATATTAATCTCGGTCCCTGATCTTGGGCCAGCGATAGGACAAGGTAGATCCGTGCCGCCGGGTTCGATCCGATGGGCACGGCAAACAACTAGACGGCTACAAATGGACCCAACGGCCTGAAGGCCATAAGACAAGACGCCTTCGAAAGCGACAGTGTTGCGAGGCGTTCCATCACTTCTATGGTTCAAATCCTCTCATCAGGCGTAATACGCATCCTCACTGACTAGAACCTATTTGCCCATTCTCTGCGCCCAATTGACATTATGCGCCACGGCTGGCTTTCGAGCTTTCGCCAAGCATCGCAGCAGTGAGCGACAATGTCGTCGTATGATTTAAAGATACGGTTCGACAGCCAGTTCTCGCGCATGAAGAGCCAGAGGTTCTCAACCGGGTTAAGCTCGGGCGACTTCGGCGGCAATGGCAAAATCGAGATGTTGGCAGGCACGACAAGGTTGTTGGACATGTGCCATCCCGCCTGGTCCATGATGAGGACGGCATGCGCGTCATCGGCCACATGACGGGATAT